>NZ_JBEYSG010000014.1:0-179051 GCF_040642635.1 Micromonospora sp. NPDC047793 | reverse complement strand
GGGACTACCCGGTCGAGCGGATGATGCGGGACGCCAAGATCACGCAGATCTACGAGGGCACCAACCAGGTGCAGCGCATCGTGATGGCCCGCCAGTTGCTCAAGGACTGACGACGGAGGGCTCCGCCCGGTGGCACACGACCACCGGGCGGAGCCCTCCTCTCCGTTCGATCAGTTGCGCGCGTCGTCCTGTCGCGGCAGGCCGCCAGGCGGTGCCGACCAGGGCGACGTCCCACTGGTACGCCGGGGCAGCGGCTCGGTCGGCGTGTCGTCCGGGTCCGGGTAGCCGAGGCTCAGCGGCTCGGTGTCCCGTTCCGCCGACTGCGGCGGCGGCCACTCGGTCACCGGCAGGTCCTGGGTCGTCGCCTCGGCCGGCGGCGGCACCACCGGTGCGGGCCTCGGCCAGCGCCGCCACCGCTGCCCGCTGAACGTCGCCATCAGCAGCAGCAGGCCGATCAGGAACAGGGTGCCGTTCTGCACCGGCAGCCGCAGCGGCAGCGGGTCGCCGAGGAACTCCCAGTCGGCCGGGATGCGCTCGCGGACCCGGAAGGGCGCGACGAACAGCCCGACGTACGGGGTGATCAGCAGCAGCCCGGCCACCAGCGGGCCGAGCGGTGAGATGCGCAGTGTGCCGAGCAGGCCCAACACGATGCCGCCGACGGCGAGATAGACGGCCGGTTCGATCAGGTTGGCCGTGTTCGAGGTGCCGATCTCCACCCACCGGTCGACTGTGCCGGCCGACCCGTCCTGCCCCAGGGTGACCAGCACCCAGGTGACCGGTGCCACCACCAGCCCGGCGAGGAAGCTCCACAGATGTCGCATCCGCGCACCGTACCGTTTCCGCCATGACCGAGCACCCCTCCGCCGCGCCACCGGGCAAGCCGACGTCGTACTCCCGCGTGACCCTCAGCCGAATCATGACGGCGGTGGACGTGAACCTCTACGGCACCGTGCACGGCGGGGTGCTGATGAAGTTCGTGGACGACGTCGCCGGTGCCGCCGCGGCCCGGCACAGCGGGGGTACGGCGGTCACCGCCGCGATCGACGAGATCGTCTTCTCCGAGCCGGTCCGGGTCGGTGACCTGATCCACGCGTACGCCCAGATCAACTGGACCGGGTCGACGTCGATGGAGGTCGGCGTACGGGTGATGGCCGAGCGCTGGGACTCGGCCGAGGCGGAGCCGGTGCGGGTGGCCACCGCGTACCTCGTCTTCGTCGGCGTGGAGGTGGGCGGCGCGCCACGGGCGGTGCGGCCGGTGCTGCCGGAGACGGCGGAGGACAGCCGTCGCTGGCGTGAGGCGGAGATCCGCCGGGCGCACCGGCTCGCCCGCCGCCGCGCCATCCAGCACGCGCGGAGCGAGTCCGGCTGAGCGGTTGTCGTGGCCTGCTGCGTTAGCAGGGGACCCCGGTACTACCGCAGGCGTTAACAAGGTGCCCTTCCTTACATCCGGGCGCACCGGTGACGGCAGCGGATGCGCGACGGTAGGGCAGGATGACGCCACGGCCCACCGCACAGCGTCGTGCCGGGCCAGGGGAGGAGTGGACCAGTGACGGACGTGCTGTGGACGCCGCCGGCGGACGTGCTCCAGCGCTCACGCATCGGGACGTACCTGCGGTGGCTCGCCGAGAACCGGGGGCTCGATTTCGCCGACTACGACGCGCTGTGGCGGTGGTCGGTCACCGACCTGGACGCCTTCTGGCGCTCGATCTGGGACCACTTCGAGGTCGTCGCGCACACCCCGCCGACCGCCACCCTGGGCGCCCGCGACATGCCGGGGGCCCGGTGGTTCCCCGACGCCACGCTCAACTACGCCGAGAACGTGCTGCACATGCCCGGCCGCGCCGACGACGACCCGGTGGTGATCGCGCACTCGCAGACCCGTGCCCCGGTCACCCTGACCGCCGCCGAACTGCGCGACCAGGTCCGCCGGGTGGCCGCCGGGCTGCGCCGGCTCGGCGTGGGCACCGGCGACCGGGTGGCCGCGTACGCACCGAACATCCCCGAGACGTACGTGCTGCTGCTGGCGACGGCCAGCCTCGGGGCGATCTTCTCCTCGTGCGCGCCGGAGTTCGGCACCCGCAGTGTCACCGACCGTTGGCAGCAGATCGAGCCGACCGTACTGGTCGCGGTGGACGGCTACCGCTACGGCGACAAGCCGGTGGACCGGCGTACCGAGGTGGCCGCGATCCGCGCCGCACTGCCGTCGCTGCGGCACACGGTGAGCATCGCCTACCTCGACCCGGCGGCCCCGGCCCCGGCCGGCGCGCTCTCCTGGGCCGAGCTGGCGGCGGAGACCGACGAACCGGCGACGTTCACCCCGGTCCCGTTCGACCATCCGCTGTACGTGCTCTACTCCTCGGGCACCACCGGGTTGCCCAAGCCGATCGTGCACGGGCACGGCGGCATCCTGCTGGAACACCTCAAGATGCTCGCCCTGCACCACGACCTCGGTCCCGCCGACCGGTTCTTCTGGTTCACCACCACCGGCTGGATGATGTGGAACTTCCTGGTCTCCGGCCCGGCGGTGGGCACGACGATCGTGCTGTTCGACGGCAACCCGGGCCACCCGGACCTGGGCGGGCTGTGGCGGCTCGCCGAGGAGACCGGCACCACCTACTTCGGCACCTCGGCGCCGTACCTGCTGGCCTGTCGCAAGGCGGGCCTGGCCCCGCGTGAGATCGCCGACCTGTCCGCGCTGCGCGGGCTGGGTTCGACCGGTGCGCCGCTGCCCGCCGAGGGCTTCACCTGGGTGTACGAGACGGTCGGCACCGACCTGCAACTCCAGTCGCTGTCCGGTGGCACCGACGTGTGCACCGGCTTCGTCGGCGGCGTGCCGCTGCTGCCGGTGCACGCCGGTGAGATCACCTGCCGGGCGCTCGGCGCCAGGGTGGAGGCCCGCTCGGCCGACGGCACCCCGGTCATCGGCGAACTGGGCGAACTGGTCATCACCGCGCCGATGCCGAGCATGCCGGTGGGCTTCTGGAACGACCCCGACGGGACCCGCTACCGGGAGGCGTACTTCGACGTCTACCCCGGAGTCTGGCGGCACGGCGACTGGATCACCATCAACGCGCGCGGTGGTTGCGTGATCACCGGTCGATCCGACGCCACCCTGAACCGGGGCGGCGTACGCCTGGGCACCGCCGAGTTCTACTCCGTGGTGGAGGGGCTGGACGAGGTCGTCGACTCGGTGGTCGTACACCTGGAGGACGACGAGGGCGGCGCCGGTGAGCTGCTGCTCTTCGTGGTCCTCGCCGACGGCCTCACCCTCGACGACGATCTGCGCGCGACGATCTGCCGCGAGCTGCGCACCGCCCTCTCACCCCGGCACGTCCCCGACGAGATCCACCAGGTGCGCGCGGTGCCCCGGACCCTGTCGGCGAAGAAGCTGGAGGTACCGGTCAAGAAGATCCTCACCGGTACCCCGGTCGACCAGGCCGCCGCCAAGGGCGCCCTGGCCAACCCCGACTCCCTGACCGCCTTCGCCACCCTCGCCCAATCCCGCCCCACCCCCTAACCACCCCGCCCCACCCCACCCGCCGCCCACCCCAGCCGCCGCCCACCCCAGCCGCCGCCCGCCCCGCCTCGCCCTGACTGCCCCGTCGATCATGGACTTGGGGTGAGGGCGAAAGGGGTGAATGCGGGCGGAACGTCAGCCACAGCTCCATGATCGACGGAGGAGGGGAAGACGTGCGGAGTGCCGGGACGGTCTCCGGCGCGGCGCGGCGCGGCGCGGCGCGGTGGGCGGGGGCAGGGCGGCGGGGGCGGGTGCGGGGCGGGGAAGGCGGGGAGCGGGGGGAAGGGGGTCAGGGGAGGGTTCGGGTGGCTTTTTCGGTGGTGGCTCGGGTGGGTAGTCGGGTGTGGTCGGGGTGGGCGCAGAGGACGGTCGACGCGCGGGCGGTGAGCGGGGCGAGCAACCAGTCGACCGGGTCGGGCAGGGCGTCCACGTCGATCAGGACCCGCTCGCCCGGGGAGATGCCCAACTCGGTCGCGCGGGCGGTCGCCCGCTCACGCAGCGTGACGTGGCCCGGTCCGCCGGGCGGGTACGCGCCGAAGTGGTCGCCGTGGGCGCGTACCTCGGTCACGTAGTCGGCGAAGCCGGACGGCACCTCCCGCAGCGGCAGCGCGAACGGGTGCAGGGCGAGCGCGTACCGGTCGGCGGCCGACCAGGCGTCCGCCTCGGCGGCCCGGTCGGCGGTGGCGAACAGGACGTCCACGGCATTCGGTCGATCGGCCACGGTCAGGCCGGCCGACCAGCAGCCGAGCAGCACGGCGGCGGTCTGCCAGTGTGGTGGCAGCAGCACCGCCGCAGTGTCACCGGGCCCGAGCGACAGTTCGTCGACGAGCAGGTTGGCGGTCTTGGCCACCCAGTTCGTCAACGTGGCGCCGGAGAGTTCGGTGCGTTCACCGGTCGCGTCGTCGTACCAGGTGAGCAGCGGTCGGGTCGGGTCGGTCGCGATCGCGTCGGGCAGGACGCGGGCAATGTTGTCGGCCATCGGCGCGAACGATACGCCGCCGCCGCGCGTACTCGATGACAGTCACAAGTCGGCGAACCGTCGGGTCGGAGTCAGCGTCCGTACTCGGCACCGGCGTAGGCTTGCCCGAAGTGTTGTTCCCCACAGTCCCGCCACCACAAGGAGTCGCCCCGTGACCGCCGGTCGCCCGCCCCGCGTGCTCATCGACGCCACGAGTGTCCCCGCCGACCGCGGGGGCGTCGGTAGATACGTCGACGGTCTGCTCGGCGCCCTCGGCAAGGTGTGCGGGTCGGCGGTGGAACTGGTCGTGGTCAGTCTCCGCACCGACCTGGACCGCTATCGCCGGATGCTGCCCGGAGCCGAGATCGTCCCCGCTCCCGCCGCCGTCGCGCACCGTCCCGCCCGGCTCGCCTGGGAGCAGACCGGCCTGCCCCTGCTCGCGCAGCAGGTCGGTGCCGAGGTGCTGCACTCGCCCTTCTACACCTGCCCGTTGCGGGCCGGCTGCCCGGTCACGGTGACCCTGCACGACGCGACCTTCTTCACCGAGCCGGAGCACTACGACAAGTCCCGCCGGACGTTCTTCCGCAGCGCGATCAAGACCTCGCTGCGCCGCGCCAACCGGGTGATCGTGCCGAGCAAGGCCACCCGGGACGAGCTGATCCGGCTGCTGGACGCCGATCCGACCCGGATCGACGTGGCCTACCACGGTGTCGACCAGGACGCCTTCCACGCCCCCGGCGACGAGGAGAAGGCCCGGGTACGCGCCCGGCTGGGCCTGGGCGGCAGCAGCTACGTGGCCTTCCACGGCGCGAAGGAGCCGCGTAAGAACGTGCCGAACCTGATCCGTGGGTGGGCCCGGGCGGTCACCGACCGGGAGGACCCGCCGGCCCTGGTGATCGCCGGTGGTCAGGGGCACGACGACGACATCGACCGGGCCGCCGCCGAGGTGCCGTCGCACCTGCGGCTGCTGCGCCCCGGTTATCTGCGGTACGCCGACCTGCCCGGTTTCCTCGGCGGTGCCCTGGTGGCCGCCTATCCGTCCTACGGGGAGGGTTTCGGTCTGCCGGTGCTGGAGGCGATGGCGTGCGCCGCGCCGGTGCTCACCACGCCCCGGCTCTCCCTGCCCGAGGTGGGCGGTGAGGCGGTGGCGTACACCAGTGAGGACCCGGACCAGATCGCCACCGACCTGGTCGCGCTGCTCGACGACGAGCCGCGTCGGTTGTCGCTGGCCAAGGCCGGACTCGACCGGGCCAAGGAGTTCACCTGGGAGTCGAGCGCCGAGGTGCACATCGCCGCCTGGTCACGAGTACGCGCCTGACGGTGGCAACCCGGCACCCGGAGCGGGCGGTTCGGGCATGATGTCCTGGTGATCTATGTCGTCATTCCGGCGGGTGGCAGTGGCACAAGGTTGTGGCCGCTGTCCCGCTCCGGCCACCCCAAGTTCCTCCACCCGTTCACCGGCACCCCGGCCTCGTTGCTCCAGGCGACGGTGGAGCGGGCGGCGCCGCTGACCACTCCGGAGCGGACCATGGTGGTCACCGGAGCCGCGCACGCGGCGGCGGTGGCCCGCCAGTTGACCGGGCTCCCCGAGGAGAACATCCTCATCGAACCGTCGCCGCGGGACTCCTGCGCGGCCATCGCGCTGGCCGCGGCGGTGATCGCGGTGCGGGACCCGGACGCGGTGATGGGGTCGTTCGCGGCGGACCACCTCATCGGTCAGCCCGAGCGGTGGGTGGAGACGGTCGAGGCGGCGGTCCGGGGCGCGGACCAGGGTCTGCTGATGACCGTCGGGATCACCCCGACCCGGGCGGAGACCGGCTACGGGTACCTCCAGACCGGTGATCCGGTGGGTGACGGTCCGATGCGTCCGGTCGTCGAGTTCAAGGAGAAGCCGAACGCCGAGGTCGCCGAGGCGTACGTCCGGTCCGGTCGGTATCTGTGGAACGCCGGCATGTTCGTCTGGCGGGTGTCGGCGTTCCTCGCCGAGCTGGCCCGCCAGCAGCCCGCCCTGCACACCGGCGTGACCGCGATCGCGGCGGTGTGGGGCACCCCCGAGCAGGACGACGTGCTCGGCGCGGTCTGGCCGACGCTGCCGAAGATCTCGGTCGACTACGCGGTGATGGAGGGCGCGGCGAGCGCCGGTCGGGTCGCCACGGTGCCGGGCGACTTCCGCTGGAACGACGTGGGCGACTTCCACACCCTCGGTGAGGTGTTGCCGACCGACGACGCCGGCAACGTGGTGATCGGTGGCGACGTCAAGGCCGAGGTGCTGTTGCGCGACAGCAGCGGGTGTGTGGTGGTGCCGCAGTCCGGGCGGATGGTGGCCGGCGTCGGCGTGCGCGACCTGATCGTGGTCGACACGCCGGACGCGTTGCTGGTCTGCCCGCGCGATCGCGCCCAGGACGTCAAGGCGATCGTGGACGAACTCAAGGCGCGAGGTGAGGACCGGCTCGTCTGAACGCGGCCAGTCCGGGTGGCATGAGCCGGGCGGTCCCGCCGGCCAGCGGTTGCGGCAGTTGGTCCGGCGGGAACCAGCCGAGCGCCTCGGACTCCGCGCTGACCGTCTCGACCGCGCCGGGCGGGGCGATGACGGCGAAGCGTACGTCGTGGTGCAGGGAACCGCCCCGGCAGCCGACCTCGTGCACGTCCACGTCGATCGGCACCGGGTCCACCCGCAGGCCGGTGATGCCGGACTCCTCGGTCGCCTCGCGGAGCGCGGCCCCGGCCAGTGTCCGGTCGCCCGACTCGCAGTGCCCGCCGAGCTGCACCCAGCGGTGGAACTTGCGGTGCAGGCAGAGCAGCACGCGGGTGCCGGTCGAGTCGAACAGCAGGGCGCTGGCGGTGACGTGTCCGGCCCGGTGCTCGCGGCTCATCGCGACCGGTCCGGCGGTCAGCAGGTCGAGGGTGCGGGCCCGGGCGGTCGCGGCGTCCGGGCTGGTCGGCGTCCATCCGGTGAGGACCGCCGACGCGTCGGTGTGCAGTGCGGCCCAACCGTGCTCCGGGGCCTGCGGGTGCTCCTCGGTCGCGTGAGGCGTCGACACGGCCCCTCCTTCCGTCCCGCACAGCGTACGGGCGGGTGGGAGGGGAGTTGCGGGGCGGGACGGTGGACGACCGGGCGGCACCCCTGCGGAAGCGTGAGCCGCAGACCCTCGTGCGGTGCCACCCGGTCGAGCCGTCCTGCGGCCCCCGGACTCCGCAGTGGCGGCACGCGATGCGTGCTATCCCTGCGGCACGCAGAGCATGGCGGACCCGGGCGGCGCGAGTCGAGGTCTTTTAGCCCACGCTTAACAGACCAAGGCGATGTGTCCCAGGTAAAGTGCCTAGCGTCGCCGGGCGTCCCTCGGTCGGGTGACGGGGAGCCGTTCCATGCTGAAGATCCACTTCTCCGGCGAGGACATCCTCCGGACCAGAGTCGCTCCGGCTGCGGACCCGATCTGGGAAGTGGTGCTGAGCCTGCACCTGCTGCCCGGACGCAGCCGGGACCCACTGCTCGCCGGTTGGCGACGTGAGGTCATGCGCGGCCTGCGCCGGCAGGATGACGCCGACGGGCTGCGGCTGCTGCTGGCGTTGAACCCGCCGCGTGGCTACTTCCCGGACTTCCTCACCCCGCACGAGAGCGTGGGCGGGTTCGAGGCCGGGATGGAGGCGCTGCGGCGTACCCCTGCCACCCTGCTGCACCGCGACCTGAGCCGGCTGGCCAGCGGTCGGAGCCTGCCCACCGGGGCCGACGCCGTGGCCCGGGGCGAGCCGCGGGCGCTGGACGACCTGACCGATGCCATGAGCCGGTACCGCGACCTGGCGCTCGGTCCCTACTGGGAGCGGGTGCAGGCGGCGGTGGACGCCGACCGGAACCGGCGGGCGCGGGCCATGCTCGACGGCGGGATCGAGGGTCTGCTGACCTCCCTGCGGCCCGGCGTGCGCTGGGAGTCCGGCGTGCTGCACATCCCCGACTATCCGAACAGCCGTGAACTGCACCTGCTGGGGCGGGGGCTGCTGCTGGTGCCGTCGTTCTTCTGCGCGAAGACACCGGTGGCGCTGGTCGACCCGGAGCTGCCGCCGGTGCTGGTCTATCCGGTGGACCGGCTGGGTGGACTCGTCGTCGACGGGGCCGACGGCGCCGGCACCGGCCGTACGGCGCTGGCGGCGCTGCTCGGCCGGACCCGGGCGGCGGTCCTGGCCGCCACCGACGGCGGGTGCAGCACGGGCGAGCTGGCCCGCCGGTTGCGGATCTCGGCGGCGGCGGCCAGCCAGCACACCACCGTGCTGCGCAACGCCGGCCTGCTGGTGAGCCACCGCGACCGCAACACCGTCCTGCACACCCCCACCCCGCTGGGCCGCGCCCTGCTCAACCCCTGACCGACCGGCACCGGCGGTCGGCTCTCGACCGGGCGGGCCCGGTGGCGGGTCCTCAGAGGGCCAGGGAGGCGGCGGCGGTGGTGGCCGGCGGTGGGGGGAGGAGTTGGGAGGGGACGTGGTGGGCCGCGAGGGCGGTCCGCAGCTTCTGCACGTCGGTGCCGAACCGGACCAGCTGCACCGGGCCGACCGGGGTGGGCGGGGAGCACAGCACCAGTCCGGTGGCGCGGCCCGGCCAGCCGGGCACGGTGTTGACCAGTCCGGCGCGTACGTCGTCGTCGACGACCTGGGTGAACACGGTGCCGGGGGCGACGACGTCGATGACCGAGGCGATCGCCGCGGCGACCACCGCCGGATCGGGGCGGGACTCGCCGGGGCGGTCCGGCAGGTGTGCGGCGTCGGCCAGCCCGGCCGCCCGGGCCTCGGCGGTGCCGAGCGAGAAGAGGTCCATCGAGGCGTCCCGCACCAGCACCCGGGCGCCGTCGCCGTCGTCGTCCTGCCCCGCGGTGAGGTAGCCCCGGACCACCGCGACCGGCATCTGGTCGCACTTGCCCTTGATCAGTTCGCCCGCGCCGGCCAACTCGTCGACCACGGCCATCTGGGTCAGCACCAGCTCGTTGCCGTACGGGTCGACCTCGCCCCGGTGGTCCCGGATCGCGTCCATCCCGGCCACGCCGAGGGCCACGTCGGTGAGCCCGTTGCGCCACGGCCGACCCATGGTGTCGCTGATGATCACGGCGACGTTCACGCCGCTGTGGGCCCGCAGGCCGGCGCGGAGTGCGCGGGCCGAGGCGTCCGGGTCCTCCGGGAGCAGCACCAGCCGGGTCTTGTCGACGTTCGAGGCGTCGATGCCGGCCGCCGCCATCACGAAGCCGTGCCGGGTCTGCACGATCCGGGTCGGGCCGCGTGACGCCACCACCCGGACCGTCTCCGAGGCCAGCACCTCGTCGCGGGCGGCCTGCCGGTCCGGGCCGTCGGCGGGTACGTCCACCAGCCGCCCCTCCGCCTTCGAGACGATCTTGCTGGTCACCACCAGCACGTCGCCGTCGCGCAGCCAGGGTGCCGCGCCTCCGATCAGCGCCGCCAGGTCGTCGCCCTCGGTCACGTGGCCGATGCCCGGCACCGGCAGGATCTCCAGTCTCACGTCAACTCCACCGCGGCGCGGACCATCGCCGCCGTCGCCGCCTCGTCGGTCATCCGTAGCGGCACCGCGCGTACCGTCACGTCCGGCACCACCGTGTCCGCATCCTCCTCGGCGACCAGCCATCCGTCGAGCAGGCCGTCGCCGGCCCGGCTCCCGTACAGCCCGCCGACCCCGGCGGCGGTGCACGGCACACCGACCACCGAGAGGCACCGGTCCGCCATGCCGCGTACCGGCGCGCCACCGATGATCGGCGACACCCCGACCACCGGGGCCGGACCGCCGGTCAGCGCCGCCCGCACGCCCGGTACGGCGAGGATCGGCGCGATGCTGACCACCGGGTTGCTCGGTGCCACCAGCACCACGTCGGCGTCGGCGATCGCCTCCGTCACGCCGGGCGCCGGCTTCGCGGCCTCCGCACCGACGAAGACGAACCGGTGCGTCGGCACCTGGGCGCGGTACCGGATCCACCACTCCTGGAAGTGGATCGCCCGCTGCCCGTCGGTGCCGTCGCCGGCCTCGTCGGGCGGGGTCACCACGACGTGCGTCTCCAGGCGGTCGTCGGTCGCCGGCAGCAGGCGTACGCCGGGCTGCCAGCGGGTCGCCAACGCGTCGGTCACCTGGTGCAGCGGGTACCCGGCGTCGAGCATGGTGGTGCGTACCAGATGGGTGGCCAGGTCCTTGTCGCCGAGCCCGAACCAGCTCGGCTCGGCACCGTACGCGGCCAACTCGGTCTTGACCGTCCAGCTCTCGCCGGTACGACCCCAGCCGCGCTCGGGGTCCGCCCCGCCGCCGAGGGTGTACATGACGCTGTCCAGGTCCGGGCAGACCCGGAGCCCGTGCAGGCGAAGATCGTCGCCGACGTTGACCACGGCGGTCACCTCGGCACCCACCTCACGGGCGTACGCACGCACCCCGAGCAGGAACCGGGCACCCCCGATTCCGCCGGTCAGAACCACGACACGCATCAGCCCATCCTCGCCTACGTGACGCCTCCGTCGGCCAGTCGTCCGGGGAGACTAGGCTCACGTCGGCACCTGTCCGCTTTCGCCCCCAGGGAGAGTCCGTGACCAGCCCCGTGGAGCAACCGCCCACCGAACCGACCCCGGCCCGTCAGGTGACCGGGCCGCTTCGGGAACTCGTCGCCCTCGTGCTCCTGGGCGCGAACGCCGTCTTCCTCTTCGTCGCGCTGATCCGGTTGGTCACCCCGCAGGGTGCCTACAGCACGGTGACCGGCCGGGCGGGCAGCGCGTTCTTCGCCTTCGTCGGGCTGGAGGCGATCGTCCTGCCGCTGCTGGCGGTGTTGCTCGCCACCCACCTCGCCCCGGTGGTCGGCAAGGCGAAGCTGATCACGCAGGTGGCCCTGGTCGAGTACGCGGTCAGCGTCGTGCTCGGCGGCCTGACGCTGCTGATCTGGACGGTCGGCCGGCTGGCCGAGGCACAGATCTTCGACGCCCTGACCGGCGTCCTCGTCCGGGCGGCCTGGGTGGCGTTGTTCGGCGCGGCGGCGTACGTGGTCTGGACCGTCTGGCGGCGGCTCTACCACGTGCCCAAGCCCAAGCAGGAGCCCGGACTGTACGGCAGCCCGCAGCAGGGCTGGGCCCCGCAGGGCAACCCGGGGCAGCCCGGTGGCTACCCGGGTGGGTGGCAGCAGCAGCCCGGTCCGGGTGGCGGTTGGTCCGGTGGCGAGCAGTCCGGCGGATACCCCGGCCAGGTCGGCTACCCGGGCGCGGGTCAGCCCGGCGGTTACCCCGGCCAGCCGGGGGGTTACCCCGGTTCTCAGCCGGGCGGATTCCCCGGTGGTCAGCCGGGCGGGGACCAGCCGCAGCCGGGTTGGCCGGTGGCGGGCCAGGCGCCCGGCGGGCCGCCGTCCGCCCCGCACACCTGGCCGCCGCACGGCCAGCCGGTCGTGCCGCCGCAGCCGCCGGCGCCGACCTCTCCGGCGGCACCGCCCTTCGGGCAGCCCCCGTCGGCCGACCCGACCCAGACCATCCCCCGGCAGAGCACCGAGCCGGGCCAGGCGACGCCGCCTCCGGGTGAGGGCGACCGCACCCAGCGGATCGACCCGGGCGACAAGTCGGCCTGACCGGCGTGACACCCGGCCGGGCGGCCGGGTGCGGTTGCCCACGTGGGGGGTGTGCCGCCCGTGCCAGCGCCTAGGCTGGGCGGATGGTTGATCGCAGCGAGCCTGGGCCTGCGGAGGCGGCCGTCCGCCGGGCCCTGCGTCGGGCCGCCGCCGGCCGGGCGCTCGACGTCGACGAGGCGTCCGCACTGCTGAGTGCGCGCGGCACCGCCCTCACCGAACTGCTCGACGTCGCCGGCGCGATCCGCGACGCCGGCCTGCGGGACGCCGGGCGGCCGGGTGTGGTCACGTACTCGAAGAAGGTCTTCGTGCCGTTGACCCGGCTCTGCCGGGACCGCTGCCACTACTGCACCTTCGCCACGGTGCCGCACAGGCTGCCGGCGGCGTTCCTCGACCGCGACGAGGTGCTCGCCATCGCCCGCGCCGGTGCGGCCCAGGGCTGCAAGGAGGCGCTGTTCACCCTCGGCGACCGGCCGGAGGAGCGCTGGCCGGCGGCCCGGCAGTGGCTGGACGAGCGGGGTTACGAATCCACGCTGGACTACGTGCGGGCCTGCGCGGTGGCGGTGCTGGAGGAGACCGGCCTGCTGCCGCACCTGAATCCGGGCGTGCTCTCCTGGTCGGAGTTGCAACGGCTCAAGCCGGTCGCGCCCAGCATGGGGATGATGCTGGAGACCACCGCGACGCGGCTCTGGTCGGAGCCGGGCGGCCCGCACTACGGCTCGCCCGACAAGGAACCGGCGGTCCGGTTGCGGGTGCTCGACGACGCCGGTCGGGTCGGCGTCCCCTTCACCACCGGCATCCTGATCGGCATCGGCGAGACGCCCGCCGAACGGGTGGACGCGATCTTCGCCATCCGGCGGGCGCACCGGGAGTACGGCCACCTCCAGGAGGTGATCGTGCAGAACTTCCGCGCCAAGCCGGACACCGCGATGCGCGGCATGCCAGACGCGGAACTGCACGACCTGGCGGCCACCGTCGCGGTGGCCCGGCTGTTGCTCGGCCCGAAGGCCCGCATCCAGGCGCCGCCGAACCTCATCGCCGGCGAGTACGACCTGTTGCTGCGGGCCGGCATCGACGACTGGGGCGGCGTCTCGCCGGTGACCCCGGACCACGTCAACCCGGAACGCCCGTGGCCGCAGCTCGACGAGTTGGCGGCGCGTACCGCCGCCGCCGGGTTCACGCTGCGCGAGCGGCTGACCGTCTACCCGGAGTACGTCCGGGCCGGTGAGCCGTGGCTGGATCCGCGCCTGCTGCCGCACGTCACCGCGTTGGCCGAGCCGGCGACCGGGCTCGCCGTGGAGTCGGCCCGGCCGGTCGGCCGTCCCTGGCAGGAGCCGGACGAGACCTTCGGCGGGCGGACCGACCTGCACGTCGACATCGACCGCACGGGACGGACCGAGGACCGGCGGGGCGACTTCGACCACGTCTACGGGGACTGGTCGGAGGTGGCGGCCAAGGTCGCCGTACCGCCCGCCGGTCCGGCCGGTCGGTCGGTCGCCGCCGGTGCCGGTGACGCCGACCTGCGGGCGGGGCTGCGGCTGGCCGCCGACAACCCGGCGGCGCTACTCGAACCCCGGCACGCCGACGCCGCGATGGCGCTGTTCGGCGCGGACGGCCCGGCCCTGGACGAACTCTGCCGCCGCGCCGACGACCTGCGCCGGGACACGGTCGGCGACGACGTCACGTACGTCGTCAACCGCAACATCAACTTCAGCAACGTCTGCTACGTGGGTTGCCGGTTCTGTGCCTTCGCGCAGCGGGAGCGGGACGCCGACGCGTACCGCCTGTCGGTGGAGCAGGTCGCCGACCGGGCACAGGAGGCCTGGGACGCCGGTGCCGGCGAGGTCTGCATCCAGGGCGGTATCGACCCGAAGTTGCCGGTCACCGTCTATGCCGACCTGGTCCGCGCGATCAAGGCGCGGGTGCCCCGGATGCACGTGCACGCCTTCTCCCCGATGGAGATCGCCACCGCCGCCGCGAAGGCCGGGGTGTCGGTGAAGGAGTGGCTGACCGGGTTGCGCGAGGCGGGGCTGGACACCATCCCCGGGACGGCGGCGGAGATCCTCGACGACGAGGTGCGCTGGGTGCTGACCAAGGGCAAACTGCCGACCGCCGCCTGGGTCGAGGTGGTCAGCACCGCCCACGAGCTGGGCCTCCGGTCCAGCTCCACGATGATGTACGGCCACGTGGACCATCCCGGGCAGTGGCTGGCGCACTTCCGGGTGCTGGCCGGTGTGCAGGACCGCACCGGCGGGTTCACCGAGTTCGTGGCGCTGCCCTTCGTGCACACCAACGCCCCGATCTACCTGGCCGGCATCGCCCGGCCGGGGCCGACCTGGCGGGAGAACCGGGTGGTGCACGCGATGGCCCGGGTGCTCCTGCACGGTCGGATCGACAACATCCAGTGCTCCTGGGTGAAGCTGGGCGACGAGGGCACGGTCGAGATGCTCCGCAGCGGCTGCAACGACCTGGGCGGCACGTTGATGGAGGAGACCATCTCGCGGATGGCCGGTTCGGGCAACGGTTCCGCGCGGACCGAGGAGCAGCTACGGGCGATCGCGACGGCGGCCGGTCGTCCGGCGCGTAGGCGTACGACTTCGTACGGTCACCTCAGCGCCTAGCGTCGAACCTTCGCGCGTCCCCGGCCGTACCTGTCGATGCCGGCGGCGGGATCGGCGAGGACCGCCGCCGGCACCCGAGATTCGGGGGCCTTCGCGGTCCGTGCGGCGACCCCCGTCCGTCCTTGCGGGCGCCTGCGCGCCGCCGGAAAGGTTGGCCATGATCACTGAGAGAAGGCGGACGCGGCAGTGGCCGCGACTGACCCGCCGGCAGACGTTGACGGCTGCGGCCAGCGCCACGCTCGGCGCCGCCGCCCTGGCGGTGCCGGGCCTCTCGGCCGCCGGGGACGACGACAAGGGGGTCGCGGCCGGCGCGGACGAGACGATCGTGGTGCACCTGCGCGACGCCCGCTCCGGCACGATGGACGTCTTCGTGGGCCAGTCCCGCATCGAGGTGCGGGACCGTGGTCTGGCGGACCGGCTGCGCAAGGCCGCCGCCCGGCGCTGACCGTGCCCACCCGACCTCCGCCCGCCACGCCGGGCGTTGCCGACCGCGGCGCCCGTCACCGGCGCTGAGCGGTCACCCGCCGCCGCCGTACGGGCGGCCGCGTACTCCGGTCCGGCGCGGGCTCTCGGCGCCCGGCCGTCCGTCCAATGCACACTTTTGCCCCGTGAGGTGGGTTCGTCATGTCGTCACACCGCGAAGCGCCGGAGATCGCCAAGGACCCGGTCGCCGATTCGTCGGACCTGTACGCCTTCGTCACGCCGGACCGTCCGGACACGGTGACGCTGATCGCCAACTACGTACCGTTGCAACTGCCCTCGGGCGGCCCGAACTTCTTCGAGTTCGGCGACGACGTGCGCTACGAGATCCACATCGACAACAACGGTGACGGGCAGCCGGACGTCACCTACCGTTTCGAATTCACCACCGAAATCACGAACCCGAATAGTTTTCTCTACAACACCGGGCCGATCGATTCCCTGGACAGCGAGAACTGGAACCGACGGCAGTTCTACAGCCTGACCCGGATCGCCGGTGGACGGGAAGAGCGGCTGGCGCGCAAGCTGCCCTGCCCGCCGTGCAACGTCGGCCCGCTTTCCACCCCGAAGTACGGCGAGTTGGTCCGCCAGGCCACCTTCTCGCTCTCCACCGGCGAGAAGGTCTTCGCCGGGCAGCGCGCCGACGGCTTCTTCGTCGACCTCGGGGCGATCTTCGACCTCGGTACGCTGCGCCCGTTCCAGCAGTTGCACGTGGCCGGCAAGAAGATCTTCCGGGAGCCCGGCACGCCGGTGAACACCACCGACCGGCTCAACGTGCACAGCATCGCCCTTCAGGTGCCGCTGGACCGGGCGCGCCGCAAGGCGAACCGGTATCACTGGCAGGAACCCGCCTCGGTGATCGGCGTCTGGACCTCGGCGTCCCGCCGCCAGGTGCGGGTGCTCGGCGACAGGGTGGCCGCCGACACGAGCACCGGGCCGTTCACCCAGGTGTCCAGGTTGGGCAACCCACTGTTCAACGAGGTCATCGTGCCGATGGCACAGAAGGACCTGTGGAACACCCTGCCGCCGTCGGAGGACAAGCGGTTCGCGAAGTTCGTCGAGCGACCCGAGTTGGCCGCCCTGCTGCCGGTGCTCTACCCGGGCGTCTTCCCCAACCTGGAGAAGCTGAACAAGTCCGAGAAGGCGCGGGCGGACCTGGTCGCGATCCTGCTCACCGGTGTCCCGGAGGGACTGATCGACGGCTTCACCAACGCCACCGGCGACGTGCAGGCCGACATGCTGCGCCTGAACACCGCGATCCCGCCGGCCCGCCGCCCGAACGCCATCGGCGTACTCGCCGGTGACCTGGCCGGTTTCCCGAACGGTCGGCGGGTCACCGACGACGTGGTGACGATCGCGCTGCGGGCCATCGCGGGTCTGACGGTGCCGCTGGTGGACCGGAAGTTCCAGCCGGACGAGGCGGCCGCCGCGGTCACCCCGGGGTTGAGCGCCGCCGACGTGACCGCGCCGTTCCTGCGCAACTTCCCCTTCCTCGGTACGCCCTACGACGGCTTCAACAACCCGGGAGCGGCGGCATGAGCGAGCGGAGCGAGCGAGTCATCGATTCAGGGGTGTGCCGGCGCGGAGCGCAGTGGAGGACGGCATGAGCGAGCGAATCATCGGTGCGGTCGGCCCTCGTGCCGGCGCGGAGCGTAGCGGAGGGTCGGCATGAGCGGGCATGTGCACACATACGGTCCGACGGGGAGCGCGACTGTTGTGCTTGACCTGGGCGGGGAGACCGGTGCCCTGATCGTGCACACCGGACGTCACCTGCTCGGTCGGGAAATCGAGGTCAGCCGCCCGGACCACGACGACGAGCCGCGGACCCACTCCGCCGTACGCGAGCGGCAGGTCCTGGACGGTACCTTCCACAGTGCGGTCTACCCGGACCTGCCGGCAGGTACCTATACCGTCTGGTGGGACGACGATACGCCCGCCGGAACGGTCCGGGTGGCCGGTGGTGTGGTCTCCGAATTCACGTGGCCCACCAGCCTTTCCGCGACTTCCGACTGACCGCGCCGACTGTCTCACGACCGCGCCCCGTCCACGATGTGGACGGGGCGCGGTCGTCGTATGCCCGGTGGACGGGCGGTCCCGACGAAGTCGGGCTAATCTTGCGGGTCAAGATCAACCGATCTTGTCGGGTGGCCTTCCGGAGGCCGGCGCGGGGTGTGATCACCGCTGTCCCGGGCCGTGCGCCACGGGAGAAAACTCGGGCAACTCGCCGGAGAGGGCGTTACTCGGCCGGGGTCTGAATCGATAGGGCAGGGCGAGACCGGGTGCGTGTCGGGAGGGCGACTCCATTATCAAGTTTGGCTTGACGCCGCACGCATTACACGCGTGTAATTTGAATGGGGTTGTTCGCACGAACCGCATCATAACGGGACCGGACGGACAAGCACGCCTTTCGCGTGGGGGGTTGCAGCGGCGATGGCGCCGGTGCGCGACAAGGAGGCAATTGATGGACGGCCAGCTCGAGGCGGCCGACCTGCTCGGAAACGCGCCGGAGTGGCAGGAGCGAGCGCTGTGCTCGCAGACCGACCCGGAGGCGTTCTTTCCCGAGAAGGGCGGCTCGACCCGCGAAGCGAAGCGCATCTGCTCGCGGTGCGAGGTCAAGACCGAATGCCTCGAATACGCTCTCGGCCACGACGAGCGGTTCGGGATCTGGGGTGGGCTCTCCGAGCGTGAGCGGCGCAAGCTCAAGCGGCGAGCAGCCTGAGTCGTCGGGAAGGGACGGTCGGGGGACGTCCCGCCCCGGGGGTGACGATGTGCCGTGGGGGGTCACGGCGGCCGGGTCAGGCCAACTCGTCCGGGTCGACGCCGAGCAGGTTCGCCACCTGCTCGATGATCACGTCGTGCACCAGGTCGGCGAGATCCTCGCGGTCCATGGCCCGGAACTCCAGCGGGCGGCGGTACAGCACGATGCGAGGTGGCACCTCCTGACGTCCCGGCCGACCCGGCAGCAGCCGGGCCAACGGCACCTCGCCGTCCTCCAGCACGTCGGTGTCATAGACGTTGAGATCCGGCGGGACGTCCTCGACGGCGAACTCCACCCCGGCGAGTTCCTTGGCGAAGCGACGCTCCAGCGTCTCGACGGTGTCCAGCACCAGGTCGTCGAAGATCTCCGCCTTGGTGCGCGCCAACGGCACAGTCGCCGGCACCAGCCGCCCACGCAGACCGCGCCCGTGCCGGTCGCGGTGCGCCCGCCGGCCGGGGCCGGGGCGGCGGTTCTCCGGACTCGTCATGAGCCAAAGGGTAGCCGCCACCGCGCCCCCGCCCGCATCAGCGCCGCCACCTGGCGCGCCGCGCCCCGGGCCGAAATGTGATCACCAAGACGGGCGTGTCGTAACGCGAACCGGTGCGCCGGACCCGGTAATGGGGATACCCTGCGCCCGTGAGGTCACCACGGCGCTGCTCCCGTAACGGCTGCCCCCGGCAAGCGGTCGCCACGCTGACCTATGTCTACAACGAGTCGACGGCCGTGGTGGGTCCGCTCGCCGCCTTCGCCGAGCCGCACACGTACGACCTGTGCGAGCCGCACGCCCGGAGCCTGACCGCACCGCGCGGCTGGGAGGTGGTCCGGCACGAGGGCGAGTTCGAGCCCCCGCCGCCCACCACCGACGACCTGGTCGCGCTCGCCGAGGCGGTCCGCGAAGCCGCCCGCCCGGCGCCCCGCCCTCCGCAGGACGACCAGACCCAGCAGGCCGCACCCCCCACCACCTCCTCGCGGCGCGGCCACCTCCGCGTAATCCCCCCCACGCACTGACCCCCGCACCTCGCACCCACCCCCCACGCTGCGCTCTCCCCCGCGCCCGGCGGCGCCCGCCCGCGCCCGGCGGCGCCCGCCCGCGCCCGGCGGCGTTGATCAAGAAGTTTGCGCCGATTTTTTGGCGCCTGGGCCGACCAAACTTCTTGATCAACGCGTCAAGGCGACGCGTCAAGGCGGGGCGGGAGGCGGAGCGGGGAGGGAGGGGGCGGGGGAGGGGGTCAGTGGCCTAGGAGGCGGGAGAAGGTGGCGGCGCGGCGGGAGGCCCGCCCGGTGCGGGACTCGCGTTCGTCGGCGGAGTGCATCAGGCGCAGGCCGGCGTTGACCGCCAGCCAGCGCAGAGGTTCCGGCTCCCAGCGGGGCGAGCGGTGGTTGACCCAGGGGAGGCGGGTCAGGGCGGTCGGTTCGTTCCGGATCAGGTCGGCCAGCGTACGACCGGCGAGGTTGCTGGTGCCCACCCCGTCGCCGACGTACCCGCCGGCCCAGCCCAGCCCGTCGGCCCGGTGGTAGCCGACCGAGGCCGCCCAGTCCCGGGCCACCCCGAGCGGACCGCCCCAGGTGTGCGTGACGGGCACGTCGGGGCCGAGCGTCGGGAAGAGGTCGCCGAGCGTACGGCGGAGGGCGGCGAAGACCCGTGGCTCCCGGTCGTAGTCGGACCGGACCCGCGAGCCGAAGTGGTACGGGGCACCCCGCCCGCCGAAGGCGAGTCGGCCGTCGACCGTGCGTTGGCCGTAGATGATGACGTGCCGGTGGTCGGAGAACGTCTCCCGCTCGGCCAGCCCGATCTCGGCCCAGGTCTCGTCGGGCAGCGGCTCGGTGGCGATCATCAGTGAGTAGACCGGGGCGAGGGCCCGCCGGTGCCCGGTCAGCGCCGGCGTGTAGCCCTCGGTCGCCCGGATCACCACCGGGGCGCGTACGGTGCCGGCCGGGGTGACCGCCGCGCGGGGCCGGATCTCGGTGACCGGGGTGCGCTCGTGGATCGTGACGCCCCGGCGTTCGACGGCACGTGCCAGGCCACGGACCAGCCGCGCCGGGTGCACGGCCGCGCAGTGCGGCGTGTAGGTGGCGGCGCGGACCCCGGTGGCACCGCACCGGGCGACGGCCTCCGCCGGACCGAGCAGGTCCAGGTCCTCCGGGCCGAAACCGAACTGCCGCGCCTCGGCCACCGCCGCCCGGGCGCGCTGCACCTGCGGCGCGCTCCGGGCCAACACCACGGTGCCGCCGTACGACCAGTGGCAGTCGATGCCCTCGGCGGCGACCACCCGGCCGACCTCGCGGACCGTGTCGTGCATGGCGTGCTGCATGGCGATCGCGGCGTCCCGGCCGTGCCGCCGGGCCAACGCGGTCAGCGAGGTGGGCAGCAGCGCGGAGCACCAGCCGCCGTTACGCCCGGACGCGCCGAAGCCGGCCACCTGGCGTTCCAGGACCACGATCCGCAGGGCGGGCTCGGCCTCGGCGAGGTAGTACGCCGTCCACAGTCCGGTGTAGCCCGCGCCCACGATGACCACGTCGGCGACGGTGTCACCGGCCAGCGGCGGGCGTGGCGTCAACGGCTCGTCCACGGTGGACAGCCAGTACGACAGGTCCTGGTAGGCCACCACCGCCTCCTAGAGTCTGGTCCAGGCCTCGGTGAGTACGCCGCGCAGGATCTGTTCGATCTCGTCGAACTGCTGCTGCCCGGCGATCAGCGGTGGGGCGAGCTGCACCACCGGGTCCCCCCGGTCGTCGGCCCGGCAGTAGAGCCCGGCGGAGAACAACGCGCTGGACAGGAAGCCGCGCAGCAGCCGTTCCGACTCGGCCTCGTCGAAGGTCTCCCGGGTGGTCTTGTCCTTGACCAGCTCGATGCCGTAGAAGTAGCCGTCGCCCCGGACGTCGCCGACGATCGGCAGGTCGTGCAACTTCTCCAGGGTCGACCGGAAGGCCGCCTCGTTGGCGCGTACGTGCCCGACGAGGTCCTCACGGGCGAAGACCTCCAGGTTGGCCAGGGCCACCGCGCAGGAGACCGGGTGCCCGCCGAAGGTCACCCCGTGGGCGAACATGCCGGTCTCGGTGAGGAACGGCTCCATCAGCCGGTCGCTGGCGATCATCGCGCCGAGCGGGGCGTACCCCGAGGTGATGCCCTTGGCGGTGGTGATGATGTCCGGCTGGTATCCGTAACGGGTCGCGCCGAAGTACTCGCCGAGCCGACCCCACGAGCAGATCACCTCGTCGCTGACCAGCAGCACGTCGTACGCGTCGCAGATCTCGCGGACCCGCTCGAAGTAGCCGGGCGGCGGTGGGAAGCAGCCGCCCGAGTTCTGCACCGGCTCCAGGAAGACCGCCGCGACGGTGTCCGGCCCCTCCCGCTCGATGGCCCGTCCGATCTCCTCGGCGGCCCAGCGACCGAACGCCACCGGGTCGTCACCGTGCTCCGGAGCCCGGTAGAAGTTGGTGTTCGGCACCTTGATCCCGCCCGGCACCAGCGGCTCGAAGTCCGTCTTGATGCCCGGCAGCCCGGTGATCGACAGGGCGCCCATGGAGGTGCCGTGATAGGCGATGTACCGGCTGACCACCTTGTGCTTGGTGGGCTTGCCGACGCGCTTGAAGTACGCCCGGGCCAGTTTCCAGGCCGCCTCGACCGCCTCCGACCCGCCGGTGGTGAAGAAGACCCGGTTCAGGTCGCCCGGGGCCAGCTCCGAGATCCGCTCGGCCAGCTCCACGGCGGTCGGGTGGGCGTACGACCAGAGCGGGAAGTACGCCAGCTCCCCGGCCTGCTTGGCGCCGGCCTCGGCCAGCTCGGTGCGACCGTGGCCGGCGTTGACGACGAAGAGCCCGGCGAGGCCGTCCAGGTAGCGGCGACCCTGCGAGTCCCAGACGTACGCGCCCTCGCCGCGCACGATCGTCGGTACCTCGCCTGCGGAGTAGCTCGCCATCCGGGTGAAGTGCATCCAGAGGTGGTCGGTGGCGTTCGCCATGTCAGCCCCATCGGGTCTCGGGCCGGTCAGGGGTTCACCGGCCGCTCTGCTCACGGTTATCCCACAGCCCGCCGCCGCGAGGCAAGTGCAATCGGTTGAACTTACGCCTCGATGCAACGGATTTAGCGAGCTTATCCGACTTAGTGCAACGGATTCCGCATCGCCACTGCCCTGCGGCGTCCTCCTGCGGGTCCGGCTCGTCAGCTCGTCGGGTCCCACTGATCTTCGCGCGCGCCAGTTCGCGATCAGCGTTGTCCGGCTCGCGGGGTGACCTCTCGGTCGCCTTTGCTCTGCTTCAACCACCGCAACGGTTTTCGTTCGACGGCAGTGCGCTGGTTGAAGCAGAGCAAAGGCGGCTGGTGGGAGGTCAGGTGCCTCGCTGTCGATCAGTCGAGATCTTGGACAGTTTCCGTTATCTACTAACGGAAACTTTCCAAGGTCCATGTTCGCGATGTGATGGCCGAACCGGCGCCGGCCGGCGACCTCCGCGTCGGCGGGCCTGCCCCGCCCGCTCCCGCCACCGGACCCGCCTCGCCCGCAGGTGGGTGGTGGAGGTGAATGGTGGGCGTCGGGTAGTGCGTCCTGTCCAGGGCATTCGAGGGGCATCTCGGTCGCACCTCAGATGCGCGAAACAGTCCCGCCCGCAACACGCCGAGACCGGGCGGACAGCGCCACCCAGAGTGTCTAGCGTGCGGCGCAACGTGACGCGTGGACGGAGGTCGGCAGATGAACGAGACACTGCGGTTGGCGATGGCTGACAAGGGCGAGACGGCTCAGTCGTTGGCCGGGAAGGTCGGCGTCGACCCGAAGACGGCGGGCCGTTGGGTGGCCGACGGGCGTACCCCGCATCCCGGCACCCGGGCCGCCGTCGCCGCCGTCCTCGGATGCCAGTCGAAGGAACTCTGGCCGGAGCCCCACCGTCGCCGGGACATGCCCTGGTTCCAGGAGTGGGCCCAACTGGAGCAGATCGCCAGCTCGCTGCGGTCGTACCAGCCGCTGCTCGTGCCGGGCCTGCTCCAGACCGAGGCGTACGCCCGAGCGGTGCTGGCGACCGGCGGCCTGGTGGCGCCGACGCAGGTGGAGGAGATCGTGGCGGCGCGACTGGCCCGGCAGCGGGTGCTGGAGCGCGAGGTGCCGCTGCAACTGGTGGCGGTGATCGACGAGGTGGTGCTGCGTCGGCGGGTGGGCGGCGACCGGGCGGTGATGGCCGGGCAACTGCTCCACCTGGCCGAGTGGGGCGAGCGGGAGCACGTGCAGGTCCGGGTGATCCCGGCGGAGAATCCGTGGCACACCGGCCTGGCCGGGCCGTTCGTGCTGGCCCGGACGCCGGACGGCGGTGAGGCGGCCTATCTGGACAATCAGTTGCGCGGTCAGGTGGTGACCGAGCGTGCCGACCTTGCTAGCCTGGGCGCGAGATGGGAGAGCGTCACCGGTGAGGCGCTGCCCCGCCGCCGGTCCATCGAGCTGATCAGGGAAGTGGCGACGACATGGACATGACCGACGCCCGCTGGCGCACCGCCACCCGCAGCAGCAACAACGGCGGCGACTGCGTCGAGGTGGCCGACAACCTGCCCGGCCGGGTCCTGGTGCGCGACAGCAAGGATCGAGCCGGCGGCACCCTGACCTTCGCTCCCGACGCCTGGCGCGCGTTCCTCACCACACTCCCGCGCTGACCTCCCGCACGGCCTTCCCACACCGCACCCGCGCCTCACGCACGGCCCTCCCCGCACGGCCCTCCCCGCGCGGCACCGCGCCTCACGCGCGGCCCTCCCCGCACGGCGATCATGGAGTTGTGGCAGCGACAAACCAGGGCGATCGGCGCGTTTCCGCGACCACAACTCCATGATCGCCGCGAGGGCGCGAGGGCGCGAGGCCGCGAGGGCGCGAGGCCGCGAGGGTGGGGGCGGGCGGTGGGGCGGGGGCGCGCGGGGCCGGGGCGGGTGGGGCGCGGGCGGGTGGGGCGAGGGCGCACGGGGCGGAGGCGCGCGCGGCGCATGATCAGGCGGTGCCCCAGCTGTAGGTCTGCTTGCGGAGTTTGAGGTAGACGAACGCCTCGGTGGAGAGCACGCCGGAGACCGCGCGCAGGCGTTGCAGGATCTCCAGCAGGTGCTCGTCGTTGCGGCAGACCACCTCGGCCAGCAGGTCGAAGGAGCCGGCGGTGATCACCACGTAGTCGACCTCGTCGAGTTCGGCGATCCGGTCCGCGACGCTCTCCAGGTCGCCGTCGGTACGCAGGCCGATCATGGCCTGGCGGGGGAAGCCGAGTTGGAGCGGATCGGTCACCGCGACGATCTGCATTACCCCGGCGTCGAGCAGCCGTTGTACGCGTTGACGTACCGCAGCCTCGGAGAGCCCGACCGCCTTGCCGATGGTCGCGTACGGGCGACGGCCGTCCTGCTGGAGCTGTTCGATGATCTGCTTGGCCACGTCGTCGAGCAGCACGTGGCTGGCGCCCTCCCGCACGCTGACCCGGCGTCCGCCGGTGCCGTTGTCCTGCTGCCGGTTCGTCATCGAGCGCTCCCCATGTCCATCACGGCGCTGAGCCTAGTGCCACCGCGCAGTCTGGCGTAATTCGTCGTCCACGGCTATTGCGGCTACGGAATCCCTTGTGAGCGAGGTTTCCTCATGTCAGGATCAGTCGTCCATCGCCATTGACCCTCCCGTCGGCGCGCCCACCCCCGTCCCGCCGCCGACGATGACCTGTAGGAGTCGTCACATGCGAAACGCTTACCGGCCCCTCACTCGGCGTGGTCTGCTCACCGGCACCCTCGGCTCGGCCGCGCTGCTCGCGGCGGGTGGCACTCTCGCCGGTTGCGGCACCCCCGGCGCGCAGCAGACCGAGGCCGGTTGTGTCAGCGAGGACCTGTCCGGCACGGAGAAGACTGTCGCCTTCTCCAACTGGCCGCAATACATGGACGTCGATGACGACGACGCGTCGAAGCGTCCCAGCCTCGACAAGTTCGTCACCGACACCGGCATCCAGGTGACCTATACCGAGGACGTCAACGACAACAACGAGTTCTTCGGCAAGGTGCAGAACCAGCTCGCCGCCTGTCAGGGCACCGGGCGGGACGTCATGGTGCTCACCGACTGGATGGCCGCCCGGATGATCCGGCTCGGCTGGATCCAGCGGCTCGACAAGTCGAAGCTGCCGAACGTCGAGGCGAACCTGCTGCCGTCGTTGCGGAACCGTCCCTTCGACGTGGACAACCACCTCGCCGTCCCGTGGCAGTCCGGCCTGGCCGGACTGGCGTACAACGGTCGGGTCACCCGGGAGATCCGGACCGTCGACGAGCTGCTCACCCGCGCCGACCTCAAGGGCAAGGTGACCGCGCTGACCGAGATGCGCGACACCATGGGCCTGCTGCTGATGTCGAACGGCCACAACCCGGCCGACTTCACCGCCAGCCAGTTCGACGACGCCCTGAACAAGCTCAAGAAGGCGGTCGACTCCGGGCAGATCCGCCGCTTCACCGGCAACGACTACGCCCCCGACCTGGCCAAGGGCGACATCGCGGCGTGCATCGGCTGGTCCGGCGACATCATCCAGCTCGGCTTCGACGACGAGCAGATCAAGTTCGTGGTGCCCGACTCCGGTGTGACGCTCTGGTCGGACAACATGCTCGTGCCGAACAAGGCCACCCACAAGGGCAACGCCGAGGCCCTGATCAACCACTACTACGAGCCGGCCATCGCCGCGCAGCTCGCCGCGTACGTCAACTACATCTGTCCGGTGCAGGGCGCGCAGGAGGAGATGGAGAAGATCGACCCGGAGTTGGCCGCCAACCCGCTGATCTTCCCGGACGAGGCGATCCTCTCCAAGGCCCGCGTCTTCATGGCCCTGGACGAGCAGCAGGAACGCGAGTACGAGACCAAGTTCCAGCAGGTTATCGGAGCGTGACGATGGCGCGGGACACTCCGGCCGGTGACCTGAGGCTGGCCGACCTCACCAAGACGTTCGGCCCGTTCACCGCCGTCGACGACCTGAGCCTGACCATTCCGCAGGGCTCGTTCTTCGCCCTGCTGGGTGCGTCCGGCTGCGGCAAGACCACCACGCTGCGCATGATCGCCGGGCTGGAGGAGCCGACCAGCGGGCAGGTGCTGCTCGGTGACCGGGACATCGCCCGGCTGCGTCCGTACAAGCGGCCGGTCAACACCGTGTTCCAGAGCTACGCCCTCTTCCCGCACCTGGACATCTTCGAGAACGTGGCCTTCGGCCTGCGGCGGCGCGGCATCCGCTCGGTCGACGGGCAGGTCCGCGAGATGCTGTCGCTGGTGCAGCTCGACGGGTACGAACGGCGTCGCCCGGCCCAGCTCTCCGGCGGGCAGCAGCAGCGGGTCGCGCTGGCCCGCGCGCTGATCAACCACCCGCAGGTGCTGCTGCTGGACGAGCCGCTCGGCGCGCTCGACCTCAAGCTGCGTCGGCAGATGCAGATCGAGCTCAAGCGCATCCAGACCGAGGTCGGCATCACCTTCGTACACGTCACCCACGACCAGGAGGAGGCCATGACGATGGCCGACACGGTCGCGGTGATGAACGCCGGGCGGATCGAGCAGCTCGGCCCACCCGCCGAGATCTACGAGTTCCCGGCCACCGCGTTCGTGGCCAACTTTCTCGGCCAGTCCAACCTGATCGCGGGCGAGGTCTCCGGCATCGACGGCGGCGACCTCCTGGTCACCGCGCACGGCGCGCGGTTCTCCGTGCCGTCGGCGCGGGCCCGCACCGACCAGGGTCCGGTCTTCCTGGGCGTACGCCCAGAGAAGCTGCACCTGGTTGGCGCCGCCGTGCAGGTGCCGGCCGGTAACCAGCACCTCGAAGGCACCGTCACCGACGCCTCCTACGTCGGGGTGAGCACGCAGTACCTGCTGCGCACCGGCTGGGGCACCGAGCTGAGCGTCTTCGTCGCCAACAGCGGGGCGCAGCAGCGCTTCGCCGTCGGCGAGCGGGCCGTGGCGTACTGGGATCCGCAGCACGCCTTCCTGCTCGGGCGCCGCGCCGACGAGGAGGACCGGACCACTCCGGTCCTGGACGAGCCGGTCGGTGCGTCCTCATGAGCCAGCGACGCGAGGGCACGGCGTGAGCGCGCTGGCTCACGTACCCACCGGCTCCGGGCAGCCGGCGTCGCCGCCGCCGGCTGCCCGATCAGGGCGGTACCGCCTCCTGCCGTACCTGTTGCTGCTGCCGGGCGCGGCCTGGCTGTTCCTCTTCTTCGCCCTGCCGTTGCTGCAACTCGCGGCGGCCAGCCTCTACGACCCGAACGGCACGCTCTCCACCGGGTACGCGATGACCTGGGCTTTCGGGAACTACCCGGCGGCGTTGCAGGCGTACTGGCCCCAGTTCAGCCGCTCGTTCCTGTACGCGGGCATCGCGTTGGTGCTGGCGCTGCTGATGGGCTACCCGTTGGCGTACGCGATCGCGCAGAAGGCCGGCCGGTGGAAGAACCTGCTGCTGGTCTGCGTGATCGCGCCGATGTTCACCAGTTTCCTGGTGCGCACGCTGGCCTGGAAGACCATCCTGTCGGACAACGGCTGGTTGGTCGGGCTGCTGCGGGACGTCCACCTGCTCGGTCCGGACGGACGGCTGCTGGCCACCCCGATCGCGGTGGTGCTCGGCCTGACGTACAACTTCCTGCCGTTCCTGGTGCTGCCGCTGTACGCGAGCCTGGAGCGGCTCGACCACCGGCTGCTGGAGGCGTCCAGCGACCTGTACGCGAGCCCGCTGAAGACGTTCCGCCGGGTCACCCTGCCGTTGTCGATGCCGGGCCTGATCGCCGGGACGCTGCTCTTCTTCATCCCGGCCACCGGCGACTACATCAACGCCGAACTGCTCGGTACGCCCAACCAGTACATGATCGGCAACGTCATCGACTCGGCGTTCCTGGTCCGGCTGGACTATCCGCAGGGCGCGGCGCTGTCGTTCCTGCTGATGTCGGCGATCCTCGCGGTGGTCTTCGTCTATCTGCGTCGGGCCGGCACGGAGGAGGTCCTATGACCAGGTTCTCCCGGTGGTGGGCGCAGCACTGGGTGATGGGCGTGGCCCTGCTGGTGCTCGGCTACCTGTTCCTGCCGATCGCCGTGGTGGGCGCGTTGTCGTTCAACCGCCCCTCCAACCGGCTCTCGTACGACTTCCACGCGTTCACGCTCGACAACTGGCGTAACCCGTGCGCCACCTCCGACATGTGCGACGCGGTGGTCCGCAGCGTGCAGATCGGCTTCATCGCCACCGTCGCCGCCACCGCGCTCGGCACGCTGATGGCGTTCGCGCTGGTCCGGCACCGGTTCCGGGGACGCTCCGGGCTCAACGTGCTGATCTTCCTGCCGATGGCCACGCCGGAACTGGTGATGGGCACCTCGCTGCTGGCCCTCTTCGTCGCCGGCGGGGTGCCGCTGGGGTTCTGGACCATCGTCATCGCGCACGTGATGTTCTGCATGTCGTTCGTGGTGGTGACGGTCAAGGCGCGGCTGGCCGGGATGGACCGGCGGCTGGAGGAGGCCGCGATGGACCTCTACGCCAGCGAGTGGCAGACGTTCCGCCGCATCACGTTGCCGTTGGTGCTGCCCGGCATCGTGGCCGCCGCACTGCTGGCGTTCTCGCTCAGCTTCGACGACTTCATCATCACCAACTTCAACTCCGGCACCACCGTCACGTTCCCGATGTACGTCTGGGGTGCCGCCCAGCGGGGCATCCCGCCGCAGGTCAACGTCATCGGTACGGCCATGTTCGCGATCGCGTTGCTGCTGGTGCTGGCCAGCATGCTGCGGGGCCGACGGGCCCGCCGGGCGGCGTTCGCGGTGCCGGCTCCCCGGGCGACAAGCCGGTCATGACCGGGCCATCCGCCGGCCGGGCGCTCGCCGACGCGGTCCGCGCACCGTACTGGCTCGACCGGCCGGAGCGGCCCGACCCGCTGCCGCCGCTGCCCGGCCCGACCACCGCCGACCTGGTGGTGATCGGGGGCGGCTACAGCGGGCTGTGGGCGGCGCTGCTGGCCAAGCAGGCCGACCCGGCGCGGGACGTGCTGCTGGTGGAGGCGGGGACCTGCGGCTGGGCGGCCTCCGGACGCAACGGCGGGTTCTGTGCCGCCTCGCTGACGCACGGGCTGGCCAACGGGGTGCAGCGGTTCCCGGACGAGATCCAGACGCTGGAACGGCTCGGCCGGGAGAACCTCGACGCCATCGCCGACACCGTTGCGGAGCACCGGATCGACTGCGACTTCGCGCGGACCGGCGAACTGTCGGTGGCGGTCGAGCCGTACCAGCTCGACGGGTTGGCCGCCGACGCCGCGCTGGCCGGACGGTACGGGCACGACGTGCGCCTGCTCGACGCCGACGAGGTGCGCGCCGAGGTCGACTCGCCGACGTACCTCGGCGGACTGTGGGACCGTGACCGGGTGGCGATGCTCGACCCGGCGCGGTTGGCCTGGGGACTGCGCCGGGCCTGCGTGGACCTCGGCGTACGGGTGCACGAGCACACCCGGGTCACCGGCCTGCACCGGGACACCAACGCGTTGCTGGCCCGCACCGTCGCCGCCGACGGCAGCCCCGGGGCGGTCCGCGCCGCCAAGGTGGTGCTGGCCACCAACGCGTTCCCGCCGCTGCTGCGCCGCCTGCGCACCTGGATCGTGCCGGTGTACGACTACGCGCTGACGACCGAGCCGTTGACGCCCGCGCAGCGGGACGCCGTCGGCTGGCGTAACCGGCAGGGACTGGCCGACACCGGCAACCAGTTCCACTACTACCGGCTCACCGACGACGGGCGGATCCTGTTCGGCGGCTACGACGCGATCTACCACTACGGCAACCGGATGACGCCGGCACTGGACCAGCGCGACGCCACCTTCACCGCCCTCGCCCGTCACTTCTTCACCACCTTCCCGCAGCTCGCCGACGTCCGGTTCAGCCACCGCTGGGGCGGGGTGATCGACACCAGCACCCGGTTCTGCGCCTTCTTCGGCACGGCGTACTCCGGTCGGCTCGCGTACGCGGCCGGGTACACCGGGCTCGGCGTCGGGGCGACCCGGTTCGGTGCCCGGGTGATGCTCGACCTGCTCGACGGCGTGGACAGCCCGCTGACCCGGCTCGACCTGGTCCGCAGTCGGCCGCTGCCGTTCCCGCCCGAACCGGCCCGCGCGGTCGGCATCGGGCTCACCCGCTGGTCCATGGCCCGGGCCGACGCTCGACAGGGGCGGCGCAACCTGTGGCTCCGTACGCTCGATCGCTTCGGTCTGGGGTTCGACTCGTGATGCGCGTGCTGCTGATCGGGGCCGGAGGCGTCGGTTCCGCCGTCGTCGCCATCGCGGCCCGACGTGCCTTCTTCGACACGATGGTGGTCGCCGACCACGACGAGACCCGCGCCGCGCGGGCCGTCGCCGGCCGCGACGACCGCTTCGTCGCCGCCGGGGTCGACGCCGCCTCGGCGGAGGCGGTCGCGGCACTCTGCCGTGAACACCGGATCACCCACGTGCTCAACGCGGTCGACCCACGCTTCGTCATGCCGATCTTCGACGGGGCGTACGCGGCCGGCGCCGACTACCTCGACATGGCGATGTCGTTGTCCCGCCCGCACCCGACCCGGCCCTATCAGGAGACCGGCGTGATGCTCGGCGACGCGCAGTTCGCGGCGGCCGACCGCTGGACGGAGGCCGGGCGGCTGGCGCTCTGCGGCATCGGTGTCGAGCCCGGCCTCTCCGACGTCTTCGCCCGGTACGCCGCCGACGAGTTGTTCCGCGAGATCGACGAGATCGGGGTACGCGACGGCGCGAACCTGACCGTCGACGGCTACGACTTCGCCCCGTCGTTCTCCATCTGGACCACCATCGAGGAGTGCCTGAACCCGCCGGTGATCTGGGAGGCCGACCGGGGCTGGTTCACCACCGAGCCGTTCAGTGAGCCGGAGGTCTTCGAGTTCCCCGACGGGATCGGGCCGGTCGAGTGCGTCAACGTGGAGCACGAGGAGGTGCTGCTGATCCCGCGCTGGGTGCCGGCCAAGCGGGTCACCTTCAAGTACGGCCTCGGCGCGGAGTTCATCGAGGTGCTCAGGACGCTGCACAAACTCGGTCTCTCCTCGACCGCGCCGGTGCGGGTCGGCCCGGTCTCCGTGTCGCCGCGCGACGTGGTGGCCGCCTGCCTGCCCGACCCGGCCACCCTCGGCGACCGGATGCGCGGCAAGACCTGCGCCGGCACGTACGTCACCGGTATCGGCACCGACGGCGAGCCGCGCCGGGTCTACCTCTACCACGTGGTCGACAACGAGTGGTCGATGCGCGAGTACGGCCACCAGGCGGTGGTCTGGCAGACCGCGGTGAACCCGGTGGTCGCCCTGGAACTGCTGGCCGACGGCGTGTGGTCGGGCAGCGGGGTGCTCGGACCGGAGGCGTTGCCGCCCAAGCCCTTCCTCGACCTGCTCACCGCCTACGGCTCGCCGTGGGGAATGGCGGAACGATGACCCGGTACGGCCCGATGTACGGCCCCGACGTGACGTTCCTCGGCGTACCGCCCTGCACGATCGAGGAGCCCGTCACGTACGCCGACGCCGACGTCGTGATCATCGGCGCGCCCTTCGACGGCGGCACCTCGCACCGCCCCGGCACCCGGTTCGGCCCGTCCGCCATCCGGCAGGCGTGCTATCTGCCGCACGACGGCTCCCGCCCCTCCCTGGCGCTGCGCGTCGACGCGCTGCGCGACCTGTGCGTCTACGACGCCGGTGACGTCGAGATGTTCTCCGGCGACATCGAACGGTCGCTGTCCGCGCTGGAAACCGCCGTGTACGCGGTCGCCTCGGCCGGTGCGATCCCGGTGGTCCTCGGCGGCGACCACTCCATCGCCCAGCCCGACGCCACCGGGGTGGCCCGCCACCACGGGCTGGGCCGGGTGTCGCTGGTGCACTTCGACGCGCACGCCGACACCGGCGACATCGAGTTCGGCTCGCTGCACGGTCACGGCCAGCCGATGCGTCGACTCATCGAGTCCGGCGCGGTACGCGGCGACCGGTTCCTCCAGATCGGCCTGCGCGGCTACTGGCCGGGCCCGTCGACCCTGTCCTGGATGGCCGAGCAGCGCATGCGCTCGTACGAGATGACCGAGATCGTGGCCCGTGGCCTGGACGACTGCCTCACCGAGGCGTTCGACATCGCGACCGACGAGTGCGAGGGCGTCTTCCTCTCCGTCGACGTGGACGTGGTGGACCCGGGTATGGCCCCCGGCACCGGCACCCCCGAACCGGGCGGCTTCACCAGTCGGCAGCTGCTCGACGCGGTCCGCCGGGTCTGCTACGAACTCCCCGTGGTCGGGGTGGACGTGGTGGAGGTCGCCCCGCCGTACGACCACGCCGACATCACCGCCTACCTCGGCAACCGGGTCGTGCTGGAAGCGTTGTCGGCCATCGCCCGCCGCCGTCGCGACGCCGCCGGTGGCCCACCCTGGAACCCCACCCAACCCCTCCTGGACAGCCGCTGACCCTCCCACCCGTCTCCCTGCCCGTCGATCCCGCCCTCTCCTGCCCGTCGATCATGGAGTTGAGGCTGCGATCCTGGGGTATTCGCCCCTTTTCGGAGTGCCGCAACTCCATGATCGCGGCTGCCGGTGCGGCTGCGTGCGGGGCCGTTGCGGAGTGGGGAGGGTGGGGGAAGGCGTTGGGGTGCCCAGGGCAGGGGGTTCGGGAGTTCAGGGGGCGAGGAGGTGGTGGATGGTGGTGACGATGTGGGTGGGGCGGCGGTAGAGGTCGTCGGCGGTGAAGTAACGCATCCGCCAACCCTGACCGGCCAGCCAGTTCGACCGGGAACGGTCGTAGTGCAGGAGCTCCGGGGTCAGGTGGGACTGTCCGTCGTACTCGATGCCGATCCGACGCTTGCGGTAGGCCAGGTCGATCCGGTGCAGCGGTATGCCGTACCGGTCGTGCACCCAGAGCTGAGGCTCCGGGGCCGGTAGTCCAGCGTCCACGAGAATCAGTCTCAACTGACTCTCCTGCCGGCATTCCGACCGGGGATCCGCCAGGCCGATCAGGTCCCGTGCCTGGCGGGCGTTACGCAGGCCCCGATGGCGCCCGAGCTCGTCATGGAGATCGTCGCGCCGGCAGGCTGTCGCCCGCAGACAGAGGTCCAGCACCGGAAGGGCTTCTGTCCGCCGGAGTGATCTCGCCAGATCGACGGCACATCGCGCGGCCGGAGCGCAGGGCAGTCCGCGGATCCGGACGGGATCGCGGACCGGCACGACGGACTCATGCGCCACGACCCCACGGATCTGCGGCACGACCGAACCCGCCGGCACGATGACGTGGCACCTGGTCGACCGGGCATCCCCGAAGCCGTGCAGCATCGCACCGGTGTGGAACCCCGCCACCGCGCCGTCGGGCAGACGTTCGAAGATCGCCCTGAGGTGGTCGTCGGCGGCGGCGGGAGGCCCGTAGACACCTCGGGTCAGCCGAAGCAGTGCCCCCTGTGCGATCTGCCCCCGCACCTGACCTCGACTCCACCCGGTCGCCAACAACTCGGAGTAACGAATCAGTCGCTCTGTCATCTCGCCACTGTCCCGGCCCACCCCGGCTGCCGTCCGCCCCTGTGGACGACGTACCGGGACGCTGTGGATAACTCGCGGCCCCACGGCTGTCCGCGTCGATCATGGAATCGTGGCGATCGCAAATAAGGATAAAAGCTTCCATAAGTGCAGCCCCAACTCCATGATCGACGCGGCGACGACGACGGCGACCGACGGCGACGACGACGGCGACGCGACGACGGGGGCGGGTGGGGGAGGGTGGGGGAAAGTGGGACGTACGTGCTGTTCAGGCGCGTGGTGACCGGCTGTGCCCGTGCTGATTTGTGGTGACGTCGTGGACGTGGAGTATTGCTGCGGCGGGCGCTTACGAAACCCTTATCTTCCGCCTGCGAACGTATGCCCGGCAACGACGGATCACGGGGGCGAAGAGCGTGCGGGTGTTGGTGGCGGACGACGAGCGGCTGCTGGCGGACATGGTCGCCGAGGGCCTCAGGCGGCTCTCGATGGCGGTGGACGTCTGCTACGACGGTGACGGCGCGTTGGAGCGGATCGGGGTGAACCGCTACGACGTGGCGGTGCTGGACCGGGACATGCCGGGGCACACCGGTGACGAGGTGTGCCGCAGTCTCGCCGGGTCCGGTTCGGGTACGCGGGTGCTGCTGCTCACCGCCGCCGCCGGCATCCGCGACCGGGTGGAGGGTCTCGGACTCGGGGCCGACGACTATCTCACCAAGCCGTTCGCCTTCGCCGAACTCGTCGCCCGGGTGCACGCGCTCGGTCGGCGGTCGGCGGCGGCGGTGCCGCCGGTGCTGGAGCAGCACGGGGTGGCGCTGGACGTGGCCCGGCACTCGGTCACCCGGGACGGCCGGGCGGTCGGCCTGAGCCCGAAGGAGTTCGCCGTACTGCACGTGTTGATGCGTGCGGACGGGCGGGTGGTCAGCTCGGAGGAGCTGCTGGAGCAGGCGTGGGACGAGTTCGCCGACCCGTTCACCAACACCGTGCGGGTGACCGTGATGACCTTGCGGAAGAAGCTCGGTACGCCTCAGGTGATCCACACCGTGCCTCGGGCCGGTTACCGGATCGGTCCGGCGTCGTGACCCCGCGTCGCAGGATCGTGCTGGTCGGCGTGGTCGCCCTGATCGCCGGGTACGCCCTGCCGGGACTGACCGTGTCGGTCACGAGCGAGTTGTGGTGGCGGGTCCGGGGTCTCTGCGACAGCGGGCTGTCCGGCAGCGGGCTGGTGTGCGAGCCGGCGCGGGGCCTCGGCGGGGTCGCGCTGTCGCTGCTGGGGCTGGTGGTGTTCCTGCTCGCGGTGGCGGCGGTCTGGGTCGCTGCGGGCTGGTGTCTGCGACCGGTCCGGGACCTCGCCGGCCCGATCTCGCACGCCGGGCCGCAGAACCTCGGTCACCGGATCCGGATGCGCGGCAACGACGAGGTGGCCCGGCTGGCCCGGTCGATCGACGAGATGATGGAGCGCATCGCCGCCGGGTACGAGGGGCAACGGCGGTTCGCCGCGAACGCCTCGCACGAGTTGCGGACGCCGTTGGCCGTGCAGCGCACGCTGATCGAGGTCGGCCTGTCCCGGTCGCTCAGCGGCGAGCAGATGGAGCTGGTGGCCGACCAGCTCTTGGAGACCAACGAGCGCAACGAACGGTTGATCGAGGGGTTGCTCGCGCTCAGCGAGAGCGACCAGGGGCTCCGTTCCCGCCTGCCGCAGCGCCTCGACGAGATCGTCACGGAGGTGCTGGCCGCGTACCAGGACCGGATCACCGAGGCCGGGGTGACCGTCAGCACCCACCTGGAGCCCCGGACCGTGATGGGTGAGCGCGTGCTGCTGGAGCGCCTGGTGACCAACCTGCTGGAGAACGCGATCAAGTACAACCGCCAGGGTGGCGCGATCAGCGTCACCGTCGGCCGCAACCCGGCGCTGACGGTGGTCAACACCGGTCAGGTGGTGCCGGCCGAGGCGGTGGCCGGGCTCTTCGAGCCGTTCCGCCGGCTGGCGCGGGACCGCACCAACCAGAGCGGTGGTGCCGGTCTCGGTCTGGCCATCGCCCGCTCGATCACCCAGGCGCACGACGGACTGATCGCCGCCCGCCCCGCCGAGTACGGCGGACTGCGGGTCGACGTCCAGCTTCCGCACGTGCCCTGAGCCCTTCCGGTCACCACGACCCGATCCACGGGGTCGCACATTCCGCGACGTCCCGTCCCTCGGCATGCCCGAAAACGTCACCACCGCGTGGGAGAGGAGCACCCCGGTGCGTACCCGTGACCACCTCGCGCCCGTCACCGGCGCCCGCCCGGCCGGCGAACGGTGGGACTGGGCGGACGTCGCCAAGGGCGGCTGCATCCTGCTGGTCCTGCTCTGGCACGTGATCATGAAGGACTACCTCCAGATCGACTGGCGGCTGGACGTGCCGGTGGCGGGGGCCTGGGGGACGTTCGGCGAACTGCTGCTGCCGATGCGGATGCCGCTGTTCTTCACCATCTCCGGGATGTTCGCGGCCACCGCGGTGCAACGGCCGTGGCGGGCCGTCGGCCGTCCGCGCATCGCCAGGTTCCTCTACCTGTACGCGGTCTGGCTGCTGATCCACACCGCCCTGCTGGCCCTCGCGCCGGACTTCCCGACCGACCGGGCGACCGGCCCGGGGGAACTGCTGGCACAGCTGACGGTCAGCCCGTCCAACCTCTGGTACCTGTACGCGCTGGCGCTCTACTTCGTACTCGCCAAGGCGTTGCGCCGGGTCCACCCGGCGCTGCTGCTGGCCGCGGCGGGCGCGCTGAGCGCGGTCGCCGCGGTGGGGCTGCTCGACACCCCCGGCAACCGGGGCGGGCTCTACCAGAACCTGGTGTTCTTCCTCGCCGGCCTGCACCTGCGTCGCCATGTGCGGCGGTGGTCGGCGGCGGTGACCGGTCGACGTCTGCTGCTGGCGGTCGGCGGATACCTCGCCGTGCTGGCCGCCGTGCGGGTGACCGGTGCCGGGCGGCTGCCGGGGGTGACGCCGCTGGTCTCGGTCGTCGCGGTGCTGGCCGGCATCGCCCTGGCGGTGCAACTGGCCCGGTGGCCGCTGGTCCGCGAGCCGCTGGCCGCGCTGGGCCGGCAGACGCTGCCGATCTATGTGATCCACATGCCGGTGCTGGCACTCCTGCACCGAATGATCGCCGAGCCCATCGCCGACCTGGGTGACTCCGCCCGGCTCGCGTTGGCCTTCGGCTACCCGTTCTCGCTCACCGTCCTGGTGCTGGCGCTCAGCCTCGGCCTGCACCGGGCGCTGCTGGCGGCACGTGCGACCTGGCTGTTCGACCTGCCGGCTCGCCGATCGCCGATCGAATCGACAAGGGAGACGACATGATCCACACCGATCCGCCCGAACCCGCCGATCCCGGTCGGCCCTCGGTCGACGTGACGGCGGCGGCGCGGTGGCTCGACGGCCAGGTGCTGCGTACCCCGCTGCTGCGGTCCCCGGTGATCGACCGCCTGGTCGGGGCGCGGGTGCTGCTCAAGGCGGAGAACCTGCAGACCGGTGGCTCGTACAAGATGCGGGGCGGGTTGTACGCGGTGGGGCGGCTCGCCGCCGCCGGGCACACCGGTGTGGTCGCGCAGAGCACCGGCAACCACGCGGTCGCGGTCGCGCTGGCGGCGCGCCGGCACGACATGGCCGCCACGGTGGTGTTGCCGGTCGACGCGACGCCGTCGAAGGTGGCGCGGGCCCGGGGGGCCGGTGCCCGGGTGGTCCTGGTCGGCTCCACCGTGGAGGAACGGCTGGCGGTCGCGCGCCGGATCAGCGACGAGACCGGTCATCCGATCGTCGACGCGTACGACCACCCGGACGTGATCTCCGGGCAGGGCAGCGCAAGTCTCGAACTGATCGAGGACGCCGAGCGGGCGGGCACGCCGCTGGACACCCTGATCGTGCCGGTCGGTGGGGGCGGCGGCGTCGCCGGTGCCTGCCTGGCCGCGTCCGACCGGCCCATCGACGTGTACGGCGTGGAGCCGGTCGGCTGCGACTCCCTGGCGCACAGCCTGGTCGCCGGTCGACCGACGCCGGTCCGGCCGGCGCCGACGATCGCCGACGGGCTGCGGCCGTCCTGCGTCGGCGAACTGCCCTTCGACATCCTGCGCACCCGCCTGCGCGGGGTGGTCCGGGTGGACGACGAGGAGATCGCGGCGGCGTTCCGGCTGCTCCTGATGGAGCTGAAGGTGCTGGCCGAGCCCTCCGGAGCGGCCGGTCTGGCCGGTGCCCTCTGTCTCGCCGCCGACGGCGCGACGCGGGTGGTCGCCGGCACCGCCGCACCGGGCAGCGGCTCTCGACCGCGCACGGTCGGCGTGGTGCTGACCGGCGGAAACGTGGAAGCGGACCTGGTCGCCCGGCTGGCGACCCCGGTCCTGCCCAGACAAGGAGTGGCGGTATGAGCGCGGAAGTGCGGATCGGGGTCCTGTTCGGTGGGCCGTCGGCGGAGCACGACGTCTCCTGCGCCTCGGCGCTCGGGGTGGCGCGGGCGCTGTCCGGCGGCGGGTACCGGGTCGTCGCCATCGGGGTGACCCGCAGCGGTCGGTTCCGGCTGATGCCGGACGACGTGCTGCGTCAGTTCCTGGACGGCACCGGCGGGGAACGGGCCATCGACGACCGGTTCACGGTGACCGGCCCGGCCGTGGAGTTGCGGGCGGGGTGGCGGCGTGGCACGGCACTGGTCACCGCGGCGGACCCGCCGGGTGCGGTGCAGGCCGAACTGGACGTGGTCTTCCCGGTGCTGCACGGCCCGTTCGGCGAGGACGGTGTGGTGCAGGGGCTGCTCGAATCGCTCGGTGTGCCGTACGCGGGCTGCGGCATCCTCGCCTCGGCGGTCGGCATGGACAAGGTGGCCATGAAGCGGGCGCTGCGTGCCGAGGGGGTGCCGGTCACGCCGTACGTCTCCTTCGACGCGTCGACCTACCGGGCCGCCGAGGACCCGGAGAAGCTGGTGGTCGAGCTGCGCCGGCCGCTGTTCGTCAAGCCGGCCCGGATGGGTTCCTCGATCGGGATCTCCCGGGTGGGTGACGGCGACGACCTGGCGGCGGCGGTGGAGGAGGCGCTGCGGCACGACAACCTGGTCATCGTGGAGCAGGGGGTCACCGCGCGGGAACTGGAGTGCGGCGTACTCGGTGGGAGCCACCCGGAGGCGTCGGCGGTCGGTGAGGTCACGGTCAGCGGCGGCTGGTTCGACTACCGGCAGAAGTACTTCGGCGACAGCGACCCGATGGTGGTCCCCGCCTCGCTGCCGGACGAGGTGACCGAGCGGATCCGGGAGTTGTCGCTGCGCGCGTTCGCCGCGATCGGCGGCTGGGGGTTGGCCCGGGTCGACTTCCTCTATGACGAGGAGGCCGGCGAGCTGTACGTGAACGAGCTGAACACCATGCCCGGCTTCACCGCGCACTCGATGTATCCGAAGGTGTGGGCGGAGAGCGGCGTCGGTTACCGGGAGATCGTGGACCGGCTGGTCGCGTTGGCGGTCAGCCGGCACGCGGAGCGTCCCGGCGGCACGGGGGAGGTGCCGTGATCCTGCTCTGCGATCCGCGTGTCGCGGCGGTGCCCGGTGCCGACGACGGCGAGCCTCTCGTCGACCTGCGCGGGATCCCGGAACTGCGGTTGGACGGGCGGGCGGCCGACCCCGACGGTGCGTACGCGCGACTGCGCAAGGGGGTGGCGGAGCGGTTGCTGGCCGCGCAGGACGCCCTGCCAGACGGGCTCCGCCTGCTGGTGATCGAGGGGTACCGGCCGTACCGGTCGCAGTGGGAGATCTTCACCGGCTACCGCGACGAGCTGCGGCGGGCGCATCCCGACTGGTCGCCGGAGCGGGTGTACGAGGAGACCACGAAGTTCGTCTCACCGGTCGAGGTGGCGCCGCACAGCACCGGTGGTGCGGTGGACCTGACGCTCTGCACCGCCGACGGGGTGGAGGTCGACATGGGCACGGCGGTCGACGCCACCCCGGAGGCGAGCGGGAACGCCTGCTTCACCGCCGCGCCGACGATCGGTGCTCTGGCCCGCCGGAACCGTCGCATCCTGGTCGACGCGTTGACCGGCGTGGGCCTGGTCAACTATCCGACCGAGTGGTGGCACTGGTCGTACGGCGACCGCTACTGGGCACTGCTGACCGGAGCGCCGCACACCTGCTACGGACCGGTGTGACCGGTCTGCCGCAGGGTTCACCCGAAACTTTGTTTTCGATACGCGTCACGCCGGTGAACTGGGTAGCGCTCCCAGCCCGTACCGACCCCTGAACGCAGGCGGGGAGTAACGGGAGGCGACAGTGAGGCTGCAACGGAAGCACGTGTTGGCGGCGGGGGTGGCGGTGGTCGCCGCGGCGACCGTGGCGGTGGGCACCGGGCTCGGGTTCGCCGACAGCGGCCCGGCCGGGCAGAGCGCCTGCTCCGGCTCGATCACATTCTCGGCGGAGGGCGGCGAACCGGGCGCCACCAGCGACCGGTTCCCGGTCGGCACCCGGTTGCGGGTGACCAACCTGGACAACGAAAGGTCGGCGGAGGTGACCGTGGTCGGCCCCTCCGGCAGCTGTGTGCTGCTCAACTCCGCCGCGATGGAGCTGGTCCGCGAGCCGGGTCGGAACGTCATCCGGCGCAACCTCGTCGAGCGGCTGGACGGCCCGGCGGCACGGCCGGACACCGTAGCGCCGAGCGGGCCCGCCGACCGGCCCGGCTCGTTCTCCCCGCCGGCCGCCCGACCCGGTACGGCGTCGGCCTGCCCGGGCCCGATCACCTTCTTCGAGGAGGCGGCCGGACCGGGCGCCACCAGCGACCGGTTCCCGGTCGGCACCCGGTTGCGGGTCACCAACCTGGACAACGACCGGGCGACCACGGTGACGGTGACCGGCCCGTCGGCGAGCTGCGTGCTGCTCAACTCCGCCGCGATGGAGCAGATCCGCGAGCCGGGCAAGAACCTCGTCCGCAACAACGTCGTCGAAGTGTTGCGCTGAGCTGAGATGTAAGGAGGGGTCCCCTGCTATACACGAGGCGTTAGCAGGGGACCCCTCCTTACACGAAGGCGGCGTCGAGGATGTCGAGCCCACGGGTGAGGTCGGCGTCGGAGATCACCAGCGGGGGCAGGAAACGCAGCACGTTGCCGTAGGTGCCGCAGGTCAGGGTGAGCAGACCGGCGGCGTGGCAGGCGGCCGAGATCGCCGACGCGGCGGCCGGGTCCGGGGTCAGGGTGCCCGGCTGCACCAGTTCGACGGCGAGCATCGCGCCCCGACCGCGTACCTCGGCGATCCGGGGATCGCGTGCGGCGATGCTCCGCAGCCGGTCCGTCATGGTCGCGCCGATCCGCCGGGCGGCGGCGGCCAGGTCCAGCTCGTGCAGGGTCTCGATGGTGGCCAGCGCGGCGGCGCAGGCGATCGGGTTGCCGCCGTACGTGCCGCCGAGGCCGCCCACGTGCACCGCGTCCATCAGCTCCGCCCGCCCGGTCACGGCGGCCAGCGGCAGCCCACCGGCGATGCCCTTGGCGAGCGTGACCAGGTCCGGTTCGACGCCCTCGTGCTGGCAGGCGAACCAGTCGCCGGTGCGGCAGAAGCCGGTCTGGATCTCGTCGGCCACGAAGACCACCCCGGCCGCCGTCGCCCAGGTGCGCAGCGCGGGCAGAAACCCGTCCGCGGGTACGACGAATCCGCCCTCGCCCTGGATCGGCTCGATCAGCAGCGCGGCGACGTTCTCGCCGCCGACCTGTTTCTCCACCATCTCGATCGCCCGGGCGGCGGCGGTGGCGCCGTCGAGCCCGCCGTCGCGCAGCGGGTACGACATCGGCACCCGGTACACCTCACCGGCGAACGGCCCGAACCGGTGCTTGTACGGCATGTTCTTCGCGGTCAACGCCATGGTCAGGTTGGTCCGGCCGTGGTAGGCGTGGTCGAAGACCACCACCGCCGGCCGCCCGGTGGCGTGCCGGGCGATCTTCACGGCGTTCTCCACCGCCTCGGCACCGGAGTTGAACAGTGCCGACCGCTTCTCGAAGGCACCCGGGGTCACTGCGTTGAGGCGCTCGCAGACCGCCACGTACGACTCGTACGGGGCGACCATGAAACAGGTGTGGGTGAAGCGTTCGACCTGGGCGCGTACCGCCTCGACCACCCGGGGCGCGGAGTTGCCGACGTTGGTGACGGCGATGCCGGCGGCGAAGTCGATCCACTCCCGACCGTCGACGTCGGTGAGCAGGCCACCCGAGGCACTGTCGACGTAGGAGGAGATCACGCTGCCCACACCCCGGGCCACGGCGGCGCCCCGCCGCACGTGCAGTGCGTGCGAGGCCGGTGCCGGTGGCACCGGCCCACTTCCGACGCTCACCGGCTCAGCCCTCGATGTTGTGCATGACGTGCTTGAGCCGGGTGTAGTCCTCCAGGCTGTAGACCGAGAGGTCCTTGCCGTGCCCGGAGTGCTTGAACCCGCCGTGCGGCATCTCGGAGACGAACGGGATGTGGGTGTTCACCCAGACGCAGCCGAAGTCCAGCCGTCGGGTCATCCGCATGGCCCGGCCGTGGTCCCGGGTCCAGACCGAGGCGGACAGGCCGTAGTCGACGCCGTTGGCCCAGCGCACCGCCTCGTCCTCGTCGGAGAAGCGCTGCACGGTGATGACCGGCCCGAACACCTCGTCCTGGATGATCTCGTCCTGCTGGCGCAGGCCGGAGACGACGGTGGGCGCATAGAAGTAGCCGCGCTCACCCACCTGCGTACCACCGGTCTGCACGGCGGCGTGGTCGGGCAGGCGGTCGACGAAACCGCGTACCCGGGCGAGCTGGTTGGCGTTGTTCAGCGGGCCGTAGAGCACGTCCTCGTCGTCCGGCGCGCCGGTGCGGGTGTTGCGGGCCTGCTCGGTCAGGGCGGCGACGAAGTCGTCGTGCACGCCGGGGCCGGTGAGCACCCGGGTCGCGGCGGTGCAGTCCTGGCCGGCGTTGAAGTAGCCGCCGGTCGCGATGGCCTCGGCAGCCGCCGCGACGTCCGCGTCGTCGAAGACCACCACCGGTGCCTTGCCGCCCAGTTCCAGGTGGGTGCGCTTGAGGTCGGGGGCGGCGGCTGCGGCCACCTCCATGCCGGCCCGGGTGGAGCCGGTGATCGACACCAGTTGCGGGGTGGGGTGCGCGACGAGGGCCCGCCCGGTGTCGCGGTCGCCGCAGACCACGTTGAACACACCCGGCGGCAGGTACTCGGCGGCGATCTCCGCCAGCAGCAGCGTCGACACCGGCGTGGTGTCCGACGGCTTGAGCACCACCGTGTTGCCGGCGGCGAGCGCCGGGGCGATCTTCCAGACCGCCATCATCAGCGGGTAGTTCCAGGGCGTGACCTGGGCGCAGACCCCGATCGGCTCGCGCCGCACGTACGAGGTGTGCCCGGCCATGTACTCGCCGGCCGACCGTCCCTCCAACAGCCGGGCCGCCCCGGCGAAGAAGCGGAACTCGTCCACGGCCGGCGGCAGTTCCTCGTCGGCGGTGAGCTGCCGGGGCTTGCCGGTGTTGCGGACCTCGGCGTCGACCAGGTCGGCGGCCCGCGCCTCGACCGCGTCGGCGAGCTTGAGCAGGGCCTTCTGTCGCTCGGCCGGAGTGCTGTCCCGCCAGCTCTCGAAGGCGGTCGCGGCGGCCTTCATGGCCGCGTCGACGTCGGCGGCGCCGGAGACCGGGGCCTGGGCGAACGCCTCCCCGGTGCAGGGATCGATCAGGTCGGCGTAGCCGCCGTCGGCCGGCTCGACGTACTCGCCGTCGACGAAGTTGCGCAGCTTCTGCTTGTCACTCATGGCTGGATCACTCCGAGGGGTCCGGGGTCGCGCTGCGGCGGTTATCGCAATCTTCGTGCCATCTTCGCTACTGAATTCGCGGCAGACAAGGTCTAGCGCGACCGTTTCCGTGGGCGGCTGCCGGAGTTACGCTGCGATACGTGGAACCCACCCCGTTCTTCGTCGCCGGCCGTCCCGCCCACGGTGCCGGCGAACTGACCGTGCACCACCCGTACGACGGCCGGGCGGTGGGACGTACCACCCTCGCCACCGCCGAGCAGGTCGAGGCTGCGGTGGCGGCGGCGGCCGAGGTGGCCGCGACCGCCGCCGAACTGCCCGCGCACGCCCGCGCCACGGCGCTGGACCACGTCTCACGTCGGCTCGCCGAGCGGGCCGAGGAGGTGGCCGCGCTGATCACCGCCGAGAACGGCAAGCCGGTCAAGTGGGCCCGGGCCGAGGTGGGCCGGGCGGTCTCCACCTTCCGGTGGGCGGCCGAGGAGGCCCGGCGCTTCTCCGGCGAGCTGCAACGGCTCGACACCGACCCGGCCGCCACCGGCCGCATCGCCCTGGTGCGACGGGTGCCGAAGGGCCCGGTGCTGGGCATCACCCCGTTCAACTTCCCGCTGAACCTGGTGGCGCACAAGGTCGCCCCGGCCGTCGCGGTCGGCGCGCCGGTGCTCGTCAAACCGGCCCCGGCCACGCCGCTGACCGCCCTGCTGCTCGGCGAGATCCTGGCCGAGACCGACCTGCCGGCCGGGATGTTCTCGGTGCTGCCGCTGCCCAACGACCGGGCCGCCGAGCTGGTCACCGACCCCCGGCTGCCGGTCGTCTCGTTCACCGGCTCGGGTCCGGTCGGCGCGGCGATCCGCCGGGCGGTGCCCGACAAGCACGTCACGCTGGAACTGGGTGGCAACGCGGCGGTGCTGATCTGCGCGGACTGGGCCGAGGACGCCGACCTCACCGTCGCCGCGCAGCGGATCGCCACCTTCTCCAACTACCAGGCCGGGCAGTCCTGCATCGCGGTGCAGCGGGTCTTCGTCCACGAGTGGCTCTACGACGGCTTCCTGCCCCGCCTGGTCGCGGCCGTGCGGGAACTGCGGACCGGTGACCCCGCCGACCCGGCCACCGACGTGGGCCCGCTGGTCTCCGAGGAGGCGGCGCAACGGGTGGAGGCGTGGGTGGACGAGGCGGTGACCGCCGGGGCCGCCGTCGAGACCGGGGGCCGACGGTCCGGGGCGACGTACCCGCCGACGGTGCTGAGCGGGGTGCCCCACACGGCGAGGGTCCGCGCCGAGGAGGTGTTCGGGCCGGTGCTCGTGGTGGACCGGGTCACCGACGACGAGGCCGGCTTCGCGGCGGTCAACGACTCGGCGTACGGGCTCCAGGCCGGTGTCTTCACCCGACGGTTGGACGTCGCCTTCGCGGCGGCGCGGACGCTGGAGGTGGGCGGGGTGATCGTCGGTGACGTGCCGTCGTACCGGGCCGACCAGATGCCGTACGGCGGAGTGAAGGGGAGCGGGGTGGGACGGGAGGGGTTGCGCAGCGCCATGGACGACTACACCGACCCCCGGGTCACCGTCCTCACCGGTCTCCGGCTGTAGCGCGCCTCACCAGGAGCCGTCGTCGCGTACCCGCGCCGGGGCGCGACCGGACAGCAGGGTGACCAGGGCGGCGTCCAGGTCCGCGCCGAGGAACCACTCGCCGGCCTGGTCCAGCGCGAAGACCCGGCCCCGCTCGTCCACCGCGAGGATGCTGTGCTGCTCCTCGGTGCCGATCGGAACCAGCCGTGCCCCGATCACCGCCCCGAAGTCGGCGAGCGAGTCGGCGGAGTGCGCGACCTGACGCGCCCGCAGGTCGAACGGGGAGATCCAGACCTGCTGACCCGGTCCGCGTCGGGTGCTGGACAGGTGAGGCGAGTCGGTGAGGTCGGTGTCGACGACCTCCGGCGGAGACCGGCCCGGGACGGGATCCGGTGCCTCGCCGGGCGGCCGGGGCGCGAGCTGGTCCCGGGCGGTGCCCGGCAGGACGCCGAAGTCCACCAGCAGGGCCAGACACGAGTCGCAGGGCCTCTCGGCCGGACCGGCGTGCGGATCCGTCGGCTCACGGACCCGGAACACCTCGACGCGGGCCGACGCCAGCAGGCCCTTGGCGTCGCCCAGGCACATCGGGGCGATGCCCTCGGCGGCACGGAGGTGGTCGTGGTGGTGCAGCACGTCGGAGACGACCACGACCTCCGCGTGCCGTTCGGCACCACGGACCAGGTGCCCGGCCGGCAGCCCGTCCAGGTACTCGTCGAGCAGCGGATGGAGGTGCAGCGGCAGGTCGCCCTTCGCGCCCCGGGCGGTGAAGATCCGTCCCTCGACGGTGAGGTGCGCGGTGACGGTCGGCGTGGGCGACCGGTGCACCTCCCGCATGAGCTGACCGGCCGGGTCCACCGTGCGCGGCACCGGTGGCCCGCTCGGGCGGCTGCGTCGGTAGAGCCGCTGGACCACCTCGGTCGCCACCCGGGGCCAGGTGCTGACCTCGCCGGTGTGCTTGTCGACCACGGTCGCCGGCAGGTCGCCGGGGAGCGCTCCGGCCGGTGTCGGGACGGTGGAGGTGATCACGTAGCCGAGGTCGAACTCGGTGACCGATGGACGACACTCGTGCCCGAGTCGTACCGAGTCGCGACGGGCCCACACCGCAGCGATCTGCTCGGCCTGCTCGCGGTCGATCACACGGGGAATTTACCGGAGAAGCACACTTTCGTGGCACTCCGTACGGTTGTTGCGACCCAGAGTGAGTCGCGTCGTGCCCTCGGTGACGGCTCGGCGTACCGGCGTCGGCGTGATGCGCCCCACCTGCGGGGTGCTCGCCGACCGGCCGGGGTCGTGCCCCGGTAGTAGCCTGACCGCGGTCCCCCGTCAGGGGGAAGAACGGTGGGTGATCATGTCGGTACGTCGCCTCGCGACGCTCTGCGTGCCCCTGGGTGGCCTGGTGGTGATCGGTGGCGCGCCGGCTCGCGCCGACGCGGACGGGGTGCGCTCCGTCCAGGCCGTCGAGCAGTCCTCCGGCGGATCGCCGGTGATGTACTTCGGCGTCGGCATGGTCGTCCTCGGCGTCCTGCTCATCGCGCTCTTGATCGTCCGGTCCCGGAAGGACCGGCGGCAGCGTCAGGACAGGGTCGAGATCCCGCTGCCGCGCAACCCGGGCGGCACCACCTACCGCTCCGGCGCGAGTCACGGCGCCGCGTCCGTGCCGCCAGGTCCGGGTGCCGCGCCGCCGATGCCGCCGGGCACGGTCGTCGCGCCGCCGATGCCACCGGGTGGGGTCGTGCCACCGCCGGTGCCGCCGGGCCGGGGTGTTCCGCCGGTGCCGCCCGGTCCGGTGCCGCCGGCGTCTCCCGGGCACGTGTACGGCACCGCACGGCCCGCCGCGCCCCGGGTCTACGGCGCCCCGGCGTCGCCGCGCCCGTCCGGCGGTCTGTACGGCGCCCGGCCGGAGCCTGGTGACCAGCCCCACACGTCACCACCGGCCGCCACCGGCTCCGCGATTCCGCCGGTGTCGGCTCCGCCCGTGTCGGGCTACCCGGTGGTCTCGCCGGTGTCGGCCCCGCCCGTGGTCCCGCCCGTCTCGGCCCCGCCTGTGTCCGGCTACCCGCCGGTGATCCCGCCGGTGTCGGCTCCGCCCGTGTCGGGATACCCGCCGGTGTCGGGCTACCCGGTGGTCTCGCCGGTATCGGCCCCGCCGGTGATCCCCCCGGTGTCGGCGCCGCCGACGGCCCCGCCGGTCTCGGCGCCCCCGGTGGCGTCGACCTCGGGCCAGACCGGGTCTGTGGCGGTGCCGGGACGGCCGGAGGGTGGGGACGAAGACGAACCGGGGCGCGGGCTCTCCGGCTGAGCCGGGACGGGGCCCGGCGCTCCGTTACGCTCAGGTGCGTTGACCGACCTGCGGCCGAGGAGTGGAACCGGTGTCTGATCTGTCCCAGATCGTGAAGGCTTACGACGTCCGTGGGACGGTGCCGGACCAGTGGGACGAGCGGGTGGCAGGTGCTCTGGGCACCGCCTTCGCGCAGATGCTCGACGAGGCCGGCCCGCCCGGCGAGGCCGTCCTGATCGGGCACGACATGCGGGCCTCCGGGCCGAAGCTGGCCGAGGCCTTCGCCACCGGCGTACGCGCCGAGGGGCGCCCGGTCATCGAGATCGGACTCGCCTCGACGGACATGGTCTACTACGCCTCCGGCGCGCTCGGGCTGCCCGGCGCGATGTTCACCGCCAGTCACAACCCGGCGCAGTACAACGGCATCAAGATGTGCCACGCGGGTGCCCGTCCGGTCGGACAGGACAGCGGGCTGGCCGAGGTCCGGGACCGGGCACAGGCCCTGCTCGACAAGGACGAGCCGCTCGGTGAGCCGAGCGCCCCGGTCGAGCGCCGGGATCTGCTCGCCGCGTACGCCGCGCACCTGCGCACGCTGGTGGACCTCTCCGGCATCCGGCCGCTGACCGTGGTGGTCGACGCGGGCAACGGCATGGGCGGGCACACCGTGCCGAGCGTGCTCGGTGACGCCGCGTTGTCGGCGCTGCCGCTGCGGATCGTGCCGCTCTACTTCGACCTCGACGGCACCTTCCCGAACCACGAGGCCAACCCGCTCGACCCGGCCAACCTGGTCGACCTGCAACGCGCCGTGGTGGCGCACGGCGCCGACATCGGGCTGGCGTTCGACGGTGACGCGGACCGCTGTTTCGTCGTCGACGAGCGCGGCGAGCCGGTCTCGCCCTCGGCGATCACCGCGCTGGTCGCGGCCCGGGAACTGGCCCGGCACCCCGGTTCCACGGTGATCCACAACCTGATCACCTCGCGCGCCGTACCGGAGATCATCCGGGAGCACGGGGGTGAACCGGTGGTGGCCCGGGTCGGGCACTCGTTCATCAAGGCCGAGATGGCCCGCACCAACGCCGTCTTCGGTGGCGAGCACTCGGCGCACTACTACTTCCGGGACTTCTGGTTCGCCGACACCGGGATGCTGGCCGCGATGCACACCCTGGCGGCGCTCGGTGAGCAGCCGCTGCCGCTGTCCACGCTGGCCGCCGAGTACGAGCGGTACGTTGCCTCGGGGGAGATCAACTCCACCGTACGGGACCAGGCCGCGAAGGTGGACGAGGTGCGGGCCGCGTACCCGGACGCCGAGGTCGACGAGTTGGACGGCCTCACGCTGCGCTTCCCCGACGGGGCGTGGCTCAACCTGCGTGCCTCCAACACCGAGCCGTTGCTGCGGCTCAACGTGGAGGCACCGACCGCCGAGCGGATGACCGCCCTGCGCGACGACGTGCTGGCCGTGGTTCGCCGATAGGATCGCTCGCGCCGGTCGGCACCGTCGATCGGTGAAGCCGCATACGTGGAAGGAGCCGCGCAGTGGCCCTCGACCCGCAGTTGCTGGAAATCCTCGCCTGCCCGGACACACACCATGCACCGCTCGACTACGACGCGCAGGCCCAGACGCTGACCTGCACGGAGTGCGGCCGGATCTTCGAGGTCCGTGACGACGTGCCGGTGCTGCTGCTGGACGAGGCGCGCGGCCCCGCGGAGCGGTCGTGATCGACGGAACGGCCGGCGTCAGCGGCCACCGCCATGCCGACGACCGGCTCCTCGACGACCCGCAGGCGCTGGCCGAGCGGGATCCGGGCGGGATGCTGCGGCACACCGCCTCGGCCGGCGCACAGGTCCGCGAGTCGGCGGCCCTGGCCGCCGAGGCCAACCTCGGCGTCCTCGGCGACGACGGACGACCCCGGGCGGTCGTCATCGCCGGCATCGGCACGGCCGGGCGGACCGGTGACGTGCTGGCCACCGTGGCCGGGCCACGGTGTCCGGTGCCCGTCATCGCGCACCGCAGCGCGGGCGTACCCGGCTGGGTCGGCGCGGCCGACGTGGTGATCGCGATCAGCGCCTCCGGGCGCAGCCCCGAGGCGCTCGGCGCGGCCGAGGCCGCCCACCGTCGCGGGGCCCGACTGGTCGCGGTGGCCCCACCGGACTCGCCCCTGCACTCGGTGGCCGAGCGGGCCCGTTCCCCGTTCATCCCGGTGCCGAGGCGGGCCCCGGCCCGGGCCAGCCTCTGGGGACTCACCGTGCCGGTCCTGATGGCCGCGCGGGCCCTCGGCCTGGTCAAGGTGAACGAGGCGGACCTGGCCGAGACGGCGGCCCGGCTGGACGCCGACGCCGACCGATGCCGGCCGACCGCCGAGTCCTTCGTCAACCCGGCGAAGTCGCTGGCGCTCGGCCTGGCCGGGTCGATCCCGATCGTCTGGGGATCGTCGCCGCTGGCGTCGGTCGCCGCCCGCCGTTTCGGCGACACGCTCTCCGCCAACGCCCGGTACCCGGTGGTCACCGGCGCGCTCGGCGAGGCGGGCCGGGGACGCGTCGGTCTGCTCGACGGCGTGTTCGGCGGCCTCGCGGAGGGGGACCGGGACATCTTCGCCGACCCGGACGACGCCGAGGACGGGGACACCCGGCTGCGGTTGGTCCTGCTGCGCGACGGGGGTCTGAACGCCGAGGACGACACCGACGAGCCGCACGCGGTCGAGGAACGACGCGCGGAGGCGGTGCAGACCCTCGCCGAGCGACGTGGCGTACGGTGCGACGTGGTCACCGCCGAGGGCGGCTCGGCGCTGGAACGACTGGCCTCCCTGGTGGCGGTGCCCGACTTCGCGTCGATCTATCTGGCGCTGGCGCACGGCCTGGACCCGATGGCGGTGCCGGCGATCACCGAGATGAAGGAGCTGTCCAACCAGTGAGCGAGCGCAGCGAGCGAGCCGGCCGGCCCGGTGACCCGGCTCCTCGCACCGGCTGCTCACGTCGCGGGAGATCCGGGGCGTGAGCAGCCAGGGTGGCACACGGGCGATCGTCGCGGCGCTGCTGGCCAACCTCGGCATCGCGGTGACGAAGTTCGTCGCGTACCTGCTGACCAGTTCGTCGTCGATGCTGGCCGAGTCGATCCACTCGGTCGCCGACACCGGCAACCAGGCGCTGCTCCTGCTCGGCGGCAAGCGGGCCCGCCGGGCGGCCACGCCGCAGCACCCCTTCGGCTACGGCCGGGAGCGCTACGTCTACGCCTTCCTGGTCTCGATCGTGCTGTTCAGCCTCGGTGGTCTCTTCGCGCTCTACGAGGCCTGGCACAAGTGGTCCGACCCACACGGCATCACCAGTTGGCAGTGGGTGCCGGTGACGGTGCTGCTGGTCGCCATCGTGCTGGAGTCCTTCTCCTTCCGCACCGCCATCGTCGAGTCGAACCTGGTCCGGGGACGGGAGTCGTGGACCAGGTTCATCCGCCGCTCCAAGGCGCCCGAGCTGCCGGTGGTGCTGCTGGAGGACTTCGGCGCGCTGGTCGGTCTGGTCTTCGCCCTGTTCGGGGTGGGTATGACGCTGGCGACCGGGGACGGCCGGTGGGACGCGGCCGGCACCGCGATGATCGGGTTGCTGCTGGTGACCATCGCGGTGGTGCTGGCGATCGAGACCAAGAGCCTGCTGCTCGGCGAGGGAGCGGAACCGAGCGAGGTGGCCGCCATCGAGCAGGCGGTCACCGCCGGTCCGGAGGTGGAGCGGATCATCCACATGAAGACCCTCTACCTCGGTCCCGAGGAGTTGTTGGTGGCCGCGAAGGTCGCGGTGGCGCGCTGCGAGACCGCCGAGGAGGTGGCTCGGAACATCGACGCGGTGGAGGCCCGGATCCGGGCCGCCGTGCCGGTGGCCCGGGTGATCTATCTGGAGCCGGACGTGTATCACGCGGATGCGGGGCCGGCGGAGGCGTCCGGTCGACGGGAGAGCTGACCGGTGGAACTGCTGCACGGACCGATCAAGGACTACGCCTGGGGCTCCCGCTCGGCGATCGCCGCACTCCAGGGGCGGCCGGTGCCCAGCGACGGGCCGGAGGCAGAGCTGTGGCTGGGCGCGCATCCGGGCGCGCCGGCCACCGTGTCGCGGGCGGACGGTCCGGCGACGTTGATCGACGTGCTCACCGTCGACCCGGGCCGGTGGCTCGGCCAGCCGGCGATCGACCGGTTCGGCGTACGCCTGCCGTTCCTGCTCAAGGTGCTGGCGGCGGAGGCACCGCTCAGCCTTCAGGCGCACCCGGACGCGGAGCAGGCCCGGGCCGGTTATGCCGCCGAGTACGCCCAGGCCGATGGGGTGCGCAACTACGTCGACCCGTTCCACAAGCCGGAGTTGCTGGTGGCGCTCGGGCCGATGGAGGCGTTGTGCGGGTTCCGGGACCCGGCGGTCTCGGCGAAGGTGCTGGCCGGGTTGGGCGTACCGGAGCTGCGGCCGGTGCTGGACGCGTTGAGTGCCGGGCCGGCGGGCCTGGCCGAGGCGGTCCGCACGCTGTTGACCTGGCCGGAGGCGGAGCGGGAGGCGCTGGTGACGGCGGCCCGGACGGCGGCGGTGACTGGCCCCGACGCCGACCTGGTGGCGATGCTGGCGCAGACCTATCCGGCCGACCCGGGGGTGCTGGTCGCGCTGCTGCTGAACCGGGTACGCCTGGCCGAGGGCGAGGCGATCTGGATGCCGGCCGGCAATCTGCACGCCTACCTGCGGGGCACCGGCGTGGAGGTGATGGCGGCCAGTGACAACGTGCTGCGTGGTGGTCTCACCCGCAAGCACGTCGACGTGGCCGAACTGCTGCGGGTGCTCCGGTTCGAGGTGCTGGACGAGCCGGTGGTGCCGTCACGACCGGTCTCCGACGGGGTGGTGACCTGGCCGGTGCCGGTGCCGGACTTCGCGTTGCACCGGGTGACCGTGCGGGGCGACCGGCCCGGGGTGACGCTCACCGTGCCGGGGCCGCGCGTCTTGCTCTGCACCATCGGGGAGGTCACCGTGGCCGACGCCGTCGCGCCGGTGACGCTGGGTCGTGGGCGGGCCGCGGTGGGGCCGGCCGACGGTGGTGCGCTGACGGTGCGCGGCGCGGGCGAGGTCTACGTCGCCTCGACCGGCTCACTCTGATCTCGGCAGTCCAGGATCCGCGCATCCCGCTGAAACGGCAAGTCCGACTTTCCCGAAATCGCTTGACTCGCGTCTAGCGCAGTGTGACTCTATGGGTGCGCAGCGTTATCGCGACGAAGGTCCGAGAACGCGCGGGGGAACCAAACCGGGGGGATGCACGGGGCGGGCGGGACTGGGCGGCACACGTCCACGACCGACCGCCCCGTGTGCTGTCCGCAACCAGGCCGTCCCGCAGCGGACAGCGCGCGTAAGGTTGGTGGTTGCGCAGCACATCGTCCGACAGGAGCATTCATGACCAGCACCCTCCCGGCGTCCGGCAGCGGAACGTCGTCCGAGGCCCGCCCGCGTACCCTCGCCGAGGGCGACTACAAGGTGGCAGACCTGTCGCTCGCCGAGTTCGGGCGCAAGGAGATCCGTCTCGCGGAGCACGAGATGCCCGGCCTGATGGCGATCCGTCGTGAGTTCGCCGAGGCGCAGCCGCTCGCGGGCGCCCGGATCACCGGCTCGCTGCACATGACGATCCAGACCGCCGTCCTCATCGAGACCCTGGTCGCGCTCGGCGCGCAGGTCCGCTGGGCGTCCTGCAACATCTTCTCCACCCAGGACCACGCCGCCGCCGCGATCGTGGTCGGCCCGGACGGCACCCCCGACGCACCCTCCGGTGTCCCGGTCTACGCCTGGAAGGGCGAGACGCTGGAGGAGTACTGGTGGTGCACCGAGCAGGTGCTGGCCTGGCCGGACGGGCACGGGCCCAACATGATCCTCGACGACGGCGGCGACGCCACCCTGCTGGTGCACAAGGGTGCCGAGTTCTCCAAGGCCGGCGCGGTGCCGCCGGTCGAGTCCGCCGACTCCGAGGAGTACGCGGTCATCCTCGGCCTGCTGCACCGGACGATCGCCGAGGACGGCGGACGCTGGACCCGGATCGCGGCCGACATCAAGGGCGTGACCGAGGAGACCACCACCGGTGTGCACCGGCTCTACGAGATGCACCGCAACGGCACGCTGCTCTTCCCGGCCATCAACGTCAACGACTCGGTGACCAAGAGCAAGTTCGACAACAAGTACGGCTGCCGCCACTCGCTCATCGACGGCATCAACCGCGCCACCGACGTGCTGATCGGCGGCAAGATGGCGGTCGTGCTCGGCTACGGCGACGTGGGCAAGGGCTGCGCCGAGTCGCTGCGCGGCCAGGGCGCCCGGGTCGTGGTGACCGAGGTCGACCCGATCTGCGCGCTCCAGGCGGCGATGGACGGCTACCAGGTCGCCACCCTGGAGGACGTCGTCGAGCAGGCGGACATCTTCATCACCGCCACCGGTTGCTTCGACGTGATCACCAACGAGCACATGGCCCGGATGAAGCACCAGGCCATCGTCGGCAACATCGGTCACTTCGACAACGAGATCGACATGGCCGGTCTGGCCAAGCGCTCGGACGTCACCCGGGAGAACATCAAGCCGCAGGTCGACCTCTGGACGTTCGACGACGGGCACTCGATCATCGTGCTCTCCGAGGGTCGTCTGCTGAACCTGGGCAACGCCACCGGTCACCCGAGCTTCGTGATGTCGAACTCGTTCGCCAACCAGACGATCGCCCAGATCGAGCTGTTCACCAAGACCGACGAGTACCCGATCGGCGTGTACGTGCTGCCCAAGCACCTGGACGAGAAGGTCGCGCGGCTGCACCTGGGCGCGCTCGGCGCCAAGCTGACCACGCTCACCAAGGTGCAGGCCGAGTACCTCGGCATCAGCCAGGAGGGCCCGTTCAAGCCGGACCACTACCGCTACTGACCGACGCGTACCGGGCCGGATCGACCTCAGGTCGGCCCGGCCCGGTCGTTCGTCTCCAGGCCGGGTCAACGGGGCCGGCGGCCCCACGGCCAGCCGAGTCGGCGCGGCACGTGGGTCAGCGGGGCGGGTTCTGGCGGCGGGTGGGCCGGACCCAGGTCCAGACGCACCAGGCCAACCAGGTCAGCGAGACCACCGCTGCCAGGCTGCGCAGACGCAGTGCGCTGAGCAGCAGCACCAGCCCGAGCACGGCCAGCCACGGCAACAGACCCCTCATCAGGTCCTCCCGGGTGTGCCCTGGACACCGGGCACCGGCGTCTGGTCGGACTCGACGAGCGTGGACGGTCGTACCGCCGGCCGGTTCTGGGTCGGCACCGGCGCTCGCGGCGGTTCCGGCGGGACGGCGCCCGGATGCCCGGGGACGGCGGGCCGTGGCCACGGTACGCCGAGCGGCGCGCTCACCGGGCCGTCCGGCCGGTCGGCGTGCGGCAGCAGGCCGAGCCGGGGCCAGAGTGCGGCGGTGAGCACCCGTTCCTCGGCCAGCCGGTGCCGGGCCCGCCGGTGCCGTTCACCGAGCACGGCGGCCAGGTAGACCGCCGCCGGCAATCCGCCCGGTGGCGGCGGGGCGATCACCGTGGCGACCTCCCGCCACAGCCGCGACGCCAGGTCGTCGGAGGCCGCACCGGTGAACAGGTGGGCCCGGGCCAGGTACTGCCGGGTGGCCAGCGCCAGCTTCGGATCGAGCCGGCTCAGGTCCAGGGTGTACGTCCACTCCCGCAACGCCGGCACGGTGGCCGGGACCGGACGCCAGGACGTCGCGGTGCGGGTGTGCACGACCAGGGTGCCCGCCACCAGGTCACCGAGACGCCGCCCCCGGGTGTCGCTGAGCATCACCGTGACCCCGGCCACCCAGGACAGCAGCGGCAGCACCAGACCGGGCCACTCGACGGCCACCCCGACCAGCGCCCGGGCCAACGACTGGCGCAGCCCGACCGGGGCGCCGTCGACGCTCACCACCCGCAACCCCACCGCCGCCTTGCCGGGGGTCCGGCCGTGGTGGAGCTGCTCGAACAGCACCGGGTAGCCCACCAGCAGCAGCACCACCCCGATGGTGAGCAGCGCCCGTTCGGTGGCCGCGTCGATCGCGCCGTGCGGCAGGGCGGCCAGACCCAATCCGACGATGGCGGCCAGCAGCAGGCCGAACAGCAGTTGGATCAGCACGTCGAGCAGCAGCGCGAGCACCCGCGAGCCGATCCGGGCGGCCCGTACGTCCAGCTCCACCGCCTCACCGCTGACCAGCTCGGCGTCGCCCCAGGCCGGGGCGTTCCACGGTCGCGATGCTGCTGTGCTCACCCGCACAGTGAACACTATGATCGCGCGGACGGGGGTGGACGGTGGATCTCGACGCGTACGTCGCCGAGCACGGCGGGGAGTGGCGCCGGCTGGACCAGCTCTCCGGCCGCCGACGACTGACCGTCGACGAGGTCGACGAACTGGTCGCGCTCTACCAGCGGGCCACCACCCAGCTCTCCATGCTGCGCAGTCGCTCGCCCGATCCGGCCCTGGTCGGTCAGCTCTCCCAGGTGGTGCTCCGGGCGCGGGCGCGCCTCACCGACCGGCCGCGTCCCTCGTGGGCGATCGTCCGGCGGTTCGTGCTGGTGGACTTCCCCGGTGCGGTCTGGCGCGCGGCACCCTGGTGGTGCGCGGTGGCGACCGCCTTCACGCTGCTCACCTTCACCCTGATCGGGTTCGTGGCGGACAATCCGGAGACGGCGGCGGCGTTCGTCGGCGAGGCGGAGGCCGCCCACCTGGTCGAGTCCGGCTTCGCCGGCTACTACACCGAGTTCTCCGCGCCGACCTTCGCCTTCCACCTCTGGACGCACAACGCCTGGCTGGCCGCCAAGTGCCTGGCGGCGGGTGTGCTGGTCGTCCCGGTGGTGTATCTGCTGTGGCAGAACGTGGTGAACATCGGCGTGGTCGGCGGCGTCATGGTCGGGTACGGCCGGGGGGACGTCTTCTTCGGCCTGATCACCCCGCACGGGCTGCTGGAACTGACCGGGGTGTTCGTGGCCGCCGGAGTCGGGTTGCGTCTCGGGTGGGCGTGGATCGCGCCGCCGGAGCAGCTCACCCGGGGACAGGCGGTGGCCCGGGCGGGTCGCGACGGCGTCGTGGTCGCCCTCGGCCTGGTGGTGGTCTTCGCGATCTCGGCGCTGATCGAAGCCTTCGTCACCCCCGCCCCGGTGCCGACGGCTCTGCGTATCGCCGTCGGCGCCACCGCCTGGCTCGCCTTCCTCACGTACGTCTTCGTGCTCGGCTCCCGGACCAGGGGCGCCGCTGGCGATTCTCCTGCCGTGCAGCACTGAGGCGCTCGTCGGCGGTTGCCGGGCGGATCAGAGTTGGCCGGTGAACTTGAGCCGCAGGTAGGCGTCGGTCAGCGCGGCGGCGAGCTGTGGCGCGGGAGCGTCGATGACGGTGACGTCGTGGCCGGTCAGGGCGGCCGTGAGTCGGTCACGTTCGGCGAGCGTGCGCCAGGCGGCGGCGGCCGTGTAGGCGTCCTCGACCTGCCGGGGCGGCCCGGTGGTGAGCGTGGCGAGCACCGGGTCCTGGGCTGCTGCCACCACCACCCGGTGCCGGGCGGCCAGCCGGGGCAGCACCGGCAGCAGACCCTCGCCGAGGGCGCCGGGCTCCAGCGCGGTGAGCAGGACGACCAGGCTGCGTGGACGGTGCCGGCGCAGCAGCTCGCCCGCGATCAGACGGAAGTCGGTCTCCACCAGGGCGGGTTGCAGCGGCGCCAGCGCGTGCGCCAGTCGGCTCCACTGCGCCGGTCGTTCGGCGCCGCTGACCGACGCCCGGGGCACGGCGTCGGCGGCGAACACGTCGACCCGGTCACCGGCCCGGGTGGCCAGTGCGGCGAGCAGCAGCGCCGCCTCGATCGAGGTGTCCAGCCGAGGCTCGTCCCCGAGGCGCACCGCCGACGTCCGTCCGGTGTCCAGCACGCAGACCACCCGTCGGTCCCGCTCGGGGCGCCAGGTCCGGACCAGCACCTCGCCCCGGCGGGCGGTGGCCCGCCAGTCGACGGACCGCACGTCGTCGCCGGGCACGTACTCGCGCAGCGTGTCGAACTCGGTGCCCGCGCCGCGTCCCCGGCCGACCTGGCGGCCGTCGATGACCCGCAGCCGGGCCAGCTTCTCGGGCAGGTGCCGCCGCGAGTCGAAGCGGGGCAGCACCCGCAGGGTCCACGGCGGTGTCACCGGTCGACCGCTCCACTGCCGGAACGCCAGCCCGAGCGGCCCGAGCGAGCGGACCGTGAGCGTCACGGCGGGCCGGTCACCCCGGCGGGTCGGGGTCAGCCGGCTGGGCAGCGCCACCACCGTGCCGGGGGCGACCTGCACCACCCGGTTCGACGGCACGTCGGGCCGGGCCCCGGCCGACGGCACCCAGGCGTCGCGGACCTGGGCGCGCAGCGGCCGACCGGAGGGATTGCCCAGGTGCAGGACGACGGTGGCGGTCCCGCCGAGTCGGACGGACCGTTCGCCCTCCCGCGAGGCGGTGAGCGACCGTAGCGGCGCGGCGAGCGCGAGATCCACGACGAGCAGCAGCAGGACCGCACCGACCATCACCGCCACCCCGACGAAGGGAGCCGGCCACAGCGGCAGGGTCAGCGCGCCCACCGCGAGCAGCGCCGCCGCCCGCCAGGTCATCGCGGGGTCGGCACGGTGGCCAGCACCGTGTCCAGTACGGCGTCGACCGCGACACCCTCCAGTTCCGCCTCGGGGCGCAGCCGGAGCCGGTGCCGCAGGGTGGGCCGGGCCATCGCCTTGACGTCGTCGGGCACCACGTGGTCGCGGCCGCTGAGCCAGGCCCACGCCTTGGCGGCGCCGAGCAGACCGGTGGCGCCACGGGGCGAGGCGCCCAGTTCCAGCGCGGGTACGGCCCGGGTGGCCCGGCACAGGTCGACGATGTACCCGAGCAGCGGCTCGGCGACGTGCACCCGGCTCACCGCCGCGCGGGCCGTGGCGAGGTCGGCGGCACCGGCCACCGGGCCCACACCGACGCCGGCCAGGTCGCCCGGGTCGAAGCCGGCATGGTGGGCGCGGAGCACCCCCAACTCCTCGTCCCGGTTGGGCAGCGGCACGGTCAGCTTGAGCAGGAAACGGTCCAGCTGGGCTTCCGGCAGCGGATAGGTGCCCTCGTACTCCACCGGGTTCTGGGTGGCGACGACGATGAACGGGTCGGGTAGGCCACGGCGCTCGCCCTCGACGGTGACCTGCCGTTCCTCCATCACTTCGAGCAGCGCGGACTGGGTCTTCGGCGGGGTCCGGTTGATCTCGTCGGCGAGCAGCAGGTTGGTGAAGACCGGTCCTTCGCGGAAGGTGAACGCCGCGGTCCGCGAGTCGAAGACCATCGAGCCGGTGACGTCGCCGGGCATCAGGTCCGGGGTGAACTGCACCCGCCGGGCCGTGAGGTCCAACGCGGCGGCCAGCGTACGCACCAGCAGCGTCTTGGCCACCCCCGGTACGCCCTCCAGCAGGACGTGGCCCCGGCAGAGCAGCGCGACGACGAGGCCGGCGACGACGGCGTCCTGCCCGACGACCGCCTTGGCCACCTCGGCGCGCAACCGGTGCAGCGCGGCCCGGGCGGGGTCGGCGGCGAGCGGGTCGGCGGTGGTGGCGGGTCGGGTCACCGGGGGTCTCCTTCGGATCGGGGCTGCGGTACGGGGGGTGACGGTCGAGGCCGGGCCGGATCGGCGTCGTCGGTGCGGGCCGCCCGGTCCAGGCCGGTGGCCAGGTCCAGCAGGTCCTGGTCGGTGGTGGGCGGCGGACCGTGCAGCAGGCGGTCGACGATCTCCCGGGGAGCGCCGGTACGGGCCGACACGGCGGCGGCCACGCCCTCGTGCCCGGTGTCGGCGGGCAGGTGCAGCCGGCGGGCCAACCGGGTCCGGGCGGCGGCCCGCAGCGTCTCGGCGGCGCTCTCGTGAGCCTGCGCCCGCTGATAGAGGCGGGCTCGTCCGCGCACCGTCTCGGCGGCGGGGACGGTCACCGGCAACGGCTCCGGCGTCGGCGGTCCGAGTCGCCGGGCTCGCCAGACACCGACGAGCAGGGCGGCCAGGAGCAGTTGCAGCAGCAGCGCCCAGAACCAGGGCGGGAAGGCGGACCAGAGCGGGTTGGTCGAGTCGTCCTGGCCGGAGCGGCCCGGTCCGGAGGCGTCCCGCCCGGACCGGTCACCGGAGGCGTTCCCCTCGCCGTCGGCGGTGCCCACGTCCGCGTCGCCCTCGGGCTCGCCGTACCCGGAGTCGGTCGGGTCCGGTGGCGGGGAGGCCGGGCCCGGCGGCGGCTCGGGCGGTGGTGGCGCGGGACCGTCCAGGTCGAGCCAGACCACCCGGCCGGTGCCGGCGAGCAGGCCGGTGGCGAAGGCGTGGTTGTCCCACTCGTCGATGCGGCTGTTGCGGAACGGGTCGCTGGCACCCACCACCAGGCTCTCGCTGGGGCCCGGCAACCGGGCCAGGCCGGCGGAGAAGCAGAGCTCGACGGGTTCCACGGCCCCGGTGGGCGCGTACCGCGCCCGGGTGACGGCGGCGGTGCCGACGCCGGCCATCGCGGCCAGCGGGCAGGGCCGCCCGTCGTGGTGCGGGGCGACCGCCCGCGCCGCCCACCGCCGGGCGGCGGGCCGGATCGGCAGCCCGGCGGCGTCCAGCACCCGCCGGGGCGGGTCGACCAGCACCAGGCGGGTGCCGGCGGGCAGCAGGCCGAGGTCGTCGACGGTACGCGGGTGCAGCAGCTCGGGTGCCGGGACGAACAGGGTGGCCGGCGTGCCCCGGGTGGCCCGTAGTGCCTGCACGGTCTCGGTCTCCCGCTGCACCACCACGCCGTTGCGGGTCAGGCTGGCCGCGAGCCGGCTGCCGCCGTCGTCCGCGGTGGACACCGGCGAGAGGAAGCCCGGGTCGGTCTGGTCGGGCTGGTCGAACTCGCGACTGACCAGGGTGACGGTGAACAGCAGCGCGGCGAGGACGACCGGGATCACCACCCGGTGCCGGCGACGGGTGGCCCGGGGCGTCACCACGTGACCTCCGCCGACTCGTCGGTGGCGAGCACGTGGCGCAGCCGGTCGGCGTGCTCGCGCATCCGGTGGTCGTGGTCGACGGTGGCGCCGCGTTGGGCGTACCAGAGTTCGGAGAAGATGTCCGCCGCGGCGGCGAGCGGCGGGCCGACGGGCGGGCGGTTGGCGCTGGCGGCGGTGACGACCTCGCCGACGGTCATGCCCGGCCGGATCCAGATCACGCGCCGGTCGGTGAGGTCGTGGAGCATGGCCCGCAGTCGTTCCCGGACGGCCTCGGCGTAGCGGCCGTCGGCGGAGAGCCGGTCGGCCAGGTCGGACGCGGCCACCGGCGACACGGCCGAGGGCGGCACGTCGACGACGGCGGGCGCGGGTGCCGCACTCACGGTCTCGACGCGCTCCGGCCGGTTGCGGGTACGGCGACGCAGTCGGGGAATCCGCCGGGGCACCCAGCGCGGGAAGGTGTACCAGCCGGCCGCGACCAGGGCCGTGACCAGTGCCAGCGCCAGTGCGGCCAGCGGCAGCGGGACAAGGTCGCCGAGTGCCGCCGTGGTCTCGGTCCACCATCGGCTCGGGTTCATCCGCGCACCGCCAGGGCTGCCGGTGCCGCGTCGGCCGGTACCCGGGACAGGTGGATGTCCAGCCCCTCGGTGCGGATCCGGGTCTCCAGGTGGAGGACGGCGTCCAGACACGCCAGTGCGGCGTACGCGACGGTGTTGACCGCGGCCCAGAGCAGGGTCGCGGCGACGACCAGGGCGCCCTCACCCTCGATCAGGCCGAGGGAGGAGAGCCCGAGGAACATGCCCCAGCCGAGACCGACCCGGAGTATCCACCAGACCAGGTAGCCGAGGGTCCGCAGGGCGGCGGCGCGACCCTCGATCCGCAGGGCGAGCGAGGCGGAGCGGGTGAGGGCACGCGGTGGTGTGACCCGGTCGAGCACGAGGGCGGGGGCCACCGCGCCGAGCAGGGCCCATCCGACGAACCACGCCGGGCCGAGCAGGGCCAGGAACAGCATCGCGGCGCCCACCAGCAGGGCGAGCGGCAGGGTCGCGCCCCACCGGCCACCGGTCGGGCGTACCAGGTGCCGGGCGGTGCGGCGGTGACCGAGCAGCGCGCCGCCGGCGGCCCGGGCGGCCGGGTTGCCGAGCAGCACGACGATCATCGCCTCGGTCGCCGCGCCGAGCGCGAGCAGCAGCCAGAACCCGCCGAGATTGTTGAGGTTCGGCAGCCACCACAGTGGTGGGCCGACACCGAGGGCGGTACGCAGGGGCAGCAGGAGGAACTGCTCGCCGACGGCGAGTACGGCGGCGAGGGGGAGCAGCGTCGGGGCGTGGTGGCGTAGCAGGAGCACGGCGGAGTCGAGGAGTTCACCGACGGTGAGCGGGCGGCCGGGGAGCACGGCGATGGGGCCTGCTTCGGGCACGCGTACTCCTGGGAGGCGTGGATGGTGGCGCGCGGCGGCGCACCCGGGGATCATGTTGACACGCGCGGTCCGCCCGGGTGCAGGCCCGGCCCGGGGTGGCTCGCGCGAGCGGTGCAACCGGCCGGTGCTGGGCACTGCGTGTACTCCGGCAGTAGCGTGCCGGGTGACGCCGAGTCCACCGAACTGACGGGATGGAAACATTAACCCCATGAGAGCCCGGGTACTGGTGGTCGACGACGATCCTGCGCTCGCCGAGATGCTCGGCATCGTGCTGCGCAGTGAAGGCTTCATGCCGTCCTTCGTGGCGGACGGGGAACGGGCGTTGGCCGCGTTCCGCGACAACCGGCCCGATATCGTCCTGCTCGACCTCATGTTGCCCGGAATGAGCGGAATCGACGTGGCGCGGGCCATCCGGGCCGAATCCGGCGTACCGATCGTCATGCTCACCGCCAAGAGCGACACGGTCGACGTCGTGCTCGGCCTGGAGTCCGGGGCGGACGACTACGTGGTGAAGCCGTTCAAGCCCAAGGAGCTTGTCGCCCGGATGCGGGCGCGGCTGCGGCGGGGCGAGGACGCGGCGCCGGAGATGCTCACCATCGGTCCGCCCGGCAACCAGATCTCCATCGACGTGCCGGCGCACACCGTCAGCCGCAACGACGAGGAGGTGAAGCTGACGCCGCTGGAGTTCGACCTGCTGGTCGCGCTCGCCCGCAAGCCGCGCCAGGTCTTCACCCGCGAGGTGCTGCTGGAGCAGGTGTGGGGATACCGGCACGCGGCGGACACCAGGTTGGTGAACGTGCACGTGCAGCGGCTGCGTGCCAAGATCGAACCGGATCCGGAGCGCCCGGAAATCATCCTCACCGTGCGCGGCGTGGGTTACAAGGCGGGTACCGGATAGCCTGGTCGCACTGTGACCAACTCCCCGCTACCGGATCTTGACACGACGTCCCACCGGCGAGGTGCCGCGTGGGAGTTGTGGCGTGGGCTCAGCGGCCGGGCGGCCCGGCTCGTCGCCGGGCTGCACCAGACCTGGCGGCGCTCGTTGCAGGTCCGGGTGGTGACCATCACCCTGGTGGTCTCCAGCCTGCTGGTGGGCGGGTTCGCGTTCCTCATCGCCGACAAGATCACCAACATCCTGCTGGACAACGCCAAGACCGACGTCCAGCTCCGGCTGACGAACGGCGCCGAGTACGCGGCCAAGCAGTTCAGTCTCTACGGTCAGCCGCAGGAGGCCCAGCTCCAGGAGACCATCGACGGCACGGTCAACTACCTGGCCGGCGGTGACCCCCAGCAGAACAGCGGCGTCGTGGTGGCCCTCACCGCGGACAGCTACCCCGGGGTGATCGAGCCCCGCACGTCGCCGTCGGTGAACGTCCGGCCGCTGATCAGCCCCGAGCTGCGGGCCGCGGTCACCGATGGCAACGTGGCCAACCAGATCGTCACCGGGCGGCTCACCAGCGACGACAACACGAAGTACCTGGTCTACGGCACGCCGGTGCCGACCCAGTTCGGCCAGGTGGAGCTCTACTACTTCGTGCCGCTGACGGTGCAGGACGTGACGTCCGGTCAGGCCCGGGCCACCGTGGTCGCCACCGGGGTCGCCCTGGTGCTGCTGCTCGGCGTGCTCGCCGCGCTGGTGACCCGGCTCGTGGTGCTGCCGGTGCGGGTCGCCGCCCGGACCGCCCAGCGGCTCTCCGCCGGCCTGCTCGACCAGCGGATGGCGGTCAACGGCGAGGACGACCTGGCCCTGCTCGCCGCCTCGTTCAACCAGATGGCCACCAACCTGCAACGACAGATCCTGCGGCTGGAGGAGATGTCCCGGCTGCAACGCCGGTTCACCTCGGACGTCTCGCACGAGCTGCGGACGCCGCTGACCACGGTCCGGATGGCCGCCGACCTGATCTTCGCCGAGCGCGACGAGTTCGACCCGGCGGTGGCCCGCAGCGCCGAGCTGCTCCAGGCCGAGCTGGACCGGTTCGAGGAGCTGCTGACCGACCTGCTGGAGATCAGCCGGTTCGACGCCGGTTTCGCGGTGCTCGACTCCGAGCCGACCGACCTGGTGCCGGTGGTGCACCGGGTGGTGGACCGGCTCTCCGGGCTGGCCGAGCGGGTCGGGGTGACGATCGAGTTGGACGTGCCGTCCGCCCCGGTGATCGCCGAGATCGACCCGCGCCGGGTCGAGCGGGTGCTGCGCAACCTGGTCGGCAACGCCGTGGAGCACGGTGAGGGCCGGCCGGTGCGGATCACGCTGGGGATGGACGAGACCGCCGTGGCGCTCACCGTCCGGGACCACGGCGTCGGGCTCAAGCCCGGCGAGGAGAAGCTGGTGTTCAACCGGTTCTGGCGGGCCGACCCGTCGCGGGCCCGGCAGACCGGTGGCACCGGGCTGGGGCTGTCGATCAGCCTGGAGGACGCCCGGCTGCACGGCGGCTGGCTGGAGGCGTGGGGCGCACCCGGGCAGGGTGCCCAGTTCCGGCTCACCCTGCCGGCGCGGGCCGGTGACCGGCTGACCACCTCGCCGCTGCGCCTGGTGCCGGCCGACGCGACGCTGCCGTTCGGCGGTGCCCCCGCCGGAAGCCTGCTGGCCATCGGCCCGGGGCCGGCCGGTGGGCTCACCGTCACACCGGCGGCCGGTGGCGGTGCCACCCCGACCGTGCCCGAGCAGCGCGCGGAGGTGGGGTCGTGAGGCGTCGGGTCAGCGGTGCCGTGTTCGGCGTCGTCCTGGCGCTGGCCCTCACCGCGGGTTGCGGCATCCCGGATCACTCCGAGGTGCAGGTCGAGCAGCGTGGGCCGGCGGCCGAGGCGAGCTGGTCGCTGGGACGGGGCAGCGAGCCGCCGACCCGGACGGCCAGCGGGAGCGACGCCGAGGCGTTCGTCCGCAACTTCCTGGCCGCCGCCGCAGGCGAGCCGGACCGGGCGTACGAGCGGGTCAAGCAATTCATCGCGGCGGCCGACAAGCCCAGCCTGCAGGAGCGGCAGGGCAGCGAGGTGGCCCTGTCGGTGGTCCGCCTGACCGACGATCCGGTGATCGAGCCGGACGTCGACAGCATGAAGGTCACCATCACCGTCCAGCAGGTCGGCCTGCTGCGGGCCAACGGCATGCTGGTGCCGCCGTTGGCCACCGAGTCGACCTACGAGTTCCGGCTGATCAGCGCCGGTCCGGCAGGCCAGGACGACGCCGGCTTCTATGTCAGCGACCCGCCCAACGTGCTGCTGCTCAGCGACGAGGCCCTGCGCCGCTACTACCAGGCCCAGTCCATCTACTTCTGGAACTCCGACCGCACCCGGCTCGTGCCCGACCAGCGGTACCTCTCCTCGGTGGTGCCCGCCGAACGCCGGGTCAGCGAGGTGGTCCGCTGGTTGACCGCAGGGCCTTCGGAGTGGCTGCGGGCCGGCGCCTCCGGCCTGCCCGACCGCACCGAGATGATCAACAATGCCACCGGCGCGGACGGCCGGTGGGAGGTCAACCTCGACATGCCCGGTGCCGACGAGGGGCGTCTGGAACAGCTCGCCACCCAACTGGCCTGGTCCCTGCCGGAGCTGGACGGCACCGTCGAGATCAAGATCCTGAACCAGTCCCGCAAGGTCGTCGACCTGGGCGGACAGCGATCGTCGAACCCGCTCTACACACTCGACGGCACCGCCCGGTACTGCGTCTACGACGGAGCGATCCACGGGCTGGCCGTCACCAGCGAGTCGAACCGGCCGGTCCCGGTGGCCGCCGAGTCGAACCGCGACATCGTCTCCGCCGGGCTGCGGCGGGCCGGCCCCGACGTGCTGGCCGCCCTGGTGGTGACCGGCGCGGACGGCCGACAGCGACTCAGCGTCGGGCGGGGCCGGGACGTGGTGGAGAACTTCGTGACCGAACCGGCCCGTGGCCACACCGCGATCAGCCGTCCGGTGTGGCTCCGCAGCGACCACGGCCGCCCGTACGGGCTGGTGGTCGCCGACAACCGGCTCTACCGCTTCGACGACCAGGCGGCACTGCGGCCGGTGCAACTGGGCCTGCCGGGTCAGGTCGGCGGGGTCGCGGCGGCGCTGGACGGGCACCGGGTCGCCCTGATCGTCGACGGTGCGCTGCACGTGGCGGCGATCAGCTGGGAGGGCGGCGTGCCCACGGTCGGCCCGACGCGGCGACTGGTCACCTCGTTGACCCGGCCGACGGCGGTCGACTGGGGCGCGGAGAACCGGCTGCTGGTGGCCGGCTCGGCGGGTCGACCGGCGATCTACGACGTCAGCGTGGACGGCGCCCTGGAGACCCCGCTGCGGGAGGACGCCGGAGCCGAGGTGAGCCACGTGGCCGCGTACCCGACGATGCCGCTCTCCCCGTACGCGGGCTCGTTCATGTACGAGGCCAACGGCGTCGCGTACCGCAGCAACCCGTTCGAGCGGATCGTGCGGGACCAGGTCCAGGACGTCACCCCGCCGCCCGCCGGGGTGCGCCCGGGCAACCCCACCGCGCCCTTCTTCCTCTACTAGGGTCTCACCCGTGCTGGCCGGGCTCTGGGCGGACCTGACCGATCTGGTGCTGCCCGCCGACTGCGCCGGATGTCGGGAACGCCGGTCGGGACTGCGGCACGGCGTGTGTCCCGACTGCGTCGCCACGCTCGGCGCGCTGCGTCCCGGGCCGGTGCGGCCGGTCCCCGCCCCACCCGGACTGCCGCCCTGTCACGCCCTGGGCCCGTACGGCGGGCCGCTGCGGGAAACCCTGCTGGCGTACAAGGACCACGGCCGCCACGGCCTGGCCCGCCCGCTCGGCGCCCTGCTCGCCGAGGTCGTGGCCGCAGCGGTCGGCCCGGTCCGCCCGGTGCTGCTGGTGCCGGTGCCGGACACCCCGGCGGCGGCCCGGGCCCGGTACGGCGACCACCTCGGCCGGTTGACCCGCCACTGTGCCCACCGGCTCCGCGCGGCGGGCTGGCCGGTGCGGGTCGGTCGGGCGCTGCGCGCCATGCCGCGTCCGGACTCGGTCACGCTGGACAGCGCCGGTCGGGCCGAGGCCGCGGCGGCGGCGTTCCGGATGCGCCCCGGCCTCGGGGCGGTGCCGGACGGGACGCGGGTGGTGCTGCTCGACGACATCGTCACCACCGGGGCCACCCTGGCGGCGATCAGCCGGGTGCTGACCGCGCACGGATGGTCGCCCTCGGTGGCGACAGTGCTCGCGGCGACCGCGCGAAGGCGCCAACCGTAACCGATTGTGTTTCCGTTTCACCCCTTCGTGTATGAGCTGTGGAAATCACCCGGTGGTCTTGGCGACGGGGGGTGACGGCCGGGCGAACAGGAGTTAGCGTTTGCCTGTCGGGGGTAGGAAGGCGATTCCACCCACCCCCGGCGGTGAGAGGAGGCGTAGCCGTATTGACCGGTCGACGCCGACTGGGGTCGTCCCCGCCACGCGCGACCGGGTTTCTCGGATCGAAGACCATCCGATCGAGGGAGGTCACGTGGACATCGTGGTCAAGGGCCGTAACGTCGAAGTGCCGGATCACTACCGGGTACATGTCGCAGACAAACTCGCGAAGATCGAACGCTACGACCACAAACTTATTCGTGTCGATGTGGAGCTGTTCCACGAGCGCAATCCGCGCCAGGCCGATCACTGCCAGCGGGTGGAGATCACCTGCTACTCCCGGGGCCCGGTAATCCGGGCGGAGGCCTGCACCGACGACTTCTACAGTGCGCTCGACGCGGCCATCGCCAAGCTCGACGCCCGGCTGCGTCGTGCGGCCGACCGGCGTCGCGTACACCGTGGGCGGCACACACCGATCTCGGTCGCCGCCGCCACCGCCGGCCTGCCGGTGACCGACCTGCCCGCGCTCGCCGCGCCTGCGGAGTCCGGCACCGCCACCGCCGTGGCCGAGCGGCCGGAGGAGGAACACGAGGCGGAACAGCCCTGGCACATCGCCCGGGAGAAGGTCCACCCCGCCGAGCCGATGACCGTCGACGACGCCCTCTTCCAGATGGAACTGGTCGGCCACGACTTCTACCTGTTCCAGGACAAGGAGTCCGGCCGGCCGAGTGTGGTCTACCGACGGCACGCCTACGACTACGGCATCATCTCGCTGGACATCTGAGCGGCCCGCCGCCGCCCCCGGATCGGGAGCGCCCGATCCGGGGGCGGCGCGGCAGGTCCGGGGGGGCGGCGCGACCGGCCCTCCCGAGCGGTCAGTCCGCCGGGTCGGTGCGGAGCAGCCCGTACACCGTGGAGTCGGCCCGGGTGCCCTCCGAGGCGGGCAGCCGCCCGCGCAGCAGACCCTCGCGCCGGAAGCCGGCCTTCTGCAGGACCCGCTGTGAGGCGAGGTTCTCCGGAAGCGTGCCCGCCCAGAGCCGGGCCAGCCCGACGCGGTCGAACCCCCACCGGGTGAGCAGCCGGACGGCCCGGGTGGCGTACCCGCGCCCGTACCACTCCGGCAGCAGGCTGTAACCGATCATGGCCTGGCTCGCGGGTGCCTCGTGGATCAGCGAGCAGCCGCCGACGAACGCGTCGCTGGCGGCGTCCCGCAGGACCACGGCGGCGGACCGGCCGACCAGCCACTGACTCTGTGCCCCGGCGCACCGGCGGTCGACGTCGTCCCGCGTGGGCCGCTCGGGCGGCACCATGCTGGCCACTACCTCCGGCGCGGAGTGCAGACGGTACATGTCGTCCGCGTCGTCGGGACCGAGCGGGCGCAGCACGACCACCCCGTCGGTGAGCCGGCCGTCGGGCAGGTCCGGCAGCGGACGCGGGGACGGTCCGGGCGGGTCGTCGGCGAGGCGTACCCAGACGGTCAGGTCCCGGCGGCCACCGCCGCGCACCGGACCGCCGCTGCGGCGTACCCCCTCGGGTTGGAATCCGGCGGCCAGCGCGACCCGCTGGCTGGCCGTGTTCTCGACGTGGGTGACCAGCTCCAGCCGGGCGGTTCCGGTGGCGAAGGCCCGTTGCGCCAGGGCCCGGGTGGCGGCGGTGGCGACACCCCGGCCGCGCGCCCACGGCGCCACCCAGTAGCCGATCTCGGCCTGGGCGCGCTGCGGCACCGCATGACTCAGCCCGACCGTGCCGAGCAGCCGGTCGTCGCCGGGGTCCGCGACGGCGTACGCGGCGCCTCCGGCGGCGAAGGCGGCCGGGGCGCCCTCGGCCACCCACCAGCGGCCGTCGGCCTCGGTGTACGGACGGGGCAGCCCGTCGAGGTAGCGCTGGACCAGCGGGTCGGCGCACCCCGCGACGATGTCGGGGACGTCGTCCGGTCGGAACGGGCGCAGTCGGACGTCCGCCGTCTCGATGCTTGCCGGCGTCATGCCAGGTCCTCCGCGATCAGGCCGCCGACCCAGGCGTCGACCCGAGTGCCGCGATGGGCGAGGGCCCGTCGGGCGGTGCCCTCGACGGCGAAACCGACCTTCTCGGCGACCCGTCGCGAGGCGACGTTGCCGACGGTGGCCCGCCACTCCACGCGGGCCAGGCCGAGCACGGCGAAGCCCCAGGTGCAGAGCGCGGCCAGCGCCGCGGTCTGGTGACCCCGGCCACGGGCGTGCGGCGCGGTCATGAAGCCGACGTCGGCCAGCAGCGGATCGGTGGGGGAGAGCCGCAGGTCGATCGTGCCGACGTAGCGGTCCTGCCGGTCGGCGATCGCGTAGCCGGCGGCGGTGCCCCCGGCCCACGCCTGGCGGCAGTACTCCAGGAACGACTCGGCGTCCCGCCGCCGGTAGTCCGTCGGGAGACTGGTCCAGCGCCGGGTCTCCGGATCGCGGCAGGTGGCCTCGATCGCGTCGAGGTCGTCCTCCTCCATGGCCCGCAGCCGCAGCTCGTGGTCGCCGCTGGTGGCGAAGAGGACGGGCGGTGGCCGCCCGAAGACCGCCGCCCGTCGGGCCGGCAGGGTGCCCGGCCCGGCCGGACCCACCTCACCCGGCGCCGGGATCTCGTCGGGCGAGAGCGAGCCGATCCAGCCCTCCGGTCGGCCCCCGGGTGCCGGATCGGCCAGCCGCAGCCGACCGTCGATGCGGAAACCGGCCCGTAGCGCGACCAACCGGGAGGCGTGGTTGCCCAGTTCCGCCTGCCAGATCAGGCGGCGCAGGGGCACCGCGTCGAAGGCCCAGCGGGCCACCGCCCGGGTGGCGCGTACCGCCACGCCGTGTCGGCGGGCCCAGGGGGCGGTCCAGTAGCCGACCTCGCCCGTACCACGGTCGATCGAGACGAGACCGCAGGAGCCGAGCAGTGTGCCGGTGATGGCGTCGCAGACCGCGAAGGGTGCTCCGGTGCCGGCCGTCCAGGCCGCCGGGGCGATCTCGGCGACGAACCGCTGGGCGTCCACCGGTCGGTACGGGCGGGGTACGGTGGTCCAGCGCTGAATGTCCGGATCCTGGCAGGCGCGGTGGACGTCGGCGGCGTCCTCGGGTTGCCACGGGCGCAGCAGTACTCCGTCCTCGGCGATCTCCACGGGCTCCATCCGAGACATCGTGCCGGATCGTTCGCCCACGGCGTAACCGGATGACCGAGGGTCGGGCGGTCCGTCGGTGCGTTATGTCGGTTTCACGGCGGCCGACCACCGCCACCAGTGACCATCGGCCCGTGGGAACGCCTACGATGGTTCGAGACTGTCTAGGGGAGCGTTGATCCGTGTCGATTCTGGAAAAGGTCCTCCGCGCGGGCGAGGGGCGCATGGTGCGTCGCCTCAAGGCGATCGCCGCCGCCGTCAACTCGATCGAGGACGACTACGTCAACCTCACCGACGAAGAGCTGAGCGGCATGACCGAGCAGTTCAGGGAGCGCCTCGCGGAGGGGCAGACCCTGGACGACCTGCTGCCCGAGGCCTTCGCGGTCTGCCGGGAGGCGGCGGCGCGCGTGCTCGGCCAGCGGCCGTACGACGTGCAGGTGATGGGTGGTGCCGCGCTGCACTTCGGCAACATCGCCGAGATGAAGACCGGTGAGGGCAAGACCCTGACCTCGGTGATGCCGGTCTATCTCAACGCGCTGTCCGGCGAGGGCGTGCACGTGGTCACGGTGAACGACTACCTGGCCCAGCGTGACGCCGCCTGGATGGGCCGGGTGCACGAGTTCCTCGGCCTCAGCGTCGGCGTGGTGCTGCCGAACCGTCCGGCCGCCGAGCACCGTGCGGCCTACGAGTGCGACATCACCTACGGCACGAACAACGAGTTCGGCTTCGACTACCTGCGCGACAACATGGCGTGGTCGAGGGACGAGCTGGTCCAGCGCGGCCACAACTTCGCCGTGGTCGACGAGGTCGACTCGATCCTCATCGACGAGGCCCGGACCCCGCTGATCATCTCCGGCCCGGCCGAGCACTCCGCCCGCTGGTACGGCGAGTTCGCCGCCGTGGTGGCCCGCCTGCAGGCCGGCAAGGACGGCGAGGGCGACTACGAGGTCGACTTCTCCAAGCGCACCATCGCGGTCACCGAGCGCGGTGTGGCCAAGGTCGAAGACCGGCTCGGCATCGACAACCTCTACGAGTCGGTGAACACCCCGCTGGTCGGCTACCTGAACAACGCCATCAAGGCCAAGGAGCTCTACAAGCGCGACAAGGACTACATCGTCAGCGACGGCGAGGTCCTGATCGTCGACGAGTTCACCGGCCGCATCCTGCACGGTCGTCGTTACAACGAGGGCATGCACCAGGCGATCGAGGCCAAGGAGGGGGTGGAGATCAAGCAGGAGAACCAGACCCTGGCCACCATCACCCTCCAGAACTACTTCCGCCTCTACGACAAGCTCTCCGGCATGACCGGTACGGCCCAGACCGAGGCGGGCGAGTTCAACAAGGTCTACAAGGTCGGCGTGGTGACCATCCCGACGCACCGGCCGATGGTCCGGGACGACCGCGCGGACGTCATCTACAAGACCGAGCAGGCCAAGTTCAACGCGGTCATCGAGGACATCGCGGAGCGGCACCAGGCCGGTCAGCCGGTGCTGGTCGGCACCGTCTCGGTGGAGAACTCCGAGATCCTGTCCCAGCTGCTGCGCCGCCGGGGCATCCCGCACTCGGTGCTGAACGCGAAGTTCCACGCCCGCGAGGCGGAGATCGTCGCCCAGGCCGGTCGCAAGGGCGCGGTCACGGTCGCCACCAACATGGCCGGTCGAGGCACCGACATCCTGCTCGGCGGCAACCCCGAGTTCCTCGCCGCGAGCGAGCTGCGTCAGCGCGGCCTCGACCCGCAGGAGAACGCCGAGGAGTACGACAAGGCGCTCGAAGAGGTCATGCCGAAGTGGAAGCAGGCCTGTGACGCCGAGGCCGAGGAGGTCGCCACGGCCGGCGGGCTCTACGTGCTCGGCACCGAGCGACACGAGTCCCGGCGGATCGACAACCAGTTGCGTGGTCGCTCCGGCCGGCAGGGCGACCCGGGTGAGTCGCGGTTCTACCTGTCCCTCCAGGACGACCTGATGAAGCGGTTCCGCTCCGGTGCGGTCGAGGCGGTGATGGAGCGCTTCAACATCCCGGAGGACGTGCCCATCGAGTCGAAGATGGTCACCCGCCAGATCAAGGGCGCGCAGGCGCAGATCGAGGGCCAGAACGCCGAGATCCGTAAGAACGTCCTCAAGTACGACGAGGTCATGAACAAGCAGCGCCAGGTGATCTACGCCGAGCGGCTGCGCGTGCTCAACGGTGAGGACCTCTCCGACCAGGTCCGCAACATGATCAACAACGTGGTCGAGGAGTACGTGCGGGGGGCCACCTCCGACGGGTACGCCGAGGACTGGGACCTGGAGCAGCTCTGGACCAACCTCAAGCAGCTCTACCCGGTCGGCATCACCATCGAGGACGTCGAGGAGGAGGCCGGCGGCTCGCGCGCCAGCATCGACGCCGACTTCCTGGTCGCGCAGTTCAAGGACGACGCGAACGCCGCCTACGACCGGCGTGAGGAGCAGCTCGGCGCCGAGGGCACCCGGCAGCTCGAACGGATGGTGCTGCTCCAGGTCATCGACCGCAAGTGGCGTGAGCACCTCTACGAGATGGACTACCTCCAGGAGGGCATCTCGCTGCGCGCCTACGCCCAGCGCGACCCGGTGGTGGAGTACCAGCGCGAGGGCTTCGCGATGTTCACCACCATGATGGAAGGCATCAAGGAGGAGACGGTCGGCTTCCTCTACAACCTGGACGTCCAGGTCAACGAGCCGGAGCCGGAGGCCGAGGAGGTCCAGCTGCTGGACAAGCCGGTGGAGGTGCGGGCCAAGGGCCTGGGTCGGGCACCGCAGCAGCAGGGCCTGCAGTATTCCGCGCCGACCATCGACGGGGAAGCCGGGTCCGGTGCGGTCGCCGTGCAACGCGACGACCAGCGTGCCCCCGCCCTCGGCATCGGTGGCTCGGAACCGGCGGCACCGGGTCGGACGGCTCCCTCGGCACCACAGCGCGTGTCCACCGGTCGGGGCGCGGGCGTGGCCGGCAGCACGGCCCGCCAGTCGGCGCCCACCGGGCAGGTGAGTGCCAGCAACGGGCCGTCCCGTAACGCGCCGTGCCCCTGCGGCTCGGGTCGCAAGTACAAGCGCTGCCACGGCGCCCCCGGTGGCGGCTCGGCGGACTGACGCCGCACCCGGCGGGCCTACCGGCCCCGCCGCGACGGGTTCTCGACGGAGCCGTGGTCCTGGTGACCACGGCTCCGTCGCGTCCGCGCCGGGGACCCTGCGCGCCGGGGACGGCCTCGGGCGGCCCCGGGGGGCGCTCAGAGGACGCGGAGGTCGGTGCAGAGCCAGGTGCCGCGTCGGTGTTCCAGGCGGAGCGCCATCGCCCAGGTGCGGCCGGCGGCCCCGGTGAGCACCACGGCGACCTCGATGGCGGCCGGACGCGGCTCGCAGACACGCAGTCGACGCAGCCGGAGACCGGGGCGGGTGGACCGGCGGCGGGCCGTGGCCGGGGCGCCTCGGGCGGCGGCCCTGGCCAACTCGGGCAGCAGGTGGGCGGTGCGGGCCGGGTCGAGGTGGCGCCGCAACTGCACCGGCGGCCGGAAGCCGTTGAACACCTCCAGGCAGGTCGCCACGAAACGGTGCGCCACCCGGGTGGCCGCCGGAGTGGCCGTGACCAGGGCGTCGGGCGGCAGTCGTCGGGACCGGTCAGCCCCCGGCCCGGACGGTGCCGGGCGGGTGTGCGGCCCGGCTTCGTCGAACAGGGGAATCGCGCCGAGGACCGGACGTCGGGTGGGCGGCCGGTCGGGCTCGCGCCGGACGGGCCACGGCCCGGCCCCGGCGAAGAGGTCGAGGGCGAGCTGGCCGTGCACCGGGACGGGCCAGCCGGTGGCGTCCTCGTCCAGGAACGGCGGGTCGAACGCGGGGGCGGGTCGCAGCCGCACGGGAGGGCGGGGCGGCCCGGGTCGCCGGAGGTCGGTCATCGCACTGCGCCTCGCCTAGGGATGTCAGCGGTGGATGTCAACGGTCGTTGGTTGCGTTTGCCTTCGTTTGCCTTCGACAGCTTCCATCTTCAGCCATGGATCAGGACCGGTCAATGGCGTGGCGGGATCGGGTGGCTACTCCGGGTCGCGATCGGCGAGCGGATTGCCCCGGACCCACTCGGCGGTCTCCGCGTACTTGTGCTGGATGTACTCCTCCAGCCGGGCACGCTCCACCCGCCACTGGCCCCGACCGCCGATCTTGATCGCGGGTAGCTCGCCGCTGCGTACCATGTGGTAGACCTGCGAGTCCGACACGTTCAGCTCGGTGGCCACGTCGGACAGGAGCAGGAACCTCGGCTCCACGGAGACTCCCCGGGTTGGCGTCGTTTGCCTCAGTTTGCCATTGTCTACCTGGTCCAGCCCAGCCACTGCGCCGCGCGTCGGCCGACGACCCGGACACGCCCGACCGGCGCGGAACTTCCACCAGAGCGGGTACGGGTGTATGACGGTCTGGGCGTACGGCGAGACCGGCGGAGGCCGGTTCACGAGAGCGGGGAGACCACCGGTGACCGACGAGCTAGTGCGGGTCTACGTGCCGGCGACCGTACCGATGCTGGCCAGGCTCTCCGAGGACGGCCTCGGGGCGGCGCAGGCGCATGCGGTGACGCCGATGTTGCGCGAGTGGTACGCCGAGGGCGACGAGGAGGAGTTGGAGTACGTCGCCTTCACCCGGGCCGCCCAGGACGCCCTGCAACTGATCCGGCACGACCCCGCCGCTCCGCGTCGCCGGGTCGTGGTCTCGGTGGATCTGCCCGCGCGGGCGGTCGGGCGGGGCGACGGCGAGCTCGGGTCGAGCGTGGTCGAGTTGGGCGGCGCGGTGCCGGCCGCCGCGGTGGCGGCCATCCACGTGGACGGCGCGGACGCCGCCACGGACGTGGCCGCCGCCGCGCAGGTGGTGGCGGAGGCGTTGGCCGGCGACCCGGACGCGCAGTTCACCGTCGACAGCGCCGAGGACCACGAACTTGAGTGGTACGACCCGAGCGAGTTGGAAGTGCTCTTGCGCGCGGCCTCCGAGAAGAGCTGAGTCAGCGGGGATCTCGGCGACCGGCGGTGCTCGCACCATCGGCGGCGGTGGCCTCGGTGCCGCTCTCCGGCTCGTCGTCGGGGGCCGGGCCGAGCGTGCGGCCGAACGCGACCAGCGCGGTCAGCGCGCCGACGAACAGCAGCCAGATGCCGTTGTCCACCCGGGAGGTGCCCAGCGAGGTCTGCGCCACCGCGTCCGCCTCGCTGAGCGCGGCGGCCAGGTCGATCAGCGAGCGGCCGCCGATGCGGATGATCACCTCGGCGAGCAGTAGCAGAAGCCCCGGACCGGCCCCGGCGACGAGGTACGCCGGCCAGCGCGGCCCGGTGACCGCCCGGTCGAGCCGAGTGGCCCGCCGCCGGGCCCAGGCGAGATAGCCGAAGGCCAGGGCGCCGGCGATCAGCCCGGCGAGCAGCGATTCCGTACGGGACACCCAGGCGGCGGCGTCGATCAGCGACTGCTGGCTGTCGCCCGCGCCGAAGAGGTTGAACAGCGGGTCCCGGGCCGGGCTGAAGGCCACCACGAACAGCAGCGTGCCCAGCGTGGCGGAGGCCACCGCGCCGACGACGGCACCGTTGCGCGCACCCGCCAGCGCGCCGCCGATGACCGCTGCGGCGGCCGTGGTGCTCGCGATCGTGCGGGTGGTGCTGTTGCCGACGTAGGTCAGGTCGATCACGAGAGCGGCGGCGAGCCCGACCAGCAGGCCGGCGCCGACCGCCACCGCGAACCGCAGGGTCGCCCGGTCCCGGTGGCGGGTCACCGGCTCGCCGGCCGCCAGCCCGACCGCGGCACCGGCGACCAGGGCGGCCGAGATCACCCCGGGCAGCGCGAACGCCGACAGGCTGACCGCGGTGACCCCGGCGGTGGCCGAACTGATCGCCTCCCGGGTGGACCAGAGCATCGCGGCCAGCCAGCCCATCGCCAGCAGCGCCAGCACCGGGGCACCCGGAGCGCGCAGCGGCCGTCCGGCGGGAGTGCCGGTGGCCGCCGGGTCGCCGGTCTCGGCCCGATCGGGCTGCGCAGCGGTCGAACCGCCGGGCTGGTCGCTCATCGTCTTCCCTTCACCGCCGGGCCCGACGACCTGGCCCGGGTACGTCACCGGCAACCCAGCGTACGCGTCCCGCCCGATGACCGGCCCGAAGCCCGAGCGCCGCCCACGCCGCCTGTCTATCTTCGGCCGTACGCCCCATTGGGGCACGAATCCATGCCGGAGAAGGAGAAGTGCCTCCTGATCGACGGTCGTCGGGCGGTCGGGGTGTGATCGACAGAGGCTGGACGTGGGAGTATTGGCCCAGGTCCCGCCACCGTGGGACGGTTTCGTCACCGCGTCCCGCCATCGCGGGACGGGTTCGCCATCGCCGTCGAGATCGCCAGGAGCCCTGATGGACGCCGTGTTCTCCGTACCCGAGCCACACAACGAGCCGGTACGCGCCTACGAGCCGGGCAGCACCGACCGGGAACGGCTCCAACGGCGGCTGACCGAACTCGCCGCCGAGCGTATCGACCTGCCGATGACCATCGCCGGCACCCAGCGGATGGCCGGCGGCGACCCGATCGACGTGGTCCAGCCGCACCGGCACGCGCACGTGCTCGGGGTGACCGGGCACGCCACCCGGGACGACGCGCGGGCCGCCGTCGCGGCGGCCAAGGAGGCCGCCCCCGGCTGGCGGGCCCTGCCCTTCGAGGAGCGCGCGGCGATCTTCCTGCGCGCCGCCGAACTGCTCGCCGGTCCGTGGCGCGACACCCTCAACGCGGCCACCATGCTCGGCCAGTCGAAGACCGCCGTGCAGGCCGAGATCGACGCCGCCTGCGAGTTCATCGACTTCCTGCGGTTCAACGTGCACTTCGCCCGCAAGCTCCTCGCCGAGCAGCCGATGTCCTCGCCCGGGGTGTGGAACCGGTTCGACCACCGGCCGCTGGAGGGCTTCGTCTACGCGGTCACCCCGTTCAACTTCACCGCGATCGCCGGGAACCTGCCCTCGGCACCGGCCCTGCTCGGCAACACCGTGGTCTGGAAGCCAGGCCCGACGCAGCAGTTCGCGGCGCACTTCACCATGCGGCTGTTCGAGGCGGCCGGGCTACCGCCCGGCGTGATCAACATGGTCACCGGTCGGGGCGAGGAGGTCTCCGACGTGGTGCTGGCCGACCCCGACCTGGCCGGCATCCACTTCACCGGCTCCACGAAGGTGTTCCAGCACCTGTGGCGCACGGTCGGGGAGAACATCGCCGGCTACCGTGGCTACCCGAGGCTGGTCGGCGAGACCGGCGGCAAGGACTTCGTCGTGGCGCACCCCAGCGCCGACGTCGACGCCCTGCACACCGCGCTGATCCGGGGCGCCTTCGAGTACCAGGGCCAGAAGTGCTCGGCCGCCTCCCGGGCGTACGTGCCGCGGTCGGTCTGGGACGGCGGCCTGCGCGACCGGCTGGCCGCCACCGCGGACGGGCTCGCCTACGGCGACGTCACCGACTTCCGCAACTTCGGCGGCGCGGTCATCGACGACAAGGCGTTCGCCCGGCACACCGCCGCGCTGGACCTGATCTCCGGCGACGACAGTTGTCGGGTCATCGCGGGCGGCACCGCCGACGACTCGGTCGGCTGGTTCGTCCGCCCGACGATCTTCGAGTGCGGCGATCCCGCCCACGAGACCTTCACCACCGAGTACTTCGGCCCGATCCTCGGCGTGCACGTCTTCGACGACACCCGCTTCGACGACGTGGTCACCCAGGCCGAGTCGATCGCCCCGTACGCCCTGACCGGGTCGATCTTCGCCACCGACCGCCGGGTGGTCGAGGCGGTGGCCGAGCGGATGCGGTACGCGGCCGGCAACTTCTATGTCAACGACAAGCCGACCGGCGCGGTGGTCGGGCAGCAGCCCTTCGGCGGCGCCCGGGCCAGCGGCACCAACGACAAGGCCGGCTCCTGGCACAACCTGGTCCGCTGGACGTCGCCCCGGACGATCAAGGAGACCTTCGTGCCGCCCACCGACCACACCTACCCCCACATGGGCTGAGAGGTAGCGCGACGTAACCGGATGTAAGGAGGGGTCCCCTGCTAACGCCTCGTGTATAGCAGGGGACCCCTCCTTACATCCGGGCCTCGGCGGCGGGGTGGGTGCCGGGGGTGTGGGTGGCCGGAACGGTGCAGGTGGGGCGGCTGCGGGGCACCGTCGTGCGCCGACAGTGCACATAGGAAACCCCAATGGGTGGCGAAACGGTGAAATCCTGGACGCCGGCTCAGCAAAGTGGCAGCGTAAGCGGCATGGCGGAATCCGGAGTCAACCCCACGGCGGCGGCCCTACTCGGGCTGCTCCACGAGGGACCCATGACAGGTGGCCAGTTGATGGCCGCCGCCGAGCGCCGACTGGCGCCGTACTGGTCGATGACCCGCAGCCAGGTCTACCGGGAGTTGCCGGTGCTGGCCGAGCGGGGCTTCGTCCGGCTGGGCAAACCCGGGCCGCGGATGAGTCAACCGTACGCGATCACGGCCGCCGGCAAGCGGACATTCTCCCGCTGGCTCGCGGAGGACCCCGGGCGGGACACCATCCGCAACCCGATCGCCCTGCGTATCGCCTTCGGGCAGTTGCACTCGTCGAGCCAGCTCAAGAACCTCCAGGTGGCGGCCAACGAGTACCACACCGAGGCCCTGGCCCGGGTCCGTGAGCAGGTCAAGAGCGCCAAGAAGGAAGGCGACAACTTCGACGCCAGCGCGTTGGAGTTCGCCGTGGCCTACCACAAGGCCGCCCTGACCTGGCTCAAGAGCGCCCCCGTCGGCTGACGACCCGCCCGGGCAGGATGGATCGGGTCGGGACTGCCGCGCCCGGAGCCCGATCTCCTCGCCCGAGCGGACCGGATTTGGCCCGGGACTGCCGCGCCCGGAGCCCGATCTCCTCGCCCGAGCCGGGTGTATTTGGCCCGGGACTGCGGGGCTCGCAAGCTCACTCCTCGCCCGAGCAGTAGTCTTGTCTGTCGTGACCGCTGCCGACTACGCCGAACAGCTCAAGGACCTCGACGCCACCCTGCGCAACATCGAGGCGGTGCTCGACCTCGATCGCCTGCGCGCGGACAAGGCCCGCCTGGAGCAGGAGGCGTCCGCCCCGGACCTGTGGGACGACCAGGCCCGGGCGCAGCAGGTGACCTCCCAGCTCTCCTACGTCAACGGGGAGATCGACAAGCTCGGCAGCCTGCGCGCGCGGATCGACGACGCGAACGTGCTGTTGGAGCTCGCCGAAGCCGAGGCCGACTCCGGTGTGCTCACCGAGGTCGAGACGGAGATCGCCAGACTGGGCAAGGCCGTCCAGGAGATGGAGGTCCGCACCCTGCTCTCCGGCGAGTACGACTCCCGGGAGGCGCTGGTGGCCATCCGGGCCGGCGCCGGTGGCGTGGACGCGGCGGACTTCGCCGAGATGCTGCTGCGGATGTACCTGCGCTGGGCGGAACGGCACGGCTACCCGACGGAGGTCTACGAGACCTCCTACGCCGAGGAGGCGGGCCTGAAGTCGGCCACCTTCACGGTGAAGGTGCCGTACGCGTACGGCACGCTCAGCGTGGAGTCGGGCACCCACCGGCTGGTGCGGATCAGTCCGTTCGACAACCAGGGCCGGCGGCAGACCAGCTTCGCCGGGGTCGAGGTGCTGCCGGTGGTGGAGCAGACCGACCACATCGACATCCCCGAGAACGAGATGCGGATCGACGTCTACCGGTCGTCCGGACCGGGTGGACAGAGCGTCAACACCACCGACTCCGCCGTGCGGATCACGCACATTCCGACCGGCATCGTGGTGACCTGCCAGAACGAGAAGTCGCAGCTCCAGAACAAGGCGTCGGCGTTGCGGGTGCTCCAGGCCCGGCTGTTGGAGCGCAAGCGCCAGGAGGAGCAGGCCAAGCTCCAGGGCCTGAAGACCGACGCGGCGGGCTCCTGGGGCGACCAGATGCGGTCGTACGTTCTGCACCCTTATCAGATGGTGAAGGATCTGCGGACCGAGCAGGAGACCGGCAACCCGAGTTCCGTCTTCGACGGTGAGCTGGACTCCTTCATCGAGGCGGGCATCCGCTGGCGCAAGCAGCAGCAACTGGCCGGCGACAGTGCGTGATCGATCGTGGGCGGATTGCAGCATCGATCTCCACCTGACGTGCTGATTAGATGACATGGCCCGCAACGGCGGGGCGTGGGACTTGGCACGACAGTTACACCGCGTAGACTCACCACCCGTGATTCAGCTTGAGCAAGTGACGAAGACGTACCCGAAGGCGTCGCGGCCTTCGCTCGACAACGTGTCCGTGTCGATCGACAAGGGCGAGTTCGTCTTCTTCATCGGCCCATCCGGCTCCGGCAAGTCCACGATCATCAAGATGCTGCTCCACGAGGTGGCCCCCAACAAGGGTCGCGTCGTGGTGAACGGCAAGGACGTGACGTCGATGCGCTCCTGGAAGCGCCCGCACTTCCGTCGCTCGATCGGCTGCGTCTTCCAGGACTTCCGGCTGCTGCCGAACCGCACGGCGTACGAGAACGTGGCCTTCGCGCTCGAGGTGATCGGCAAGACCAAGGCGGTGGCCCGCCGGGTCGTGCCGGAGGTCCTGGAGCTGGTCGGTCTCGGCGGCAAGGAGCACCGTTACCCGCACGAGCTCTCCGGTGGTGAGCAGCAGCGTGTGGCGGTGGCCCGGGCGTTCGTGAACCGCCCGCTGATCCTGCTGGCGGACGAGCCGACCGGAAACCTGGACCCGGACACCTCCATCGAGATCATGCGCCTGCTGGACCGGATCAACCGCACCGGCACGACCGTCGTGATGGTCACGCACGACTCCAACATCGTGAACCAGATGCGGCGCCGCGTCATCGAGATCGAGAGTGGGCGCATCGTTCGCGACCAGGCCCGCGGCGTCTACGGGTGACGAGCGCAACCCACCGCACCCCGATCTGACGACGAACACCTCACGCCGGAGAGCCGGAGGAAATCCCGATGCGGATGAAATACGTCCTGTCCGAGGTACTGGTCGGACTGTGGCGCAACGTGACCATGACCATCGCGATGATCATCACGATGGGGGTCTCGCTGACCATGCTCGGCGCCAGCGGCCTGATCTACACCAAGGTCGCCGACATGAAGCAGCTCTACTTCGAGAACATCGAGGTCTCGATCTTCCTTGAGGCCGATGTCTCCGAGGAGCAGCGGACCGCGATCGCCGGCCAACTGGAGGCCGACCCGCTGATCTCGCAGGTCACCTATGTCAACAAGGACGAGGCGTTCCAGCGCTTCCAGGAGATGTTCCGCGACTCGCCGGACCTGCTGAGCGCGGTCAAGGCCGACCAGCTGCCGGAGTCGTACCGGCTCAGGCTGGTGGACCCGGAGCAGTACCGGACCATCGCCGACCAGTACACCGGGACGGCCGGCGTCGACCAGGTCGTCGACCAGAGTCAGGTGCTCGACAAGATCTTCAACCTCTTCACCGCCGGGCAGAACATCGCACTCGTCGCGGCCGTCGCGATGGCTGTCGCGGCGCTGCTGCTGGTGGCCAACACGATCCAGGTGGCGGCGTACAGCAAGCGGCGTGAGGTCGCGGTCATGAAACTGGTCGGTGCCTCCAACTGGTTCATCCAGGCACCGTTCGTGCTGGAGGCGGTGGTCGCCGGTCTGATCGGCTCGGTCCTCGGCCTCGGAGCGCTGGTCGCCTTGAAGGTGTTCCTCTTCGACGGCGCGCTCAGCGCTCTCCAGGGGCTCTTCGCGCCGGTGAGCTGGGGCGAGATCCTGCTGACCTTCCCGATCATGGCCGGTGTCGGTGGTTTGATCAGCGCGGTCACCGCCTGGGTCACCCTCCGCTTCTACCTGCGGGTCTAAGGCAGCCTCGGCAGGGCCCGCCGGCGTCGGAATAAACGGCGCGGGCGGGCCCTTGTCGTTCGGGTAGCATGATCTCCGCTCTGCGGCGGGCCGCGTCGCCGGCCGGGAGCGTTCACGAGAGAGGGGGCCGGCGATGCCACGGGAAAAGGGACGCAAGGTCGTCGCCTCCAACAAGAAGGCCCGGCACGACTTCGCCATCCTCGACACGTACGAGGCGGGCATGGCGTTGACCGGCACCGAGGTGAAGTCGCTGCGGGCCGGGCGGGCGTCGCTCGTCGACGCGTTCGCCCAGGAACGTGACGGCGAGATGTTCCTGCACGGGATGCACATCCCCGAGTACACCCAGGGCACCTGGACCAACCACGAGCCCCGGCGGACCCGGAAGTTGCTGCTCAAGCGGCTGGAGATCGACCGGCTGATCGGCAAGATCCGGGAGAGCGGTCTGACGCTGGTGCCGTTGCAGGTCTACTTCCAGGACGGCTGGGCCAAGGTGGAGATCGGCCTCGCCAAGGGCAAGAAGGCGTACGACAAGCGCCAGGACCTCGCCAAGCGGGACGCGGACCGGGAGATCGCGCGGGCCGTCGGTCGGCGCGGCAAGGGGATGGATAGTTGATTTGTCCGGATCATCCTTTTCCTGGTCGGTCGACCCGGGCTCGGGATGAATCCGGTTGCGGCAGGCGTTAGGCTTGTCGGAGTCGCCGGAGTCCGGCGGCACGTCGAGGGGGTGACTGGTTTCGACTTCGTGTGTTGCGGCAGGGGAAGCGAGCCGAGGAAGCCGACGTCGTCTCGAGAATCGTTCGTCGGAAACCAATAAGCGCCAAGAACAATCGCGCTGACTTCGCTCTCGCCGCCTGAGGCGAGTAGTGAGTCTGTCGGCCTGGGAGCGCCTTCGACCCAGATAGCCGGCATCAGCTAGAAGGCTGGCCAACCGGACCCGGTCGCGGGGTCCGTGCGGCGAGATTAATCAGCGACTGGGCCCGTCACACCGACTCGCTCGCGTGATCGGAGGGGCCGAGTAGAGGCACAGCGAGCTGCGCTCGGAGAAGCCCTGACAAGGCAGCGAAGGACCCGGGTTCGATTCCCGGCACCTCCACCCCCGTACTGCGCGCCCCGGTCGTCACGACCGGGGCGCGCAGTCGTTCCCGCCCCGGCTGCGGAACCCCGTCGGGCGTTCACCCGTCGAACCGGTATGCGCCGATCAGTCGCCCTGTTGGGCCTGCCCCTGATGATGATCGTGGCCGGATGCGCTCCGGTGGGAACCGAGCCGGACGAGTCCGGAGCCGCGTCCGGCCAGTCGGGTGGCCCGAAGGACCGGCAGGGGGCGTTCACCCAGCGGGCGGCGGCGGTGGCGCAGGCATGGCAGCCCGACGACGCGTGGACCACGGGATTCGTACCGTTGCAGGAACCCACCGTGCTCGTCGGCGACCCCGACTTCACCCCACAGACCAAGACCGCCTTCCAGGCCGGGTGGTACCGCGCCACCGTGGACCTGCCCGACCGGAAGCCGGCCGACGGCACCGTACGCTTCCCGGACGGTTCGGCACGGGTGCCGCTGGTCAGCGCGGCGCAGGCGTACCGCGAACTGCGCCAGGGCGACCCCGGCGCCTGCCCGGGGCCGACGGACCCCGCCATCCCGCCGGCACCCGCGCCGGGCGGTGGACCGGACAGCGCGGTCGGCAGCCGGCCGCAGGGTGACTGCGTCGCGCTCACCGTCACCAGGGTCGAACTGGGTACCGCGCCGGTACACACCGCCCGGGGGGCGGCGCAGGTGCCGGCATGGCTGTTCACCGTGCCGGAGATCGGCGCGGTGGTGGCCCGGGTCGCGGTCGCGCCCGAGGCGGTCGCCACCCCGCCCGCGCCGGTGCCGCCGTCCGAGACGCCCGAACCGGGCCTGGTGGGCGCGCAGGACATCGAGGCGGTCGAGGGGACGACGCTGAGGCACCGGCTCGGGGTGGGCAGCTGCGACACCGAGATCACCCCGTTGGTCTGGGAACAGGACCACGTGATCGTGGTCGGCGGCACCGTCGTGCCGCCGACCGGCGGCTGCGACGAGATGCTCAACCTGCACCCGGCCGAGGTGACGCTGAAAGCCCCGGTGGGCGCGCGCCCGGTCCTGGACGTGCTCAGCGGTTCCCCGCTCCGCGTGGTCGCCGGCTGAGATGTAAGGAGGGGACCCCTGCTATGCACGAGGCGTTAGTAGGGGACCCCTCCTTTCACAAGATCGGGGGGATGTCGGTGCGGATGGGGACGGGCAGCACGGTCGGACCGTCGGCGCGCAGCGCGGTGCCGAGCGCCTCGCCGAGCCCGTCCGGAGTGTCGACCACGGTGGCGGCGCACCCGTAGCCGCGCGCGATCGCCGCGATGTCCAACCCGGGCAGGTCCAGCCCGGGTACGCCGGGCGTCTGCTTGAGGTCGGCGAACGCCTTGAGGATGGCGTACTGCTGGTTCACCGGCACCACCACGGCCAGCGGCAGCCGCAACTGGGCGGCGGTCCACAGCGCCTGCACGGAGTAGTGGAACGAGCCGTCGCCGATCACCGCGACCACCGGTCGGTGGCGGCCGGTGTCGCGTTGCGCCAGCGCGATGCCGACCGCCGCGGGCAGCCCGTAGCCGAGCCCGCCGCTGGCCATGGTGAAGTACGAACCGGGCCGGGTGAACCGCAGCCGCCGCCGCAGGGCGGAGAGGTTCGACGGCGACTCCTGCACCAGCACCCCGTCCTCGGGCCAGTGCGCGGCCAGCGCGGCGAAGAGGGCGTCGGCGCTGAGCGGGACGGTGTCCGCCACCGCCGAGGGCTCGGCGCGGACCGGCGGTGGGGGCCGGTCGGCGGGCGGCACCCGGTCGGCCAGCGCGGCGAGGGCGAGCCCGGCGTCGCCGAGCAGGCTGTCGCCGACCGGTGCCCGGGCCGCCTCCTCCGGGTCGTCGGTGACGTGCAGCAGGCGTACGCCGTCGGGCAGCGTCTCGCCCGGTACGTGCGGGTAGTAGCGGAACACCGGGGCGCCGACCACCAGCACCGTGTCGTGTCCGCGGAGGCGCTCGGCCAGCGGGGCGATCGCGAAGGGCAGGACGCCCTGGAAGTGCGGGTGGTCCTCGGGGAAGGCGGTCCGCTCGGGTGCGGGCGCCGTCCAGACCGGGGCGGCCAGCCGCTCGGCCAGCGCGACCGCGTGCTCCCATGCTCCGGCGCGGTCCACGGCGGCACCGAGCACGATCGCCGGTGACCGGCTGTCCGCCAACACCGTGGCGAACTCGGCGAGCCGGTACGGGTCGGGAGCGAACCGGGTGGCCACCGTGCGGGCCTCGGGTGGCGGGTCGGCGGGCTGGGCCCAGTCGTCCAGCGGCAGGGAGAGGAAGACCGGCCCGGTCGGCGGCTGGACGGCGGTGGCGTACGCCCGCATCAGCGCCGCCGGTACGTCCTGCGCGCGGACCGGTTCGTGGGCCCACTTGACGTACGGCTGCGGCAGCTCGGTGGGGTGCCGGGCGGTGAGTCGGGGTTCGAGCAGCAGCATCTCCCGGGTCTGCTGACCGGCGGTGACGATCAGCGGGGTCCGGTTGTGCCAGGCGGTGACGATGTTGCCCATGGCGTTGCCGGTGCCCGGCGCGGTGTGCAGGTTGACGTGGGCGGGCCCGCCGGTCGCCTGGGCGTACCCGTCGGCCATGCCCACCGCCGACGCCTCCTGGAGGGCCAGCACGTAGTGGAAGTCGTCGGGGAAGTCCTGGAGGAAGGGCTCCTCGGTGGAACCGGGGTTGCCGAAGACGGTGGTCATGCCGAGGGCGCGGAGCAGCTCGTAGGTGGTGTCCCGGACCGTTGTCATCGTCTTCGAATCTATCCGGGCGGCTCGGTCCACCAGGGGTTTTCGCCTCTGTTCGGCGGCCGGTGGGGCCCGCTGGCCCGGTTGTCGGCCCGGTTTCGCCGCCCCCCGCCGACACCGGTGTCGATCACCCGACGATCAGACCTTCGCGACCGCCGTGGACGCAGGCTATGGTGCCAGGCATGGCAAAGACAGCGTGGATGGTGCCGATCGGGTCCGCCGTCCCGATGTGTGGTCGCTTCCGCTGCCCGGTACACGGTTGACGGGTGCGGTGATGCAGGGAGAGGGGCAGGCGATCGGCGGACGGGCGACGGAGTCGATGGCGGGCAAGCTGATGGTGGCGACGCCAGCGCTGAAGGACCCGAACTTCGACCGCACAGTCGTGTTGCTGGTCGCGCACGAACCCGGCGGCGCGCTCGGCGTGGTGCTCAACCGGGCGACCGAGGTGGCAGTGGCCGACGTGCTGCGCGACTGGGGCGATCTGGCCCGCCATCCGGCCGTGTTGTTCGAGGGCGGCCCGGTGCAGCCCGACTCGGCGATCTGTCTGGCCCGGATGCGGCAGCCGGTCCGTCGACTCAAGGGCTTCCACCAGGTCTCCGGAGCGGTCGGCACGCTCGACCTCTCGGTCGACCCGCAGCGGCTGCGGGAGAGCGTGGAGAGCATCCGGGTCTTCGCCGGGTACGCGGGCTGGGGCGCGGGACAGTTGGAGCAGGAGATCGAGGACGGCTCCTGGTTCGTGCTGGACGCGCTGCCCGGTGACGCGTTCGTCGACCGTCCGGACGACCTGTGGCCGATGGTGCTGCGCAGGCAGGGCGGCATGATGGCCGCGGTGGCGCACTTCCCCCCGGACGTGGCACTGAACTGAGGGCTCCGACGCCGTCTCGCGGGGGACCCCCGCGAGATGACCATGCCGCCGACCGTGTGTATAGTTCTCCCAGTGCCCGGGCAGTCGGGCGCGACAGCAAGGGGCCGTGGCGCAGCTGGTAGCGCACCACACTGGCAGTGTGGGGGTCAGGGGTTCGAGTCCCCTCGGCTCCACCAACCTCACCATTGCGCAAACTGGTGGGTGTGGTGGTTGAGGCAGCGCCGGTGTCGTCGGTGACGACACCGGCTGCGGTGCCGGCGTTGGGGATCTTGAACACGGGGATCACTTCGTCCTTCTCGTTGATGCGGATCTCGGCGATGAGGGCTTCGATGGCGCGTTTGCGTTCGCCGGAAGTGCCATCGGCCATGACGTGGTTGAGGTAGGCACGGAGCCGTTCGATGGTGCCGGTTGGTGGTGGGGCCGGCTCGTTGTCGAGGCTGGCGGCGAGGTCATCGCGGTGCGCCTGTAGTTGTGTGATCTTGTGTCGGAGTTCGGTGATGCGGGGTCCGGCGGTGACGTCGTCCATCGTGCCGTTCTCGAACGCGTGGTGGTAGCGCTCGATGGCCGCTTGGGTGTTGGTGATCTGGGCGGTGATGGCGTCGAGTTCGGCGTGTCGGTCGGCGTGGGTGTTGTGGAACTGTTGGCGGGCTTCGGCGATGACCTTGTCCAGGATGGTGTGGGCGTTGGTGTAGAAGTCGTGCAGGGCTTGCAGGACGGCGGTGTCGGCGGCGTCGGCGGCGAGCCGGACTCCGTTGCAGCCGGAGGCGCCGTAGCGGTTGCGGGAAAAGCAGGTGTAGTAGCGGTAGCGGGCGTTGCGGCCCCGCACGGCGGTGCCGATGTACTTGCGTCCGCAGTCGGGACAGGTGATCAGCCCGGTTAGGTGGTACTCGCTGGGGGAGGCGGCTCGCTGGTTGTGGGTGTCGGCGCGGGCGGTGGCGAGGTCGCGGGCGGCGTTGAAGGTGTCGCGGTCGATGAGGGGTTCGTGAGCGTCGGTGACGTAGACGTCGCGGTAGGCGATGTCGCCGACGTAGGCGGGGTTGTCGAGGATGCGGGCGATGGTGTAGCCGGACCAGGGTTTGCCGGTGCGGTTGCGGACGCCGCGTTGGTTGAGTTCGGTGGCGATGGCGCGGGTGCCGAGGCGTTGTTGGGTGTAGAGGCGGAAGATGTCGCGCAGGATCGGTGCCTCTTCGGGGTGAGGTACGAGTTTCTGACTGTCGCGGTCGACGTGGTAGCCGTAGGGGCGGGTGCCCCCCGGCCATTTTCCTTTTCCGGCTTTGGTGGACATGCCGTTGATCACCCTGTCGATGATGGTTTCTCGTTCGAATTCGGCGAAGACGCCGAGGAGTTGGACGAGCATCCGGCCGATGGGGGTGGAGGTGTCGAATGGTTCGGTCGCGGAGCAGAAAGCCACTCCCGCGTCATCCAACTCGTGCAGCAGATCGAGGAGGTCGGAGAGTCGGCGGGAGAATCGGTCGACGCGGACGACGAGGAGGACGTCGTATTGGCTGGCTTTGGCGGCGCGCAGGGCGCGTTGCAGGTCGGGTCGGTCGGTGGTGGCGCCGGAGGCGTCGTCGCTGAACTCCAGCACGAGGGTCCAGCCGGGCTGGGAGTTGATGTAGCTGCGCAGCGAGGCGATCTGGGCGTCGATGGAGAAGGGTTGGTGTTCGTCGTCGGTGGAGCGTCGGGTGTAGATGGCGATGCGGCGCAAGCCGGGATCACCGGCGTGGCTGCTGCTGGCGTGGCGGCGCTTGCTGCGCCGCGTGTGCGGGGTGGGGGCTGCCATGGGCGATGGCTTCCTTCGCGCAGGGGCGACCTGGTCCGGCCGGGCCGCTGAGTTGGACGTTCCGGGGTGCCGGGGTGGACTCCTGGCGGGCGTCCACCACTCCTCGGTCGGTTATGTGGCGTGGTCGGGGTGTGCGCGCCAGTAGTGGGCGACCAGAACGGCGAGGGCGTGCACGGCTTCATTTTCTTCCTCGGCTGTCATGGTGACCGTTTCTATTCGTCCGACGCGTATATCGGTCATGGTGGCGGGTGCGCGGCGACGGCGACCAGTGATTTGCCGATGCTTCGATGGTGGCGCGTTCGCCGTTTCGCCGCGTGTTTCGTTTTCATCATACCCGTTTCGGGTATTGTCGCCTGCGGCGTGGGTGGGCATATTCCTCCGGAATAGCTGTCAGCGAATCTCGTGAGCGTGAAGAGGAAGTGCATTGGCTTCGGGCTCCTTTCTGAGCTGATTTCTGTGTGCCTGATCGAGTTGCGTCCGGTCAGGGCCGTCGGTGGTACCTCCTGTGCGTGGGCGCGGACGCGGCGCTGGTGCCAAGGGCCCCGCGAGTGTCAGGATCGGGTGAGGACCTCCTGCGCAGGTTGTCGAGTCGCTGGGCGATGAGGGCTTGTTTCTTGGCCGAGGCGGGGGGTGCACGGGGCGTGCTCCGGTCGCGGGTGGGCGTCATGGTCATCACCTCTCTACGGCGCTCGCCGTGCTGGTCGTGTGTGGAGTTCTTTCGGTCTGCCTGGTCGGGGCGCGAGATGGTAGCTCCGCGATCTGTCAGGGCAAGGGGTGTGAACCTGTCCGGATCTGTCACCGAGGCAGGCGGCCGGGCGGTGACAGATCCAGAGCTGCCAAGGTCGATTCACGGCGGACGGGTGCTGCGGCAGCGATCACCGCGTGGTGGCGGTGAGCATGTCCAGCCGTGCCGACGCTGCTGTTGGTCGCCGCTGTCGTGCGCCGCTGCGCCGTTGTGACGGGACCGGCGCTGGGGGCGGCTACCTTGGGGCGGGTGAGGCGGCCGTGTGCCGTCACGGGCAGTTTCAGGCTGCTTTCGTCTCCTCGCTGATGACGGTGTCGGCGAGGGCGGCCAGCCGTATCAGCCCGCCGGGGTGGTGGTGCAGCCACCACACCGACTCGGCTGGGCTCTTGCCGGCGTGGGTCGCTTCGTCGCGGGCGGCTGTGGCTACCGGGATCCGGACTTTGGCTTCCGAGAGGCGTTGGTGCAGGTGGCGTTCACGGGTGGCGGAGTGCAGCCAGAACAGCACCGGCCAGACGCGTCTGGTGACGGCGGCCAGCTTCTCGTATGCGGTGATCTTGTCTACCAACACCGACAGGCGTTCGGTGCCGGTGTCGTGTTCCAGGAAGAACGGCACTTGGTCGTCGTGTTCGACCCAGATGCCGTGTCCGTCGGGGCGTACGCGGGCGGTGTAGGCGCGGACCTGGACGGGATCGTCAGGCTCGGCGAACGCGCCCATGCGTTGCGTCCGGGATGCCGGCCACCACCGCACCAGACGGGCTTCTGGATGGGTGCGGGCGTGGCCGGCCAGTTCGATGAAGAACTGGTTGATGCCGAGCAGGTGCGGCAGGTTGGCCCGGTTCGTCAGGTGCCAGCGGCGTTTGCGGGCGGCGTCGCGGCGGGGAAGGTCGTCTTCGCGTTGGGTGCAGACGACGTCGACGCCGAGTTGGTCGAGTAAATAGTGGTAGGGGTAGGAGCCCCCCTCGGGTCGCTGGGGTCGGAACCGGGCGAGGACACCGAGGGTGGTGAGCTTGCGGAGTCGTTCCTGGGCGAAGTCAACGGACGGAAACAGGGCGTGGGCGATCTGCGCGGTGGTGAGCACGCCGTGGTCGGCCAGCCAGCCGAGCAGGACGTGATCGCGGTCGGTCAGGGCGGACTGCACCCGCAGGACGTGATCGGTCATAGGCAGTCTCCTAACGTCGTCGCTAGTCCCCACGGGGGAGACCCATACATGGGTCTGTCGCGGCAGCGCTGCAGCTGCGGACAGCGGCCGTGACCTGCCCTGACAGGTCTGGGGTGGGGTCCGTTTGGGGGTCCGGGTCAAGGTGGACCACCATCCGGAGAACCGAACGGAGCCCCGGACGGAGGTCAAGGCGGAATCTGTCAACGCCGCACAGCCGATCCTGTTGGCTGGCCGTGGGCGTGAGCGGATGTTGGTGTTGGGTAGACACGGTGGGTACTCTGGGCTTCCCCCTGAGATGTGGACACCCTGAGACTGGATGTTGGTCCAGAGGAAGGGGTGTCCCCGTTGGGGCGTCCATCGAAGTACACGGAAGAGTTTCAGCGTGATGCGGTTGACCTGGTCGGTTCGTCGGGGCGGCCGATCAACCAGGTTGCGCGTGAGCTTGGGTTGAGTCACGAGACGCTGCGGAACTGGGTCCGTAAGCGGGAGCGGCAGGCCGGGACGGGTCCGGCGGCTTCGGGTGACGGGGTGTCGGTGGCGGACAAGGACGCGGAGATCGCCCGGCTGCGGCGTGAGGTTGCTGAGTTGCGGCAGGAGAAGGAGATCCTGCGTAAGGCAGCCGCCTATTTCGCGAAGGAGATGGATCGGTGACCAGCCGCTTCCGGTTCATCTCCACCCACCGCGCCACCTACGGCGTCAAGCGGCTGTGCCGGATCCTGGCGGTCTCCCGCTCCGGGTTCTACCGCTGGACGGTCAGCGAGCCGGCCCGTCAGGCTCGCGCCGCCGACGAGGACGCCCTCGCCGAGCAGATCACCGGGGTTCACGCCGACTCCGGGGGCACCTACGGGTCGCCGCGGGTGACCGTCGAACTGCGCTGTCAGGGCGTGCGGGTCAACCGCAAGCGGGTCGAGCGGATCATGCGGCAGCGTGACGTGGTGGGCCGGCATCTGCGCCGCCGCAAACGCACCACGATCCCCGACCCGGCCGCCCCGCCGACGCCGGACCTGATCGGCCGAGACTTCACCGCCACCGCACCGGACCAGCGGTGGTGCGGCGACATCACCTACCTGCGTGTCGGGGCCGGCTGGTTGTTCCTGGCGACGGTCATCGACATCGCCACCCGCCGCCTGATCGGCTGGTCGATCAACACCCACATGCGCACCGGCCTGGTCATCGACGCTCTCGACGCCGCAGTCGCCGCCCGTGGCGGCCGGGTCGACGGGGTGATCTTCCACGCGGACAGAGGTGCCCAATACCGCAGTGGCGCCTTCGCTGATACCTGCCGCCGTCACGGCGTGCGCCGCTCGATGGGGCGGATCGGCTCGTCGTATGACAACGCCTTGGCAGAGGCGTTCTTCGCCACTCTCAAACGTGAACTCGATGTCGACCGACGTCGTTGGGCCACCGAGACCGACGCCCGCCGCGACGTGTTCCGGTGGATCGCCTTCTACAACCACCGCCGACGCCACTCCGCGTTGAACTATCTCAGCCCTGCCGACTACGAACAGACACTCGCACCGACTACGCTGCACCAGATCGCGGCATAACCCGGTGTCCACATCCCGGGGGGAACCTCACTCCTCGAACGTGATGTGGGACCGACAGGTGGTGGCGTCGCCTGGCGGGCGTGGTGGTGTTGTGCGGGCGGCCCGTTTCGCTGCTCCTCGGGCTCATGGAGGGCAGGCGGGAGCCTCGCCGGATCGTGAGCACCAGGCTGGGCTGCTGATGGTGCGCGGCTTCCACTGTGGACGTCTCAACAAACGTTCGCCAAGCGGCGCATGCCGGGCATTGGGCCGAGTAGGGGGATAGGTGGCATCGCCCGTGCGGGGAGACGGGTAGCCCGCAGCGGTGCGACAAACGAGGAACGGAAGGGGTCAGCAGCGGACGACCCCGAGGGTGCGCCGCTGACACGACTCCGCACGGCGGGGGCCGCCCACTACGGCGCGGTGTCCGTCGCCGACCTGCCTCAACGGGCTCGGTGGGCACCCATACGGACGCCTGGTGCGCCAAGCAAACGACGCGGCAGGCTCGCTGTCCGGTGGGGCGTCGTCGCCGACCGGCCCTCAAGCGGTGGGCACCCATACGACGCTGATCCATCAGACGCACGAACCCTGTGCGGGCGTGCAAGGTGGTACTGGTAAGGCAAAGAGCGCCTTCCAATGTAGCCCAGCGGAGAAGAGCGTCAGAGCCATTTTCAGGTTCCGCAAGGCCGGACGAAACCTACCGCTGCCGGAAGCCGTCCTTCGCGCCTGCCAGGAAGCTCGACCAGGCATCGGGGCCGAAGACGAGGGCCGGACCGTTCGGATCCTTGCTGTCCCGCAGGGCCACCGCGTCGTCGAGGTCAGCGACCTCGACGCACTGGCCGTTGGCGCTGGAGCGGTTGCTCTTCTTCCAGTTTGCGTCGTTCAGGTTGTGGCGGATCACCCCGCACCGCCTTTCTCTTTGATCTTGTTGATCTGAGCCTCGATCGCCTTGATCGAGCTGGACGGGTCCAGCGCGGTGGCTTGGAGATGCTCGAAAGTCACGGCGAAGCGGCGGACGTCGGCTTCGCGTTCGAGGAACAGGTCGCCGGCCATGCTGTCGATGTAGACCAAGGCGGGGTCGGCAGGGTCGGGGAAGTCCATGACGACGAACGAGCCGGGCATACCGGCATGCGCCCCGCTGGCGAATGGGATGACCTGGAGGGTGATGTGCGGCTGAGCCGCCGATGCCACCAACGTCTCCAGTTGACCGGTGGTGACCTCGGCGCTGCCCACCTGGCGGTGCAGCACCGCCTCGTCGAGGATCGCCCAGAGTCGGATCGGGCCCTTCTTTCGCAGCGACTCCTGGCGCTGCAATCGTGCCTCCACGCGGGCGCGGATGTCCTCCTCGGTGGCCAGCGGCAGGCCAGCCCTGATGACTTCGCGGGCGTAGCTCTCGGTCTGGAGCAGACCCGGGACGAACAGGGATTCGTAGTTGCGGACCGAGCGGGCTTCGGCTTTGAAGCTGATGTAGGTGGTGTACAGCTCGGGCAGTTCCGACTCGTACGCCTGGAGCCAGCCGAGCTGGGCGGCCTGACGTGACAGGGCGATGAGCTCGCTGCGCTTGTCCTCGTCGGTGACGCCGTACGTGTCGAGCATCGCCATCAACGTGCGCCGCTGCGGGCGAACCTTGGCCGTCTCGATCCGGTAGAGCGTGGCGGGGTTGATGCCGGTCTGCTCGCTGACCTCTTCGCGGGTGAGGCCGGCTCCGGTGCGCAGTCCGCGCAGCTCCGCCGCGAGCCGCCGGAGGCGCACGGTGGGTGGCTGCCGTCGAGCTGACAACTCCATGTCCCTTCGCTCCTGTCGTAGTCAGAGTGTGCCTGCCGTGCGGATGCAATCTCCAGGCAGGTTGGTCAAGTGACCTACATGCTGATGCAAGCCTTGCATTATCCCTAGTGCGTGGGCACTATATGCATGAGGATGTCAGGCCGGTGCGGCGTACGGAAGCCGCATGATCCGGCGGCAGGCTCGCGCTCCCAGGAGCCAGCCGTCCCGTCCGGCCTCGGATGCCTCTCGGCGGGACGCAGTCCGTAACCCGAGACGGGTTGCGTCCCGCGAGGGGCCGAGTCGGGGAGGCAACGCGTGGTTCCATCCCTTGTCCTGGTGGCGGTCGCGGCGCTCGGCTTCGCCGCTGGCCTGTTCCTGTTCAAGGTCAAGTCCCGCTGGTGCCGACGATGCGGCTCGGCGCTGAACTGCCCTGACTGCGGCAGGCGACGGTCCCGGCCGTACCCGGGCCGGACTCGCTCGACGGGCTGGCTGTGACCCCCGCGCCGGTCATACCCCAGGTGACCGTCTCACCTGGCGACGTCGTCCACTTACGCGAGTTCGACCACCAGCATGGCGACAGCCCGCTGCGGCTGCAGATCACCCGCGTCCGTCTCGACCTCAGTACCTGGTACGACGGGCAGTGGGTATGGCTCGAAGGCACCGAGATCCGCCCAGACGGCCAAGTCGGACTCCACCGGCAGGTGCTCGTCCGCGTCGCCGTCCTTCCAATGTTGGAGGCGTGACATGGCCGCCGCTGTCTACCTGTCGGCCGCGGTCGTCGATCAGCTCACCGCCGCCCAACGAGTCCTCGACGAGCACATCACCTCCAGCGCCTCCGGCTACTGCCAGCGCTGCCACCTCGTCGGCCCCTGCTCCGCCAACGATCAGGCGGTCGCCACCTTCACCCGCTACGGCCGCCTACCCCGCAGAACGCCCGGCGCCACCCAACCCGAACTCATCAACGCCCGCCGACTCGCCGCCAACGCCGAAGCCACGCCCGACCTCACCCGGAGGTATCAACCGTGACCCTGCCCGACATCGCCGCCGCGCTGCGAGACCTGCACGTCTCCATCAGCCAACAGCAGGACCTGACCAAGGTCGTCGTCCAAGACGCCGAGAACGCCCGAGCCGAGTTCCGCGCCATCACCACCGGAGCCACCAACCCCCTGGTCAACCGCGCCCTCGGCAACTATGCCCAAGGGATCGTGAAACTCCGGGACGGCTCCTGGCTGCTCGCCGAAGCCGGCGGAATCCTCGCCGAGTACGCCCGAGCGATAGGCATCGACATTCCACCGCGGCACGATTCCGGCAGGAGGCAGAAGGCCGATCCGATCCACGACGAGTGTGAGGACTCGGGCCCCGACCCTCTCGGCGGGCTGCTGCTCTCGCAAGCCGAGGATCGGTCCCATCGCGATCCGTAGGCTGCTGAGCCAATGGGCGTCGACGACCGGGTCCACCTCACCAGATGCCTGCCTACGAGGTCGTGGACCTGCCTCGGCCTTGTCCGTTGCCTCTTCAATGCGAACGTGCCCTGCCAGCACGCACGGGACTGTTGCTGTTCAACAGACTGTTGCCGCCGTCCCGGCTGACTTCTAGAAAATGGGCCTGAGACTTGCTCATCGACTAGGCAACCTCGCCGATGACCCGACTCGCATGATCAAGCATCTGCAGCATGCTCAACTCCGCCATCGCCAGGCCGCCCGACCTACGCTCGGCCATGAATCTATACAAACCGGCATTCATGGTGCGCACCTGGTCAAACAACCCATCCGCATGCCGGCGTACGAGGGAGATCAGTTCTTGGCTTCGTTGGACCTTCGGTCTGATGCGAGACTGTGCTCGCCCGGTGCCTGACGAGAGGAATGGCTGCAATCTGATGAGTCAGCTGAGCTACTGGGACGAGTTACATCGCCGGGAGCGGCTTGCCCCTTTTTCGCTGAAGGAGTCACCGTTCGCGGCGAAGGTGGCGGCAGGCCTCCGTACTCCGCACCGCATACTGGAACTGGGGTGTGGAACCGGTGCTGATGCTGTCTATTTCAGCAAGCTGGGCCATGAGGTCGTCGCGACCGACGGCTCGGCCGAGGCGATCTCTGCGAGCTCGTTGCGCATCAACGGCTCTCTCCGCTTTGCAGTGCAGGACATGCGGGAGCCGTTCGCGTTCCCGGACGGTAGCTTTGGGCTGGTCTACGCGCGTCTGTCGATCCACTATTTCTCTGATATCGAGACGCGCCGGATCGTCGACGAGGTCCATCGAGTGCTCGGACCCGGCGGGCGGTTCTTTTTCATGTGTAAATCGGTACAGGACCCGCTCTGGGGCCAAGGCGTGCGGGTCGGTCCCAACATGTACGACCTCGGCGGGCATGTCCGGCACTTCTTCAGCCCAGACTACATTCGCACCATCCTCAACCCACGCCGTTTCCTGACCGAGGGCATCTTGTCCTCGTGTGAGCGCCTGTACGGGTACGACTCCGCGCTCATTGAGGCCGTCGCTGCCAAGATCTAGATGAAGTCCCGGCGGGCCTTTCTTACCGTATCCCGTACCTCGTCCTGGATCCCCGTGGTGAACGAGGCTCGGCGGATACAGTCACGCCAGTTCCAGCGGTCCGGGTTGCGTGCCGCCTCCGTCGACAGCCTACGCAGGTACTGGGTCGGACACCGGGCCGCGACGGTCGCGAAGCAGCGGCCATCAACGTCCTCGAAGTAGAGGTAGGGGTGCCCGCGCATGGCGTCCAAGGCGGCCGCGTGGCTATCGAACCTGTTCAGGTTGGGATAGTCGGCAGCAAGTTGAGGCAGCAGGTCCAACTGGGCCGGTACGAGATGAAGGTGCGCGTGGTCGACGCACGATCCCGCGTTCCTGGCGAAGCTGGCCGCGCCATGCTCCAGCAAGGTCGGCCGCTGGTAGACCTCCGCCAGCCAGGTCACCATACGCTTCTTCATCTCCCACAACTCGGTGCGCATCGGCGGCGCGGTGGCCGCGAACGAGGGGATATGAGGGTTCGAAACGATGAGCAGATGCCCCTCGACGATGGGTGCGGTGTCCGCCAGAGTACTGAAATACGTTCCAATCTTGAGTACGTCTCCGGGGCTGCCACTGCCGAAAAGCCGGTCCCAGCAGGGGGAATGTCCGTCCTCCAAAGCCCAGCAGAAGGGGCACTCGACTTCCCGGTCCATCGTTGACCTGCCTCTCGTCTCACGGTACCGGCGGCCATGGTCTCTTGCGGCGCAACGCGTCGAGGAACTCGTATCGTCGTTTGTGAGTATATTCTTTTGTTGGGTCGCGGCGTAAGTTGGCCGCAGCACGCAGCCTACGGTCGGTTTTATAAATCTCCTGGATCTCATCCAGGCTAGGGACACGTGCACGTGCGTGATAGCGAGGCACGTACCCGTAAGCACGCATGGCGTCCGCCGTCAACTCCTCGATCGCCGCTATGAATTCGGTATCTGTGGTCCGCAGGTGGTCACCGGCCCGGCTGGGGTCCACCGGCCGATCGAGGTTCACCCAAAGCACCGACAGGTCCGGCGCACCAACCGCCTCGGGCCGCCGGTAGAACGACAGCGCTCCGTCGTCCCATGGCACCCGAAGCATTTCGCAGGTGGGCGCTAGCGCCTCCGCTGGAGCTGCCAATACGTCCTCGTACCGGATCTCAAGCCAATTATTCGGCCCGGCCAGGGTTCGTGCGGTTCGGGCCGCCTCCTGGTCCTGCAGCCAACGCAGGGCGACTGCTCGTGGATCCTTCGGGCCGATGGGAGACCGCAGAAAGGACAGCGCGACGTCCCGCGGATCACGAACCAGGTGCAGGAAGGTGATCTCTGCCCCGGTGGCCAGAAGTTGGTCCGCGTAGTGAACGTTCTCGAGGCACTTGCTGACCCATGCAGAGCAGCCGGCGTCTAGGGCCACCGTGTCGTAGATCGCCAGAACGGCGTGAGCGAGTGTGTTGCCGAGCATCCGGCGAGTTGCACGGACCGGGTCAAGGCTCCCCGGCTGCCATGCTAGAGCGTTAAGATCGATCAATAATGTCAGGTCGCTTATCAGCCTCTTGCGGTTAACCGGCTCAGACAGGGGCTCATACCGGTGCCACAGATCCTGGAAGTCGCGCAGCTTATGCGCGGACGGCGGGGCGAGTACACCGGGCAGCCCGCCCAGCATGAGCCGGACAAGATTTGACCCGGAGCGCTGGGTGCCCACCATCTGCATGCGTCTTGGCTGTGCGGCCCCTTGGACGGTCATCTGGCCAGCCGTTCCCGCAGGAGCGCCGCCGCGTTTCGGGGCTCCACCGGGTTCAGGTAAACGCCCAGCCCGATCTCCATAGCGCCGGGCCTCTTCAGGTTTCCGTCCGGCTTGTGCAGGGGGACGATCTCCACTCGCAGGTGATGCTGATGACCGTCGTTCCGACGGGGTGCTTGCATGATGTTGAGCAGGTAGGGGTGGTTCCGACCAGTGCTGTCCCGGCACAGTGCCAACCCGGTCTGGATCTGTTCGGCGAGTTCCAGGAGTTCGGTAGCCGTAGCGTCGGCTAGTCGTCCGAGATGCCGCCGCGGGTACAGAACCATCTCGAACGGCAACCGTGCCCAGGGCGCAACCCGCAGGTATGTACCCGGCGTGGTCTGTACGATGAGATCATCGCTACCAGTTGCGCATAGCAGACATGCGTCCGCCAACAGCAGAAGACGCCGGGGCACGAAATCGAGCCCGATGATCTGCCCATGCGGGTGCGCAACTGTCGGCCCAAAGTGGTCCCCAACGGACTCGAACGCGTAGACCGCCAGCACTCCTGGGTCATCGAACAGTGTTGTCGTCTGCTTTCCGGCGGTGTCGAGCAGTGCTACAACGTCCGTGAGCGGGACATCAGCCAGTCGCTGGCCGTGCTCATCGCCGTAGACCAGCACATGGTGCCTCGCTCGCCCGCCCATAGCCTGGACCATCGGATGGCGACTCTCGAACAGCGCAACCCGGGCTGACGGCGCTTCGGCGCCATCGGGGCAGAACGAACATCCGGGCCGCGCGCCGGTCACGTCGGCCTGGGCCACCAGAGCGGACCGCCCTGGCACAAGAATCATCCATTCATCCTCGACGGGGTTCCACCTGGTACGTGGCTGATCGCCCGTTGCGGTAGCGAGCCTGGCTGGGTCCAAGGGGCCTCCGTCACACGCCGGTCTATCCGCCGAGAGCAATGTCAAGTGCAATGTGGATAGTATGCCAGCAGCGTCGCGATGCGGCCCATCGAAATCGAGGTTCTGTCATGTTTTTGCAGTTTGCGCAGAAGGCGTTGATCGTCAAGGGCGATCGAGTGCTTCTAGTACGGAAGGCCACGGACGACCCTCACAATCCGGGCCGGTGGGAGTTGCCGGGCGGCAGGTTGAAGCAGAATGAGTCGCTTGACGCCGCCCTGCAGCGCGAGGTCATGGAGGAGGTCGGTCTGGCGGTGGTGCCTGGACGGCCGTTGGCCATATGGTCGTGGCGTCTGGGCGACGGCCCAGAGGCGCCAACGGTCGTCGCGGTGGCGCGGCTGTGCAATGTAGAGGAAGCGGAGGTTAGCTTTGACGGCCACGAGGCCGATGATTACATCGACGGATACGAGTGGTTTGCTAAGAGTGAGGTGCTTGAACAAGACCTCATCCCGAGTGCGCGGAAGCCAATCGAGCAGTCTCTCCGGCAACTCTGAGGAAGTCTCGTACCTCGGCAGTCCATCCATGCGGCATGTCAAGGTGCAGGCGGTGTCGACAGGCCGTGCTGAATGGATCTTCGCGGTACCTAGAGTGCAACACGCCCGGCTCTGTCGCCTGGTCCGCCTGGTCGCCGGGCACGGCGAGGACCGGATCGCTGACAGTCTACCTAGCCGGGAGCGATCGTTCGACGTATCAGACCGGCTACTGCTGGTGGGTGTCTACCGGCGCACGGCCCAGACGATGCGGGAGATCAGCCCGCCTTTCGAGGAAACGCAGTCCGCCCTCACCGAGTCGCCGACGCCCTCAGCCCTCCGCATGAGGTGCTCTACGACTTTCCGCGACGACCGCTGCGGCGCCTACACATTGGTCAGCACCGCTTCCGGTATCGCGTACTTCCACGACATTGCCCTGGCTAGGCGCCTCCAGCACCGGTGCCGGACAACGCCGTCACCGGGTTTCACGACGTCGGGGAGGCAGCCAAGGCTCCGGAATGAGCAGCGTTGATAACCAGGACGATGATCGAAACGGCGAAGGCTGAGATCGATCGTAGGATGCGGCAGCGGCTGCGGGAAGAGGCAACCAGGCTGCCGGCCGGTTTCCTAGCCGCCGGACAGTACCTCGATCTTCCCACTTACGAGCAGCGCGGGTTGTACGGCACGGCGGCTGCCATCCTGGTGCTTGCCGAGGGCGGAACGAGCGATGCCGGCACCGCCGACCTCCTCACCGGTCTGGCCAGCTACGTGATCAACCGGAGTCAGGCGGAACGGCAAGCGGTATCGGCGACCGTCTACCGCGACTACGTTGCCCGACGGTTGCGGCTGCAGCGCGATGACACGTTCCGTCTAGCGGATCTCGCCTTCTCGCTTGCCAGCGTCTCGCCGTCCGTACCTACACGGAATCGGGCACTCGAGAGCGTGATGACGGCGCTACGGGCCTCCCGTGCAGAGAACGTCGGGTACGCGATTGGCGCGGAGTCCACCGAACCTAACCCCCTCGCGACCGCGCACGTCCTGCGCGCGCTGGTGGTGAACAACATGCCGATCGAGCACGAGGACTGGCGGTATTTGCGGGAGTACTTGGACGACGGTGATGACATTTACATCAAGTGCTTCGTCATCTACGTGCTGAGCCGGTACCACCGGTCAGTCCCGCACCAACATCTAAGACGCCAGTGGAAGGCACTCTTCCGGGCGCTCGAGGGCGAGTTCCGGGGCAACTCGGAGGCGAACTTCGAGTACACGCGTCTCGGCCAGCAGGACTATGTGCGCATTCCATGGCAGCTCTACCTCATCCAGGCATGTTCTCGGATCATGCCGCTGGCCCGGTTCAACTTGCCGATCATCCAGCATAAGATCGGTGAGATAGCCCGTGCGGTCACCTCCCCGACGGGATTCCGCTATGAGGCGTCGGGGCCGAATCTGTCCACTCGAACGTACGCTTGTGTCTACCAAATGCTTTGCGACATCGAAGAGTTCAACCTGACGCAGCCGATACCTCGGGCAGTCATTGTTGCCCTTGGTACGGTCAGCCGGGTGATTTCTAGCCGCGTGCTGCTCGTCGGCGTCGTGCTGGCGATGTGTGGTGTTGCTAGCTGGTCGGTAGCGGACTGGGCGCGCACGCCGGACAGCGACCTCGCCGAACTCGCCCCCAATCTACTTACCGAACTGTTCTTGGCAACCCTGGTCTGGGCGGGCATCCGTCTCCGCAACTCCGGCAGGTAAGACTGGACGTCAGACGTCCCGGCGCTCCCGACTGGCCCAGCTTGAGGCAAAAGCTCGACGAGACGTAGAAGGCTTACCGAGATGCGATCCGGCAGTTGGAGGACGAGCAACTCGAAACCCGGAAGCGGTTGACTCCTTGATCGATCAGAGGAGACCGTACGGACGGTAGGTCACTGGTTGGCCTCGACGGGACAGGCTGATCGCGTGGACGACGCAGCCGGCGGAGGACGTCTCCCGCCCCGATACAGTGGTTGTCGGCGAGTTGCTCCGGTGGCTACCGAAGCTCGTTCACTGGCTCGGGTCTGGGATATCGAAGCAAGAGTGGGTCAGGAGCGACCTTGCTGCGGCCACATGTCACAGGCAGTGCAAGAGTGGTGGCGGTTAGCAGTGGCGCCTGCCGCCCGGCCCGGTGCTGTGATCACTGCGGTAGGTAGCAGTAGAGTCTCTGCGTACTTCCGGTGTGTGATCACTCCGACGAGCGGGGCCGCTCGTCGACAACTGTGACGGGAATCGAAGCGCAGTGACGACCGTGCACGACGTCATCAAGGCGATCCGCGACAGCTCGCCGACCAACCGCGACCGCGGCACCGGCTTCGAGGAACTGATGCTCAAGTACCTCAGCACCGACCCGCAGTGGACCGAGCAGTTCAGCCGGGTCTGGATGTGGGCCGACTGGCCGGGGGCGGCGCACGACCGGCGGGACACTGGCATTGACCTGGTCGCTCTCGACCGGGAGACCGGAGGTTACTGCGCAATTCAGTGCAAGTTCTACGAACCACACTATACGGTGCAGAAGTCTGACATCGATTCTTTCTTCACCGCCTCCGGCAAGGGTGGCTTCACCCGCCGCTTGATCATCTCGACGACGGACAAGTGGAACGGCCACGCTGAGGCGGCCCTTGCCGATCAGCAGATTCCGGTTACTCGCCTCGGGCTGGTAGAGATCTCGGAAAGCCCGGTGGAGTGGCACATGCCCGCCTACGGCCACCGGATCGATTTGAGGCTGCGGGCCAAGAAGGCGCCGCGTCCGCACCAGCGTGAGGCGATCGAGAACGTCTTCGCCGGATTCGCCCAGCACGGCCGGGGCAAGCTGATCATGGCCTGCGGGACGGGCAAGACGTTCACCAGCCTGAAGATCGCCGAGCGGCTGCAACGCGAGCGCGCCGCTTCGGGGGAGGGCGAGCACACCAACGTGCTGTTCCTGGTCCCCTCCATCGCCCTGCTCTCGCAAAGCCTGCGCGAGTGGTCGTACGAGTCGGAGGTGCCACTACGCGCGTTCGCGGTGTGCTCGGACGCGAAGGTCGGCAAGCAGCAGCCCGTGGGCGACGACAAGGACATGGCCACCTATGACCTGGCCCTGCCCGCCACCACCGACCCGGACCGGCTGATCGAGCAGATGGCCAGGGTTGAGGTCGAGCCGGGGTTGACCGTGGTCTTCTCCACCTACCAGTCCATCGGGACCGTGGCGGCGGCCCAACGTCAAGGGTTGTCCCATTTTGATCTGATCCTGTGCGACGAGGCTCACCGTACGACCGGCGTCACGCTGGCCGGGCATGACGAGTCGTCGTTCGTCCGGGTCCACGACGACACGTACCTGAGCGGCGACCGCCGCCTCTACATGACCGCAACGCCGCGGATCTACAACGAGGACACCAAGGCCGAGGCGCGAAACGCAGACGCGCTGCTCGCCTCGATGGACGACGAAGCGACGTACGGGCCGGAGTTCCACCGGCTGGGCTTCGGCAAGGCCGTCGAGCAGGGCCTGCTCACCGATTACAAGGTCCTCATCCTCACCGTGGACGAAGGCCGAGTCGCCAAGACCCTGCAGCAGGGCCTGGCCGGTGGCGATGCCGAACTGCGACTCGACGATGCCGCGAAGATCATCGGCTGCTGGAACGCGATGGCGAAGCGCACCGGCACGTTCGCCGACGGCTCCGGATTCACCGAGGGCGAGGCACCGATGAAGCGGGCCGTGGCGTTCGCTCGGTCGATCGCCGATTCGACGGCGATCGCCAAGCGTTTCAACGAGGTGGTCGACGCCTACGACGACGCCGATGACGAGGTGTTGCGCTGCGAAGTGGAGCACGTTGACGGCACGTTCAACACGTTGCGGCGCAACAAGCTGCTGGACTGGCTGAAGCAGGACCCGGGCCCGGCCAATGCCCGCATCCTGTCGAACGCCCGTTGCCTCTCGGAGGGCGTGGACGTGCCGAGCCTGGACGCCGTCCTCTTCCTGCACCCCCGCAACTCCGTGGTGGACGTGGTCCAGTCCGTCGGCCGGGTGATGCGCCTTGCCCCCGGCAAGAACTACGGGTACATCATCCTGCCGGTCGCCATCCCCGCCGGCTTGGCACCGGAGAAGGCGCTCGCCGACAACCAGCGCTTCAAGACGGTGTGGCAGGTCCTCCAGGCGCTGCGCGCCCACGACGACCGCTTCAATGCGACCGTCAATCAGATCGAACTGAACAAGAAGAAGCCCGACAACAAGATCGGCATCGGCAGCATCGGCCCGGGTGACGAGTCAGTCGGCGACCGCGACGGATCGAGTACGGACGCCAGCGCCGAGGGCGCGAAGGCGAAGGAAGCCCAGAGCGCCAAGCACGTTCAGGAAGCCCTCTTCTCCGTCACCGACTGGCGGGAGGCGATCTACGCCCGCATCGTCGACAAGGTCGGCCAGCGACAGTACTGGGAAGACTGGGCCCGGGACATAGCCCAGATCGCGGAGCGGCACGTCACCCGGATCAAGGCCGCCCTGACGCTGCCCGACAAGCGCAGCGCCTTCGAGGAGTTCCTCGGCGAACTACGCGCCAACATCAACCCCGGTGTCACCGAAACCGACGCCATCGACATGCTCGCCCAGCACATCGTGACCAAGCCCGTCTTCGACGCGCTGTTCAAGGATTACGGCTTCGCCGAGCACAACCCGGTCTCCAAGGCCATGCAGCGCATGCTCGACATCCTCGACGACCAAGGGCTCGACGCTGAGAGCAAGAAGCTCGACGAGTTCTACCAGTCGGTGCGGGTACGCGCCGAGGGCATCGACAACCACGAGGGCCGCCAGCGCGTCATCGTCGAGCTGTACGACAAGTTCTTCAAGACCGCCCTGCCGAAGACCGCCGACGCCCTCGGCATCGTCTACACCCCGGTCGAGGTCGTCGACTTCATCATTCGCTCGACAGAACAGGCACTGAACAAGCACTTCGGCCGCTCGCTGTCGGACGAGGGCGTCCAGATCATCGACCCGTTCGTCGGCACCGGCACCTTCCCGGTACGGCTCCTCCAGTCCGGCTTCATCAAGCCAGAAGACCTGCTCCGCAAGTACACGAGCGAACTACACGCCAACGAGATCGTGTTGCTCGCCTACTACATCGCCGCCGTCAACATCGAAGCCGCCTACCATGACCTGGCCGGCGACGACTACCGGCCTTTTGAAGGCATTGTCCTCACCGACACCTTTCAACTCGCCGAGGGCTCCGCGAAGCTGGACGGAATGGACGTCCTCGAAGGCAACAGCGAGCGCGCCAAGAGGCAACAGAAGCAGAACATCACCGTCGTCATCGGCAACCCGCCCTACTCGGTAGGCCAGGACAGCGTCAACGACAACAACCAAAACCTGAAGTACGAGGTGCTCGACGCTCGCATCGCCGAGACGTACGTTGCTCGCTCAGCCGTCGGCAACAAAAACAAGCTCTACGACTCCTACATTCGTGCGATCCGCTGGGCCTCTGATCGGATCAAAGACGAAGGCGTCGTTGCCTTCGTCTCCAACGGCGGTTACATCGACGGAACCAGCGCAGACGGACTGCGCAAATCCCTTGCGGATGAGTTTGACGCGATCTACTGCTACAACCTGCGTGGCAACCAACGAACCGCCGGTGAGCAGTCCCGCAAAGAAGGCGGCAAGATCTTCGGGTCCGGCAGTCGGAACACTGTGGCCATCCTGGTCTTGGTCAAGAGCGGCGCAGACGGTGCTGCGGGCGAGGAATGCGTACTGTACTACCGGGACATCGGCGACTACCTCAGCCGCGAAGACAAGCTCCGCATCATTGCCTCCCAGGGGCTCGAAACCGTTGAGTGGGAGCGGATCGCGCCAAGCCCCGAGGGTGACTGGATCAACCAGCGCGACGAACTGTACTCGACATTCCGATCCATCGGCGACAAGGATAAGACCTCCCGCAACCGGGCCGTCTTCGCGATGTATTCAAGTGGCCTCAACTCCGCCCGTGACTCCTGGGTCTACAACTTTTCGAAGGATAAGGTGTGGACCAATATGGAGTCGCTGATCGATTTCTACAACCACCAAGTCGAGGAATTCAAAGCACACTGCAAAGCCAAAGGAATTGCCACCCCCGCCGCTGGCGATGCCGAGCGGTTCATCGACCTGGACTCAAGGAAGATCAGTTGGAACCGCGCCGACAAGACGCGTTTGGCCAAGGGTGAGAAGTATGTCTTCGACGGGGGACGCGTTGTCACGTCCTCATATCGGCCTTTTACCAAGCAAAGGCTCTACTTTGACTCTCGACTGAACGACATGACGTATCAGCTGCCGAAAATTTTTCCGACACCGGAGTGTGAAAATTTCGGCTTCTATATAACTGGCCCGGGTGCAGATGAGCCATTTTCCGTTCTCATGTTCGACGGCATTCCCAACCTGCACGCCGTCGGCACCCGAAGTATGGGTCCGCTCTTCCCTCGCTACACCTATCGTGAAATCGACATGGGTGACGGCCTTTTCGCCGCAACCGAGGAGGCGGTCCGCTACGACCGCGTTGACAACATTACCGATGCGGCACTTCGGGACTACCGCAAGACGTACAGCGACCCCACGGTCACCAAAGACGACATCTTCTATTACCTTTACGGGCTTCTCCACTCGCCTGAGTACCGGGAGCGATTCGCCGCTGACTTGAAGAAGTCGCTGCCGCGCATCCCGAAGGCGGCCGACTTCCGCGGCTTCGCGGAGGCCGGTCGGAAGCTCGCCGACCTGCACATCGGGTACGAGAAGGTCAAGCCGTATCAGGGCGTCGCCGTGACGGTCGCGGGTGAGGCGTCTATCACCCCGCTTGACGAGCTGTTCCGGGTAACCAAGATGAAGTTCCGCAAGGAGAAAGGCGTGGTGGACCGGTCGACGATCCACTACAACCACCGGGTCACCCTTACCGGCGTCCCAGACGAGGCGTACCGCTACCAGCTTGGTGCCCGCTCGGCTATCGAGTGGATCATCGATCGTTACCGGGTCAAGGTCGATAACGACTCCGGCATCGTCAACGACCCAAACGACTGGTCCGACGACCCTCGCTACATTCTTGATCTCGTCATGCGAATCGTGACGGTCAGCCTGGAAACGATGGAGATCGTGGATGGGCTACCGGCCCTCGACATCTTGGACTAGACGCTGCACCTGGTGACGTGACGTGCGACTAGCGCAGCGGGTAGCCGACGCCTCGGCGGGTGTTGGCGTCGATAAAGGTCTTGAGGCCGTCCCGGCTGATATAGCGGCGGCTGCCGATCTCGACGTGGTCGATCTCCCCGCCTCGCACGAGTTGCCACAGTGTCCCATATGAGATCCCGAGGTGAGCTGCGGCTTGTTTGAGGGACAGCAGCGCCGACCCGCCCTCGTCGAGCGGTGCCGGTGCCGCGTGCAGAGGGCTTTCGGCCTCTACGACATCCAGGTCGGTGTCCACTGTCCGCCAGCCGCCGATGAAGCTGTATGGGCGGTTGAGTTCGTCCTGGACCTTGCGCATCGCGCCGTCTTCGTCGACCGCGCGGACGTACCGTTCGGCCACCTGGACCCGGCTGACCATGACGCGATATCGCACCGGCGTGATTCTCCCGTCTGTCTCCGCTGTGCCACGGGTCGTCCCGCGTGATGCCTGTGGCCTTTTCGCCGCCGTGACAGGACGACGCTCCGAACTGCGGCCTTCAGGTGGAGTTTCTGCCTCCTGCTTTTTCGCGACGGCGAGCGCCGTGGCCGCGCTGGGCACGCCGTAACGGCTGGGCCGCGCGACGGGCGCCGGCCGCTGCCGGTGACAACCGTGCTCGGCGTAGTACCGGCCCGCGTCGGTCGGCTCCGCCCGCCAGACGCCGCCTTTCTTGCTGACGGCTACCAAGCGTCGGTTCTGCAACGCGATGGCGGTCGTCTTGTAGGTGAAGCCGACCATGACGCCATCTGGGCAGCCTTCGGTGATCCACCGCAGGACGGCCAACTGCCTGTCGTTCAACGGGGCATATGGATCTACGACGAACCTCCCGACGACCGCGTCTCCATCGGGAATTACAACGCTGGGCTGGCTGGGACGGTCACGCCCGTGGACGGGTCCATCGGATCTATCTACTGGTTACACGGCCCCGCACTCTGGCAGTGGAGACCGGGGCCGCAGAACGTAGGCGCAGGGGGCGGGGCGGACGGCTTGTCCGCCCCGCCCCCTGCGACGTTGTCCATCGTGGCTCTTTGAAGTTAGGCGGGGTTGAGGTGTCCGCGGTGGCGTCGGGTGCGGTTCTGTCGCTACCTTGTGCCTGACTCGGCGGCGTCGAATTTGCGACGCAGGGCGCGCAGGTCGCTTTGAGTGGCCTCGCTAGAAGCGGCGACTGCGAAGACTTGGCCGTAGATTCGCAGCCAGTCGTCAACGATCCGCTCTTGCAGGTCGCCCGTCGTCTCGATGACCATCAAACGCTCCAGGACCGACAGCGAGTGCCGCAGATAGGCCATCCACGTGACCAGGTTGCTGGTCTCCAGTTCGTGCGCCGCCTCGAACTGGTCCATCGCGTCGTCGTAGTACGCCGACAGCATGGCCTCGTCGCTGCGCGCCGCCTTCGCCAGCAGCACGACGCCGAGCGTGGTGAGACTGTACGAGTCCCTGACCAGGGTGACCGCGCGGCGGGCGTACGACTCAGCCCGAGACAGCAACTCCGGCCGCAGCTCGCCCCCGTGCCGACTCATGATCGCCCGCTGCTCCCAGAAACGGGCGCTCCACGAACCGAAGCTGCCGGACAGCTTGTCGTACCAAGGTTCCAGGTCGGCGCTGGAGAAGACGCTGCGGAGGTTGTTGTACTTCATGAACGAGCCGACGAGCAGGCCACGGGCGTTGCGTTCGAGCTGGCTCTGCCGGCCGAGGCCCTTGGCGATCCGCACCATGCCCTGGGCGAGTATCTCCAGCGATTGGTCCTCGCCGAGGCGCTTCACGCAGTACGGCAGGGCGAGCCACCGTTGGCGGGTGCGCAGCCAGCGGCCGTCGGTGGAGAGCACCGACGCGAGCCGGTTGGTGCCAGAGACCTGCCGGATAATCGCCTCGCTCTGCGTGTTCAGCAGCCGGGCCGCGTCAAGAACGTGTAGACGGGCGCCGACCCGGGAGGCGTACGAGGCGAACAGCAGGTAACACAGTTCGTCGTCGGAGCAGTCGCGGATCTCGTCCTCCACCCGCCGGCCGAACCCGGGGGCGTTCTCCAGCTGCGCCATCGCGTCGAAGATCTCGTTGTTACGGAAGTGCCCGCGACGGGCCCGGTCATTCTGGTCCTCCAGGATGCCGAGCCGAGTCAGCCGGTTCAGCGTGTCGACGAGCCGGGACGCGTCGGTGTTGGTGAGCCGCTGGTTGATGGTGCGGACGGTGCGGTTCACCAGAAAGTTGGTCTCGATCCGGCCGAGCAGCCCGGCGCTGCGCCCAGTGTGGTCCGCCCCGATGCAGGCGATCTTCAGGTCCGCGTTCCTTGCCCGTTCAATCAGGTTGTTGACGTCGTCGGCGAAGTCGGTGATGCCGTCGAACAGCAACGCCACCGGCCGCTGGTCGGCGGCGTACGTCAGCAGGGCCTCGACGTCGAGGCGCTGGTCCGCGGTGAATAGGAAGGTACGCCAGGAGAGCTCCCGCAGCTTCCGGCCGATCGCCAGCAGGCCGGTGGTGCGCCCGCTCAGCCGCTCCCCCGTGTAGACCACGGCGCTACTGCTCGGCACCCCCGCTGAACCGAGCCGCTTGACCGTGTCCGACGCCTCCCTGATCCAGTCCAGCTCGGCGAAGCGGTGCGTGACGATGTCCGCCCAGAGCGGCTCGTCCCCGCCAATGAAGTCGTGCTCCCGCGGAACCTTCCCGACCCGGTCGGTCCGCAGCTCGACAAACTGTCGGCCGACCCGTAGGCCGATCTCCTCCGGCGCGGCCGGCGGTCTATTCAGGTCCATGCCTGTCAGCTCGGCCCACGCGGCGATGAACTCCTCGCCGGTCATTTTCAGCGGGATGACGTTCCAGCTGCGGAAGTCTTCGGCGGCCGTCTCCGTCATGTTGCGATTCACATAAAACGTGGGCGCCGGGTGCGCCGGCTTGCGGCGCGCCACCACCGCCTCGATGTCCGGCTCGTCACGGATCCGGGCACCGACGATGACGAACGGCGCGATGCCGTAGTTATCGCGGAAGTTCGCCGGCCACGCCGCGCCAGCGACCGCGGCGTCCGCGTACTCACTCAGGGAGAAGACCAGCCGCTGGGCCTCCTCCCTGTCCACCTTGCCGTGCAGGTGCACCACCGACAGGTCCCGGGTCATGCTGAACTGGTCGTCCCAGTTGACCCGGCGGATGGCCCGCGAGCCCTCGCCCATCACCCGGCCGTACGCCCGCTCGAACGAGTCGTCGACGTTCAGCGTCCACACGCACTGCCACGGGAAGCGGGCGAACGGATCCATCCAGTCCGGCGGGGTGACCTCGTGGAACAGTTTCCGCAGCCAATCGTAAACCGGCTTCGCCCCAGCCTTCTGGACCACCCGGTCGTAGACCCGCCACAGCAGGTCGTCCGCGTCGTACTTCACGTCGAACTCGGCGGCCAGCTGCTCCAGCAGAGCCTTGCTGCCGGGCAGCTTGCTGCCGTTGCGCGCCACCGAGTCAAGGCTGGCACCGGCACCGAGCAGGAGGTGGTAATCGCCGCTGGCTGCAGCGCGCAGCAGCGCCTCCGTCTGCTCCGCGGTCAACCCGAGATCCGCCACCCTGGTCACCCCGTCGTAGTCGGTCCGCTAACGCCTCGTATCGCCGCATCGTACCGAGCACTCCCCCGGCTCCCCGGGGCGCCACTGACGAGTGACTGTCTTACCGGAATCGGCGTAGAAGGCGGCCCTCGGGTCGATGGTGTGCACGGCGACGGGCGGGAGATACGCAAGGCGGATGAGCAATCGCCTGGCCGCGCCGTAGGGGTTTGCCGGTGGACCGTTTCTCAACCCCGCTTAAGTTCGAAGAGCCTCCATCTTTGGCATTCTCGCGTCGATGTCGTTGGCCCGTCGTGCCGGCCTACCCGGTCTCCTGTCGTGCGGACATCAAGAGCCTGCGGACATGTCGTTCGGTCACTCCGAGGTGTGTTGCGATGTCTTCCACGCTCGCGTCCGGACGCTCCGTCCGCATCCTCAGGACGGCCTCGGTCCGTCCACCGCGTTGGCGCCGATGTCCGGGTGTACCCGGTCGCCGGGGCGTGTCCGATGTCCGCCCTGCCGGAGAGATGCCAGTCGCCGGAGTTGAGTCGGACACTGCCTGCGCCTCTCCATCGGCCTCGACGGAAGCCGCGCCAGCGGGACCGGTAACAGCGCTGGCCGCTGGTGTGGATACAGATGCTCGACGGGCGCGAGACAGCATCTCCACCACCAGGAGCAGGGCGACGGCGGGCCACGCGGCGACGATACGGGCGCCGAGGGTTGGCTGAGCTGCAGCGATGTTCGCCGCGACGCTCGCGCCGACGCCAATGATGAAGGCAATCCGTGCCGACCAGCGCACCGGCCGTCCCGCGCGACGATCGTCCACCATCGCTGTCGACGCGACGACGAGCATCCCGTCGACCGAAATCGGCAACACGTACGCGACTTCTGGACGCTCGCCGAACTTCAACGCGACGTGGACCATGTGGCTCCAGGACGACCAGGCCGCGATGGACGCCACCGCTGCAGTGCTGATATTCCTTGCGATGCGGGTCGGGTTCATCGGCTCACCTCCTCCGCGATGCGCCGGCGGATGGTCCGGACCTCCTCCGAATCGAGCAGAGGGTGTCCGCCGACGACCATGCGCGTCTGGACATCAGCCCACCGCTCCCACGGTGGATCACCTCGTCGACGTCCAGCCCCGTCGCGGCGGCAATGTCCGTGAGATCCGTGCCCGCCCGCAGTGCGGTGTGGATCATGATTGGCTGCCAGCGGCTCCACCACGCCACTACGGCGGCGGACAACGCCAACTCGGCCAGCGCCTCGCTGCGGGACGGCTGCAATGGACGCCCCGTTGCGTGGGCGTGGAGGTCGATGAGGGCCTGGAACGTGTTGATCTTCTCGGCGTCGTCGAAGTGGGTCGGAGGAAGATCAGTTCGGCTCATCGGCGCTTCTCCCCGACGGCGTAGACGTTGAGAAGCGCCACCGTGCGAACGAACACCTCGTACGCCTCGGTGTCCGAAGTCGTGGGGTTGGTGAGGGCGTCGTGCAACTCCGCGATCAGCGCGGTGACAAGCTCGTGTCGGACGGCCTGGCGCGCTGGCAGATGCAAGCCCGTCCAGACGGCCGAGGCGAAGGTCGCCGGAGTTTCCGGGCGGCGGATGATGTTCATCGGGCACCACCCCGCGCCCGTGACCTGGTCAGACGTGCCGGTAGTGGGTCACCGATGACGGTGATGGGCGGTGTTCGCGGCGACGCGTCCGGCCCACCGAACGCACCATGTGCGAACCGGTGGTTTGTTCCTCGTAGATGCCCCCGCCCGGGTGGGACGGGGGCATCACTGTGTCACCGGTGGCATACGCGCCCCGGTCCGGGAGCACGCCGCCACCGGGCTGCGGGGATTCGAGCCGGCCGGGTCACGCCTGGCGGTAGGCGTCCTGGTATCCGCCCTGAGGCGGGATCGGTTGGATGACGTCCAGCAGCACCCCGTCGGGTGCGGCGACGATGAAGTGCCGCTGCCCGAAGTCCTCGTCGCGGAGCGCCAGCACCGGCGTCAATCCGGCCTCGTCGGTCAACCGGGCATGGACCGCGTCGACGTCGTCGACCTCGAGGTTGACGATCACTCCGCGCGGCAGCTTCCGGTATCCGTCGGGGATGGTGGTGTGGTCGTGGGCGAGGATCGCCAGCTCGAAGGTGCCCAGGCGCAGGCTGACGTACCAGTCGGACTCGTAGGTCGGCTCGAAGCCGAGCACGCGTCGATAGAAGCCGGCTGCGGCGGCCACGTCCTGGGACGTCAGGACCGGGTAGAAACTGGTGACGGTCATCGAATGCTCCTTTACGTACACTGTGCATGTATCGCTGTACACGATACATACACTGCGTACGTAAAGGAAGCTCCATGCCTCGCGCCACTGCGGCTGCCGCCGCCCGGACCGCCCAGCAGGTCCTCGATTCGGCGATCGACCTCTTCGCCGCCAGGGGATTCGCCGACGTCTCGCTCGACGACGTGGCGCGATCCGCAGGAGTGACGCGGGGCGCGGTCTATCACCACTACCGGAACAAGCAAGGTCTGTTCCGTGCCGCCGTGGCGCAGCTCCAGGCGCGTGTGGCCGCGAGCGTGGTGGAGGCGGCCGGTCGGGCCGGTGACGATCCCGGTGAGCAACTGCGGGCGGGTTCGCATGCGTTCCTCGACGCGATCACCGCCCCGTCCGTCGTCCGCATCCTGCTCGTCGACGGTCCGGCCGTGCTGGGATGGGAGCGCTGGCGCCTGCTCGACGCGGAGCACTCCGCCGCTCACCTCAGTGAGGCTCTCGGTGCGGTGGGTGTGCCGGACGGCCTCCTCGACGCGTTGGCGGCGCAGTTGTCCGGGGCGATGAACGAGGCCGCGCTCTGGGTCGCGCGACACGACGACGCCTCGGCCGCGCGCGAACAGGCGCACTCGGCCCTCGACCGGCTCCTGGCCGCCGCGCTCACCTGAGGGTGCACGACAGTCCGAGTCGCCAGGTGGGTCGAGAAGCAGACCTTTCGGAAGTGTGGACAGATAGATCTCTAAGCTCTTGGGTTGATGGTCCATCTGCATCGTTGACACTCTCGCGATATATAAGTCAGACTTTTCGCGGGAGGTCGACATGAGTGAGCCTCGACGGCTGGCGGTCATCAACTCCGACGCGAAACGAGCCCCGGTGCTGCCCGATCCACCCGGTCTCGTCACCGACCTGGTGGACCCGCGACTGCGCCGGTTCGCCCGCACCAAATACGATCATCTGCTCACCGAACTGGGCACAGTGGACGCCGCCGAGGCGGCCATCGCCGCCGGATGCGACGCGGTCTACATCGACACCTTCGCCGACTACGGGATGGCGCAACTGCGCGCCGCCGCACCCGTACCGGTCGTCGGGGCCGGTGAGGCCGTACTGGCCTGGGCGGCCGAGTCCGGTCGCCGGTTCAGCATCGTCACCGTCTGGCCGACGTCCATGGACTACATCTATGCCGATCGGCTCGCCGCCTGCCCGGGCGGGGAACTCGCCGTCGGGGTGCACTACCTCTCCGACGAGTCGGAGCTGGACCGGGTCGGCACCGACGCCGGGGTCAAGGCGCGGATGGGCCGGGGCGAGGACGACGTCGTCTCCGCCATCACCCGGGCCTGTCTGGACGCCGCACAGCGCGACGGGACCGACCTGATCCTGTTCGGCTGCACCTGTATGACACCGGTGTCGGCCGAGGTGGCCCGGCGTGCCGGCATCGAGATCGTCGACCCGTCGGTGATCGGGTTGCGCGCGGGTCACGCGGCGGCACTCGGCCCACGTCCGGCGCCGCCGGTCGCCGCGCAGCGACTCGGGGCGGTGACGGAACTGGTCGACGCCTACCTCGGCGTCGCCGCCGGGTCCGCCGGGGCGAGCTGCGGCGTCGACGCCGACGGCTGTGAGGTGTGCGCGGTGACCGCCGGGCCGTCGTCGTGACCCCGCTGTGCCGCCGGCTCGGGGTCGACCTGCCGGTGCTGGCGTTCAGCCACTGTCGGGACGTGGTCGCGGCGGTCAGCCGCGCGGGTGGGTTGGGCGTACTCGGGGCCGCCTCGATGACCCCGGACGACCTCGACCGGGACCTCACCTGGCTGGACCGGGAGTGCGCCGGGCGGCCGTACGGCGTGGATCTGCTCTTTCCGGCGAAGTCGGCCGGGGACGACCCGGCGGAGCTGGCCGGTCGGATCCCGGCCGACCACCGGGCGTTCGTGGACGCGCTGCGGACCCGGTGGGGTGTGCCGGTGCGGCGCAGCGAGCCCGGCCACAACCGGCTCGGCGGTATGCCGACCGAGATCGACCACCTGATGACCCACGCCAACGCCCATGCCCTGTGGGAGGTCGCCCGGGCGCATCCGATCCGCCTGGTGGCCAGCGCTCTCGGCCCGCCGCCGGCCGAGGTGCGTGCCGAGACGACCCGACGCGGCATGCTCCTCGCCGGTCTGGTCGGCGATCCGCGGCACGTGCGCCACCAACTGGCCGCCGGGGTGGACGTGCTGGTGGCGCAGGGCTACGAGGCGGCCGGGCACACCGGCGACATCACCACGATGGTGCTGGTGCCGCAGGTGGTGGCCGCCGCCGGTGACGTACCGGTGGTCGCCGCCGGTGGGATCGCCACCGGCCGGCAGGTGGTCGCGGCCCTCGCGTTGGGCGCGCAGGCGGTCTGGACCGGATCGGTCTGGCTGGCCACCGCCGAGAGCGACCTCGACCCGGTGGTCAAGGAGAAGATCGTCGCCGCAGCAGCGACCGACACCGAGAAGACCACCTCGTACACCGGCAAGCCGACCCGGCAACTCACCACCGCCTGGACCCGGGCGTGGCGGACGCCGGAGGCACCGCCGTCCTTGCCGTCGCCGGTACAGCAGGTGTTGGCGCGGGACACCGTGGTCAGCGCGTTCGAGCACCAGGTGACCCCGGTGATGGGTTCGGCGGCCGGGCAGGCCGTCGGTCTGGTGACCGGGACCCGCTCGGTCGCCGCCGTCCTGGACGACCTGCGGATGCAGATGGCCGACGCGGTCGAGGCGGTGACGAGGCTGGCCGACGACGCGGGCTGACCGACGAGGCCGTCCGGTCGGCAGGTCGGGCGGCCCGGTCGGGAACGCCGTGGTCACCGTGCCGACCGTCGGTCGCGGCGCGCCTGCACGGCCACCGCGACCAGGGTGTACGCCGCCAGTGTCGTGATGCCGCCGGTGGCCACCGCCATCACCGTGGTCAGCGCGACACCGCCCAGCGCGAGCCCACCGAGCAGCGAGGTGCCGCCCAGGGTGGCGAACGCGGCGACCATCCAGGCGGCGAAGACCTCGGCGCGGCGGTGCGTCGGCGCCCAGTAGCCGATCAGCCGGGTCGCGCCGAGCAGCACCAGACCGCCGCCGGTGCCGACCAGCACCGTGCCGGCGATCGTCACCGCGCCGCTGGCCAGGTGCAGGGCGGCGGTGGTGGTGCCGGCACCGGCGGCGATGACCAGGACGCCGAGGCCGACCGAGCGGGCCGCCGGCACCCGGTTCGCCGCGAGCTGGGCGAGCAGGGTCATGGTGACCAGCAGGGTGAGCAGCCCGCCGGTTCCGCCTGCGGTGCTGATGCCGGCCCCCTCGGTGAGGATGCGCGCGCCGAACGTGCCGAACAGGGCCATGCAGCTGTTGAGCGTCATCAGCGAGCAGGTCGCGATGCTGAACGGCAGCAGGATCGCCCGGGGGACGCGGACCGTACGGACCAGCCGGACCCGGCCCGCCGTCCGGCGGTCGGCCGGTGCCCGGAGCAGCAGCACCAACGGCACCAGCGCGACCGCGCCGATCACGACGTACGGCAGCACCAGCGGGTACGCGGTGTGGTCGGCGAGGAGTCCGGCGATCAGCGGCCCGAAGCCCATGCCGAGGGTGGTGCAGACCGCGTGCGTCAGGCTGCCGGCCCGGGTGCCCCGGGGGTGGAAGTCCAGCAGCGCGGCAGCGGTGGTGGCGCTGACCATGCCGGTCGCCATGCCCTGCACGAATCGTCCGGCGACCAGCACCGGCAGCGTGGTGGCGGCGGCGGTCACCACGCAGGCGAGCAGCACCAGTGCGACACCGAGCAGCATCGTGACGCGGCGGCCGATCAGGTCGGAGAGTCCGCCGAGCAGCGTGACCACCACGATCACGCCGACCGGGTATCCGGCGAACGCCAGGCTCACCTGCGCGGGATCGAGGTCCCACCGCTGTGCGTAGACCGCGAACAGCGGGGACGCGGCGAAGCTGCCGAGCACCGCCACCAGGACCAGCGCGCCGGAGGCGGCAGCCATCACCACCGAGGGTCGGTACGCCGGTGCGTCGGGCGGGCCGGTGGTGGTGCCGTCGCGCACCTCAGGGGCTCCGGGGCAGAGAGGTAGACACTAGGACACCACCTTCCGTCAAAAGTCTGAGGAATGAACAGCAGCAGTGTCAAGGTCTTGCCAGACCCGGTCCTCGGCCTGCACAGTGTGCACCTGAGCTGCTCAGGTGGACGTTGCAAGACGGAAACGACGGGGCACTTCGCGACGCGCCATCGTCATCTTCTCGGTTAACACCTGACATATGCCTTTCGGAACCTGGAGAACACCCCACACCGGCGAGAGGTGGAGGAACGCAGGTGACAGTGACGATCGTCGACTCCACGACGCTGCCGTGGGTCAACGGCCAGGACGTGTACGACTCGATGGAACCGGCCTTCCGGGACAACTTCGGAGGCGATCCGGAGCAGGTGCGTGACCTGCTGTCCCGGTACTGGATGCGGTCGCTGTGGCGGGACCGTGAGAGCACCCGACGCATCGACCACGTACGGGCCTCGCCCGGCTACCGCGACCTCAGCGAGGCATACCACGACAGCGTCGAGGAGTCGTACTTCCTGGCCGGGGTCGCCGAGCTGAGCGCCGAGGGGCGGCTGGTCGAGGGCGACTACTTCTGGCGTCCGCCCGGCTGGGTGCACAAGGCGTGGAGCGACGAGGGCTTCGAGAACATCCTCTGCATGGAGGGGGAGGTCGCCAGCGAACACAGTGGTCGGGTCTCCCGGGTGGTCTGCCCGGACGACCGGGCCGGCGCACAGGCGCGCGACGACGCTGACGGTGGGATCGGACCCCGGGGCTACCAGCGCCGGGTCGAGTCACGGTTCGTGCCCTGGACACCGCTGGACGCACCGTGGTCCGGGGTGGACGCCATCGTGCTCGGCCTGCCGGCCATGTCCGACGGGGTGCCCACCGCCGACGACGCGGTGCCGCTCGCCAAGGCGCTGAGCCAGAACGTCGACACCGGTGCCTGTAGCGCCCTGGTCCGCCTGCCGGCCGGCTACACCGGGGCGCCCACCCCGGTGCCCCGGGACCGCTTCCTGGTCACCACCCGGGGCGACCTCGTGGTGGACGGCGTGACGCTCACCCCCTGCTCGCTGCTGCACATACCCGCCGGCGCGCGGGGGCCGGCGCTGACCGCGGCGACCGACGTCGAACTGTTCGTCAAGGTGGGGGAGCGGACATGACGCGGGTACGGCACACCACCGACGACCAGGTCATGACGATCGTGCTGGACGGTCCGGACTCGATGAACAGCCTCACCCCAGCGGTGATCGCCGGGCTGGACGCCGCGCTCGACGAGGCCGAGCAGGACCACGCTCTGCGGGCGGTCGTGGTCACCGGTGCCGGGGAGCGGGCCTTCAGCGTCGGGATGGACATCGACTTCCTGGAGTCGTGCTTCGCCGATCCACAGCGGACGTTCCTGCCCTTCCTGCGGTCGTACCACGCGGTGCTGCGCCGGATCGAGCATCTCGGCGTACCGGTGATCGCGCGGGTCAACGGGCTGGCGCGAGCCGGTGGGTTCGAACTGATCCTCGCCTGCGACTTCGTGATCGCCGCCGACGAGGCCCGGGTCGGCGACATCCACCTGGAGTTCGGGATGCCGCCGGGTGCCGGGTCGAGCCAGCGGGCCCCGCGCAAGCTCGGCGACCAGCGGGCCAAGGCGTTGATGCTCACCCCGACCTGGCTGCGCGGCCCCGAGCTGGTGCAGTGGGGGGTCGCGCTGGCCAGCGCGCCCCTGACCGAGCTGGACGACGAGGTGGGCAAGCTGCTGGCGATGCTGCGCGGCCGGTCCCGACCCGGGCTGGCGATCACCAAGCGGCTGCTCAACTCGGTGCACACGATGACCCTGGAAGAGGGCCTGCGCTACGAGCGCGAGATGTTCTCCCGGCTGCACGAGGAGGTCGACGAGGTGGCCGAGGGCTATCGCGCGTTCGTGGAGAAGCGCCCACCGGTCTGGGGGGACGTCGATGTCCGCACCCTCGCCTGAGTCGACCGCGACCCCGCAGGTGGTCGTCGACGCGGACCTGGTCGACACGCTGATCGGCCGGGGCGGGTACACCCACCCGCTGTTCCAGCGGGTGCCCGGCGGTGACGCCGACGGTCCGCCGCTGCCGGGTCAGGCGGTCGTGTTGCTCCTCGGTGGCCTGGTCGAACAGTCCGGCCTGCTCGACGACGCGATCGCACTGCTGGAACTGCGTCGGGTGCGATTCCACCGGATGGTGAAGGCCGGCGCGACGCTACGGGTGCGGATCGAACGCGTCGCAAGCCGGGTCACCTCCCGTGGCACGCAGGTCGTGGACTTCCGCTGGACCGGGATCGACGCGGACGACGAGCCGGTCGCCGAGGTCGAGGCCGTGATGCTGATGAACGGGACAGGAAGGGAGGACACCAGGTGAGGGGTGTGCAGCTCAACATGGCGGCCGGTATCCGGGAGTTCGGCCGGGCCACGCCGCACCGGGTGGCGGTGGTCGACGGCGACCGCCAGATCTCCTTCGGCACGCTGGACGAGCGGTCCAACCGCCTCGCCTCGGCCACTCTGGACCGTGGGCTGCGCCCCGGTGAGCGGATCGCGGTCCTGGCGAACAACCGCTTCGAGTACTTCGAGATCTCGGCGGCGATGGCCAAGGCCGGCATTCCGACGGTGCCGCTGAACCCCCGGAACAACGTCGGCGACAACGCGTACGTCCTGGACCACGCGTCGGTCCGGGGGATCATCGTGGCGGACGAGCTGGCCGACCGGGTCGACGGGCTCGTCGACGACCTGCACCTGGTGCTCAGTTTCGGCGGCACGGTGGGTGAGCACTACGACTCCTTCGTCGCCGCCGGTCGCGCGGTGGACCCGGCGGTGCCGGTGGACGAGATGGACCCGTTCTGCATCACCTACACCTCGGGGACCACCGGGCGGCCCAAGGGCGTGCTGCTGACCCACCGGGGGCGGGTGCTGACCGCCTTCGGGGTCGGGCTCGACTACGGCCTGGGCCCCAACAAGAGCACGATCGCGGTGGCACCGATGTACCACGGCGCCGGCTTCGAGTTCGCGTACGCGGCGCCGATGCTCGGTGGCTCCTGCACCGTGCTGCCGACCTGGGACCCGGAGCGACTGCTCGACCTGATGGTGAGCAGCCGTGCGGAGACGGTCTTTCTGGTGCCCACGCACGCCCAGCACATCCGCCGGTTCTGCGAGGACCCGGCGGCCCGCTACGACCTGTCGGCGCTCAAGACCCTCTACTTCAACGCCGCCGCGTTGCCGGTGGCGCTCAAGGAGTGGGTGATCGCGGCGTTCCCGGGGGTCGCCGTGCACGAGTTGTACGGGTCGACCGAGTGCTCCATCGTGACCAACCTGCGGCCGGAGTTCGCCCTGGCCCGGGCCGGCAGCGTCGGCCACCCGTGGTTCTGGAACGAGGTGCGCCTGGTCGGCGAGGACGGCGCCGAGGTGGGGCCGGGCGAGCCCGGTGAGCTGTACGCCCGCTCGCCGTTGCTGCTCACCGGGTACCTCGACGACGAGGAGGCCACCCGGGCCGGGTTCGACGCCGACGGGTTCTTCTCGGTGGGCGACGTGGCGGTCCGCGACGAGGAGGGCTTCATCTCCATCGTGGACCGGAAGAAGGACATGATCATCGCGGGTGGCGTGAACATCTTCCCGCGGGAGATCGAAGAGGTCATCGCCCGGCACGAACCGGTCGACGACGTCGCGGTGGTCGGGGTGCCGGACGAGGTGTACGGCGAGCGCGTCGCCGCCTTCGTGGTCAGCCGGCCGGGCCGGCAGGTGGACGTGACCGCCCTGGACGGGTACGTGCGGGAGCACGTCGCCCGGTACAAGGTCCCCCGGGAGTGGCATCTGGTGGACCGGTTGCCGCGTAATCCGAGCGGCAAGATCCTCAAGCGCACCATCCGGGACGAGTACGCCGGTCCGCCGGAGCAGAGCCAGACCCGTTAGGCCAAAAGTCTGACGTTCCGCGTACCGGTCCACGAAATCCGGCGCGCGTCTCCTGCCCAGATGGCTCGCTGGGTCGACAAGTGCTGTCCAGAAGCGTCGAAATGATCGATGAAGATGTCAGTACTGTAAAACTCTGACTTTTTATAGACTGCCTGCTTGGGGACCGTTATGGTCGCCGTAATCAGGTGTAGATGCGGCCCCCGGGCTTTCACGTCGGGCCGTGCGGACTTCGCCATCAGGAGGCCATCGTGTCCCACCTCAATAGCCCCGGTGCCGCCCTCTCCCGCCGTCGTCTGCTCACCGGTCTCGGGGGTGCCCTCGTCGGCAGCGCCCTGCTGACCGCCTGCGGCAGCGACGACGCCGATTCCAGCTCGAACGACGGACGGACCACCATCCGGCTCGCCGGCATCCCCGCCTCCGCTCTCGCGGCCTTCAAGCTCGCCCTCAAGGAGGGTGCGTTCGAGGAGGCCGGCCTCGACATCAGGTACGAGGAGTACGCGGAGTCGGCGGCCGTCTACACCGCCTACCGGGCCGGTCAGGTCGACGGCGGCCTGGGTGGCATCCCCTCCACCGCCAACCTGGTCGCCACCGGGGTGGACCGCAAGGTGGTCTTCGCCCTTCAGCGCACCACCAACGGGATCCTGGTCCGCGCGGACAGCGGCATCCAGTCCATCGCCGATCTCAAGGGCCGCAAGCTCGGCCTCTTCGGCAGTGCGATCGGCTCGTCGACGAACCAGTTCTTCGCGCTCTGCCGCGAGAAGCACGGGTTCAACCCGACCACCGACTGTCAGGTGCAGTACGGCGCGCCGAACCTGATGGCCGAACTGCTCGGGCAGGGCGACGTGGACATGGCCCTGGTGATCGACCCGGCCGGCGCACCCGAACTGGCCAGCGGGAAGTACCGCTCCCTCGGCGACCTCGGCGTTCTGCTGGAGGAGGCCACCGGGCTCAAGGCGTTCACCGCCGGCTGGGACTTCGCCAGCGAGTTCATCGAGAAGAACCGGGAGGCGGTGCAGGCGTTCGTCGACGTCAACCTGCGGTACCAGACCAGGTTCAACAACGACCAGTCGTTGTGGGACGCCGCGCTGCGCGAGCTCTACAACATCGACGACCAGGCGGTGCTGGACGTGATCTGGAACAGCCAGCGCGGCCGGTTGGTGGAGCAGTGGGGTGACGCCGAGAAGCAGCAGGCGGCGCAGTTGCTCACCTTCCTCAGCGAGAACGGCGAGCCCGAGTTCCTGCCCAAGGTGCCCGACGGGCTCTTCGCCTGACCACCAGCCCGGCATGAGGAGAGGCACCGATGACCCTGTCCGAAACCACCCAGCCGGCGGCCGTGACGGCCGGTACGGCCGACCGTGGCGCGCCGCCGGGACACGGCGGTGGGCCCGGCGGCCCCCGCCGTTTCCTCCGCAACGGCATCGTGCTGCGGGTGGCCTCCGTGTTCATCCTGCTCGTCATCTGGTGGCTGGGCTCACTCGTCGTCGGTGAGCGCATCCTGCCCACCCCGGGCACGACCGCCTCCGCGCTGGCCGACAGCATGCAGGAGCAGACCTTCTGGACCGACCTCCAGGTCACCATGGTCCGGATCCTCATCGGGTTCGCCGCGTCGATGGTGCTCGGTGTGCTCGTCGGTCTGGTGATGGGTCTGTCCCGGATCGCCGAGGGCCTCCTGGACATCTGGATCGCCGTCGGCCAGACCATCCCGAGCCTCTGTTGGGTGATCGTCGCGTTCATCATGTTCGGGCTCAACGACACCGCCACCGTCGTGGCGATCACGCTGACCTCGTTCCCGATCATCGCGATCAACATGTGGACCGGGGTGAAGGCGATCGATCCCCGGCTCGGTCAGATGGCCCGGACCCTCAAGGCCTCGCGCGGCCTGCGGACCCGGGAGGTGACCCTGCCGCAGGTGCTGCCGGCGGTGATGGCGTCGGCCCGCTTCGGGTTCGGCATCGTCTGGAAGGTCGTGGTGATCGCCGAGTTGCTCGGGCGTACCGACGGCATCGGCTACCGGTTGAACTACTGGTTCCAGCTGTTCCGGATGGAGCAGGTCTTCGCGCTCACGCTGTTCTTCTCGATCCTGATGGTGGTGCTCGAACTGGCCGTGTTCAAGCCGATCGAGGCGAAGCTGTTCCGCTGGCGTCCGGAGGGAGCCCGATGAGCACCGACGACCGGATCGTCATCAAGGACCTGGTGAAGGGCTTCCACACCCGGCACGGCTTCACCACGGTCATCGACGGGATGGACCTCACCATCGCCGACGGGGAGTTCGTCGCACTGGTCGGTCCCTCCGGGTGCGGCAAGTCCACGGTGCTGAACATGCTCAGTGGGCTGGACACGGACTTCACCGGCACCGCCGAGATCCGTACTCGGGCGCCCGGGGTGCACTTCAGCTACGTGTTCCAGGAGCCGAGGCTGCTGCCCTGGAAGACGGTGCGGCAGAACGTCGAGTTCGCCCTCAAGGCCACCGGGGTGGACCGGTCCCAGTGGGCCGACCGGGTGCTGCCGGTGCTGCGCCGGGTGGGGTTGGCCGGGTTCGAGAACCACTACCCGCACCAGATCTCCGGCGGCATGCAGCAGCGCACCGCACTGGCCCGCGCGTTCGTGCTGGACGCGCCGGTGATGCTGATGGACGAGCCGTTCAGCGGGTTGGACGAGTTCACCGCCCGTAGTCTGCGCCAGCTCCTGCTGGAGCTGCGGAGCCAGGAGGAGAGCAAGGCGTTCGTCTTCGTCACGCACAACGTGTTCGAGGCCGCCGTGCTCTCCGACCGGGTGGTGCTGATGTCCAACCGACCGTCGACGATCCGCCGGGTGGTCAAGGTGGAGGTGCCGCTGCCGCGCAGCTACGACGACCCCCGCCTCTTCGACGTCAGCCGTGAGCTGACCCACGAGATCATCTCCTCGATGGTCAGCACCGACGACGGTGGTCTGGTGGTCGGCGAGGAGCACACGCGGCTGGCCGGCCCGCAGGCGGCGCGATGAGCGCGCCCGTGGCCGGTCCGCCGCTGACCCCCCGGCTGCCGACCGCGTTCGCGGCCGGCGCGGTACTGCTGACCCCGGCCCGGACCCTGACCGACGGCGACTTCGCCGCGATCGTCAATGTCTCGTGGGAGAACGGGCCGCTGCACACCGATGTCGAGTACATGCGCCGGACCGGCTTCGGTCGCCCGATCCTCGGCGGTCCGTGCCTGATCGCGATCGCCGCCGGGCTCACCTCCACCACGATGTACGCCGCCTGGAACGCCGCCGGGGTGGACTGTCACGCCGCGCTCGGCATCGACGAGATCCGCTACCTGGCTCCGGTGTACGTCGGGGACACGCTGCGGGTACGGATCGAGGTGTCCCGCTTCGAACCGACCCGGGGCGGCCGTATGTACGTCGGCGCGGTCCACGACGACGTCCGCAACCAGCGCGACGAGACGGTGCTGCGGATGACCCGGTCGTACCTGCTGAGCCCGTTGCCGGCGGCCGACGCGGGCGGACCGGCATGAGCGGACTGCCCCGGACCACCACGCTCGGTCTGGCCCGCCACGACCGGGTGCTGCTGGTCACCCTGGACCGGCCGCACCGGCTCAACGCGTACGACCGGACGATGGTCGACGAGCTGCGTCGGACCTGGCAGGCGTTCGGGGCCGACGACGGGCTGCACGCGGCCGTGGTCACCGGTGCCGGCGAGCGCGGCTTCTGCACCGGCTTCGACGTCGACGACACCCTCGACGCCGAGGTCACCAGCCCGTCGCTGGACCACGCCGGGCGGGTCGCGTTGACCGCCCGCGACATGGGGGTGTTCAAGCCGGTGGTGGCCGCGGTGAACGGGCACTGCTGTGCCGGCGGCTGGCACTTCGTCAACGACGCGGACGTGGTGCTCTGCGCCGCGCACGCCACGTTCTTCGACACCCACCACGACGTCGGTCTGGCGAACCCGGTCGAGGCGGTGGGCGCGTTGAGTCGGTTGCCGCTCGGCGAGGTGATGCGCATGGTGCTCACCGGGCGCAGCTACCGGATCGACGCCCGCCGGGCGCACGAACTCGGTCTGGTCACCGAGGTGACCTCGGCGGAGGAGCTGACCGGGCGGGCGTTGGCGATCGCCGCGGACATCGCCCGGCACCCGCTCGACGTGTTGACCACCACCGTGGAGACGGTCTGGACGGCGGTGCAGGCGCAGCGGGGCGCCGCCGAGGCGTTCGGGCTGGCGATGCTGGCCCGGTCGGACGCCTCGGCGCAGCACCGGGGAGCGACGATGCGGGAGTTCCGGCACGGTGACGGGGGAGGCCGTTGATGGAGTACGGGATCTTCAGCCACATCGAGGAGATCGACGAGATCGAGGAGCTGCTGCACGGTGCGGAGGCCGACGGGATCGCCAGTGTCTGGCTGACCCAGGGGTTCGGGCACGACGCGTTGACCGTCATCGGGGCGGTCGGGCGCGGTCTGTCGCGGCTGCGGATCGGGACCGCCGTGGTGCCGGTGTACCCGCGCCACGCGATGGCGCTGGCCCAGCAGGCGCTCACCACCAACATGCTGATCGGCGGGCGGCTGGTGCTCGGCGTCGGCCCGTCGCATCCGCAGGTGGTAGAGCCCTGCTGGGGCATGTCGTACGCCCGCCCGGCCCGGTACATGCGGGAGTACCTGACGGCGCTCAACGGGGCGTTGACGCAGCGGGTCCGGTTCTCCGGCGAGGTGGTCACCGCCCGGGGTGACCTGACCATCGCCGGGGACCCGCCGGTGCCGACGGTGATGGTCTCCGCGCTCGGTCCGAAGATGCTGGAACTCACCGGCGAACTGGCTTCCGGCACGGTGACCTGGATGGTCGGTCCGCGTACGCTCGCGGAGCTGACCGTGCCGACGATCACCGCGGCGGCGGACGGGGCGGGTCGACCGACGCCCGAGGTGGTGGTGACCGCGGCGGTCTGCGTGACCGACGATCCCGGTCGCGTCCGTGCCGCCATCGACCCGGTGCTCGGCTGGTACGACGACAAGCCGTCGTACCGTGCGATGCTCGACCGGGAGGGTTTCGCGCGGGCCAACCAGATGGCGATTGTCGGCGACGCCGCCGAGGTGCGGGCGGAGATCGGCCGGTACGAGGCGGCCGGGGCGACGACGTTCGCGGCACAGCTCTACGGCACGCCGCAGGAGCGGGCGGCGACTCGTGCCCTGGTCGGCGAGCTGGCCACGGCGTCGGCGTCGGCGGGCGCCACGGGCGCGGACTTTTGAGGTACCGGAGTCGGCCATGGGTGACGCTGCGCCGAGCATCGGATGCCCTACCGTGGTTGTTCGCGACGAAGCCGCCCCTCAGAGTGCGGGGCCGAGGGGATGCGGAGCCGGAGTGACCATGGCCAAGGACGTGACGGGGGCCCAGACTGCCCGGCCGGAGCAGGTGATCCCGGGTGGCCGCAAGGGTCCCGAGGTGCTCGGGGTCACCCGGGTGCGCCCGGCCTACCAGCAGGTGGCCGACCAGCTCCGGGAGCGGATCCTGGACGGTTCGTTGACGGCGGGTGACCGGCTGCCCACCGAGATCGAGCTGTCCGAGATCTTCGGGGTCAGCCGGAGCACGATCCGGGAGGCGCTGCGGGTGCTGGCCTCCAAGGACCTGATCCGGACCACCCGGGGCACCACCGGCGGGACGTTCGTGGCGCGGGTCCAGTTCGACCAGGTCAGCGAGTATCTGGAGATGAGTCTCGGGCTGATGTCCGGGGCGCGCGACATCACGCTGGACAATCTGCTGGAGGCGCGGGAGAGCCTGGAGGTGCCGGCTGCGGGGCTGGCCGCGCTGCGCCACGCCGACGAGCATCTGACGTTGATGCGCCAGGCGGTGGAGCGGGAGAAGCTGACCCGCGCCCGGGGCCGCAAGTTCCGGGAGCACGTGACGTTCCACGGGGTGCTGGTCGAGGCGACCGGCAACCAACTGCTCGGGGTGATGGTCGAGCCGGTGTTCCGGGTGTTGCAGGCGCGGACGGCGGATCGGGACATGCCGGCGGAGTACTGGAGCCAGATCGACGCCGAGCACACCGAGATCTGCGGGTACGTGCAGGCCCGGGACGAGGCCGGTGCGCGCGAGGCGATGCGGGCCCATCTCGGCACGGTGCGGCGGGCGTACGAGCAGCGGTGAAAGGAAAGTCACCCTAAAGTTCTGAGGTTTCATCAAGGCGTCCTGTCGAACGGCGACAGGCGCCTTTTCGTGTGCCTGTATTTGCAGTCCAGATCGCTTACGGAGCCTTGACACGTAAAAAGTCAGACAAATAAACTAGCGGCAGTTCAGGGCTGTCGAAAGGATCGACCGATGACGGTGCGCCAAGGATGGACCGGACGTTTCTTCGAGGACTTCCAGGTCGGTGACGTCTACCAGCACCCGCTCGGGCGCACCGTCACCGAGACCGACAACACCTGGTTCACCCTGCTGACGATGAACACCAGTCAGATGCACTTCAACGCCGAGTACGCCGCCCGGTCCGAGTTCGGCAGACCGCTCGTCGTCTCGACCCTGACGCTGGCCATCGCGGTCGGGCAGAGCGTCACCGACCTCACCCAGAACGCCTTCGCCAACCTGGGCTGGGACGACATCAGCCTGCCGCACCCGGTGTTCGCCGGAGACACGCTCTACAGCGAGTCCCTGGTGCTGGAGAAGCGCGAGTCGGGCTCCCGGCCGCACGCCGGCATCGTCACCGTCCGCACCCGCACGCTCAACCAGGACGGCAAGCAGGTGTGCGCCTTCAAACGCACCTTCTACGTCTACAAGCGAGGCGCCGAACAGGTCGAGGGGATCTTCCCGGTCGCCGCCACGCCACTGTCCCTTCCGGACGGGGCGGGCGCATGACGCTGCGTCTGACGTACCAGCCGTGGGGCGAGACGCTCGCCGAGGTGGCCGACGCCGGCCGGCGGGCCGAGCGGGCCGGCGCCGAGGTGCTCTGGGTCTCCGAGCTGCACCGTAGTGCCACCGGCACGGCCGCGGCGCTGGCCGCCGCCACCGAGACCGCCCGGATCGGCACGTGCATCGCGCTCGCCTTCACCCGCAGCCCGATGATCACCGCTCTGGAGGCGCTCGACCTGGACGAACTCTCCGGTGGACGGTTCGTGCTGGGCCTCGGCTCGGGCGTCAAGCGTCTCAACGAGGACTGGCACAACGTGGTGTTCGGCAAGCCCGTGCCGCACATGCGGGAGAGCGTCCGCAACATCCGGCACTTCTGGCGGCACTGCACCAGTGGCGAGCCGATGCTGCTCGACGGCGAGTACGAGCCGATGCGGATCCGGGGCTACGAGCGCCCCTTCGCGGTGCCGGCCGAGGCGATCCCGGTCTACCTGGCCGCGATGGGACCGCTGATGACCCGCCTGGCCGGTGAGATCGGTGACGGGTGGATCAGCCACGAACTCTGCTCGCCCCGCTACCTCGCCGAGCAGATCCTGCCCGACCTGACGGTCGGCATCGACCGCGCCGACAGCCGGACCCGGGCCGACCTCGACATCGTCGTCTCGGCGTGCTGCTCGATCGCCGACGACCGCCAGGTGGCCCGTCGCCGCGCCGCCGGCCTGGTCGGCTTCTACGCCACCGTCCGCACCTACGCCGACTTCTTCGCCTTCCACGACCTCGCCGACGACCAGCAGCAGGTCGTCGACGCGTTCCGGGCCGGAGCCGGTGCCGACTACCTCGCCGATGCCGTCAGTGACCGGATGGTCGACGCGCTCACCCTGACCGGGACCCGCGCCGACGTCGCCGACCGGATCACCGCGTACGACGGGATCGCCGACTCGGTCAAGCTGAGCCCGCCCACCCACGGGCTGCCGGCCGCCGACACCCGAGCCGCCCAGGACGAGATCATCGCCCTGATCGCCGAGATGACCGGAGCCGCCACATGAGACCCCTGGCCGACATCCGCATCATCGCGATCGAGCAGTACGGCGCCGGACCGTTCGGCACCGTGCACCTTGCCGACCTCGGTGCCGAGGTCATCAAGATCGAGGACCCGCGCGCCGGTGGCGACGTGGGCCGGTACGTCCCGCCGTACGCGCAGGACGAGGACTCGCTCTTCTTCGAGACGTTCAACCGCAACAAGCGCAGTCTCTCGTTGGACCTGAGCACCGACGCCGGCCGGGAGGTGTTCGAGAAACTGGTCGCCGTCTCCGACGTGGTCTACTCCAACCTGCGTGGCGACGTACCGGCGAAGATGCGCATCCGCTACGACGACCTCAAGCACCTCAACCCCCGGATCGTCTGTGTCTCGCTGACCGGCTTCGGGATGACCGGGCCCCGCCACGCCGAGCCCGGCTACGACTACATCCTCCAGGGACTGGCCGGCTGGATGGAGCTGACCGGCGAGCCCGACGGCCCGCCGACCAAGTCCGGGCTGTCGCTGGTCGACTTCTCCGGCGGGTTCGTCGCGGCGATCTCGCTGCTTGCCGGGGTGCACGCCGCACGCCGCGACGGCGTCGGCATGGACTGCGACGTCAGCCTCTACGACACCGCGATCTCGCTGCTCACCTACCCGGCCACCTGGCACCTCAACGCCGGGTTCGCGCCGGTGCGCACCCATCACTCGGCCCACCCGTCCCTGGTGCCCTTCCAGGTCTTCGAGGCCAAGGACGGCTGGATGGTGGTCGGCTGCGCCAAGGAGAAGTTCTGGGCCCGGCTGGCCACGCTCGTCGGCCACCCGGAGTGGGCCGAAGACGGGTCGCCGTACGCGAACTTCGGTGCCCGGCGGGAGAACCGCGAGGAGTTGCTCGCCGCGCTGGCGGACATCTTCCGGCAACGGACCGTCGACGAGTGGCTGCCCGAGCTGTACGCCGCCGCGATCCCGTGCGGCCCGATCAACGACGTGGGCGCCGCGCTGACCGAGGAGCACACCGCGGCCCGCGACCTGATCGTCACCACCGACCATCCCCGCTTCGGCACCGTGCAGCAGCTCGCCAGCCCCGTCCGGGTCGGCGACGAGCCGCCCGCGTACCGGCGGGCTCCGCTGCGCAATGAGGACTTCGCCACCGTCACCGGTGAGCTGCTCGGCCTCGACCCGCAGGCGGTTGCCGTCCTCGCCGAGGCGGGCGCGTTCGGACCGGACGGCGACGGTGGCGCGACCAGCGACGGCCCGCCGCCGCGTACCGCCGATCCCGGCACGGAGGCGGCCAGCCGATGATCGCGTCCGACCTGGCCGAGTGGGCGACCGGCACCGTCGAGCTGCCGGAGCCGGTGCGGCACGCCGCGCGGCGACACCTGCTCGACGGCCTGGGCACCGCACTGGCCGGGCGGCGCGCGGGCGTGGTCGATCCGGTGCTGGTGGTCGCCCGTGACCTCGGCGGCCCGGCGGAGGCCACGCCGCTCGGCGGCCGTGCCCGGATCGGTGCCCCGGCCGCCGCGCTGGCCAGCGGTGCCCTGGTGCACGCGTTGGACTTCGACGACACGCACGCCGCCGGTCTGGTGCACGCCACCGCCGTGGTGCTGCCCGCCGCGTTCGCCGTCGGCGAGCAGGTGGGCGCCACCGGTCGGCAGGTGCTCACCGCCGCCGTGGTCGGCTACGAGACGGTGTGCCGGGTGGCCGCCGCCGCCCCGCACGGCTTCCACTCCCGTGGCCTGCACGCCACCATGGTCGCCGGGGTCTTCTCGTCCGCGCTGGTCACCGCGCGGCTGCTAGGTCTCGATGCGGCCCGGGCCACCGACGCCCTCGGCATCGCCGGCAGCCAGGCCGGTGGCCTGCTCGCCTTCCTGCACACCGGTGCGTCGACCAAGCAACTGCACCCCGGCTTCGCCTCACACGCCGGGGTGCTCGCCGCCCGGCTCGCCGCCGCCGGTGCCTCCGGGCCGGCGAACGTCCTCGACGGCCCGCACGGCGTCTTCGACGCCCTGGCCGCCGGTCCGGTGGAACCCGCGTCGATCGTGGACAGGCTCGGCACCCGCTGGGAGACCACCCGGATCGGCATCAAGCCCTATCCGGCCTGCCAGCTCTCCCACGCCGCGATCGACGCCGCCCGGGACGCCCGTCGGCAACCCGGATTCCCCGCCGACCCGGCCGCCGTCACCCGCGTCGATGTCGACGTGCATCCCGACTCGGCACCCACCGTCTGCGGACCCGGCCGGGACCTGGCCCGACCGGCCACCCCGTACGCGGCGAAGTTCTCGCTGCCGTGGAGTGTCGCCGCGACGCTGCTCGACGGTGACCTGACGACCGCCAGCTACCGACCCGACTCGATCGCCCGCGCCGACGTGGCGGCCCTCGCCGACCGGGTGCGCTGGCGGATCGTCGACACCGGTGGGCACGCCGCTGACGCCCCCGGCGCCGTCGTGCTCACCCTCGCCGACGGCACGACCGTACGCGGCACGGTGCCCCGCAGCGGCGGTGGGCCGGACGCCCCACTCGGCGACGACGAGTTGACCGCCAAGTTCCTCGGCAACGCCGGTGACGTCGGTACGCCCGTCGTCGACCTGGTGCGCCGCCTCGACGACCTCGACAGCCTCGACCCGATCGTGGCGGCTCTGGCCGCCGCCGGTGACTGACCCGGGAGACCCACGTGCCGCTGTCCGCGATCCGCCCCGCCCACTTCCCCTGGTTCCCCTACGACGGGTTCACCTTCTGCCTCGGCCTGGCCGACGGTGACGCGGCCTGGACCTCAGGCCACACCGCCGCCGCGCTCGACCCCGCGTTGGGTCGGATGACCGTCGGCGGTGACATGGCCAGTCAGGCCCGCACCGCGTACCGGAAGGTGCTGGCCATCCTGGAGGCCGCCGGGCACGGTCCGGCCGACGTCACCCGCGTCACCGAGAACATCACCGTCGCCGGCCTCGACGAGTACGCCGTCGCGGCGGCCGTCCGCGCCGAGGTCTTCGGCGACCACCAGCCGGTGGTCCGCACCGTGGTGGTGGAGCGGTTGGTACGCCGGGCCGCGCTGATCGAGGTGGAGCTGCACGCGGTGGCCGGTGGCGGGCAGACGCTCGCGGCCAGCGAACCCCGCGCCGCCGGGACCTGGGTGCCCTCGCCGGTGCGCGACGGCCACGACGGCGCGGTCTACCTGCCGACCATGCTGCCGCTGGACGCCTCCGGTGAGGTGGTCCACCCCGGCGACTTCGTCAGCCAGTACGCGTACTGCCTGGACCGGGCACAGGACCTGCTGACCGCCGTCGGGCTCTCCCTGGACGCCGCCGTCACCACCTACGACTACTCCACTCCGGCGACCCGTGACGTGTACCGCAAGACCCACCGGGTCCGCCGCGAACGCCTCGGCGGCGCCGGTGTCTATCCAGGGGCCGGCGGCATCCTGATGAGTCGGCTGCACCACCCCGACGTGCTGGTGGCCATCGACGTCACCGCCTCGCGGCACCCACTCGAACTGGTCAACCCGGGCTGGTCGCGCTACGACTCGCTGACCTACGCGCCCGGGGTACGCGCCGGCCGGACGTTGTACATGTCCGGGTTCGCCGCCCTGGACATGCAGACCCAGCAGGCGTTGCACCCCGACGACATCGGCGCGCAGGCCGAGGTGACCTACGGCGCGATCCGGCACCTGCTGGAGCACGCCGGGCTGGGCCCGCAGGACCTGGTGGAGACCACCGAGTACTGCGTGGCGTCGGCGATCGGCGACTACCGGGCCGTGGCCGGGGTACGCGAGCGGCTGCTCGGCCCGCCCTGGCCGGCGTCGACCGGGGCGGTCTGCGCCGCGCTGCTGCGCCCGGAGTTCCTGCTGGAGGTCTTCCCGACCGCCGTCTACCCCGAGCCCACCGAGCCTGCCGAGAACGCCGGGGGGAGCCGATGAGCCTGCTGACCGACGAGGTGCGGGCGCTGCTGGGCAGCCGCCGGGTGTACACCGCGCCGGAAGCCCTCGGTGCCGCCGCCTGCCGCTACTTCGCCCAGGCGATCGGCGACGACAACCCGATCTACCGGGACGGCGCGTACGCCCGCGCGCAGGGGCTGCCCGGGGTGACCGCGCCGCCGACGCTGATCTGCGAGACCGGGCAGTACACCGGTCTGCCGATGGACCGGGACGGCTACGCCGGGCACTCCTGGCACCTGAACGTGCCGGGCACCCGGCAGGTTCGCGGCGGCAACGCGTACACCTTCCACCGGAGGGTCCGGCCGTCCGACGTGATCACCGCGACGTGGGAGATCCACGACCTGACCGAGAAGCGCACCCGCGACGGCAAGGACATGTTGATCGTCGGTTCCCGGGCCACCTACACCAACCAGGACGGCGACCTGCTCGCCGTCAACGAGGAGACGATCATCCTGGTCGCGTTGGACGGTGAGGCCGGATGAGCCCCCGGGTCGGCGACACCCTGCCGGAACTGCGCCGCACCATCGACCTGGTCGACATGGTGGCCTACGCCGGTGCCACCTGGGACTGGTACCGCCTGCACTACGACCCGGAGTTCGTGGCCGCCGCCCGGGTGCCCGGCCCGGTGGTCGACGGGCAGGTCTTCGGCGCTCTCTTCGTGGAGCTGATCCAGGACACCTTCGGCCCGGCATGCTTCGTGCGGCAGCTCTCCTTCACCTTCCGCAACCTGATGTTCGCCGGGGAGACGGTGCGGTGCACCGGCACCGTGGTCGGAGTCGCCGACGACCGGATCGAGGTCGAGCTGGCCGCCACCATCCTCGCCAGCGACTACGGCCCCGAGCGTCCGGCGGCCCGGCCGGCCCGGGCGACCGTGCTGCTCGGCACCGCCGACGGGCCGGGCGCGTCGGCTGCCGTACCCGTGCCGGAGGGGACGACGTGACCGGGCGCGACCGTGCGTCGGTGGCCGTCGTCGGCGCCGCCGAGTCCGACCTCGGCGTCACCACCGCCAGCACGCTGACGTTGCAGACGCAGGCGATCACCCGGGCCCTCGCCGACGCCGGACTGGCGCTCGCGGACGTCGACGGGCTCGCCACCACCGGCATCTCCCGCTTCTCCACCACCTCGCTGGCCGAACATCTCGGAGTACGTCCCCGCTGGGTCGACGCCAGCTTCGTCGGCGGCAGCGCGGCGGAGATGATGGTCGCCCGCGCGGTGCAGGCGATCGGCGCCGGTCAGGCCGACGTCGTGGTGGTCAGCTTCGCGTCCAACCAGCGGTCCGCGCGTTCCCGCAGCCTCGCCGGGGTGGTCGAGCAGCACACCCCGGAGGCGCAGTTCGAGACACCGTACGCGCCGCTCTACCCGATCTCGTACTACGCGATGGCGGCGCAGGCGTACCTGCACCGGTACGGCGGCACCCCGGAGCAGCTCGCCGAGATCGCCGTCGCGGCGCGCGAGTGGGCCCGGCTCAACCCGGCCGCGTACCGCCACGACGCGCCCCCGCTGACCGTCGACGAGGTCCGCGCCGCGCCGATGGTCTCCACCCCGTTGACCGTCGCGGACTGCTGCCTCGTCACCGACGGCGGCGGTGCGATCGTGCTGACCAGTGCCGAACGGGCCCGCGACCTGCGGCAGACCCCGGTCGCGGTGCTCGGCTACGGGGAACGCTCCACCACCGCCTCGATGACCGGCGCCGACGACATCCTCGACACCGGGGCCCGGCAGGCCGCCGCCGAGGCGTACGCGCGCGCCGGGATCACCCCGGCCGACGTGGACGTGGTGCAGGTGTACGACTCGTTCACGATCACCGCCGCGCTGAGCGTGGAGGCGCTCGGCTTCTGCGGTGAGGGCGAAGTGCTCGACTTCATCGCCGACGGCCGGATCCGGCCGGGCGGTGCCCTGCCGCTGGACACCTCCGGCGGCGGCCTGTCCTACTGCCACCCGGGCCAGTTCGGGGTGCTGCTGCTGGTGGAGGCGGTACGCCAGCTGCGCGGTGAGGCCGGTGCCCGGCAGGTGCCGGACGCCCGGATCGCGGTCGCGCACGGCACCGGCGCGATCCTGTCCACCCACGCCACCGTCGTGCTGGGGGTGCGCTGATGAACCCGCCACCCGAGGTGCCGCCCGCCGACGACCTCACCGAGGGCTGGTGGCAGGCGACCCGCGAGCATCGTCTGGTGGTGCAGGAATGCACCGGCTGCGGGCACCGCCAGCTTCCGCCCCGCGCGGTCTGCACCCGCTGCGGGGCGACCACCGGTCTGGGCTTCACCGAGACCGGCGGCGACGGGCAGGTCGACACGTACACGCATGTGCACCGTCCGCCCCGGCGGGACCTGGCCGCGCCGTACACCGTCGCCCGGGTCCGGCTCGCCGAGGGCCCGCTGCTGCTCACCCGGCTCGTCGCCGACGGCCCGGACGACCTCGACGGCTGGCGGATCGGCGACCGGGTCCGGGTCGACTGGGTCGACCTGCCCGACGGCCGCGCCCTGCCGATCTTCCGCCGCGCACCCCGCTGACGTCACCCCCAGGAGGCACCGATGGACTTCACCCTCACCGAGGAGCAACGCGAGTTCCAGCAGTTGCTGCGTTCCTTCGTGAACCGGGAGATCATCCCGGTGGCGCGGGAGTGGGAACAGACCGGCCGCTACCCGACGGAGATCGTGCGGGGAATGGCTGACATGGGGCTGTTCGGCATCACCGTCCCCGAGTCGTACGGCGGCCTCGATCTCGACCCGGTGTCGTTCGCCCTGGTTTTCGAGGAGATCTCGCGCGGCTGGATGGGTGTGGCCGGCATCCTCGGCAGCCACTCGCTGGCCTGCCGCATGATCGCCATGCACGGCACCGAGGAGCAGAAGCAGACGTACCTGCCGGGGTTGGCGACCGGTGAGCGCCGCACCGGCATCGGGCTGACCGAGCCGGACGCCGGCACCGACCTCCAGGGCATCCGCACCACCGCCCGCCGCGACGGCGACCACTACGTGGTCAACGGCACCAAGATGTGGATCACCAACGCCCGGTACGCCGACCCGCTGCCGGTGCTGGTGAAGACCGATCCGACGGCCGTGCCGGCGCACCGGGGCATGAGCGTCCTCCTGGTCGACGCCGACCTGCCCGGCTTCACCGTCACCCGGGACATCCCGAAGCTCGGCTACAAGGGCACCGAGTCCTGCGAGGTGCTGCTCGACGACGTACGGGTGCCCGCCGATCGGCTGCTCGGCGGAGTCGAGGGCACCGGACTCAAGCAGGCGCTCTCCGCCCTGGAGTGGGGCCGGGTCAACATCGCCGCCCGGTCGGTCGGCATCGCCCAGCGCGCCCACGAGGAGGCGCTCGGCTACGCCGGCCAGCGCAAGGCGTTCGGTAGGCACATCGCCGACTTCCAGGCCGTCCAGCTCCAGCTCGCCACCATCGCCACCCAGGTCCAGGCAGCCCGGCTGATGGCGTACTGGTCGGCCGATGCGGTCCGCCGGGGACGCGCCGACGCGCAGACCGGCATGGCGAAGATCTTCTGCTCGGAGGTGGCCCTGGAGGCCGCGATCGAGGCGATGAAGATCCACGGCGGGTACGGCTACTCCACCGAGTTCGAGGTCGAGCGGCTCTATCGGGACGCGATCCTGATGAGCATCGGCGAGGGCACCAACGACGTGCTGCGTACCGTCGTCGCCAAGGCCCTGGTGCGGGGCGAGGTGACGATCTGATGGGTGTGCCCCCTCCACCCCGCTCCTACCTGTACGTGCCCGGCAACGCCGCCGACAAGCTGGCCAAGGCGCCGGAGCGGGGAGCCGACGCGCTCATCGTCGACCTGGAGGACGCGGTGCCGATGGCCGGCAAGGCCGCCGCCCGCGACGCCGTGACGGCCTGGCTCGCCGGCCGCCCGACCGACCTGCCGATCTGGGTACGCGTCAACTCCGGTCCCCTCGCCGAGGCGGACCTGCGGGCACTCGCCGGAGCGCCGGCCCTGACCGGAGTGGTGCTGGCCAAGGTGGACACCTCGGCCGACGTGGCCGCCGCGGCCGAACTGCTCGCCGCCGCCGGTGACCACGACACCCTGCTGATGCCGCTGGTGGAGACTGCCGCCGCCCTGCTCGACGTCCCCGCCCTGGCCCGGCAGGCGCGGGTCTACCAGCTCCAGATCGGCGAGGTCGACCTCGCGGGCGAACTCGGCCTCGAACCCGGTGCCGACGACGCCGAACTGGCCCCGATCCGCAGCCAGGTGGTGGTGGCCAGCGCCGCCGCCGGCCTGCATCCGCCGGTCGGGCCGGTGTCCACGATCACCGCCGACCCGGTGGCGTTGGCCGACTCGACGCGTCGGCTGCGCCGGCAGGGCTTCGCCGGCCGTGCCTGCATCCACCCCCGCCAGATCCCGGTGGTGCACGAGGTCCACACCCCGACGGTGGCGGAGGTGCAGGCGGCCCGTGCCGTCATCGCCCTGCTCGACCGGGCCACCGCCGCCGGCAGCGGAGTGGTCCTCGACGAGTCGGGTCGACTCGTCGACGCGGCGGTGCTGCGCTCGGCCCACCGCACGCTGGCCCTGGCCGACCGGGCGGGTGTCGAATGAGCGGCACCGGCCCCGCCGGGGCCGCCGTCGGTCGTGGCCGGGCGCCCCGGCCCGAGCAGGTCGACCTGACCGCCGCCCACCATCCGTGGCGGGAGGTGCCGATGCCCGGCGCGAACCTCGGCTTCCACCTCACCCGACTCGCCTCCCGGTCGGGCGCGTTCGTGGTGCACGGCCACTTCCCGGCCGGGTTCGCCCGCGACGTGCCCGGCGGATACCTGGTCGACGAGGAGTTCGTGGTGCTCGACGGCGAGCTGCTGCTCGGCGACGCCACCTACCGCCGGGGCGACCTGACCTTCATTCCGGCCGGCGCGGTCCGGACCAGGATGAGCGCCCCCGGCGGTGCCACCGTGCTCGCCTGGTTCGGCGGTCCGGCGGAGTTCCACCCCGCCGACCGGCTGCCGGACCCCGCGCTGCCGCTGGCCGACACCGTCCACCTCGGACCGGACGCCTCCTTGCCGGACCTGCCCGGCGGACGCTGGCGGCGGGGCACCTCGGTGCCGCCCGGTGCCACCGGTGACGTGCTGGCCGCCGACCTGTCCGGCTGGCGACGGCTCGGCACGGGCGCGGCACCGGGACCGCAGGACTTCGTCCGGTGGGAGAGGTAGCCGATGGGCTCGCCGGTCTTCGCCCAACGATGGCTCGGGATGCAGGGCATCTTCGGCGGGTTCGTGCTCGGCCGGATCGTGGACGCCGCCGACAGCGTCGACGGCTTCGCCCCGCAGGCCGTGACCATGCACTTCGTGGCGGGGGTACGCCCCGGGCCGGTGCAGGTGACCACCGAGACGCTGCACCGGGGACGGGCCACCGCCAGCCTGCGGATCACGCTCAGCCAGCAGGACCGGGCGCGGGTGCACGCGATGGCCTCGCTGGTGCCGGTCGGTCAGCGGTTCCGTTGGCGTCGCCGCGAGGACCCGGCGGCCTGGGGCGACCCGGAGACGCTGCCCGCGTACGTGCCCCGGCACCGGCCGCTGGCCTACAGCGCCCAGCTCGACGTACGCACCGGCAGCGCGGCGAGCCTGGCCGACGGCACCTCCGCCTGGGTACGGATCGCCCCCGAGGCCGAGCTGGGGGAGGCACTCGGGCCGCACGCCGTCGCCTCGATCTTTCTCGACGCGCTGCCGCCCGGCCTGTTCACCCTCGCCCCGCCACCGCACTTCGTGCCCTCGGTGGACTTCACCGTCCACTTTGCGCCCGACGTCGGCGACGTCGCGGGTGCCTGGCACCACGTGGTCAACCGGACGGTCTGGTCGACGGAGGACTTCTGCGTCGACGAGTCGACGCTGCACGACCGGGCCGGTAACCCGATCGCGCAACTGCGCCAGGGCCGGGCGATCCAGTGGCACGACCAGACCCGCACGCCCGCCACCGCCGGACCCGGGGCCGGGTGAGCGGTCGATGTCGGGTGACAACGGCGTCCTCGCCGCTCTCGACCTGGACCGGACGTTCCTCGCCGAGGAACACCGGTCCCTGCGCGACCTGCTCCGGCTGGTGGTCGCCCGAGACGTGGTACCCGCCGCGCCCGAGTGGGAGCGGCAGCGGCGGGTACCACCGGGCGCGTTCACCCGCCTCGGCGACCTCGGGCTGCTCGGCCTGTCGTTCCCGACCCGCCTCGGCGGCGGCGAGGCGGGCGTCCGGGGCGCGGTCGTGTTCCACGAGGAACTGGCCCGCTCCACCTTCGGCGGGGTGGCCAGCTCGGTCGGCACCCACACCGACTTCTCCGCGCTGCACCTGGCCCGGGCCGGCAGTGCCGCGCAGGTCGACCGGTGGCTGCCGGCGATCCTCGCCGGGCGGACCGTCGCCGCGCTCGCGGTGACCGAACCCGAGGCGAGTTCCGACCTCACCCGGCTCGGCCTGCGGGCCCGCCGTGACGGTGACGCGTACGTCCTGAACGGCACCAAGACCTTCATCACCAACGCCAACCTCGCCGACCTCTTCTTCGTGGTGGCCCGCACCGGCGACACGGGTCGGCACGGGCTGTCGTTGTTCGCCGTCGAGCGGAGCGCGCCCGGCCTGGCCAACGGCCGCACCTTCGACAAGTCCGGCTGGCACTGCGCCGACACCGGGGAACTCGTCCTCACCGACTGCCGGATCCCGGTGGCGCACCGAATCGGTCCGGAAGGTGCGGGGTTCGGGTTGCTGATGCGCGGCCTCGACCACGAGCGGCTCTGCCTGGCGGCGCAGGCGGTCGGGCTGGCCGAGGCGGCGCTGGACGCCACCGTCGGCTGGGCGCGTACCCGGCCCGCGTACGGCGGGGTGCTCTGGGACAAGCAGGCGGTCCGGCACCGGATCGCGGACCTGGTGGGACGGCTCGCCGCCGGCAAGACGCTGCTGTACCACGCCGCCGCGCAGCTCGACCGGGGCGCCGACGGCCGGGTGTTCGCGGCGCTGCTCAAGGCGCAGTTGCCGGAGCTGGCCAACGAGATCGCCTACGCGGCGGTGCAGTTCCACGGCGGGGCCGGGTTCGTCCGGGAGGGCCCGGTGGAACGGATCAGTCGGGACGCCCGCTTCCTCGCCATCGGCGGTGGCGCCACCGAGGTCATGCGCGACGAGGTCGCCCGCCTGATCTGAGTCCGTGACGGACCGGCCATGGCCCCGACGACGATGTTCGCGGAAACTGTTATCTCGTCCCGGGCCTGCCGTCTCCTGTGGGGAGGCATCGGCCGGATGTCCCGTCCGCCCGGAGTGCGGTGGCGGTGCGAACACGTGGAGGAGTGGCGGGTATGCGGGTCGGAGACCGGGGTGGCGCGGACGCGAGTCTGGTGATCGCCGCCCGCGCCGGTGAACCACAGGCGCTCGACGCCCTGCTCGCGGCCTCCCTGCCGCTGGTCTACAACGTGGTCGGCCGGGCGTTGCGCGGGCACGCCGACGTCGACGACGTGGTCCAGGAGACGCTGCTGCGCGTCGTGCGGTACCTGACCGAGTTGCGGGACCCGACCGCCTACCGGTCGTGGCTGATCGCCATCGCGGTCCGGCAGGTCCGTGATCGCGAACAGCGGCGCCGTGCCGCGCAGGAGCACACCTCGGACCTCGACGTCGCGTACGGGGTGCCGGATCCGGCGGCGGACTTCGCCGGCCTGACGATCCTCCGGCTCGGCCTGACCGACCAGCGGCGGGAGGTCGCCGAGGCGACCCGCTGGCTGGATCCCGACGACCAGACGTTGCTGGCGCTCTGGTGGCTGGAGTCGACCGGCGACCTGGACCGCACCGAGCTGGCCGCCGCCCTCGGCCTCACACCCGCCCACGCGGCGGTGCGGGTGCAGCGGATGAAGGAGCAGTTGGAGGTGGCCCGGAGCGTGGTCCACGCGCTGCGGACCGCCGACTGCGCCGGGATGCAGGAGCTGACCCGGGGCTGGGACGGCCGGCCCCACCCGCTGTGGCGCAAGCGCCTGGCCCGCCACGTCCGCGAGTGCGGCCGGTGCGGCGGGTCCGGCGGCGAGCTGTTCCCGGTCGACCGGCTGCTCGCCGGGCTCCCGCTGCTGCCCGTCCCGCCCGGCACCGCCGAGAACGCGCTGGCCCACCTGTCGATGTCACCCACCCTGACCTCGAACGTCGCGTCGGTCACCCCACGGGCCGACGTGGTGAGCCCCCACGCCCCGACCTCGGACCCGACGGTCGAGGCGTTCGGGCGCACCGCCGTCGTGCAGACCGACGGCGGTGCGCCCGGGGGTGCGCACGCGGCCCGCCCGCGTGGGCTGGCCGGCCTCCTGCCGGCCGGAGCGGCAAAGGTCGCCGGGCCGGTCGCCGCCGCCGTCGCGGTGGCGGTCCTCGCGGTCGGGGCGATCGTGGTCGCGCAGCGGACCGGCCCCACGCCCGCACCGGCGGCGCCACCGCCGCCGGTGGCGGCACCGGCGTTCGAGGCGTCCTCGCCGCCACCCTCCCCGGATTCGACGGTCACGCCCTCCGCGACACCGACCACTCCGGGCGCCGGCACGTCACCGTCGGCGAGCCCGTCGTCGCGGCCGACACCCACGGCGGTACGCCCGGCCGCGCCGCCGCCCGCCGCCACCTCGACGAAGAAGGGCGTCGGCGTCTGGACCTTCGACGGGGTCGACCGGGCGCTCGCCGACTCCGGGGCGAGTTGGTACTACACCTGGAACGTCGCGCACCCCGGCGTCACCACCCCGCGCGGCAGCGAGTTCGTGCCGATGATCTGGGGCGCGGACAGCGTCACCGCCGCCAACCTGCGGCAGGCCAGGCAGAACGGGAAGTACCTGCTCGGGTTCAACGAGCCGGACCTGAACGGCCAGGCGAACATGAGCGTGGAGCGGGCGCTGGACCTGTGGCCGCAGTTGGAGGCGACCGGCCTGCCGCTGGGTAGCCCGGCGGTGGCCTGGGGCGGGGACCGGCCGGGGGAGTGGCTCGACCGTTTCATGGCCGGCGTGAAGGAACGCGGGCTGCGGGTCGACTTCATCGCCCTGCACTGGTACGGCGGCGACTTCCGCACCGCCAACGCGGTGGGCCAGCTCCGCTCCTACCTCCAGGCGGTGCACGACCGGTACGGGCTGCCGATCTGGCTCACCGAGTTCGCGCTGATCGACTTCTCGAACGGGGTCCGCTTCCCGACCCAGGCGCAGCAGGCGGCGTTCCTTACGGAGGCGACCCGGATGTTGCGTGGACTGCCCTGGCTGCACCGGTACGCCTGGTTCGGGCTGCCCGCCAGCGACAAGGACCAGACCGGCCTGTTCCGTCCCGGCGGCCAGACCACCGAGGTCGGGCGCGCCTTCCGGGCCGCCCGCTGACCGGGTCGGCCCGAGCCGGGTGTCACCGGGCGGTCAGCGCAGGACGAAGTCGAGTGTGGTGACCGCGCCGGCCGTGACGGTGGCGGTCTGCGGCTCGCTCGTCCGCTCGCCGGTGTCCACGACGATCTCGTACCGGCCGGGCGGGAGCCGCCACTCGTACCGCCCGGTGTCGCCGGTGAGGACGCCGATCTCGGGGATCGCCGGTGCCGGGTCGTCGAGCGACTCGACCAGGACGGCGGCACCCTGCACCGGATCACCGGTGGCGGTGGCGGCGGCGCCGGTCACGATGCCGGTGGTCGCACTGCGGGGTGGAGGTGCTGCCGGGCCGTCGTCCGAAACCGACCGGTCGCCGTGCCACGCCAGCAGGCCGGCCCCGATCAGCAACGGCGCGGCCACCAGCAGTGCGAGCGCCCCGAGCCGCCCCCTGGTCATGCCGGAACCCCGCTTCGCTCGCCCATAACTGCTCCCTCGCTTCTCGTGACGGACAGTTGTTGAGACGTGCCGCAGTGGCCGGCGGTTCCGTGGGGTGGGGGCGGTTCACCCCCACCCCACGTCCGATTCCGGTCAGCCGTTTCGCCAGGTGACCAGGTTGTTGGCGACGGACTCGGTGATCCGGGTCCCGTGGTTGTTGGTCGAGTGCGGTGCGGAGCCGTGCACGCCGTACGCGTGGATGGCCATCACGCACTCGCCGGCGCAGAACGAGCTGCCGGCTGGGCGGGTCTGGTAGACCGGGCTGCCGCTCTGGCAGCCGAAGGTGTCGTTCTGGTAGAAGACCTGCCGGTCGTGGGTGACCTGGATGGTCTGCCCGGCGTGCCGCCACTGCTGCCCGAAGGTCTTGTCGCACGGGTAGCCGCTGACCGTGCTGGCGGTGCCGGTCAACGTGGCGCTCTGCCACCAGAAACCGAACCAGCCGGTGGTGTTGCCGGCGGCGCAGTTGAGCCGGATCGCGCCGTAGTCGTTGGTCTCGCTGCCGTCCTGGGTCCAGCCGGTGACCGAGAGCAGTTGGGTCGCGGTGCAGGTGCCGTACGGCGTCGACGCCCCGTTCCGGCCGGGGATGATCTGGAAGTCGCCGCGCGGGTAGAAGCCGTTGCCGCCGCCGCCGTTGGCACCACCACCCGGGTGGACGCAGTGCCCGGCGGTGGCCACGATGCTGGGCCCGTACAGCCAGCCGGTGCAACCCCAGGTGGAGCCGCCGGTGGTCCGGACGATCTGCACGATGGCCCGGGACGGGAAGACCGTGGTCGGGTCGACGCGGACCCGGTTGTCGGTGCCGATCACGCTGAAGACGCCGGCCGAGGCGCCGCCCGCCTTCAGTGCCTGGCCGCCGGCGTCGAACCGGAGCCCGCCGGGCTGGACCGCGCCGCTGCCGGCGGCGCCGGTGACACCGCCGCCCCGGGAGCCGTCGACGCCGCGCTGCACGCTGGCGGAGAGGGTGGAACTGGGTACGGACCCGGAGTCCGCGACGGCGGCGTGCGCGCCGGACCGGGCGGTGGTGGTAGGTGCCGCGGTGGCCGGCGCGTCGGCGACCGCCGACGCCAGCACGGCGCTCAGACCGACGGCGAGCATGATCCGCAGTCGGGCGGTGATGGGCGGTGTGCGGGTCACGTGGGCCCTCCTCATCGAACGGTGACGCTGTCGATGGGGAAGCTATATCGGCCCGGATGATCCAGGCTCGTCTCTGTCTGTCCGTCGACACCGCTACGTTCGGTTTCGGACAGATCGCACACCGTGTCGGCGTGTCGGGCGACGCGCCGACACGGTGTGTCGTCGAGATCGGGCGCTACCGGGCCGGGGTGCCCGCCGGTTCCAGGTCCGGCGCGTGCGGCGGCGCGGTGTCCCGGCCGCTGGGCATCGGGTAGAGCAGTTGCAGCAGCGGCCCGGCCATCGCGGTCGTCACCAGGGCCATCACCACCATCGAGGAGTAGAGCTGGCCGTCGAGCATGCCGAGCTCCAGACCGACGGCGAGGATGATCAGCTCGGTCAGGCCACGCGTGTTCATCAGGACCGCGAGTGCGCCCGCCGGTCGCGGGGCCACCCCGCTGAGGCGGGCGGCGGCGAAGGCGCCGACGAACTTGCCGCCCACCGCGACCGTCAGGATGAGCCCCAGCTCGATCGCGTCACCGACGTCCATGGTGGACAGGTCGACCTTCAGGCCGGCGACCACGAAGAAGATCGGCAGCAGCAACATGCTGTTCAGGTGCGTGATGCGCTCGCTGACCAGGGCCGTGACGCCCTGTTCGGGCAGGACGGAGCGGGGCATCACCACGCCGAACAGGAAGGCGCCGAAGATGAAGTGCAGCCCGATCCAGTCGGTGAACGCCGCCGACAGCAGCAGCCCGACCAATGTGATCACCAACGCCGCCGGCCGGGGCGGACCGCCCTCGGTGCGTTCGGCCAGCAGCCGGGCCACCAGCGGTCGGACGACCAGGAACATGGCCAGCACGTACGGCACGAAGAGCAGCACCCAGACGGATCCGGCACCGGCCCCGGCAACCGCGACCACGACGGCGAGCAGCGTCCAGGCGAGCACGTCGTCGATGGCGGCACAGGCCAGCGCCACGCTGCCCAGCCAGGTGCGGCTCAGGCCCCGGTCGATGAGGATGCGGGCCAGCACCGGGAACGCGGTCACCGACATGGCCGCCCCCATGAACAGCACGAAGCCCAGCTTGCTGTCGGTGGGGTGCCGGGGGAACAGGTAGACGGCCAGTAGCGCGCCGAGCCCGAACGGCACGGCGATGGAGCCGGCGGCGACCGTGCCGGCCACCATCCGTCGTCCCCGCAGCAGGCCGGCGTTCAGCTCCGTCCCGACGGTGAACATGAACAGCACGACGCCGATCGTGGCCAGGGCGGTCAGGATCGGCCGGATGTCGGTCGGGAAGAGCGTGTCGGAGACGAGGCCGTTGAACAGCGTCGGGCCGAGCAGGATGCCCACCAGCACCTCACCGATCACGGGAGGTTGCCGCAACCGTCGGGCCACCGCGCCCGCCCCGAAGGCGAGCAGCGAGATCAGGGCCAGCGCGAGGAGGAGTGTCGGGACCTGATGCGAAGACATGGGCGTCTGTCTCCTGGTGAGAACGGCGGGTTGTCAGGCGCCGGGAGGAGGCGGTCCGGGCGGGAGCGGCGGGCGGTGCCTAGCGGTCCGAGGTCGGCGTCACGACCGGCTTGGCGGCGGCGGCCAGTACGTCGCCGGCCGGCACGTCGGTGAGCTGCGCGCCGTCGGGCTGCGTGTCGCCGGCCTGCGCGTCGGTGAGCTGCTCGTCGGAATCGGTGGGCTGCGCGGGCCGGGTGACCAGGTAGACGGCGGAGACGGTGACGGCGGCGGCCACGATGCCCAGCAGCAGCCGGTAGTCGAGCAGGGCGATGAGGGCCGCGCCGACGGCGATCGACAGGGTCTGCGGCACGGTCACCGCGAACTCGAAGGCCGCCGACGCGCGGCCGAGCAGGTGCTCCGGCGTACGGCGTTGCAGGGCGGTGGTGGCGCCGACGACGAGCCACGGGATGCAGAGGCCGAGCAGGGCCATCGCGGCGACCACCAGCGGCGTCACCTGGATCATCAGCAGCATGCTGGAGACGGCGACCATCGCCAGGCCGATGATCACGGTCATGCTCTCACTGGTCCGGCGCAGGACCGCACCCGCCGAGACCCCGCCGATGATGGTCCCGACCGCCTGCGCCGCGCCGAGTACGCCGAGGAACGTCGGCTCGCGGTCCAGCCCGGCGGTGACCACGGCCAGCCCGATCGCCTCGAAGAAGCCCAGCACGAGCATGGCCAGTCCACAGGAGACGACGAGCTGGCGCAGCGTCACGGTGCGGCCGATGAAGCGCAGCCCGGCGGTGATCTCGGTGCGCCAGGGTTCGCCGGACGGGACCGGCTTCGCCTCGTCCACCTTGATCGCGAGCAGGGCTCCGGCGGCCAGGACGAACAGTGCGGCGTCGATGAGGATGACCGCCTCCGGGCCGAACCAGGCGAACAGACCCGCGCCGACCACCGGTGCGAAGACCCGGATCAGGCCACGGACCGACTGGATGAGTCCGTTGGCGTCGCCCAGCAGGTCCTTCGACACGAGGGAGGGCAGCAGGGCGAGCTGGGCGGGACCGGTCACGCTGCCCAGCGCGCCGTAGGTGAACATCACCACGTAGACGAGCCAGACGTGGTGGGCGCCGCCGACCAGGAGCAGCAGCAGGACGACGGCGGCGAGGGCGAGGTTCGCGCCGATGAGCAGGGGGCGTCGGCGTACCCGGTCGGAGAGCAGCCCGGCGGCGGGCAGCAGAAGGCTGCCGGCGGCGAAGGAGAACATCACCAGGGCGGCGGCCGAGGTGCTGCCACTTATCGTCTTGACCCAGATCGTCATGGCGAGGAACAGCGCGAAGTCGCCGAGGTTCGACGCCGTGTCCGCCAATACGAAAAGCCGCATCCGTCGCGTGGCAAGAATCCGTGACATGTCCTTCTCCTTGATAAAGGGCGCGCCGACGCGGGTGCGGCCTAAAGGCTGCCCCCCAAGGGTCACACAAAAGACCTGCTGAAGGGGCGGATCCGTTTCCACTTGGCACAGTTCTGCCAGCGTGCCGCCGGCTGCTTCGTTGGCGGGTGCGCTCCGGAACTAGGCAAAAACGGCCCTAAGATGACGAGGTCCTCGGGGTATCTGACCCAATCTTCCATGGCATGTCCGATTGGTTCCCCCGGTCTCTGGCCGTTGACACCCCGATCCGGTCACTCCTAGCGTGCTGCCTCGTAACCCGGCGGGACCTGATCCAATTGCCGGACACGGACAGTAATTCAAGGATCACTCGTCCAGCACGAATGGGGTGGACGGCGGCGCGATGAATTGCTTTTCTCTGCCCCCGCCGGTATTAGGGAGTGCGCGATGACGCGATCGCTGGTGGCTTCGGGAAACGCCGCTGGGGCGAATGCGTCGGTCAATGTCGAGACGGTGGCGGCCAGTCTGCTGGTGCTCGCGCACGCCGGTGCCGCGCCGACCGTCACCGGTGAGCTGACCGACCCGGCGACCGGGCGGTCGGTGACCGTGTCGGCGCCGTGGCGCGCCCGCCGGTCCGTCCTCGAAGCACTCGTCGGAAAGCAGATCGCGCAGATCGGCAGCGACACCGCGATCCGGGTCGACCACGGCGACGGGCCGCACATCCTGGTCACCGGAGCGGACCTCACACCCTCGGCCGACGCGGCGCTGCTGGCCGGGCGCGTCGACCGGGTCCTCGCCACGGCGGACGACGTACCGGTCGGGGCCATCGACCTCTGCGGCGAGGAGGACCTGCGGATCGTCGCCGCCGCCCACCGTCCGGGCCGCGGCCCCGGCGACAGCGTGCCGGCCCTCGTCCGCGCCCAGGCGCTCGCGCACCCGACGGCCATCGCGATCGAGGACGCCGGCCGCAGCGTCACCTACACCGACCTCGTCGCGGCGGCCGACCGGTACGCGGGCGTCCTGCGTACGGCGGGCGTGGCCCCCGGCGACGTGGTCGCGGTCGGGCTGCCCCGCCGGGCCGAGCTGGTGGTCACCCTGCTGGCCGTCTGGTCGCTGAGGGCCGCGTTCCTGCCGGTCGACCCGAAGCATCCGCAGGCTCGGCTGGACACCCTGCTCGACACCGCGGACGCGCGGTTCGCCGTGCTGGCCGATCCGCAGACGACCCGCCCGGACTGCCGGGTCGTGGCGCCACCGGCCGGTGACCCGCTCCCGGCTGCGGCCCCGCTTCCCGCCGGCGACCCGCCGACCGGCGACGACCTCGCGTACGCGATGTCGACCTCCGGCTCGACCGGTCGGCCCAAGGTGGTCGGGGTGTCGCACGCGGCGCTGGCGCACTGCGTCGTCACCTTCGCCGACCTGCTGGCCCCCGGCACCCCGACGGTGGCCGGCACGACGGCGCTGACCTTCGACATCTCGCTGCTCGAACTCTTCCTGCCGCTGGCGACCGGTGGCCGGCTGCTGCTGGTCGACGACGCGACGCGGCGGGACCCGGCCCGACTGGGCGGGTACCTCTCCGCCGCCCGGCCCGACCTGATCCAGGCCACGCCGTCGGGCTGGCGGCTGATCCTGCCGCACCTCTCGGGCGACCTGGCCGGGCGGACGCTCCTCTGCGGCGGCGAGGCGGTCACCGCCGACCTGGCGGCCCGCCTGGTGGACACCGGTGCCACCGTGTGGAACGTCTACGGCCCGACCGAGGCCACCATCTGGTGCACCGCCCACCGGCTCGGCCCTCCGGTGCCCGACCCGGTGCCGATCGGCGCACCGCTGCCGGGCACCGTCGCCGTCGTCCGGGGCCGGGACGGGCGGCCGGTCCCGGTGGGCCAGGTCGGTGAGCTGCACGTCGGCGGTCCGCAGCTCGCCGTCGGGTACCTCGGCGACCCCGAGCGCACCGCCGTGGTGTTCCGGGACGACGAGTACCGCACCGGTGACCTGTGTGCCTGGCGTCCGGACGGCACGTTGTCGTACCACGGGCGCGCCGACAACCAGGTCAAGATCCGGGGACACCGGATCGAGCTCGAAGAGATCGAGACGTACGCCGAGCGCCATCCGGCGGTGATCCAGGCGGCGGCGGTGGTCGTCACCGCGGCCGAGGACGACCAGCGGCTCGTGCTGTACGTGCGGACCGGCGGGGACGGTCCGGCCGTCACCGACGTGGCGCTCCGCGAGCACCTGGCGGCGTCGCTGCCCACCGCGTTGCTGCCGCAACGGATCGTCGCGCTACCGGAGCTGCCCCTCACGCCCAGCCAGAAGGTCGACCGGCGGGCGTTGCGGGAGGCGGCGACGGCACACATCCACCGTCGGGCCGGCTCCGAGGAGACGCCATCATGAAGGTTCTGGGCATCAGCGGGCTGCACAACAGCGTCGACTTCAAACGCCGCGAGCTGCCGGACCTCAGTGCCCGCGAGTACCGGGTGGTGCAGGGCCTGGACTCGGCGGCGGCACTCGTGGTGGACGGTGTGGTGCGGGCCGCGGCGGCCGAGGAGCGGTACACCGCCGAGAAGGCGACTGGCAGCTTCCCGGCGCACGCGATCCGCGACGCGCTCCGGCGTACCGGCGTCACCCCCGACGAGATCGACGTCGTCGCGCACGGTTTCGCCCACCGGTCCGCCGACCTGGACCTGTCCGATCCCTACCTGGCCGCCCGGTACGCCGAGGTCTACGACCCCGACGTGCAGCTGACCTGGCTGCGGCGGGAGTTCCCGAGCGTGGACTGGGCCGCCAAGCTGGTGCCGGTCCCGCACCACCTCGCCCACGCCGCGAGCGCCTACTACCCCAGCGGGTACGACGAGGCGCTGGTCCTGGTCGCGGACGGGATGGGGGAGACGGAGAGCCTGACCGTGGCCGCCGGCACCGGCGGCAAGCTGGAGGTCCTGCACCGCATTCCCGCGCTGCACTCGATCGGCACGCTCTACGGCGTCTTCACCATGTACCTCGGCTTCGACATGATGATGGACGAGTACAAGGTGATGGGCCTGGCCGCCTTCGGGGACCGACGGGTCCACTACGCCGAGATGTCGAAGCTGGTCAAGCTGCTCGACGGCGGCACGTTCACGGTGTCCGCGCTCGCCGCCGACCGGAACCTGCGGGAGCGGGAGACGCACCGGGGCGTGCTGGCCCTGCTCGCCGAGCGCTTCGGCCCGCCCCGCCAGCCGGGTACGCCGATCGAGCAGCGGCACCGGGACGTCGCCGCCGCCCTCCAGGCGGTGGTGGAACTCTGCCTGGTGCACGTGCTGCGGCACTTCCGGCGGGAGACCGGGCTGCGGGACCTGTGCTACGCCGGTGGTGTCGCCCTGAACTGCTCCGCCAACGGGGTGATCGCCCGCAGCCGACTCTTCGAGCGCATCTTCATCCCGCCGGGCGCGGGCGACGACGGCTCGGCTGTCGGCGCGGCCCTCTACGTGCAGGCCCAGCAGGAACCGTCGACGCGGATCCCGGCGATGTCCATGCCGTACTGGGGCACCTCGTACACCGACGAGGAGATCGGCGCGGCCATCGGGAGCCGGACCGACGTGGTGGTGCGGCACGTACCGGAGCGGGCGCGGCTGCTCGCCGAGACCGCCGAGGCGCTGGAGGCCGGCGAGGTCGTCTCGTGGTTCCAGGGCGGGATGGAGTTCGGCCCCCGGGCGCTGGGCAACCGCAGCATCCTCGCCGATCCCCGCGAGGCGCGGATGCGCGACCACATCAACGCGTTGATCAAGCGCCGGGAGGACTTCCGTCCGTTCGCGCCGGTGGTCACCGAAGAGGCGGCGTCCACGTACTTCGAGATCGAGCCGGGGGACGAGGAGCGCTTCCGGCACATGCTGTTCACCACCCGCACCAGGTCGGAACACCGGGACTCGCTGGGCGCGGTCACCCACTTCGACGGCACCGCCCGGGTGCAGGTCGTCACCCGCGAGGGCAACCCGCTGCTCTGGGAGCTGCTCACGGCGTTCGCCGACCGCACCGGCATCCCGGTCCTGCTGAACACCTCCTTCAACCTGCGCGGACAGCCCATCGTGCGGACCCCGGAGATCGCCGTCGACACGCTGCTGCGCGGCGGCCTGTCCCGCCTGGTCATCGGGGCGTACACGGTCACGCCGCCGGATGCCGGCGGGGACCGGCCATGACCGTCGAGGTCAGCCGGGACCCGCTGGTGGCCGCGACGCTGGCCGCCGACGACGAGGTGATGCCCGGCCTGTCGTTCCGTCGTGGTGAGGTCACCCGAGCGCTCGCCGTCGGCGAGGCGGACCTGACCGCCCTCGCCGACGACCTCGGCACCACGACGGCGGCGGTGCTGACCGCCGCGACGCAGGCCCTGGTGGCCGGCGACCGGGGCCGGACGGCCGCGACGACGGCGGTGGTCGGCGTGATCGTCGCCGACGCCACCGACGGCGTCTCCCTGCGCGCGGTGCACTGCGCGGTCGAACCGGAGCTGCCGCTGCGGCGGCTGGCCGAGCGCGCCGCCACGGCGCTGCCGGCGGCGCGTCCGGCGGGCGACGGCGAGGTACGGATCGCCGTGGTCCCGCTCGGCGCGCTCGGCGGCGGACTCGACCCCGGTGACGTGGCCGCCCTCGAACACGAGATCGTCTGGTGCGACGCCGTCCTGGAGGTCACCGCCCGCGACGGCGGGCTGGTGGTGCGCTGCGACCACGACGAGGACCGGTACGGCCCGGTGAGCGTCGCCGCCCACCTGGACCGTCTCGACGGGATCCTGAACGGCCTGGTGGCCGGCACCGGACGGCTGCCCGGCGCGGGTGCGGCGGACGCCGTGGCGGCGGCCGTGGAGAGCCTGCCCGCCGGTGAGCCGATCGAGCCCGCCACCCCGACCGAACGCCTGCTCGCCGCCGTCTGGGCCGACGTCCTGCACCTGGACCGGGTCGGCGCCGACGACAACTTCTTCGCCCTCGGCGGGCACTCCCTGCTGGCCGCCAAGGTCGTCGCCCGGACGGCGGCCGAGCGCGGGGTGGCCCTCACCGTGGACCAGCTCTTCGCCCATCCGGTCCTCACCGACTTCGCCGCGCTGGTCGACGCCGGTGAGCCGGCGCCCGCGCTGCCCGCCCTCACCGCGCACGGTGGCGAGCCGGTGGTGTCGTTCGGGCAGGAGCGGTTGTGGTACCTGGACCGGCTGCGGGACGGCTCGGCCCTCTACAACGTCCCGGTGCTGGTGCGGCTGACCGGCACGGTCGACCCCGGACGGCTCCACGACGCCGTCCGGGCGGTGGTGGCCGCCCATCCGGCGCTCCGGACGGCGCTGGTGACCGTCGACGGTCGTCCGGTCGCCCGCATCGCCGACCGTACGGAGATCGACTGGACCGTGTCGGACGCCCGCGCCGGAGGTGAGCGGGAGGGGCGACGACTGGCCGCCGCCGGTGTCGCCCGCCCCTTCGACCTGTCACAGGCACCGCTGCTGCGGGGCGGAGTGGTCCGGGTCGCCGACGACGAGTGGCTGCTCTGGCTCTCCGTCCACCACGCCGCCTGCGACGGCTGGTCGCTGGACATCCTGCTCGCCGAGATCCTCACCGGCCGGCCCTCGGGTAAGGAAGGGCCCCCTGCTAACGCCTCGTGTCGTACAGGGGACCCCTCCTTGCTCGCGCCGACGTACGCCGACTTCGCCGCCTGGCAGCGCGAGGTCCTCACCCCGCAGGTGATCGCCGACGAGGTCGCCTGGTGGCGGCAGCGGCTGGCCGGGGCACCGCGCCTGCTGGAACTGCCCGCCGACCGCCGTCGCCCGCCGGTCGCGAGTCACGCCGGTGCGACTCTGCGGCATCGCCTGCACCCCTCGACGGTGTCGGCGCTGCGGGCCGCCGCGAGGACCCACTCGGTCACCGTCTTCGACCTGCTGATGACCGCGTACCTGCTGCTGGTCGGCCGCTGGTCGGGCCGGACCGACGTGGTGGTGGCGACTCCGGCCGCCGGGCGTCCGCTGCCCGAACTCGACGACCTGGTCGGGTTCTTCGTCAACACCGTCGTGCTCCGGGCCGACCTGGGTGGCACGCCCACCTTCGTGGAACTGGTCGAGCGGGTACGCGCCGTCTCGGCCGCCGCCCAGGCCCACCAGCAGATCCCGTTCGCGTCCCTGGTGGACGCGCTCGACCCGGACCGTGACCAGAGCCGGGCCCCGCTCGCTCAGGTGGCCTTCGGGATGAACCAGCACGCCCGGGGCCGCTGGGAGTCCGACGGCCTGGTCGCCGAGCTGGACTCGGTGGACACCGGCACCGCGAAGTTCGACCTCACCCTGGCGGTGGTCGACACCGGCGGCCCGGACCTCGGCGTCGAGGTCGAGTACGCGACCGACCTCTTCGACGAGTCGACCGCCGACCGTTTCGCCACCCAGTGGACGGTGCTGCTGGAGCGGCTGCTCGCCGACGTCGACGCCCCGGTCACGTCGGTGTCCGCGCTGCCCGCCGAGGAGGAGCGGCGGCTCCTGGACTGGGCCGGGCAGCCCCGCGACTACCCCGCCGAGTCGACCGTGGACGCGCTGGTGGCCGGGTGGGCCCGGACGTCACCGGACGCGGTGGCGGTGGTGGACGGCGAGATGTCGCTGTCGTACGGGTCGCTGGTGGCCCGGGCCGACGCGGTGGCGGCGCGGTTGACCGGACTGGGGGTGGGTCGGGGTTCCCTGGTGGGTCTCTGTTGTCGGCGGTCGGCCGATCTCGTGGTGGGGATGTTGGGGGTGTTGCGGGCCGGTGGCGCGTACGTGCCGTTGGACCCGGACTATCCGCCGCAGCGGTTGGCTTTCATGCTGGCCGACACGGCCGCGCGGGTGGTGGTCGGGCATCGGGATCTGCTCGACCAACTCCCGCTCGGCGACCGGCACGCCGTCACCCTGCCCGAGGCGACCGGTGCGGTGACCCCGACCGGTGCCGCCCCGGACCGGTCGGCGTGCGGCGGGGACGACGCCGCCTACGTCATCTACACCTCCGGCTCGACCGGCGACCCGAAGGGCGTGGTGGTGCCGCATCGCGGCATCACCCGCCTGGTGGGTGGAGCCGACTACGTCGAGCTGACCCCACGGACCGTCCTCGCCCAGCTCGCCAACGCCAGCTTCGACGCCATCACCTTCGAGGTGTGGGGCGCGCTCGCCAACGGCGGGCAGGTGGTGATCGTGCCCACCGAGACGGTGCTCTCCCCGCCGGGCCTCGCCGCCCTGCTGCGTACCCGGGCGGTGACCACGGTCTTCATCACCACCGCGTTGTTCAACGCCACCGTCAACACGGTGCCCGACGCCTTCGCCGGGGTGGACCAGCTCTACTTCGGCGGCGAGAGCCTCGACCCGGGGACGGTGGGCCGGGTCGTCGAGGGCGGACAGGGTCCGGCGCGGCTGCACAACATCTACGGCCCGACCGAGGTGACCACCTTCGCCACCTACACCCGTTTGACGGCGCGACCCACCAGCACCGGAGGCATCGGTACGGCGATCGCGAACACCTGGGCGTACGTGGTGGACGACGCGGGTCGCCTGGCCGGCGTCGGCATCCCCGGCGAACTGTGGCTGGGCGGCCCGGGAGTGGCCTGGGGGTACTGGGACCGGTCGGGGCTGACCGCCGACCGGTTCGTACCGGACGGCTTCTCCGGCGTGCCGGGTGCCCGGCTGTACCGGACCGGCGACGTGGTGTTCCGCCGGCCGGACGGGTCGCTGGAGTTCGTCGGCCGCGCCGACCACCAGGTGAAGGTCCGGGGTTTCCGGGTCGAGCTGGGCGAGGTCGAGTCGGCGCTGCTGGGGTATCCGGCGGTGGCGTCGGCGGTGGTGGTCGCGGCGCGGTCGGAGGGCGCGCCGGTACGCCTGGTCGGCTACGTGGAGCCGGTGGCGGGTGCCCCGGTCAGCGTGGCGGAGCTGCGGGAGTTCCTGGCCGAACGGCTGCCGGAGCACGCGGTGCCGTCGGCGTTCGTGGTGATGGACACGCTTCCGCTGACTCCGAACGGCAAGATCGACCGGGCGGCGCTGCCCGACCCGGACACCGACCAACGGGCCGACCAGGCCGCCTTCCGGGCGCCGGCCGACCCGCTCGAACAGATCATCGCCGAGGTCTGGGGCGAGGTGCTCGACGTCGCCGGGATCGGTCTCGACGACAACTTCTTCGGCCTCGGCGGGCACTCCCTGCACGCGGTGCAGGTCTGTGGCCGACTGGAACGCACGCTGCGTACCCCGGTCTCCGTGCGCCACCTCGTCGAACAACCCACCGTCGTCGACCTGGCCCGACGCCTGCGCGCCGAGGGACCCGACGCCGGCCGGCTCGACCGGATCGCCGCCGTCGTCATGCAGGTCCGCCGACTCAGCCCCACCGAACGCGCCGCACGACTCGGCACCGCGTCCGCAACGAAGGAGAACACTGGTGACGACCACTGATTCCGCCGGGTCGCTGGGGCCGACCGAGGACGACCTCATCGACCACCTGCTCGCGCAGGCGGGGATCACCGACACCGCCGCCCGTCCGGTCATCGCCGCGACCGGTGCGCCGACGGTGCTGTCGCCGGGCCAGGAACGCCTCTGGTTCCTCGACCGGTGGCGGCCGGGACTGCCGCTCTACAACGTGCCGGTCGCCTTCGCGCTGACCGGCGCGGTGGACCCCGACGCGCTGGGCGCCGCGGTGCAGCTCCTGGTCGACCGGCACGAGTCGCTGCGGACCGCCATCGACACCGAGCAGGGGCGGCCCCGGCTGCTCCGGGCCGAGGCGGGTACGCCGGTGTCGTGGCGCGTCGACGACCTGCGCGCCGCCGGGACGGGAGCCGAGGCGGCGGCGCGGGACGCGGCGCGTGCCGCCGTCGCCGAACCCTTCGACCTGTCGCGGGCACCACTGCTGCGCGCCGGGCTGATCCGGCACGCCGACGACGGGTGGCTGCTCTGGCTGTCGATCCACCACGTCGCCTGCGACGGGCAGTCGCTGGAGATCCTGCTCGGCGAACTCGCCGAGGCGTACCGGGCGCTGGTCGCCGGCACCCGCCCGCCGGCCCGGGACCGGTCCCTCGGCTACGGCGACTTCGCCGCCTGGCAGCGGGACCAGCTCACCGGTGACCGCCTGTCCGACGGCGTCGAGTGGTGGCGGCAGCAGCTCGACGACCTGCCGCCGGTGCTGGAACTGCCCGCCGACCGGGTCCGCCGCCCGGTGCAGAGCTACGCCGGGCACACCCGGCACGCCGAGCTGGCGCCCGACGTGGCCGACGCCGTCCGGGCACTGGCCCGGCAGCGCTCCAGCACCGTCTTCGACGTCCTCTTCGCCAGCTTCGCCCTGCTGCTCGGGCGCTGGTCGCGCCGCACCGACGTGGTGGTGGCCACGCCGGTCGCCGGTCGGCCGGTGCCGGAGGTGGACGACCTGGTCGGGTTCTTCGTCAACACCCTCGCGCTGCGGGTGGACACCTCCGGCGCACCGACCTTCGCCGACCTGGTCGGTCGGGTCCGGGCCGCCTCGGCCGACGCCCAGGACCACCAGGACGTGCCGTTCGCGGCCCTGGTGGAGGCGCTCGCGCCGGAACGGGAGCTGGCCTGGTCGCCGCTGGTGCAGGTGCAGTTCGTGCTGCAACGCCAGGACCCCACCGGGTGGCGGCTCGGCGACGGCGTGAACGCCGCCCCGGTCGGCATCGACACCGGCACCGCCAAGTTCGACGTCACCCTGCTGGTCTACGACACCGGCGCCGACGGCATGCGGGTGGAGCTGGAGTACGCCACCGACCTCTTCGACGCCTCCACCATGGACCGCTTCGCCGCGCAGTGGTTCACGCTGGTGCAGCGGTTGGTCGCCGACGCGGACCGGTCCGTCGCCGAGGTCTGCGGCCTGCCGGAGCAGGAGCGCGACACGATCGAGGGCTGGTCGGGCATCACCCGGACCTTCCCCGTCGACGCGCCCATCGGCGACCTGGTCGCCCGGCATGCGCAGCAGCGCCCCGACCACGTCGCGGTGCTCGACGGCGAGACCCGCACCACGTACGCGGACCTGCTGGCCGCCGCCGACGCGGTGGCCGCCACCCTGCGCCGGGCCGGTGTCGGTCGGGGCGACATGGTGGGGGTGTGCTGCCGCCGCTCGACCGACCTGGTCGTCGGGATGCTCGGTGCGCTGCGGGCGGGGGCGGCCTACGTGCCGCTGGACCCCAACTACCCGGCCGACCGGCTCGACTTCATCGTGCGCGACAGCGGCCTGCGGGTCGTGGTGGCCCAGAGCGACGCGATCCCGGCCGACCTGACGCTGCCCGAGGACGTCCGCACCGTGGCGATCGAGCAGGCGGTACGCGTCGACACCGCCGACGCCCCGGACCTCGTCCCACCGGCGGTCGACGACCCCGCGTACCTCATCTACACCTCCGGATCGACCGGGCTGCCGAAGGCGGTCATGGTCTCGCACCGCAACGTGCTGCGGCTGTTCGCGGCCACCGAGGAGCAGTTCCACTTCGGCCCGCAGGACGTGTTCAGCCTCTTCCACTCCGCCTCGTTCGACGTCTCCGTCTTCGAGGCGTGGGGGGCGCTGACCCACGGCGCCACGCTGGCGGTGGTGCGTTACTGGGAGAGCCGCGACCCGGAGGCGTTCTACGAGTTGGTGGAGCGCGCCGGAGTCACCGTGCTCAGCCAGACGCCGGGGGCGTTCCGGCAGTTCGAGGCCGTCGACGAGCGGCGTCGGGCGGACCTGGCCGTCCGGGTGGTCATCTTCGCGGGCGAGGCGCTGGACCCCGACGCGGTGCGTCGCTGGTGGACCCGGCACCCGGAGACCGGCCCCGAGATGGTCAACATGTACGGCATCACCGAGACCACGGTGCACACCACGTACTGCCTGCTCACCGCCGATCTGCTGGCCGAGCGGCACAGCCCGATCGGGCGGCAGGTGGCCGACCTGAGCCTGCACGTGCTGGACGAGTACGGCCGTCCCGCCCCGATCGGCGTACCCGGTGAGCTCTATGTCGGCGGTGACGGCGTGGCACACGGCTACTGGCGTCGGCCGGAGCTGACCGCGCAGCGTTTCGTCGCCGACCCGGTGGTCCCGGGCGGCCGGCGCTACCGCAGCGGCGACCTGGCGACCTGGCGTCCCGACGGCACGCTGGAGTACCTGGGCCGCCTCGACCACCAGGTCAAGATCCGGGGCTTCCGGATCGAACCGGCCGAGGTCGAGGCCGCGCTGCTGGCCCACCCCGCGGTGAGCGCCTGCCTGGTGATCGCGCACGGCGAGGCGGGCACCGAACGTCGGCTCGTCGCCTACCTGGTCGCCGACGGGGACCTGACCGTTCCCGAGGTGCACGAGTTCCTCGAACCGACGCTGCCCAGCCACATGATCCCGTCGGTGGTGACGGTGCTCGACGCCTTCCCGCTGACCGCCAACGGCAAGATCGACCGGCGACGGCTGCCGGAGCCCGGCGTCGACCGCCCGGCGCTGGCCCGGGCGTACGTGGCGCCCCGCAACGAGACCGAGCAGGCTCTCGCCGAGATCTGGGCGACCGTGCTGGAACTCGACCAGGTCAGCGTCGAGGACAACTTCTTCCACCTCGGCGGCGACTCGATCCGCAGCGTCCAGGTGATCGGCCTGGCCCGCGCCAAGGGGCTCGACTTCTCGTTGCAGCAACTGTTCCAGCGCACCACCATCGCCGCGCTGGCCGGTGAGGTCACCACCGCGCAGGCGCCCGCCGCCGAGCGGCGGCCCTTCGCGCTGATCTCCGAGGCGGACCGGGAGCGGCTGCCCGAGGACGCGGTGGACGCGTACCCGATGGCGGTGCTCCAGGCCGGGATGATCTTCCACATGGAGGCCGACGAGGGACGTCGGCTGTACCAGAACGTCGACAGCTTCCACGTCCGCGCGCCGTTCGACGAGGCGTTGATCCGGCGGGCCATCGGGCAGATCGTCGACCGGCACGACATCCTGCGGACCTCGTTCCACCTCAGCGAGTACAGCGAGATGCTCCAGGTGGTGCACCGCGAGGCGGACCTGCCGATCGAGGTGTACGACGTCCGCGAGCTGGACGAGCAGGAGCAGGACCGCCGCATCGTCGAGGTGATCGAGGGGCTGCGCGAGGTCCCGTTCGACCTGGCCCGGCCGCCGCTGTGGCGCTTCGTCTTCCACTGGCGCAGCGCGGAGTCCTTCGAGTGGACCCTGGTCGAGCACCACGCCATCCTCGACGGCTGGAGCCTGCACTCCTCGATCACCGAGATTCTGCAGCGCTACATGGAACTGATGCGCGACCCGTCGAGCAGCGCCGATCCGAAGCCCGCCTCGACCTACCGCGAGTTCGTCGAGGCCGAGCGGGAGGCGCTCGCCTCGACGGAGGAGCGGGAGTTCTGGTCGGCGCGGGTCCGGCAGGCCAACCGCCTCCGGCTGCCGCGCTGGCCGCAGGGCGCCGAGGTGGAGCCGCTGCCGGAGCCGGAGTCCGCCGCGGACGAGCAGCCGCTGCTGGAGTGGGAACTGCCGCCGGGACACTCCGACTTCTACCGCTGGCTGGAGACGAAGATCCCGGACGACCTCTGTGCCGGGTTGGAGCGGGTGGCCGCCGGTGTCGGCGTACCGCTGAAGAGCGTGCTGCTCGCCGCGCACATGCGGGTGCTGGCCCACCTGACCGGCAGCCGTGAGGTGTCCACCGGGATGGCCTTCAACGGCCGCCTGGAGGTGCTCGACGGCACCGAGTCGCGGGGCCTGTTCCTCAACTCGTTGCCGGTCACCGCGACCGTGGCCGGTGGCACCTGGGCGGACCTGATCCGGGCGATGCTCGACGAGGAGAACGAGCTGCTGCCGCACCGCCGCTTCCCGATGGCGGAGATCCAGCGCCTGGCCGGCGGGGAGTCGCTCTACGAGTCGCACTTCGTCTACAACCACTTCCACGTCATGCGGGGCCTGGCCGACCGGGACGTCCGGATCGTCGATCCGAAGATCAACTCCTTCACCACCATGCGGGTCGAGCCGACCAACTACCCGTTCGTCTGCGGCTTCCTACGTGACCCGGGCGCCAGCGGGCTGCTGATGGGGCTCGACTACCACACCACCGAGTTCTCGCCGGAGCAGATCCGGCGTGTACGCGGCTACTACCTGGCCGCGCTGCGCTCCATCGCGGCCGACCCGGACCGCTCGCTGGTCGAGGTGGACCTCACCTCGCCCGCCGAACGCGCCCAGGTCGACGGCTGGAACCGGACCGGGCGGGAGCAGTCCCCGGAGCTGACCGTGGACGCGCTGGTGGCCGGCTGGGCGCAGGCGACGCCGGATGCCGTCGCGGTGGTCGACGGCGAGGTGTCGGTGTCGTACGCGTCGCTGCTGGCCCGCGCGGACGCGCTGGCGGCGCGCTTGACGGAGTCCGGCGTGGGCCGGGGTTCGTTGGTCGGCCTGTGCTGCCGGCGCTCCGCCGACCTCGTGGTGGGGATGCTCGGCGTGCTGCGGGCCGGTGGCGCGTACGTGCCGCTGGACCCGGACTACCCGGCGCAGCGGTTGGAGTTCATGCTGACCGACACCGACGTGCGGGTGGTGGTGGGGCACCGGGACCTGCTCGACCAGCTCCCGCTGACCGGCCGCGAGACCGTCGACATCACCGACGTGCCGCCGCTGCCCGACGGCCGGGGGACGCCGACCGTGGCCGGCACCGTCACCGAGGACGCCGCGTCTCTGATCTACACCTCCGGCTCCACCGGCCGGCCCAAGGGCGCGGTCGTGCCGCACCGTGGCATCGTCCGCCTGGTCCGCGACACCGACCTGATCCGGCCCGAGGAACTGCGCGCCGTCGGCCAGGTCTCCAACGCCTCCTTCGACCCGCTGCTGTTCGAGGTCTGGGGGCCGCTGCTCAACGGCGGCCGGGTGGTGGTGGTCCCCACCGACGTGGCGCTCTCGCCGCCGCGCTTCGTCGAACTGCTGCGCCGGGAGAACGTCAGCGCCGTCGCGATCGTCACCGCGTTGTTCAACTCCACGGTCAACGAGATCCCGGACGCCTTCACCACGCTCCAGCAGGTCTACATCGGCGGTGAGCGGATCAACCTCGGCGCGATCGACGCCGCGGTGCGGGCGGGCGGTGCCCGGATGAACAACATCTACGGCCCGACCGAGGTCACCAGCATCTCGACCTGCAACCCGCTGCCCGAGGTCCCGGCCAGCTCCGGCGCGATCGGTGCGGCGATCACCAACACCAGCACGTACGTGGTGGACGAGTGGGGCCGTCCGGTCGGCGTGGGGGTTCCCGGCGAGCTGTGGCTGGGCGGCCCCGGTGTCGCCTGGTGCTACTGGAACCGGCCGGGGCTGACCGCCGACCGGTTCGTGCCGGACGCCTTCTCCGGTGTGCCCGGTGCCCGGCTCTACCGGACCGGGGACGTGGTCTCCTGGCGTGCCGACGGGACGTTGGAGTTCGTCGGCCGCGCCGACCACCAGGTCAAGGTCCGGGGTTTCCGGGTCGAGCTGGGCGAGGTCGAGGCGGTGCTGGTGGCGCACCCGACGGTGGCCTCCGGGGTGGTGCTGGCGCTGCGGTCCGGCACCGGCCCGGTGCGCCTGGTCGGCTACGTCGAGCCGGCGGCCGGCACGTCCGTGGACGTGGCCGGGCTGCGCGCGTTCATGGCCGAGCGCCTGCCGGAGTACGAGGTGCCGTCCGCGTTCGTGGTGATGGGCACGCTGCCGCTCACCCCGAACGGGAAGATCGACCGGGCGGTGCTGCCGGAGCCCGACCCCGAGCGGCCGGAGGCCGCGGGTGCGCACGTGGCCCCGCGCGACGCCCTGGAACGGGAGGTCGCCGCCGTCTGGGCCGACATCCTCGGCGTCGAGCGGGTCGGCATCGGCGACAACTTCTTCGCCCTCGGCGGGCACTCGCTCCAGGCCGTGCAGGTGGCGTTCCGCATCCGCACCACGTTCGGGGTGGACCTGGAACTGCGCCGGATCCTCGAAGCGCCGTACGTCGAGGACCTGGCCAAGGCCATCAACGAGGCGCTCGGCGAACAGGACGACCTCCTCGCCGAGGCGCTGGAGAGCGTCGAGTCGATGTCCGACGAGGACGTCCGGGCGCTCCTGGCGAACTCCTAGCCGGCCACCGACGGCCCAGTTCCGAAGGGACCTCCATGTCTGACACCCTCGCCGAGCGGCTCGCCCAGCTCTCCCCGGAGCGACGCCGGCTGCTGCTGGAGCGGCTCGGCCGCGGCGACGCCCGTCCCACCGGGATTCCGCGTGCCCCGCGCGACGAGGCCCTGCCGCTGTCGTTCGCCCAGGAACGGCTCTACTTCCTGTGGCGGCTGGCGCCGGCCTCGGCGGCGTACCACGCGCCGGTGGCGGTGCGGCTGACGGGGCGGGTGGACGTGGCGGCGCTGGGCACCGCGCTGTCGGCGGTGGTGGCTCGGCACGAGGTGCTGCGGACCAGGTACGTCGACGGGGCGCAGGGCCCGGAGCAGGTGGTCGAGGCGGCGGCCCCGGTGCCGCTGCCGCTGGTGGACGTACCGGCCGGGGCCGGGGCGCAGGCGGCGCTGCGGGAGCTGATCGACGCCGAGACGCTGCGGCCGTTCGACCTGGCCGAGGGGCCGGTGCTGCGGGCCACGCTGTTCCGGCGGTCACCCGAGGAACACGTACTGCTGCTGGTGATGCACCACATCGCCTGCGACGGGTGGTCCCTGCCGATCATGTGGCGGGAGCTGTCCACGGTCTACCGGGACGGCGCGGCGGCGGCGGAGCGGCTGCCCGCGCTACCGGTGCAGGTCGCCGACGTCGCCTGGTGGCAGCGACGCCGCCAGGCCGACGGCGGGTACGAGCCCGGCCTGCGGCACTGGCAGGAGCAACTGACCGATGTTCCGGTGCTGGACCTGCCGGTCGCCCGGCCCCGCCCGGCCACCCCCACCTTCGCCGGTGACCGGGTGCCGGTCCGGCTGCCCGTTGCGGTCGCCGACGGGCTGCGGGAACTCGGCCGGTCCACCGGCTGCACCCCGTTCGTCGTGCTGCTCGCCGCCTTCCAGGTGCTGCTGTCCCGGCTCTCCGGCCAGCCGGACATCGCCGTCGGCACGCCGGTCGCCGGCCGGGACTCCGACGCCGTCGCCGGGCTGGTCGGCTTCTTCGCCAACACCGTCGTGCTCCGCGGTGACCTCTCCGGCAACCCCACCTTCACCGAGCTGCTCGGCCGCGTCCGGAGCGTCGTGCTCGACGGCCTGGCCCACCAGGACGTGCCGTTCGACCAGGTCGTCGAGCGGATCAACCCGGCCCGGGACGCCAGCGCCACCCCGCTGTTCCAGGTCATGTTCACCACCGACGGCGACGCGGCCGGCGCCAACGACGCCTGGGACCTGGGCGACGTCGACGTCGAGCCGTACTCGGGGGCGGCCCAGGGCGCGCAGGTCGACCTCACTCTCGGCCTGCGGGACGGTCCCGAGGGGCTGACCGGTGAACTCGAGTACAGCGTGGACCTCTTCGACGCCGACGCCGCCGAGCGGATCGTGGAGCACCTGGAACAGTTGCTCACCGGCATCGCCGAGGCACCGGACCGCCCGATCGGCGACTACCGCCTCTCCACCAGCCACGAGCGCCGTCTGGTGCGGGACTGGAACAGCACCCGGCTCAGCTACTCGCCGTCGATCTCCGTGGAGCAGCACTTCGAGGCGTACGCGGACGCCGCCCCGGACGCACCCGCGCTGGTCTGGGACGGGCGGACGCTCGACTACGGCACCGTCGAGGACCGCGCGAACCGGATCGCGAACCTGCTGCGCGGGCTCGGTGTCGGCATCGACGACCGGGTGGCGATCTGTGTCGGACGCGGCCACGACACCGTGGTCGCGCCGCTGGCCGTGCTCAAGGCCGACGCCGCGTTCATGCCGGTGGACCCGGAGCAGCCGGCGGCCCGCATCGCCGTGCTGCTCGACGACGCCGCGCCGACGGTGGTGCTCTGTGACGCCAGCACCGCAGCCGACCTGCCCACCGGTCCGTGGCGGCAGGTCCGGCTCGACGACCCGGCCACGCTCGCCGACGTGTCGGCCGCCCGTCCGCCGCGTACCGCCCCGCCGTCCGCCCTCGCGTACGTGATCTACACCTCCGGTTCGACCGGTACGCCGAAGGGCGTGATGGTCACCCGGGGCGGCACGGCGAACCTGCGCGCGGCCTGGACCACCTGGGACCCGGGACCGCTGCGCCGCTGGATGACGATCGCCAGCTCCGCCTTTGACGTCTTCGTCGGTGACGTCGTCCGTAGCCTGGCCTTCGGTAGCTGTCTGGTGCTCGGCCCCCGCTCCCTGGCCCGTGACCCGCAGGCGCTGGTGGGCGAGTTGGCGGCGGAGCGCGTCGACGCCTTCGACACGGTGCCCGCCGTGCTGACCGCCGTCACCGCGCACCTGACCGAGAGCGGCCGGCGGCTGCCCGACCTCAAGCTGCTGATGGTCGGCGCGGACAGCTTCGCGATCAGCGACTACGCCGCCGCGCTGGAGGTGCTGCCGCCGGGGGTGCGGATCGTCAACGCCTGGGGTGCCACCGAGACGTCGATCGACAGCACCATGTTCGCGGCCCGGCCCGGGGTGAGCACCGCCTCCGGCATCGTGCCGGTGGGTTCCCCGGTGGCCAACACCGCCGTGTACGTGCTCGACGAGCGGCTGCGTCCGGTCCCGATCGGAGTGGTCGGTGACCTGTACGTCGGCGGCCACGGGGTGACCCGGGGCTACCTCAACCGGCCCGGCCTCACCGCCGACCGGTTCCTGCCCGACCCGTACGGCAGCGACAGCGGCAGTCGGCTCTACCGCACCGGTGACCGGGGCCGGTGGCTCGCCGACGGGTCCGTCGAGTTCATCGGCCGCAGCGACGACCAGGTGCAGATCCGGGGTCACCGGGTCGAGCCGGGCGAGATCGAGGCGGTGCTGCGCGGGCACCACGCGGTCAGCGAGGCGTGCGTGGTGGCGGTCCGGGACGGGGTCTCCCACCACCGGCTGGTGGCGTACGTGGTGGCCGCGACCGGCACCGCGCCCACCGGCGGCGACCTCCGCGCGTACCTGGACGAGCGCCTGCCGGCGCAGTTGCGGGTCTCGGCGTTCGTGCCGATCGACCGGCTGCCCCGCACGCTCAGCGGCAAGGTGGACAAGTCCCGGCTGCCGGCGGTCACGCCCGAGGACGGCACGGTGGACCGGGTCGCCCCGCGCGACGAGACCGAACGGGCCGTGGCGCAGGTGTGGCAGCAGGTGCTGGGCCGGACCGACCCGATCGGCGTGCACGACGACTTCTTCGAGATCGGCGGGCACTCGCTGCTGGCCACCCGGGTCGTCTTCGGCCTGCGTCAGGCGCTCGGGATCGAGCTGCCGGTGCAGGCGGTGTTCGACGCCCCCACGGTCGCCTCGATGGCCGCCCGGCTCGCCACCACCGTGCACATCGCCGGCCCGGCCCCGATACCGGTGCCCCGCCTCTCCGACGGGATGCCGCTGTCGTACGCGCAGGAGCGGCTCTACTTCCTCTGGCAGTACGCGCCGGAGTCACCGGCGTACAACATGCCGGTCGCGGTGCGGCTGCACGGCGCGCTCGACGTGGACGCCCTGGCCGGCGCGCTCGGTGACGTGGTCGCCCGGCACGAGATCCTGCGGACCCACTACGTCGCCACCGACGACGGCCCGGTGCAGGTGGTCGACGCGCCGTACCGGGTCGAGCTGCCCGTGGTCACGGTCACCGGCCTCGCCGACGACCTGATCACCCGGGTCCTGCACGACGAGTGGGCCCGCCCGTTCGACCTGGGCAGCGGCCCGGTGCTGCGCGGCTTCCTGCTGCGGGTCGGCGAGCACGACCACGTGCTGCTGGTGGTGCTGCACCACATCGCCTACGACGGCTGGTCCCACCAGGTCGTGTGGCGCGAGGTGACCGAGTGCTACCGGGCCCGGCGGGCCGGCTGTGCGCCCGACCTCGACCCGGTGACCCTGCACTACGCCGACTTCGCCTGGTGGCAGCGGGAGCGGCGGGACAGCGGCCGGTACGAGGAGGCGCTCGACTACTGGCAGGGGCAACTCGCCGACCTGCCGGTGCTGCGTCTGCCGCTGGACCGGCCGCGCCCGGCGACGCCCAGCTTCGCCGCCGACCGGGTCCGGCTGGAGGTGCCGGCCGAGACCGTCCGGCGGCTACGGGACCTCTCCGCGGCACGCGGCGTCACGCCGTTCATGGTGCTGCTGGCCGCCTTCCAGGTGCTCCTGGCGCGGGTGAGCGGCCAGCGCGACATCGCCGTCGGCACCCCGGTCACCGGCCGTGACCACCCCGAACTCGCCGACGTGGTCGGCTTCCTGGTCAACAGCGTCGTGGTCCGCACCGAGCTGGGCGACAGCCCGCACGGCCCGACCTTCGCCGAGCTGCTGGAGCGGGTACGCGGCACGGTGCTCGGCGCGCTCAGCCACGCCGAGGTGCCCTTCGACCAGGTGGTGGAGCGGCTCAACCCGGTCCGGGACCAGAGCATGTCGCCGCTGTTCCAGGTGATGTTCACGCTGGCCGGGGCCGAGGACGAGCCCACCGGCCTGGCCGACGTCGAGGTGCGGACGCAGGATCTCGCGCTCTCGTCGCTCCAGTTCGACCTGGCGCTGATGATGCACCTGGTCGACGACCGGCTCACCGGTGAGGTCTACTTCGCCACCGACCTGTTCGACCACACCACCGTGGAGCTGCTGGCCGACCGACTGGTCCGGCTGGTGGGCAACCTGGTGGCGGAGCCGACGGCACCGGTCTGCGCGGTGGAGATCCTGGCCGAGCGGGAACGGCGGGAACTGCTCACCACCTGGGCGGGCAGTGCCGGTGCGGTGTCCGCCCTGACCCTGCCGGAACTGTTCGAGGCGCAGGTCGCGGCCACCCCGTCGGCCCCCGCCGTCGAGGCGGACGGGCGCACGCTGCGCTACACCGAACTCAACGAGCGGGCCAACCGCCTGGCCCGTACCCTCGTCGCCCGGGGCGTCGGCCCGGAGCGGACGGTCGCGCTCGCGTTGCCCCGCTCGATCGACCTGATCGTCGCCATCGTCGCGGTCGCCAAGACCGGTGCGGCCTACCTGGCGGTGGACCTCACGTATCCCGCCGAGCGGCTCGCCTTCCTGCTCGACGACAGCGCGCCCACGGTGGTGCTCACCACCCGGGCGGGGCTGGCCGTGCCACCGGTGGCGGCGGCGTCCACCGCGGTGGTGCTGGAGGAGATCGACCTGGCGGCGGCCTCTCCGGCGAACCTCTCCGACACCGACCGGCTCGGCCCGCTGCGGGTCGCCGACCCGGCGTACCTCATCTACACCTCGGGCTCCACCGGCGTGCCCAAGGGCGTCGAGGTGACCCACGCCGGTCTGGCCGGGCTGCTGGCCAACCAGATCGTCCGGCACGACGCCCGGCCCGGCGCGCGGGTGTCGCAGCTGGTGTCGCCGAGCTTCGACGTGATGGTGGCAGAGGTGTCGATGGCGCTGCTGGCCGGCGGCTGCCTCGTGGTGTCGCCGACCACCGTGGCCGGCGAGGAACTCCACGCCTACCTGGCCGAGCACCGGATCAGCCACGCGCACATCCCGCCGTCGGTGCTGGCCACCGTCCCGCAACGGGAGCTGCCGCACCTGAGAGCGATCATCACCGGTGGCGAGGGCTGCCCGCCCGACGTGGCCGCGTACTGGTCGACGGGCCGTCGCATGGTCGTCGCGTACGGGCCGACCGAGGCGACCATCGACGTCAGCTCCCGGGTGTACGAGGCCGACGGCCCGCCCGACCCGCAGTCGGTCCGCTCCGACATCGGTCGCCCCATCTCGGGTGCCCGGGTCTACGTGCTGGACGAGGGGCTGCGGCTGGTGGCGCCCGGGGCGGCCGGCGAACTGTACGTGGCCGGTCCCGGGCTGGCCCGTGGCTACCGGGGACGGCCCGGCCTGACCGCCTCGCGGTTCGTCGCCGACCCGTACGGACCGGCCGGATCGCGTATGTACCGCACCGGTGACCTGGTGCGGTGGCGGCCCGACGGCGGGTTGAGCTTCCTCGGCCGCGCCGACGAGCAGGTCAAGGTCCGCGGGTTCCGGGTCGAGCTGGGTGAGATCGAGGCGGTGCTGGCGGCGGGCCCCGGAGTGGGCCAGGTCGCGGTGGTGGTCCGCGAGGACCGCCCCGGCGACCAGCGGCTGGTGGGTTACGTCTGTGCGGCGGACGGTGCCCGGGTCGACGTGGAGGAGCTGCGGGCCTCGGCGGCCGAGCGGCTGCCCGGTTTCATGGTGCCGTCGGCGATCGTGAAGCTGTCGGCGCTGCCGCTGACGCCGAACGGCAAGCTGGACCGGGCCGCGTTGCCGGCACCGACCCGTGGCGCCGGTGGCGGACGCCGGCCGGTCGGTCCCCGCGAGTCGGTGCTGTGCGGGCTCTTCGCCGAGGTGCTCGGCGTCGACCGGGTCGGCGTCGACGACGGCTTCTTCGACCTGGGCGGGCACTCGCTGCTGGCCACCCGCCTGGTCTCCCGGGTGCGGTCGGTGCTGGGGGTGGAGCTGACCATCCGGGCGTTGTTCGAGAACCCGACCGTGGCCGCGCTCGCCAAGGCGATCGACCCCACGGTGACGGCCCGACCGGCGGTCCGCCCGGTGCCGCGCGGCGAGCGGATCCCGCTCTCCTTCGGCCAGCAGCGTCTCTGGTTCCTGGACCGGATGGACGGCACCGACACCGGCGCCCGCAACACGCCGATCGCGTTGCGGCTGGCCGGTTCGCTCGACGCCGACGCGCTCGCCGCCGCCGTCGCCGACCTGGTGGCGCGGCACGAGCCGCTGCGCACCGTGTTCGGCGAGGAGGGCGGGGTGCCGTTCCAGACGGTCCTGCCGCCGACCCGGCCGCCGATGCCGGTGCGGGACATCACCGAGGCGGACCTCGCCGACGCGCTGGCCTCGGCCACCGCGCAGGGCTTCGACCTCGCCGCGCAGATCCCGCTGCGGGCGCAGCTGTTCCGGATCGACCCGGAACTGCACGTGCTGCTGCTGGTCATGCACCACATCGCGGTCGACGGGGCGTCGCTCGCCCCGCTGAGCCGGGATCTGGCCGACGCCTACTCGCTGCGCCGGCAGGGCAGGGCCCCGCAGTGGTCGCCGCTGCCGGTGCAGTACGCCGACTACGCGGTCTGGCAGCGGGAGATCCTCGGCGACGACGGCGACCGGGACAGCGAGGTCAACCGGCAACTCGACTACTGGCGGGCCAACCTGGCCGGTGCGCCGGAGGAACTGTCGCTGCCCACCGACCGGGCCCGCCCGCCGGTGGCCAGCTACGCGGGGGACACCGTCGCCCTGCGGCTCGACTCCGACCAGCACGACGGGCTGCTGCGCCTGGCCCGCGACCGGCGACTGAGCCTGTTCATGGTGGTGCAGGCCGGGCTCGCCGCGCTGCTGTCCCGGATGGGCGCGGGCACCGACATCCCGATCGGCACCCCGTCGGCGGGCCGGGGTGACCCGGCGCTGGAGGCGATGGTCGGCTACTTCGTCAACACGCTGGTGCTGCGCACCGACGTCGGCGGCGACCCGAGCTTCGCCGAGCTGCTCGACCGGGTACGCGACACCGACCTGGCCGCCTACGACCACCAGGACGTGCCCTTCGAGCGTGTCGTGGAGGCGGTCAGCCCGACCCGTTCGCTGGCCCGGTTCCCGCTGTTCCAGGTGCTGCTGGCCTTCCAGAACAACGCCTCGGCCGCGTTCGACTTCGCCGGGTTGCAGGTCAGCCACGAGGCGGTCCGGCACGGGGTGTCCGAGTACGACCTGACGCTCGACGTGTTCGAGGACTACGGTCCGGACGGCTCTCCGGCGGGCCTGCGCGGCTACCTGGAGTACTCGACCGACCTGTTCGACGAGCCGTCGGTGGCGGCCCTGGCCGAGCGCCTGGTGCGGCTGCTCTCCGCTGCGGCGACCGACCCGCACCTGCCGGTCAGCGAGCTGGAGGTGATGTCGGCGCAGGAACGTCAGGCGCTCACCGTGGACTGGATGGGCCCGAGTCGGCCCGCGCCGCCGGTGCGGCTGATCGACCTGCTCGCCGAGCAGGTGGCCGCCACCGGTGAAGAGGTGGCGGTGGTCCACGACGACACCCGGATGACCTTCGCCGAGCTGGACGGGCGGGCCAACCGGCTGGCCCGGTTGCTGGTCGACCGGGGGGTCGGCCCGGAGCGGGTGGTCGCGCTGGCCGTACCGAGGTCGGCGGAGATGGTCGTGGCGCTGTTCGCGGTGCTCAAGGCCGGTGGCGCGTACCTGCCGCTGGACCTGGAGCATCCGGCGGACCGGCTGGCGTTCATGCTGGCCGACGCCGCGCCGGTGGTGGTGCTCGGCACCGCCGCCGGGCTCGCGGCGCTGCCCCCGCTGACCACCCCCGTGGTCCGGCTCGACGACGAGGCGGTCCGCACCGAGCTGGCCGCGCTCTCCGACGCGGAGCTGGCCGACCCGGAACGTCTCCAGCCGCTGCGGCCGGAGAACCCCGCGTACGTCATCTACACCTCCGGGTCGACGGGTCGGCCGAAGGCCGTCGTGATCGAACACCGGGGCATGGTCAACCTGTACTGGAGCCACCGCACCACGTTCTTCCGGCCCGAGGTGGCAGCGGCCGGCGGCGGCCGGTTGCGGATCGGCTTCACCGCGCCGCTGACGTTCGACACCTCGTGGGACTCGCTGCTCTGGATGCTCGACGGGCACGAGCTGCACGTCATCAACGACTTCGTGCGCCGCGACGCGGAGGCCTTCGTCGACTACATCGACCGGCAGCGCATAGGGTTCGTGGACCTGACGCCGTCGTTCATGCAGCAGCTCGTCGCGGCCGGCATGTTCGCCGACGGCCGGCACCACCCGACCGTGCTGATGGTCGGCGGCGAGGCCGTCACCGAGACGCTGTGGAACGCGATGCGGGCCACCCCGGACACCGCCAGCTACAACTTCTACGGCCAGACCGAGTGCTCGAACGACACCGCGTCGTACCGGGTCTCCGACGGGGACGTGCCGCTGATCGGCAAGCCGATCCTCAACTCCCGGCTGTACGTGCTGGACGAGGCGCTGCGGATGGTGGCACCCGGCGCCGCCGGTGAGCTGTACGTGGCCGGTGCCGGCCTGGGCCGGGGCTACTGGGGACGCGCCGGACTCACCGCGACCCGGTTCGTCGCCGACCCCTTCGGCCCGCCCGGATCGCGCATGTACCGCACCGGCGACGTGGTGCGCTGGGGGCTGGACGGCAACCTGAGCTTCGTCGGCCGCGCCGACGACCAGGTGAAGGTCCGCGGGTTCCGGGTGGAGCTCGGCGAGATCGAGGCCGTCCTGGCCGCCGACCCCGCCGTCGGCCAGGTCGCCGTGGTGGTACGCGAGGACCGCCCCGGCGACCAGCGACTGGTCGGGTACGTCTGCCCGGTCGCCGGTGGCCAGGTCGACCTGGCCGCCCTGCGGGCGCTGGCCGGCGAACAACTCCCCGGCTTCATGGTGCCCTCGGCGCTGGTGCCGATGGACTCGCTGCCGCTGACTCCCAACGGCAAGCTGGACCGCACGGCGCTGCCCGTCCCGGAGTCGACCGGCGGCGCCGGTGGTCGGGGACCGGTGGGCCCCCGCGAGACGGTGCTCTGCGGCCTGTTCGCCGAGGTGCTGGGCCTGGACGCGGTCGGTGTCGACGACGGCTTCTTCGACCTGGGCGGCCACTCGCTGCTGGCGACCCGCCTGGTCTCCCGGGTGCGGGCCGCGCTGGGCGTGGAGCTGACCATCCGGGCGCTGTTCGAGAACCCGACCGTGGCCAGCCTCGCGTCGGCCGTCGAGTCCGGGGTGGCCGCCGACCCGTTCGACGTGCTGATGCCGATGCGCGTGCACGGCGACGGCGCGCCGCTGTTCTGCGTACACCCGGTCGGTGGTCTGAGCTGGTGCTACTCGGGGCTGCTCCGGCAGTCGGGCATCGACCGGCCGATCTACGGGTTGCAGGCGCGCGGCGCGGACGGCGGTGAGGTGCTGGCCGGCAGCGTCGAGGAGATGGCCGCCGACTACCTCGCCGAGATCCGGCGGATCCAGCCGCACGGCCCCTACCACCTGCTCGGCTGGTCCTTCGGTGGTCTGGTCGCGCACGCCATGGCCACCCGCCTGCAGGCCGACGGGGAGCAGGTCGCGGTGCTCACGCTGATCGACAGCTACCCGGCGATGGACGTGGAGGACGTCCGGGTGGAGACCGCGGCCGAGGCCCGGGCGCTGCTCTTCGACGCCCTCGGCCGGCCGGGTGCGGCCACCGACCGGGACGCGACGACCGGGGACCCGGAGGACGAGGAGCGGCCCGATCCGGGCGACGAACTGCTCGACGCGAAGACCGTGGAGGCGCTGACCGGGGTGGTGCTCAACAACGCCCGCCTGATGGACGCGTTCACGCCCGAACGCTTCCACGGCGACGTGCAGTTGTTCGTGGCCACCCGGACCTGGGACGACCGCCTCGACCCGGCCACGGTCTGGCAGGCGTACGTCGACGGCCGCGTCGACGTGCTGCCGGTCGACGACGAGCACGACCGGATGACGCAGGCTCCGGCACTGGACACCATCGGCCCGGCGTTGGCCGACCGGTTGCGGCACGCCCGTGACCACGAGATCCCCACGGCATGAGAGGAACCACCGATGACGCAGCCGGATGACGTCCGTTTCAAGGTCGTGGTCAACCACGAGGAGCAGTACTCGGTGTGGTGGTCGGACCGGCCCAACCCGCCGGGCTGGCAGGACGAGGGCACCGACGGCACCCGTCAGGAGTGCCTCGACCACATCGACCGGGTGTGGAAGGACATGCGGCCGCGCAGCGTGCGGACCGTTCGGGAAGCGATCCAGGGAGCGCAGGCATGATGATCCGCGACGTTGTCATCGTCGGTGGCGGGACCGCCGGCTGGATGACCGCCACCTACCTCAAGACCGCCTTCCAGGACCGGATCTCGGTCACCCTCGTGGAGTCGGCGGCGGTCGGCACGATCGGCGTCGGCGAGGCGACGTTCAGCACCATCCGGCACTTCTTCGACTACCTGGGGCTGGACGAGCGGGAGTGGATGCCGCAGTGCAGCGGCTCCTACAAGCTGGCCATCAAGTACGACAACTGGCGCGGCGACGGCAGCCACTTCTTCCACCCGTTCGAGCGGCTGCGGACCTCCGACGGGTTCACCGCGGCGGAGTGGAACCTGGCCCTCGGCGACCCGACCGAGAGCTTCGACCGGGGCTCGTTCATCACGCCGTACCTCTGCGAGGCGCAGCGCTCCCCGCGCATGCTCGACGGCAGCCTGTTCACCGCGAGCCTCGACGGTGAGCTGGGCCGCTCCACCCTGGACGAGCAGCGGGCGCAGTTCCCGTACGCCTACCACTTCGACGCCGCGCTGATGGCCCGCTACCTGACCAAGCTCGGTGTCGCGCAGGGCGTCCGGCACGTCGTCGACGACGTGGTGGGTGTCGGGCAGGACGAGCGCGGCTGGATCACCCACGTCTCCACCCGCGACCAGGGCGACGTCACCGGTGACCTCTTCATCGACTGCACCGGCTTCCGGGGCCTGCTGATCAACCAGACGTTGAAGGAGAAGTTCGTCTCCTTCACCGACGTGCTGCCGAACAACCGCGCGGTGGCGCTGCGGGTGCCCCGCGACATGGCGGAGCACGGGATCGCCCCCTACACCAGGGCCACCGCCCAGGACGCCGGCTGGATCTGGACCATCCCGCTGTACGGCCGGATCGGCACCGGCTACGTCTACTCCGACGAGTTCTGCGAGCCGGAGGAGGCGGAGCGCACGCTGCGCGAGTTCGCCGCGCCCGGTCAGGACGACCTGCAGGCCAACCACATCCGGATGCGGATCGGTCGCAACGAGCGGTCCTGGGTGAACAACTGCGTCGCGGTCGGCCTCTCCAGCGGTTTCGTCGAGCCGCTGGAGTCCACCGGCATCTTCTTCATCCAGCACGCCATCGAGCAGTTGGTGAAGCACTTCCCGGACAACACCTGGGACGAGACGCTCATCCGTGGCTACAACGACAAGGTCGCGCGGGTGATCGACGGGGTCAAGGAGTTCCTGGTCCTGCACTACGTCGCCTCGCCCCGGCAGGACACCGACTACTGGCGGGAGACCAAGGTCCGGGCGATCCCGGACGGGCTGGCCGAGCGCCTGGAGACCGCGGCCGTGCGGCTGCTCGACGAGAGCACGATCTACCCGTACTACCACGGGTTCGAGGTCTACTCGTGGATCACGATCTGCCTCGGGATGGGTCTCGCCCCGAAGAGTCCCCGGCCGGCGCTGGCGCACATCGACCCCACCCGCGCGTCGGCCGAGCTGGCCGCGATCCGGGCCGACGCGGAGCGGCTGGTGAGCACCCTGCCGAGCGCGTACGAGTACCTGAGCACCATCCAACCGGCGGCGGAGGGGTGATGACGGTCGTACCGATGCGTCCCGGATCCGAGCCGTCGCTGGCCGACGGCTGCCGGACCTTCATGAGCGGTTTCCCGACCGGCGTGGCGGTGGTGACCAGTGTGGACGGCGAGGGGGCGCCGTGGGGGCTGACCTGCTCGTCGCTGATGAGCGTCACGCTGGAGCCGCCGACGCTGCTGGTCAGCCTCAAGGTGGGTAGCCGCACGCTGGCCGCCATCGAGGACCGGGGGAGGTTCGGGGTCAACCTGCTGCACGCCGGGGGCCAGCGGGCCGCCGAGGTCTTCGCCACCGGTCAGGCGGACCGCTTCCACCAGGTGAGGTGGCAGCCCCGAGGCGACGACCGGTTGCCGTGGCTGATGGAGGACGCCTGCGGGTTCGCCGCCTGCGCCCTCTCCGACGTCCGGGTCGTCGGTGACCACGCGCTGGTGGTGGGCCAGGTCTCCGACGTCCAGTACACCGCCGACACCCCGCTGCTGTACGGGTTGCGCCAGTACTCGCGCTGGCAGCCCTCGATCGTGGAAGGGTCCACGTGCGCCAGCTAGTCCTCGTCAACATGCCCTTCGCCGACCGGCGTCGACCGTCGTTCGCGCTCAGTCAGCTCTCCGCGTTGGTCCGCCGGGACTTCCCGGACGACTTCGACGTGCGGGTCTGCTACCTCAACCACGACTTCGTCCGCTACTTCGGCGCGCAGGAGTACGACGCCATCGCCGGGGACATGGACTTCCACGTCGCCGGGGTGGGGGACTGGATGTTCCGGCAGCTCGCCTTCCCGGAGCTGCCGGACAACGTGGACGAGTACTTCAGCCGCTACTTCACCGGCCCGGCAAAGGCCGACCTGCGGCGTACCGTGCTGCGCCGCCGCGAGGGTCTCAAGGACTTCCTGCGCGGCATGGTGGAGAAGTACCGCCTCGACGAGGCGGACCTGCTCGGCTTCAGCTCGATGTTCACGCAGAACCTGCCCAGTCTCGCGGCGGCCCGGATGGTCAAGGACCGCAACCCGGCGGTGACCACGCTGATCGGCGGCGCCAACTGCGAGGCGCCGATGGGCGCGGCGTTGGCGCAGAACTGCCCGCAGCTCGACTTCGTCTTCTCCGGCCCGGCGCTGGTCACGTTCCCCGAGTTCCTGCGCAGCGTGCTCGACGACGACCTGGAGCGGGCGCACCGGATCCGTGGGGTCGTCACCCGGCGGAACCAGATGGAGAGCCGCTACCGCAAGGGGATCGGCCCCAACGCCGACATCGACGACTACTTCGACCCCGACTACACCGAGTTCCGCGAGTCGTTCGACCAGATGGTGCAGCTACCGGCCGCCGCGGCGGAGCCGATGCTGTTCTTCGAGACCTCGCGGGGCTGCTGGTGGGGGGAGCGGGCACACTGCACGTTCTGCGGTCTCAACGGTCAGACCATGGCCTACCGGGCGATGCGACCGGAGAACGCGCTCAAGCAGTTCGACTGGCTCTTCTCGCACGCGCCGTGGGCGAAGAAGTACTGCTGCACGGACAACATCATGCCGATGGACTACCTCACCGACGTGTTCCCGAAGCTCGATCCGCCCGAGGGCATCTCGATCTTCTACGAGGTGAAGGTCGGCCTGGACATCGAGGACATGACGGTGCTGGAACGCGCCGGGGTGAACGAGATCCAGCCGGGCATCGAGGCGATGGCGACGCCGACGCTCAAGCTGATGCGCAAGGGCACGTCGTCGTTCCAGAACATCCAGTTCCTGAAGAACTGCCTGCGGCTCGGGATCAGCCCGGTGTGGAACCTGCTGATCGGGTTCCCCGGCGAGGCCGAGGAGACCTACCGGCGCTACGTCGAGGACCTGCCGCTGCTGGCCCACCTGCCGCCGCCGCAGGGCTGCTTCCCGGTGCGGTTCGACCGGTTCAGCCCGTACTTCAACAACGCCGCCGAGTACGGGCTGGACCTGGAACCGGTGGACCACTACCGGCTGACGTACCCGTTCGACCGTGACGGCCTGCGCGACGTGGCCTACTACTTCGCCGACCAGAACGTCTCCGACTACATGATCTCGTCGGCGACCTGGCTGCGTCCGCTGCGCGAGCGGGTCGGGCAGTGGAACTCGGCGTGGGCGGCGGGCAGCGGCCCGGCGCTGACCCTGACCCGGACGGCCGGTGGCACCACGATCCGGGACACCCGCGCGGGTGCGGAGCTGGTCTACCCGATCGACGAGGTCGACACCGAGCTGCTGCTGCACCTCGACAAGCCGGTACGGGTGGACAAGCTGGGCGCCGAGCTGCCGCATCTGGCCGAGGTGCTGGAGGCGCGGCTGGCCGGACTGCGGGAACGCGGGCTGCTCTTCTTCGAGGGACACCGGGTGATGAGCGTCTGCGTCTCCGACAGCGACGTCGACCCGATGCCCCGCCCCCGCCGCACCGTGGTCGGCGGGACGCGGTCGCTGCCGCTGTCGCCGACCCGGCCGCCCCGGGACGTCCGGAACCTGTCCCTTCCGGTGGCCTGACCCAGGAGCGAGGGAGCCAGTCATGCCACTCGTCGTGGCCAACGGCACGAAGATCAGCTATGCCGAGCGCGGCACCGGGGAACCCGTCGTCCTGGTGATGGGGACCGGTAGCCCGGGCAGCGTGTGGCAGCTGCACCAGGTGCCGGCGCTGGTGGCGGCCGGGTACCGGGTCGTCACCTTCGACAACCGTGGCGTCGCGCCGGTGCCGCCGGGCGCGGCGAAGCCGACCGTGGAAGACCTCGTCGGCGACGTCGTCGCCCTGGTCGAGCGAATCTGCGGCGGCCGGGCCCGGCTGGTCGGCACGTCGATGGGCGCGCACGTGGTGCAGGAGGTGATGGTCACCCGGCCGGACCTGGTGCAGCAGGCGGTGCTGATGGCGACGCGGGGCCGGACCGACACGTTCCGGGGCGCGCTCGCCACGGCGGAGGCGGCCATCGCGCTGGGGGAGGCGACGCTGCCGCCGCAGGCGTACGCCGTGTGGCGGCTGATCCAGAGCCTGTCCCCGCACACGCTCAACGACGAGAAGCAGGCCCGCTCCTGGCTGGACCTGATGGAGTTCTTCCCGCCCTCTCTGGAGGTGGCCGAGGCCCAGACCGAACTGGAACGGATGGCGGACCGGCTCGACGCGTACCGGGCCGTCACACCGCCGACGGACGGCACTCTGGTGGTCGGCTTCGCCGACGACCTGGTGACTCCGCCGCATCTCGGTCGGGAGGTCGCCGAGGCGATCCCCGGCGCCCGGTTCACCGAGGTCGCCCGGTGCGGGCACTTCGGTTATCTGGAACGGCCGGACGCCGTCAACGCCCTGCTCGTCGAGTTCTTCCGGTCAACCGTGGCGTGACCGTGTTCCTTCCGCATGTTCGACGCGATGAAAGTGCGTTGTCCGCGCCGCGACCGGTGGCTCGGGTATGGGCGAAAACGGCGTAAGAGAAGCGAATAGGAGGTAACTGTGGAAGCTTCTGTGGTGGATCCCCTCGCGAAACTCGCGGCGCACGAGGTCAGCTCGGAACAGCTGACCGAGGCACGTGAGCACCTCGCGAAGTTCGGTTTCACAAAAGTGTCCTTCGTCGTTCCGGAGGAGTTGAAGGAGACCGTCGCGACCGAGGTGCTGAACCTGGTCGGCGAGGCCGGTGTCCGACGCGACCTGCGGTTCGCCGCGACCGGCAACACCCTGCGCCGGATGCGCAACGTGCGACGGGACGAGGTGGCCGAGCGCAGCACGGTCATCCCGGCGGTGTACCAGTCCGAGGCCCTGCTCGCGCTGCTCTCGAAGGTGGCCGGCGAAGCCGTGCTGCCCTGCCCGTACGAGCCGGAGCAGTACGTGATCACCCGGCTCGAGGAGAGCGGGGACACGCACGGCTGGCACTGGGACGACTACGCCTTCGCGCTGGTCTGGATCATCGAGTGCCCGGCGGTCGAGCACGGCGGCTTCGTGCAGTGCGTGCCGGGGACGACGTGGAACAAGGAGAACCCGGAGATCCACCGGGCATTCCTGGCCGGCCCGACCTATTCGGCCTCCTTCGTGCCCGGTGACCTCTATCTGATGCGCACCGACACCACCTTGCACAGGGTCTATCCGATCACCGGGGGAGTACGGACGATCATCAATATGGGTTACGCCGCCACCACCGATCTGGAACGGCACATCTCACACGAGACGATGGACGCGTTGTGGGCTGAGTCGTCTCCGGCGGCGCCACAAATCCGCTAAGGAGGAAACAATGACCGACACCATCGTCGAGACATATTCTGCGGACGCTCCCTCGTACACGGTCGGAGCAGCCGCGAGCCTCTTCTCGTCCTATGTGGTCACCTCGGCGATCTCCGCCAGCCACCAGATCGGCCTGCTCGACCTGTTGCACGCCGAGGGCGGCACGGACGTGGCCACGGCCGCCGGCAACCGCCTCGACCACGGCGTGGTCCGGGGGCTGCTGGACACGCTGGTCTGGGCGAAGGTGGTCGAGGCCGACGGGGACCGGTACCGGACCGGACCGGGCTTCGCCGACGTCTACGCCGCCCGGGGCTACTTCTACTGGGTGGTCAAGGGGTGCGGCGAACTGTTCTCCATCGCCCCGGACGTCGCCGCACCCGAACAGCGGACGGGCGACTTCTACCACCGCGACATGCGGGCCGTGGCGATCGGCTCCCGGCTGATCGGCGACAGCGAGGTGGAGCCGCTCTTCGACGAGATCGTCACCGGGCTCGACTTCGCCGTGATCGCCGACCTCGGCTGCGGCTCCGGGCAGCGCCTGATCCGGATCGCCCAGCGCGACCCGTCGGTGAGCGCGGTCGGCGTCGACATCGCCCGGGGCTCGGTGGAACTGGCCGAGAAGTCGGTGGCCGACGCGGGCCTGGAGGGTCGCGTCCACATCGTCCAGGGTGACGTGCTGGCCCTGGAGCCCACCGAGGTCTTCGCCGACGTGGAGGTGGTGACCTGCGTCTTCATGGGCCACGACTTCTGGCCGATGCAGCGGTGCGTCGACGGGCTGGCCAACCTGCGCCGGGCGTTCCCGAACGTCAAGCGACTGATGCTCTGCGACGTGGTCCGTACCCCGGGTCCGGCCAGCCCGGAGACGACCACCATCTTCACCCTCGGCTTCGAGCTGATCCACGCCCTGATGGGCGTCTACATCCCCAGTCGGGAGGAGTGGTTGGAGGCGTTCGAGGCAGCCGGGTGGGACCTGGTCCGCGAGCGTCACGTCGCCGCGCCTCCGTCCGGGATCCTCTTCGAGCTGGTCCCGTCGGCCCCCAGGAGCGCCTGAGATGTCCAACCCGTTCGACCGGCCTGACGGCACATACCTGGTGCTGGTCAACGCCGAAGCGCAGTACTCCCTGTGGCCCGAGTCGAACCCGGTGCCCGACGGCTGGTCGGTGGCGCACGGCCCGGCCGGGCGCGACGACTGCCTCGCCTTCGTCGAGATCACCTGGGCGGACATGCGGCCGGCGAGCCTCGCCCGGGCGATGGCGGCGGACTCCGGAGCGTCCCGGTGACCACCGACTGGCCCCGATACCAGCTCAGCGACGCCGATCTGACGGCGTTGCGTGCGATCAGCGAGACCGTACGCTCGACGCCCGACGTGGACCCCCGGCAGCCGGACTTCTACGACCGCCACCGGTACGCGGTGCGGCACCTGCCGGCCGGTCTCTGGGAGTTCCTGGACGAGTTCCGGCACGGCGAGCCGGCCGCGGCCTGCTCGGTGCTCGGCTTCCCGGTCGACGACGGGCAGGTCGGGCCGACGCCGACGCACTGGGACGCCGAGCGGCGCGGCAGCCACGTCACCGAGGTCGAGGTGTTCATGGCGCTGTGCGGCATGGCGCTGGGGGATCCGTTCACCTGGACCACCCTCCAGGGCGGGCGGCTCATCCAGAACATCGTGCCGATCGCCGGTGACGAGGTGCGGCAGAACGGTCACGGCAGCGAGGCGTTGCTGGAGTTCCACACCGAGGACGCCTTCCACCCGAGCCGCTGCGACTACCTGCTGCTGTTCGGCGTCCGCAACGAGGACAAGGTGGCCACCACGGTGGCGTCGGTCCGGGAACTGGACCTGGACCCGGCCGACGTCGAGGTGCTGCGGCAGCCGCGCTATCACATCCTTCCCGACGACGAGCACATCCGTCAGCTCACCCTGAGCCAGCCGGACCATCCGGCCCTCAAGCTGGTCGAGCGGATGCGGGACGACCCGGATCCGGTCGCCGTGCTGTTCGGCGATCCGTCCCGGCCGTACCTGCGGATCGACCTGCCGTTCATGCGGTGCGTGGGGGGTGACGACGACGCAGCCGCCCGGCGGGCGCTGGACGCGCTGCACTCGCAGTTGCTCGCCCACCAGCACGACGTGGTGGTGGAGCGCGGCACGCTGCTCATCGTCGACAACTACCAGGCGGTGCACGGCCGCAAGTCGTTCCGGGCCCGGTACGACGGGACCGATCGGTGGCTTAAGAAGTTGACGGTCAGCCGCAACCTGCGGTCGGGCAGCGGGTCGCCGGCGGGCGGCCGGGTGCTGGTCTGACCGGGAACACCGGTGGTGGGGGGGGGGGGCGCGCCCCCCCCCCCCCCCCCCCCCCCCCGGCCGGGGGATGGGGAACGGAAATAATAAGCCTGGGCGCACCCGCCCGCGCGGGGGGGCCGGCCCCCCGGGGGGCGCGGGGGCGGGGCG
>NZ_JBEYSG010000013.1:0-180847 GCF_040642635.1 Micromonospora sp. NPDC047793 | reverse complement strand
GACACCCCCTCCCTCCCACTCCGTTCCCCCCCCGTGCCCCCTGCGCTTGGGCCGGGGCCGGGGGGGGGGGTTGGGTTTTTTTGTTGTCGCTGGAGCGACAACAAATCTCCCCACCTCCGGCCTGCGGTCGGCGTGCGACCCGGCTTCGCGGCAACTGGGCTCAGCGTGGCTCACGGTTCCGGCGGATCCGGGACAGAAATCGGACCGCCAGGACAGAGACCAACAGGGTCATCGCCACCGCGCCGGGTGCCTTCACCAGCCGAGCCACGTTGGTGCCGTCCGGCAGGGCGAGGAAGGATGCCAGCGCGCTCGGCACCAGGAACCAGATGGTCCGGGTCGCCGTCACCGCGAGCAGCGCCAGCGGCCAGGTCGCGTACCAGGGGTGGAAGACCGGCGCGAGGACGACGGTGAGGGCCAGCGCCAAGCCCGCGCCGAGCAGCACCGAACGGTGACGGCTCACCCCCGCGCCCACCTCCGACGGGCTGACACCGACCGCAGCAGGCGGGCCGTTGCCGGTCGCGCGGGCCGCAGGCGGGCCGTATGGAGCGGCGTCGGCGGCGCGGGCATCCCCGTGCTCACCGCGCTGTCCTCGGTCCGGCTGGCGGGGGTGGCGCAGCGCCGACCAGGTACGCCACCAGAGCAGCACCAGCAGGACCGCCAGCAGTGTCAGTGCCAGGATCCGGGCCACCGGCACACCGACGGGCGGCAGCCCGACCGCTTCACCGAGGTAGTCGACGAGCATGCCGACGGCGGTCGGCGGCGAGGTCCACTGCACGGTGTCGCCGCTGCTGCCGAGTCCACCGATCCAGCCCAGCCCGAGACCGGAGAGCAGTGAGGAGAGCAGGAGCGCGCCGAGCACTCCGGTGGCGAGCGTGCCGCCGTCGCGTAGCAGTGCCGCCACCGTGTACCGGCCACGGACGGCCGCCAGCGCGGCGAACGGCAGCACCACCACGGCGGTCGCCTTCACCGAGACCGCCAGGCCGAGCAGCACCCCGGCGACCAGCACCACGGCGACCGAGTGCCCCCTCGCAGCATCCGGCACACCACCGACCGGCGGCGGCGCCGCAGCGCCGGACAGCGCACCGGCAGAGCGGGCGGGACGTCGGACGAGCAGGAGCAGACCGAGCAGGAGCAGACCGAGCATCACGGCGTCGTTGTGCGCGCCGGACACCAGGTGCACCCCGACCAGCGGGCAGGCGAGCACCAGCCAGGTCGCCCGCGCGGGCGGCACCCCCGCCGCCCGCGCCAGGCCGGGCAGGCAGAACGCGGCCAGCAGCAGTCCCGCCACCGCCAGCACCCGCAACACCGCCAGCGTCCCGACCAGGGTGCCGCCGAGGACCACGGCGAGCGCGGCGAGAAGGACGAAGAACGGGCCGTACGGTGCCGCCGTGTCCCGCCACACCGGGGCGACGGCGTCCAGCCACGGACATCCCGCCTCGGCGACACCGGTGGCGTACGGGTCACCGCCGTCGGCGTACGCCCAGCCCTGGCAGGCGTACGAGTAGAGGTCCCGACTGCCCAGCGGTGCGCTGACCAGCAGCGGCACCGTCCACAGCGCGGCGGTCCGTAACGCCCACCCGGTCGACGGGGCGCCCGCGCGCAGTGTCCACCAGGCGCCCACCATGGCGGTGGTGCCGAGCAGCCACAGCAGTACGGCCGGAAAGGGGTGGCCGGCCCGGGTGGTGATGCTGTCGGGCAGGGCGCCACCGGTGTACGCGGCGACGGTGAGGGCCACCGCCCCCAGCAGGCCGACATACCGGACGCGGCGGTCCCGGGCGGAGGCGGGTCGGACGCCGGTCTCGGTCACCGGCGTGCCTCTCCTCAGTCGACGGGAACCGGGCGGCGGGCCGCCCGAGCCGACCGTACCAAGCGGACCGCCACCCAGATCACGAACAGCGTCATCAGCGGCGCACCGACCGTCTTGGTGTACCGGGGCAGGCCGGTGCCGTCGGCCAGCACCTGGAACGCGGCGAACACCGTGACCGCGCTGAACCACCAGGTGCGGTGGGCGGTGGCGGCGAGCAGCGCCAGCGGCCAGAACCAGTACCAGGGGTGGAACAGCGGGGCCAGCGCGACCGTGGCGGTCAGCGCCAGCGCGGCGTGCCAGAGCGGTTCCCGGTGACGCGCCCGGAACCACAACCACACCAGCAGCGCCGCCAGCACGACCATGCCGATCCCCCGGGTCACCGGCAGCGCGTCGACGTGCAGGCCGAACGGCAGCAGCACGTACCCGACGGTCTGCCCGACGGCGGTCGGCGGCGAGGTCCAGGCGATCACCTCGTTGCCGTGCGACAGCCCGGTGATCCAGCCGAGGTTCAACCCGGCGCCCAGGGTCACCCCGATCAGTGTCGCCACCGCTCCGCCGACCACCGGGGTGCCGTGGCGCAGCAACCCCCGCAGGGTGAAGCCGCCGCCGATCGCCAGCAGCGCCGCGAACGGGACCACCACCAGGGCGGTCACCTTGATCCCGGCGGCCATGCCGAGCACCACACCACCGGCCAGCAGCGGCCACGGCCGGGCCGGTCGACTGACCACGATGGCCAGGCCGGCCACCATGAACCCGACCATCAACGCGTCGTTGTGCACCCCGGAGATCAGGTGTACGCCCACCAGCGGGCCGGCCAGCGCCAGCCAGAGCGCCCGGCCGACCGGCACACCGCAGTGGCGGGCCAGCACCGGCACACTCACCGCCGTCAGCAGCACACCGGCGACCGCGAGTACCCGGAACAACGCGATGCTGGCGATCAGCGAGCCGGTCGCGGCGACGATCGCGCCGGAGAGCACCACGAACAGCGGCCCGTACGGCGCCGGGGTGTCCCGCCAGATGAACGACATGGTGTCCAGCCACGGACACGGCAACGTGGAGACGCCGTACTCGTACGGGCTGATGCCGTTGGCGAAGCTCGCCCCCTGACAGGCGTACGCGTAGGCGTCCCGGCTGCCCAGCGGCGGCGTGAACAGGAACGGCACGATCCACAGCCCGGCGGTGACCAGCGCCCACCGTGCCGACGGCACCCGGTCCCGCAACGTCCACCACGCGAACGCCATCGCGGCCGTACCGAACAGCCACAACGCGATGATCAGCGGCCCGTACGGCCCCTGCCAGATGCGCAGCGGAGTGGGCCGCAGGTCGCCGTCGGGCAGGGCGCCGCCGAGGAACGCCGCCACGGCGAGCATGATCGATCCGGCCAGTCCGGTCCAGCGCACGAGGTGATGGGGCACGTCCGACATGCTGCCAGTACCGTGAGCGCGGTACGGAGGTGGGCATGCGGGGCAGTCGGGTGGTGGCGCTGGCCGCCGCGTCCGCCGGGGCGCTCGGTGTGGCGTACCTCATCCTTCCGGCGATGGGTTCGGACCTGGCGGCGCAGGTGGCCCGGGCCGACTTCTTCGCCGCACACGGCGCGACCCCGGTCGACCTGCGCTGGTACGCGGGGGTCCAGCAGTTCGGCTACAGCCTGCTGGCCCAGCCGGTGATGGCCCTGCTCGGGGTACGCCTCACCGGCGTGATCGCGGTGGTCGCGGCGGCGGCCCTCCTCGCCGCGCTGCTGGTCCGCACCGGAGTGCCTCGGCCGCTCCTCGGCAGCCTGGTCGGGGTGGTCACCATCGCCGGCAACCTGGTCTCCGGCCGGGTGACGTACGGCCTCGGGGTGGCCTTCGGCCTCGCCGCCCTGCTCGCCCTCACCTGGCGCCGCAGTTCGTGGCGACCGCTCGTGCTGGCCGGTGCGGCGGCGTTGCTGGCCTCGGCGGCCAGTCCGGTGGCCGGACTCTTCGTCGGTCTCGCCGGGGTCGCCGTGCTGCTGTCCGGCCGGTACGCCGACGGGCTGACCGTCGCGGTCGCGGCGGCGGTGCCGCTGGGGGTGACCGCGGTGCTGTTCGGTGACGGCGGCTGGATGAACATCAGCCGGACCGACACGATCCGGGCGACGGTGACCGCCCTGCTGGTGGCCGCGCTGGTCGGCTACCGCCCGGTGCGGTCGGGTGCGGTGCTGGCAGCGGGCGGGGTGGTCGCGGCGGCGCTGGTGCACACCCCGGTCGGGCTGAACGCCACCCGGCTGGCGACCATGTTCGCCCTGCCGATCCTGGCCGCCGCCGCCCGTCCCCCCGCCTGGCTGGCCCGCTCGGCGCACCACCTCCGCATCGCACCGCGACCCGACGCTTCGCCCCAGCCCGGCCGATCGGTCCAGGCCAGTCCCCCGACTCGGCCCGACCTCGTCGGGCGACCCGAGGTGTCGGGGCGGCCGAGGCGGCGGGGCGTGGCGGCGGTGGCGCTCGCTGTGCTGCTGGCGGCGGTGTGCTGGTGGCAGCCGCCGGTGGTCTCCGCCGACCTGCGCAGCATCGGCGACCCGACCAGCCGTCCGAGTTACCACGCCCCCCTGCGGGCCGAGCTGGACCGGCGCGGGCTGACCGGCCGGCTGGAGGTGCCGCCCACCCGCAACTACTGGGAGGCCGCCCGGATGGGTGACGTGCCGCTGGCCCGGGGCTGGCTGCGGCAGGCGGACATCGACCGCAACCCGCTCTTCTTCACCACCGTGCCCGGCGCGGCCGGCACCGGTGTGCCGCTGACCGCCGACAGCTACCGGGACTGGCTCGACGAGTACGCGGTGCAGTACGTCGCGGTGCCCGACGCACCACTGTCCTGGGTCGGCCGCGCCGAGGCCGAGCTGGTCACGGGCGGCCTGCCGTACCTGACCGAGGTGTGGTCCGACCCCCACTGGCGGCTGTACGCGGTGACCGACCCGACGCCGCTGGTGGGTGCCCCTGCCGAGCTGGTCCGCTCCGACGGCGCCTCGGTGACCTTCCGCACCCCGGACGCGGGCCCGGTGCCGGTGCGGGTCCGGCACAGCCGCTGGCTGACCGCGTCCGGCGGCGCCACCGTCACCGCCGACGGGGACTGGACGGTGGTCACGGTGCCGGGCGCCGGCACGTACACCCTCGGTGGTTGATCCTCGGGCTCTCGACGGGGTGTTAGCAGGGGACCCCTGCTCTACCGCGGGCGTTAATAAGGTGCCCTTCCTTACATCTCCAGGACGCGTTGCATGGCGGCGCGGGAGCGGCGGCCGGTGCGCAGGTACTCGTCGAGGAACTCGCCCGGATCGTCGCGGCCGAGCAGCCGGACCACGCCGGCCAGTTCCACGCCGTGCCGGGGAAGTTGGTCGCCGGCCCGGCCCCGGACCAGCATGAGGGCGTTGCGGACCTGGGCGGCCAGGGTCCAGCCGGCCGTCATCGCCTCGGCGTCCGCCGGGTCGATCAGGCCGGCGTCGCGGGCGGCGGAGAGGGCGTCGAGGGTACGGGTGCCGCGCAGCGACTCGTGGGCACCGGCGTGCTGCAACTGGAGCAGTTGCACCGCCCACTCGACGTCGGCGAGGCCGCCCCGGCCCAGTTTGGTGTGGGTGGCCGGGTCGGCGCCCCGGGGCAGCCGTTCGGTCTCCACCCGGGCCTTGATCCGGCGGATCTCGACGACCTGTTCCCGGGTCAGGCCGTCGGCCGGGTACCGGACCGGGTCGACCAGCTTCTCGAACCGGGTGCCCAGGTCGGCGTCGCCGCAGACGCAGCGGGCCCGCAGCAGCGCCTGCGCCTCCCACACTCGGGACCAGCGGGCGTAGTACTGCTGGTAGGCGGCGAGGCTGCGGACCAGCGGTCCCTGCCGGCCCTCGGGGCGCAGGTCGGCGTCGACGCCGAGCGCCGGGTCGGGCGCCGGCATCCCGAGCAGCCGACGCAGTTCCTCGGCGATGGCGTGGGCGGCGGCACTCGCCGCGCTCTCGGCGACGCCCTCGGGTGCCTCGTAGACGAAGAGGACGTCGGCGTCGGAGAGGTAGTTGGACTCGTACCCGCCGAGGCGGCCCATGCCGATCACCGCGAACTTCAGGTCGGGCATGGTCGGCTGGGCGGCGCGGGCGGTCCGCAGTGCGGCGGCCAGGGTGGCGTCGGTGACGGCGGCCAGCGCGGTGCCGACGGTGATGACGTCGCCGAGCGTCGAGCGGTCCGTGTCGGGGCGGGTGGGGGTCAGCGAACCGGCGCGGCTGAGCACGTCGGCGCAGGCGAGCCGGAGCAGTTCCCGGCGGCGCAGCGCACGGACCGCCCGGATCGCCTCGACCGGGTCGGTGTGTCGGGCCGCCGCGGCGGCGAACCCGTCGTAGAGCACCCCGCGGGGCCGGGGGCTCAGTTCGCTCTCCTCGGCCAGCAGTCGCAGCGACTCGGGTTCCCGGCTCAGCAGGTCGGCGACGTATCGGGAGGAGGAGAGCACCCGGGCCAGCCGGCGGGCCACCGGGCCGGAGTCGCGCAGAAGCCGCAGATACCAGGGGGTGCTGCCGAGGGAGTCGGAGACCTGGCGGTAGTTGAGCAGGCCACGGTCGGGTTCCGGCGCGTCGGCGAACTCGCTGAGCAGCACCGGCAGCAGGGTGCGCTGGATGGCGGCGGTGCGACTCACCCCGCCGGTGAGGGCCTGGAGGTGACGCAGGGCCCCGGCCGGGTCGGCGAAGCCGAGGATCTCCAGCCGGTTGCGGGCCGCCTGCGGGGTCAGCCGCAGACCGTCGGCGGGTACCCGGGCGACCGACTCCAGCAGCGGCCGGTAGAGCAGTTTGGCGTGCAGTCGGCGTACCTCGGTGGCGTGGGTGACCCACTCGGCGCGGAACTCCTCGACGGCGCTGCGTCCCGGCGTGGCGGTGTAGCCGAGCGCGGTGGCGAGCCAGCGCAACGCGCCCGGGTCGGTCGGCACGGTGTGGGTGCGCCGCAGGCCCTGGAGTTGCAGGCGGTGCTCGACACCGCGCAGGAAGCGGTAGCCGCGCAGCAGCGCCTCCCCGTCGGCGCGGCCGACGTAGCCGCCGGTGACCAGCGCCCGCAGGGCGGGGATGGTGCCGGGTGGGCGTAGGGACTCGTCGCCCCGGCCGTGCACCAGTTGCAGCAACTGCACCGCGAACTCGATGTCGCGCAGGCCGCCGGGACCGCGCTTGATCTCGCGTTCCTGCTCCTTGGCCGGGATGTTGTCGATGATCTTGCGGCGCATCGACCGGACGTCCTCGACCGCCTCCGGCCGCTCGGCGGCGTGCCAGAGCAGCGGCGCCAGCTCGTCGATCCACTCCTGGCCGAGCGCCAGGTCACCGGCGGCCGGACGGGCCTTGAGCAGGGCCTGGAACTCCCAGGTGCGCGCCCAGCGCCGGTAGTACGCCAGGTGGCTGGCGAGCGTCCGCACCAGCGGCCCCCGGTTGCCCTCGGGGCGCAGCGCGGCGTCGACCGGCCAGGCGACAAGCCCGCAGATGTGGATCAGCCGGGTCGCGACGGTGGTGGCCGAGGCCAGGTCGTCGTCCTCGGCCGCCACGAAGATCACGTCGACGTCCGAGACGTAGTTCAGTTCGCCGCCGCCGCACTTGCCCATCGCCACCACGCCCAGGCGGGGCTCCCGGGCGCCCTCGGGCAGCTCGGTCACGGCGATCGCGTACGCGGCGGCGAGGGTGGCGTCGGCCAGCGCGGAGAGTGCGGCCATGGTCTGCTCCAGGCCGCGCCCGCCGGTCAGGTCGGCCGCCGCGACGCGCAGCAGCGCCAGCCGGTACGCCCGACGCAGAACCGCCACCGGGTTGCCCTCGCCGGTCAGGTCCAGCCGCCCGTCGGCGGTCGGGGCGAGCCCGTCCGACTCGGTGCGCAGCACCGTCCACTGGTCCGGGTTGGCGACGAGGTGGTCGCCCAGTGCCGAGGAGGCGCCCAGCACGGCGATCAGTCGACGGCGCAGCCCCGGGTCGTCGTGCAGCGCGGCCAGCAGCGGCGACCCGGCGCCGATGCCTCCGGTCGAGGCGGCCACCGGCTGCCCCTGGGCGGGGGCGGTGGCCTGGCCCGGTCCGGCGCCGCGCTGGCGTACCGCCGCACTGGTGCCGCCGTTCGTGCCGGCCAGGGCGCGGCGCTCGGCCTCGACCATCCGGTGCAGTTGGCGCAGCGCCAGGTCCGGGTCGGCGGCCCGGGACAGCGCGGTGAGCAGTTCCCGCGCCTGGTCGCCGGTGGGCTCCTGGGTCTGCGGGCGCCACAGGTCGAGCCCGTCCGGGCCGAGCAGGTCGGCGGCGCGGGCGCCGAGGTCGTCGTCGGTGATGCCGAAGCCGTACCGGGCGAGCCGGCCGGTGGCGTTGCTCGGGCGGCCCATCAGTGCCCGAGCAGCGGCAGGGTGCGGCGCGACCCGCTGTCGTCCAGTTCGCCCAGGGCCAGGGCGGCGAACCTAGCGGCGAAGGGCTGCCAGACGTCCTCCACGTCGGCCAGCACCGCGGCGCAGGCGGCGACCACCAGCTCCGGGTCGTAGTCGAGCTCGGCCAGCACCGCCGAGTCGGTCGCCCACTCGGCGATCATGTCGGCGTCGCACTCGATGTGGAACTGGAGGCCCCAGGCCCGGTCGCCGAGGCGGAACGCCTGGTGCGGGAAGCGGGTGGAGGCGGCCAGCAGGGTCGCACCGGCCGGCAGCTCGGTGATCTCGTCGGTGTGCCACTGGAGCACGTCGGGGATGAGCGGGACGTACCGGAACAGCGGATCGTTCTCGGCGGCGTCACGCCGGCCGACCACGGCGGGCCCCACCTCCGGCCCGGAGCGGCTGCGCTCGACCGTGCCGGCGTGCGCGGTGGCGAGCAGTTGCGCACCGAGGCAGACCCCGAGTGTCGGGACACGGTGCCGGACGGCCTTGCGGAGCAGCCCCTCCACCGCCGGCAGCCAGGACGCGCCGGGCTTGCCGTCCGGGTCCGGGTAGGCCTGCTGGTCGCCGCCGAGCACCACCAGCGCGGCGTACCCGTCGAGGTCGGCGGGGAGCGGGTCGCCCGCGTGCGGGCGGGACACCGACAGCTCCAGACCGGCCTCGGTCAGCCACTCGCCGAGCCGTCGCGCATCGTCGGTCGGGTCGTTCTCGATCACCAACGCGGTAGCCACGCCGTCGAGGCTATCCGGTCCGGCCGACGGGCCCGGCGCGCGGGACCAGTGCGGTGTCCAGGAACGTCGGCGGTGTCGCGGCGAGGTCCAGTGGACGTTTCTGGACACCGCACTAGGCTCTGCCGCTGTGTCCCACCACACCGCACCCGATCACGTCGTACGCCCGCCGGCGCTGCGCCCCGGCGACACGGTGATGCTGGTCTCGCCGTCCGGGCCGACCCGTCCGGAACGGGTGGCCCGGGGCATCGAGCTGCTCACCGGCTGGGGCCTGCGGCCGGTGCCCGCCCCGCACGTGTACGCGCGGCAGGGCTACCTGGCCGGCACGGACGCGCAGCGGGCGGCCGACCTGAACACCGCCTTCGGCGACCCGACGGTGCGCGGGGTGATCTGCACCCGGGGCGGGTACGGCGCACAGCGGGTGGTGGACGCGATCGACATGGCGGCGGTGCGCCGCGATCCCAAGGTGGTGGCCGGGTTCTCCGACATCACCGCGCTGCAACTGGCGCTGTGGCGGGGCGCCCGGCTGGCCGGGGTGCACGGGCCGGGGGCGGCGTGGCGGGACGAGCGCACGCCGTTGGCGTCGGCCGAGTCCCTGCACGCGGCGCTGACCACCACCGCGCCGGTGACCGTACGCGCGGTCGAGACCGAGGACACCTTCCCGGTACGCACCTCGGGCCGGGCCGTCGGCCGGCTGCTGGGCGGCAACCTCTGCCTGGTGGTGGCCTCGGTGGGCACCCCGGACATGCCGGACCTGAGCGGGGCGGTGCTGTTGCTGGAGGACGTGCAGGAGCCGCCCTACAAGGTCGACCGGATGCTGACCCAGTTGCGTCGGGCGGGCGCGCTGGACGGGCTGGCAGGGGTGGCGGTGGGCCAGTTCACCGACTGCGCGGACGGCTGGCCGGTGAGCGTCGCCGACGTACTCACCGAACGTCTGGGCGACCTGGGCGTACCGGTGCTGGGCGGGCTGCCGGTCGGGCACGGGCCCGGTCAGCTCAGTGTGCCGGTGGGCACCCGGGCCGTCCTCGACGCCGACGCCGGCACGGTGACCGTGGACCCGGCTGTCAGCTGAACCACCCGAAAGTCTGGTTCGTCCGGTATTCGCGGCGCGATTGCCAGCTCGCTGACAGGTCTGCCACGGCTCGACCCCAGCCAGGCTGGTCACTGTCGGTGACGTCATCGCATCACCGACGAGTTGGAGGACCGATGTCCCGCACGATCTCGAAGAAGCACCTGCTGGCCGGGCTGGCCGCCGCGGGTGTCCTCGGCGTGGGGATCGCCGCCCCCACGGTGGCGCTCGCCGACGACAAGGCAACCCCGAGCGCCAGCGCGAGCGCCGAGCAGCAGGACGAGAAGCGGCCGGAGCCGGGCGCGCACCGGGCGAAGTTCGCCGAGTCCCTGGCCGAGGAACTGGGCGTACCCACCGAGAAGGTCACCGAGGCGCTGGAGAAGCTCCGCGAGGAGCACAAGCCGCAGGGTCGCCCGGACGGCGAGGGTCGCGAGCGTCCCGACGGGGACCGGGGGCCGAAGGGCTCTCCCGAGGACCGCACGGAGGCGCTGACCGAGCGGTTGGCCAAGGCGGTCGAGGACGGCAAGCTCACCCAGGAGCAGGCCGACGCGATCACCGCGGCCGTGGAGGCCGGCGTGTTCGGCGGGCCGGGCGGCTGGGCCGGCCGGGGCGGCCCCGGCGGGACCGGCGGGAAGTGACACCGCGTGGGGCGGCATCCGGTCGGATGCCGCCCCACGGTCGTGCTGACGCGTGCCGGCTCAGGCGATACAGGCGCAGACGATCAGCGCGGCACCGAAGTGGGTGGCGGCGCTGACCTTGGCGACCGGGTGCGGCTCGTCGGCGCAGATCACCTCGCCCAGCTTGCCGGGGGTGAGCAGGTCCAGCACGAAGAAGGCCAGCGCCATGATGCCCAGGCCGATCACTCCGAACAGGATCGTCGAGGCCAGCCCCTTGGCGAAGTCGCTGTAGCTGGTCAGGATCGCGGTGAAGACGATCCCGGCGACGCCGAGCTGGTTGGCGGCGAGCAGCAGGCCGGCGTTGGCGTTGCGGCGTATCCAGATCAGGTCCCGCAGCTTGCCCGGGGTCAGCAGGTCGACCAGGACGAAACCGGCGGCCATCAGCCCGACCCCGACCACCCCGAACACCACGCTCTGCCAGGCTCCGCTGAGCAGATCCTCCAGCACCGACTGCCTCCCCCACCGTCTGCGGCCGGCGGGCGCCGGCACGGTGATCGAGACGATAGCGGCACCGCGCAACGCCCGCCCGGGCGGTGGTGGCGGTCCTACAGCGACAGGTACCGCTGGCGCTCGTACGGGGTGACCTCGCGGCGGTACTGCTCCCACTCGGCCCGCTTGTTACGCAGGAAGAAGTCGAAGACGTGCTCGCCGAGCACCTCGGCGACCAGCTCCGAGCCGGCCATCACGTCGATCGCCTCGGCGAGGTTCTCCGGCAGTGGTTCGTACCCCATGGCGCGGCGCTCGGCGCTGGTCAGCGACCAGACGTCGTCCTCGGCGCCCGGCGGCAGCTCGTACCCCTCCTCGATGCCCTTCATCCCGGCGCCGAGCAGCACCGCGAAGGCGAGGTACGGGTTGGCGGCCGAGTCGGGCGAGCGGACCTCCACCCGGGCCGAGTTCGGCTTGCCGTACGCCGGGACGCGGACCAGCGCGGAGCGGTTCAGGTGCCCCCAGCACACGTACGCCGGGCTCTCGGTGACCCGGTCCGGCAACGCCTGGGGGAAGAGCCGCTTGTAGGAGTTGACCCACTGGTTGGTGACCGCCGTGTACTCGCGGGCGTGCACCAGCAGCCCGGCGATGAACGCCCGGGCCACCTTGGAGAGCTTCATCGGGTCGCCCGCGTCGTGGAACGCGTTGCGCTCCCCCTCGAACAGCGACAGGTGGGTGTGCATGCCGCTGCCGGGCTGGTCGGTGAAGGGCTTGGGCATGAAGGTGGCCTGCACGCCGGTGGAGAGCGCCACCTCCTTGACCACGTGCCGGAAGGTCATGATGTTGTCGGCGGTGGTCAGCGCGTCGGCGTAGCGCAGGTCGATCTCCTGCTGGCCGGGGGCGACCTCGTGGTGGCTGAACTCGACCGAGATGCCGATCCGTTCCAGCGACAGCACGGCCTGGCGGCGGAAGTCGCGGGCCACCGCGTGCGTGGTGTGCTCGAAGTAGCCGCCGCTGTCCACCGGCACCGGGACGCTGCCGTCCATCGGGCCGTTCTCCAGCAGGAAGAACTCGATCTCGGGGTGGGTGTAGAAGGTGAAGCCCTTCTCCGCCGCCCGGGACAGCGCCCGGCGCAGCACGTGCCGGGGGTCGGCCCAGGAGGGCCCGCCGTCGGGGAGCAGGATGTCGCAGAACATCCGGGCGCTCTCGCCGCTGACCCCGCCCTCGAACGGGAAGACCTGGAAGGTGGTCGGGTCGGGCATGGCGACCATGTCCGACTCGAAGACCCGGGCGAAGCCCTCGATCGCCGAGCCGTCGAACCCGATGCCCTCCTCGAAGGCGGCCTCCAACTCGGCGGGGGCGACGGAGACGCTCTTGAGCGTGCCGAGCACGTCGGTGAACCACAGCCGGACGAAACGGATGTCCCGCTCTTCGAGCGTGCGGAGGACGAACTCCTGCTGACGGTCCACTGCCCCAACCTTCCGCGACACGCTATGTCCGGCTTCGGACGGTGATTACCCGACCTGACCGACCAGTCTCCACCGACCCGATTACGCAGACGTTAACCGACCCGCGGCCACTGCGTCCCGCCCAGTCCCGACCCCCGGTCGCCGGGTGGCGTGGTCTGCGCGGACACCACGTGTCGAGTCCGCCCACCGTGGGCAAGATGAGGACATGCCCACCCTGCGTCTCGCTCTGTGCCAGGTCAACCCCCGGGTCGGCGACATCGCCGGCAACGCCGAGATGATCCGCTCGTGGACCCGGAGATCCGCCGACGCCGGAGCCGGACTCGTGCTCTTCCCGGAGCTGGCGCTGACCGGCTACCCGGTCGAGGACCTGGTGTTCCGGCGCTCCTTCGTCGCGGCGTCCCAGGCGGCGCTGCGCCGCCTCGCCGCCGACCTGGCCGCCGACGGGCTGGGTGACCTGCCGGTCGTGGTGGGCTACCTCGACGCCGACGGCCCGCCCCAGGTCAGCCCGGACGCCGAGCCGGGCCGGGGGGCCCGCAACGCCGCCGCCCTGCTGCACCGGGGCGAGGTGGTGGTCTCCTACTTCAAGCACCACCTGCCCAACTACGGCGTCTTCGACGAGGACCGCTACTTCGTGCCCGGCGACACGCTGACCGTCGTCCGGCTCGGCGGGGTGGACGTGGCGCTGACCATCTGCGAGGACCTGTGGCAGGCCGGCGGCCCGTTCGCCGCCGCCCGCGACGCCGGGGTCGGGCTGGTGGTCAGCATCAACGGCTCGCCGTACGAGCTGAACAAGGACGACCTGCGTCTGCCGGTGGTCCGCCGGCGCGCCGCCGAGGCCGAGGCGACCATCGCGTACGTCAACATGGTCGGCGGCCAGGACGAGCTGGTCTTCGAGGGCGACTCCATGATCGTCGCGGCGGACGGCACGCTGCTGACCCGCGCGCCGCAGTTCGTGGAGCACCTGCTCGTGCACGACGTGGAGCTGCCGGAGACGGGCAGCGGTCCGGGTGCCACCCTCGGCGGTGCCCGCGACGGCGCCGCACTCACCGGCGGGCTGCGGATGGTGCGGGGCACGATCGACGCCCTGCCCCCGGCACCGGACGGCCCGCCGGTCCACGGCGGGATCGTCGAGCCGGTCGCCGACGAGGCCGAGGTGTGGGAGGCCCTGGTCCTGGCCCTGCGTGACTACGTCGACAAGAACGGCTTCCCCTCGGTGGTGCTCGGGCTCTCCGGCGGCATCGACTCGGCCGTGGTGGCCGCCATCGCGGTGGACGCGCTCGGTCCCGACCGGGTGGTCGCCCTCTCCATGCCCAGCCAGCACTCCTCCGGGCACAGCCGCGACGACGCCGCCGACCTGGCCGAGCGCACCGGCCTGGACTACCGGGTCGAGCCCATCCAACCGATGGTGGACACCTTCCTGGCGAACATGTCGCTCTCCGGGGTGGCGGTGGAGAACCTCCAGGCCCGGGTACGCGCCGTCATCCTGATGGCGCTGTCCAACCAGGAGGGCCACCTGGTGCTCACCACCGGCAACAAGAGCGAACTGGCGGTCGGCTACTCCACCATCTACGGCGACTCGGTCGGCGGCTTCAACCCGATCAAGGACGTCTGGAAGACACTGGTCTGGCGGCTGGCCACCTGGCGCAACGCCGAGGCGACCCGGCGGGGCGGGACGCCGCCTATCCCGGAGAACTCGATCGGCAAGCCGCCCAGCGCCGAACTGAGCCCCGGCCAGCTCGACAGCGACGCGCTGCCCGACTACGACGTCCTCGACCCGATCCTGATCGGCTACATCGACGGCGACCTGGGCCGCGACGGCCTGGTGGCCTCCGGGCACGACCCGGCGGTGGTGGACAAGGTGCTCCGGCTGGTGGATACCGCCGAGTTCAAGCGCCGCCAGTCCGCGCCCGGGGCGAAGATCTCGATGAAGGCGTTCGGGCGGGACCGGCGGCTGCCGATCACCAACCGGTGGCGCGAGGACGGCTGACCACCGGCGAGTGACATCCTCCACTGCGCTCTGCCGCGACCGGGGCCGCCGGTGCGACGATCGCGGCAGAGCCCGGGGACCGCGTACGCGGCCTCGAGGAAGGAGACAGTCATGGTGGAGTCCACCCCGACCGAGGTGACCGCCCTCTACGGCGGCCCGGTCACCCGACGGGTCCGCACCCGCGACCTGATCGCCGCCAAGGAACGCGGCGAGAAGTGGCCCATGCTCACCTCGTACGACCAGTACAGCGCCTCGATCTTCGACGCCGCCGGCATCCCGGTGCTGCTGGTCGGCGACTCGGCCGCCAACAACGTGTTCGGCTACGAGACCACCCTCCCGATCACCGCCGAGGAGCTGCTGCCGCTGGTCCGGGCCGTGGTCCGGGCCACCCGCCAGGCGCTCGTCGTCGGTGACCTGCCGTTCGGCTCGTACGAGGAGGGCCCCACCCAGGCCCTGCGGACCGCCGTGCGGTTCATGAAGGAGGGCGGCTGCCACGCGGTGAAGCTGGAGGGCGGCCGGCGCTGCGCCGACCAGATCGCCGCCGTCGTCGGCGCCGGCATCCCGGTGATGGCGCACATCGGGTTCACGCCGCAGAGCGAACACACCATCGGCGGCTACCGGGTACAGGGCCGGGGCGACACCGCCGAGGACGTGATCGCCGACGCGCGGGCGGTGGCCGAGGCGGGCGCCTTCGCGGTGGTGCTGGAGATGGTGCCCGGTGAGGTCGCCAAACGGATCACCGCGGAGCTGAGCATCCCGACCGTGGGCATCGGCGCCGGCCCGGAGACCGACGCCCAGGTGCTGGTCTGGCAGGACATGGCGGGGCTGCGCACCGGCCGGACGCCCCGGTTCGTCAAGCGGTACGCCGACCTCGCGGGCGTGCTCGGCGAGGCCACCCGGCGCTTCGCCGACGAGGTGCGCGGCGGGGAGTTCCCCGGCGCCGAACACACCTTCTGAGCGGACCGTCACGGCCCGTGGACGCGCACGGGCCGTGACACGCCCACCGACCTGCCCGTCCCTGCGGCGGCACCGTCGGAACCGGGCAGCGGGATCTGCGGAAGGCGGCTAACGTACCGGCCCGTGAAGCGAATGCACACCTCCGTCCTGACCCTGGCGTGCGCCTGCCTGCTGGCGCTCACCGCCTGCGGCGGCGACTCGGCCGACACCGCCGCCGACCCCGCCCCGTCCGCCGTACCCCCCACCGCCACGGTCGCGCCGCCCTCGGCCACCCCGACCCCCGACGCCTCCGCGCCGTCGACGGCCAGCGCCGCCGACGTGGTCGGCGACAAGAAGTTGTGCCAGTCGGCGAAGAAGGCCAGTGACGGGATGCGGGCCGAACTCGTCAAGGCCCTTCAGTCCGGCGGCGAGCCGACCCCGACCGTGTTCAAGGAGATCCTGGGCGGGTTGGAGAAGGAGATGACGAAGCTCGCCGCCAGCGGTGGCGGCGACAGCAAGGTGGCCGCCGCGATGGGCAAGTTCAGCACCGAGGCGGGTCGGGCGGCAGCCGCCGCCGATCCGGCCGCCGCCGCCGACAACCCGGGCTTCGCCAAGGCCGGCGAGAACCTCACCGCCGCCTGCAAGAAGGCCGGCGTCGAGGTCGTCTTCTGATCCCTGCGTACGACGCAGCGGCCCGCCGGGATCCCGGCGGGCCGCTGCGTCGTACGGTCGCTCAGACGTCGGTGACGCGGACGCCCGCGTGCGCCTTGTAGCGCTTGTTGATCGCGATCAGGTTGGCGGTGAACGCCTCGATCTGGTGCGCGTTGCGCAGCCGTCCGGCGTAGATGCCCCGCATGCCGGGGATCCGGGCGGCGAGCGCGCCGACGATCCCGACCAGCTCCCGCTCCTCGGTGCAGATCAGCACGTCCAGCTCGATCCGGTCGATCTCCGGGTCGGCCAGCAGCGGCGCGCTGACGTGGTTGAACGCGGCGCAGACCCGGGAGTCGGGCAGTAGCGCGGCGGCCTGCTGGACGGCGCTGCCCTCCGACACCGGCAACGCGTACGGGCCCTGCTTGTCGAAGCCGAGCGGGTTCACGCAGTCGACCACGATCTTGCCGGCGAGCGGTGCGGCGAGCGCGGAGACGATGGCGGCGTGCCCGTCCCACGGCACCGCGATGATCACCACGTCGCTGCGCCGGGCCACCTCCTCGTTGTCCGCCCCGGTCACGCTGCCCTCCGCCGGTACGCCCGGCAGGGCCGCGATCTCCGCAGCCGACTCGGCCGCGCGCTGCGCGGAACGGGAACCGATGAGCACCGTCTGACCGGCCCGGGCGAACCGGTAGGCGAGCCCCCGGCCCTGGTCACCGGTGCCACCGATGATGCCGACGGTGAGCCCGGAAACGTCGGGCAGGTCGCTCGCGTCATATGCCATGGTCGTCATCCTCGCAAATCCTGCGGCCCCGCAGCAGCGCTCTGAGCTGTGACAAACCCCGCTGAGCAGGCCCGACGGCAACCGCCCGCAGCGTCGCGACTACGCACCGCCGACCGTTGCGGGGTCCCGGTGGTCGAGGATCGCGGCGAGCCGGGTCCCGCCGCCCGTCGGAGACCGCCGTGAGCCGGATCAGGCCAGGGCGAAGGTGACCGTGCGGGTGGCTGGGTCGGCCGCGACCAGTCGGACCCGGACCCGGGTGCCGAGCGTCAGCTCGCCGGTGCACCGGGCCCGTACCGGCGGATCGTCCAGGGCCACCGCGCCCCCGGGCGGACGGTTCGCGCGCCCCTTGCCGTTCGGCGGCGCGTCGACGTCCAGCACCGCCGCGTCGAACGTCTCCCCCACCCGGTGCGCCAACAACACCGCCTCGGCCAGGTCGATCGCACCCCGACTCGCCGCCGACGCGGCCCGGTCCGTCGTCGACATCACCGCCGGCAACCGGGGCAACGCCTCCCGGGCCCAGTCCGGCACCGCACGGCCGTCGTGCAGGGCCAGGCAGACCTCCGTGGCGTACCGGTCGGCCAGCCGACGCAGCGGCGCTGTCACGTGCGCGTACGCCGCCGCCACCCCACCGTGCGCCGGCTGCTCCGGGACCTCGCCGTCGAACGCCGTGTACGCGGCCGACCGCATCAGCTCCGCCGCCTGATCGACGAAGGCGGCGGCCCTCGGTTGCGCCGGGTCCAACCCCAGCAGCAACTCCCCGACGCTCATCCCCTCCGGCCAGTCCACGCCCAGCGGCCCCGCCGCCGCCCGCAACCGCTGCACCGCCTCCGCCTTCGGCGCGGGCATCGTCCGCAACAGCCCGATCCCGCCGGCCAGCATCAGGTCCGCCGCCGCCATCCCGGTGAGCAGCGAAATCTGCGCGTTGTGCTCCTCCATCGGCACCGGTGCCCGCAGCACCAGCCGCCACCCGTCGCCGTCGGCCTCCACGTCCTGCTCGGGGATCGGCAGATTGATCGCACCCCGGCGCAGACCCCGCGCGGTCAGCAGCGCACCGATCTCCGGCAACAACGCGATCGGCTCCGGCAACCGGCCCGCGTCCGCGTCGGCCTGCACACTCGGATAATCCAACTGGGCCCGGCTGCGCACCAGCGCCCGCTCCAGCGAGACAGCCGTGGTCGCGCCCTCGGCGTCCAGGTCGATGGTCCACAGCACCGCCGCCCGGTCCACGTCCGGCAACAGGCTCGCCGCACCCTCACCGAGACTGTGCGGGTGCAACGGCACGTTGCCGTCGGGCAGGTACACCGTCTGCCCCCGCCGCCAGGTCTCCTCCTCCAACGCACCACCCGGGCGTACGTGCGCGGCCACGTCCGCGATCGCGTACCGCACCCGGAAGCCCCCACCCGTACGGCGGCTGAGGTGCATCGCCTGGTCCAGATCCCGCGACCCCGGCGGATCCACCGTGACCAGCGGCACGTCCGTCCGGTCCACCGCCGGCCGGGGCGGTGCGGCGACCGCCTCGTCGGCCTCCCGCTGCGCCTGCTCGGGGTACGCCTCAGGCAGCCCCAACTCACGACGTAGCCCGCCGAAATCGATGCGGGGTGCGACAACCCGTCGGATGACCATGGGCCAATCCTGACAGCCTCCCGCACGCCCCGCCCTCCCCCGACCGACCACCCCACCACCACACGTCGGTGGCGGGTGCGGCGAGCCCGCACGCGTCGATCATGGAGTTGTGGCACCCGCCTCGCCCAATTTCGCGGCTTTCGCGGAGGGCCACAACTCCATGATCGCGCGGGGTCGACCGGCCCTTGAGCGTGCGAGGCCGGCCTTGAGTGCGCGAGGGTGACCGACGGGCAACGCGTGGGTAGGGACCTGCTTCGTCGAAGTGGGGTGCCTACTTGGCGGTGGCTCGCTTGGCGGGGGCCTTGCGGGCCGAGGTCGTCGTCCGCTTCGCGGTGGACTTCGCCGCCGAACCCGTGGACTGACGCGCACGGCTCGCGGCGCTCGTCGTGGCCTTCTTCGCCGGGGCCGTGGACTTGCGGGCCGCCGCCCTGGTCGTCGCGCTCGCCGTGGACTTGCGGGCCGGTGCTGTCGACTTCCGGGCCGGTGCTGTCGACGTGCGCGCCGAGGCGGTGGACTTCTTCGTGCGCGCCGAGGCGGTGGACTTCTTCGCCGGGACGGCGGACTTCCGAGCCGCCGTACCCCTGCTCGTCGCCTTCGCCGCAGACTTCTTCGCCGGTTCGGACTTGCGCGCCGCCGTGGCCCGGGTCGTCGTCTTCTTTGCTGCGGTCGCCGTCTTGCGTGTCGCGGCCGGCCGGGTCGAGGTCGCCTTCTTCGCCGGAGCGGTCTTACGCGCCGGTGTAGCCCGACCTGTCGCCGCCTTCTTCGCCGGAGCCGTCTTCGTCGCGGGAGCGGCCTTGCGCGCGGAAACGGTCCGACCGGCCGTCGTCTTCGTCGCGGGGGCGGCGGTGGACGCCTTCTTCGCCGGGGCCTTCTTCGCGGGTGCCTTCGCCGCCGTCGTACGGGCGGGGGTCCGGGTCGACGCCGTGGTGGTCTTGCGCGCGGGTGCCTTGCTGGCCGCCGCCGTGGTCTTCGTGGCCGGCGCCTTGCGCGCGGTGGCGGCCCGCGCCATCGTCGCCTTGCGCGCGGGCGCGGCCTTCCGCGCGGCGGAAGCAGCCTTGCGCGCGGGCGCAGTCTTACCCACGGCGGAAGCCGCCTTCCGAGCCGGCGCGGCCTTGCCCACGGCGGAAGCAGCCTTCCGCGCCGGCGCAGTCTTACCCACGGCGGAAGCAGCCTTCCGGGCCGGCGCGGCCTTGCGCGCGGCGGGCGCGGTCTTACGCGCCGGGGTCGCCGCGCTCGCGGACGCCTTGGCGGCCGTGGTGCGCGCTGCCGTGCCCCGGGCCGCTGTACTGCCGGCCGCCGCGCTCCGAGTGCTCGTGCTCCGGGTACCCGTGGTCCGCGCCGCCGTGGTCCGGGCCGCTGTGGCCGTCGCTGTGGTGGCCTTGTTGGCCGGCGCCCGCTTGGCCGCTGTCGTGGTGCGCGCCGGAGCCGGGCACCCCTCGCTCGCCGCAGCCCGCGCCGAGGTGGTCTTCTTCCCCGCACCGGCAGCGGCCGTCTTCTTCGCCGCAGCCGCAGGCGTGGGCTTCACGCCGGTGGCAGCCGTAGCGGACCCGGGCGCGGTCTTCCGACCGGCAGCCGCAGGGGTCGCCGCGGTGATCTGACTGGCGGGGGACTTCACGGCGGCGCGCTTGCGGGCGGGGGCCGTCGTGGTGCCCGCTGACGCGGTCGCGTTCGCGGCCGGGGTCGCCGTGGCGGTGCGCCGGGCGGCCGGGGGCGTGGCGGTGGTGCGCTGGGAGGCCGGGGTCCGGCCGGCAGCACCGGACGCGGTACGGGTGGCCGGGGCGGTGCCGTTCGCGCGCCGCGTGGTCGGCGTACGGGTGAGGCCGGCGGTGCGGTCCGTGGCGGCAGTCTGCCGGGCGGGTGTTCGCGTCGCGGCCGGTCGGGTGGCCTGTTGTGCTTCGGCCATCTCGGTTCCTCCTTGGGGACGTGCCGCCGCCCTCGCGGCGCACGTGGTGTCGCGACGCGAGGTCGTCCCGCGTCGGCTACTTCTCCTCCCCGTCCTCCTCGGCCCTACGGGCGTCCTCGGCTTCCCACGCTTCGTTGCGCTCCCGCACCTTCTGCAGGGCGTTCTCCGCGTCGGTGGCCGAGGCGTACGGGCCGAGGACGTGCCGGGCAGGGCACACGTCGGCTTCGTGCTCGACCCGGTGGTGTCGCGTACACCAGTAGTAGCGCCCATGTCCGCTGTCGTTCATGGGATCACTGTGCATCGGGACACGACGGCCCGCCACCGGAACACTGCAAGTCACCAGGCTTTTCCACAGTAGACCTGCTTGTGGCTTTACATGCGAAAACGGCGAAAAACACAAAATGTCGAGGTAGTGCGAACACTCTCCGTGCACGACAGGGTGTCGCTGCGACGGCGGATGTCGACGCCGACGGCACAATGTCGGCACGCCGCGACGGCGCGCGCACCGAGCGCGTCCGAGGCTCGCTAAATCCAAGCCTGCCAGGGAAATCGGGCCACCGGCCGGATCGTCCTGACCGGATGCGAGCGCCGATCGGCACCCGGCTAAGGTCGCCGGATGGGCGTACCGGAATACATCCTGAGGATGCGTGAACACGTCGGACACGAGCTGATTTGGCTACCCAGCGTCAGCGCGGTGGTCCGGAACGACGCGGGCGAGCTGTTGCTCTCCCGACTCGCCTACGACGGGCGATGGTCGGTGGTGAGTGGCTTCGTCGAGCCGGAGGAGCAGCCGGCCAGCACGGTGGTCCGCGCGGTGCTGGAGGAGACCGGTCTGGAGGTCGAGCCGCTGCGGCTGAGCAGCGCGGTGACGCATCCGCGCACGTACCCGAACGGGGACCGCTGCGAGTACCTCAACCTCGGCTTCCGCTGCCGTCTGCTCGGCGGCGACCTGCGGGTCGACAACGAGGAGTCGCCGGACGTGCGGTGGTTCGCCCCGGGGCGGCTGCCCGACCTCGACGAGCACGCCCGGATGGTGATCCGGCACGCGCTGGGCACCGAGGTGTCGGCGTACTTCCTGCCCGCCGGGATGCGCTGGGGCGCGCCGGGCGAACTCGAGCATGCCTGACGCGCTGCTGCGCTACCTGACCGAGCTGGTCGCCGCCGCGCGCGAGGTGCTCGGCGACGACCTGCGCGGGGCGTACGCGGCGGGCTCGGTGGGGTTGGACGCGTACCAGCCGGGGCGCAGTGACGTGGACGTGGCACTGGTCTGCGGCGGCCCGCTGGACCGCACGACGGCCGGTGAGCTGGTGGCACGGCTGCGACACGAGACGCTGCCCTGCCCGGCGCGCGGGCTGGAACTGGTGGTGTACCGGTGGGAGGTGGCCCGGTCGGGCACGCCCGAGCCGGGGTTCGAGGTGGAGCTGAACACCGGCGCGGGGATGGCCTTCCGGGTGTCGTACGGCCCGGCGGACAGGCCGCCCGCCGACGGCCTGTTCTGGTACGGCCTGGACCGCAGCATCCTGCACCAGAGCGGGCGGGCCCTCCTCGGCCCGCCCGCCGCCGACGTCGTCGCCGACCTCTCCCCCGACGACCTGCGGCGGCTCGTGGTCGAGGCGCTCCGGTGGTGGCTGGCGCTGCCGCTGCCCGCCGGCGACGTGCCCGCACCCGGAGCGGAGGACGCCGTGCTCGGCGCGTGCCGGTCCTGGGTACGCCTGCACCACGGGGTGTGGCTGCCCAAGGTGGCCGCCGGCCGGCGGCTGCTGGCCGAGGCCGGACCGCTCGTCGACGCCGCGACCACCGACCTGGTGGTCCGGTCGGTCGCCGCCCGCGACGGCGGCCCACCCCCGTCCGGCCCGCAGGCCCGCGCCTTCCAGCGCCGGGTGTTGGCCGACCTCACCGGTACGCCGTCCTGAGCGCTCAGGCCGCAACCGGCTCCACCGGGATCCACAGCTCCGCGTCGGCGTGACCGCCGTCGGCCGAGATCCGGGTACGGGAGATCTCCGGACCGGGCCGGGAGCGGTACGGGTTGGACGGGAACCACTGCGTGAACACGTCCCGCCACAGGTGCTGCACCGCCTCCGGAAAGGCCCCGGAGATCTCGAAGACCGCCCACGTCCCCGCCGACACCGGCATGGCGTCCAGGTCCTCGGGCACGTCGGCGCCGGTGGCCACGCAGAACCAGTAGTCGAGTTCGGTGCCCTCGGCGCGACTGTCGGCGAGGCCGGCACCGACGTTGACGACGCCCGCCGGCTCCTGGTCGGACAGCGCCTCGATCCGGTCCCGGGTCGCCGCTTCGATGCTCCTGACGAACGCCACGATGGCCGGGTTCATGCCCCCGTGCACCAGCGGCACCCGGGCCTTGCGGCCGACCAGCCGGAAGGACTCCTTCTGCACGATGCGGTACCGCATGCTGCTGCTTCCCTCGACGGTCAGCCGGAAGGACATCCGGGGCTGGGCCCGCAACACCGCGCCGGTACGCCGGGCCTCACCGGGTCCGACCCCGTGCACCGCCTTGAACGCGCGGGCGAACGCCTCGGCCGAGCCGTACCCCCAGCGGACCGCGATGTCGAGCAGCGTGCGCTCCCCCGCGACCACCTCCGCGCCGGCCACCGTGAGCCGGCGACGCCGCACGTACTCGGAGAGCGGAACGCCGGCCAGCGCGGAGAACAGCCGCCGGAAGTGGTGCTCCGACGTGACCGCGATCCGCGCCAGCTCACCGGCGTCGACCGGCCGGTCCAGGTGCCGCTCGATGTGCTCCATGGCCTGGTTGAGTCGCTCCAGCACCCGGTACCTCCCATCCTTGCGCCACCCACACTATGGACGCGACGGCACCGGGCACCCGACAGGCTGTGCCCGGTGCCGTCGGTGGTACTCCATGCGCGCCCCCGGGTACCCGATGCCGCTCCGAAACGACGTCGACCGACCGATGATGCCCAGGTTGCGGACTGAGTAGCAGACGACATCGGCACCGAGACATCAGCCGCAGCGACGAACTCGACCGGCCCGCCGGTCACCGAGCGTGGCCCACTCAGTTCGATCGCGCTGCCCCCGGGTGCACACCGCAGGTCACGTGTGCCACCCTCGTCCGAGATTTGCTCACCCGGGGCCCGGCCCCCGGGAAGACCACGAGCTGGCGCGAACCCGGACGCCAGTCGAACCTGGAGGCACCGTGGCCAACCTCGACACCGCCCTCAAGGACGCCATGACGATCGACGGCGCGATCGGCGTCGCGCTCGTCGACTACACCAGCGGGATGACACTCGGCGTCGCGGGCGGCACACCGGAGATCGACCTGACGGTCGCCGCCGCCGGCAACACCGACGTGGTACGCGCCAAGATGCGGACCATCGAGATGCTCAAGCTCAACGACGAGATCGAGGACATGCTGATCACCCTCGGCGGTCAGTACCACATCATCCGGCCGCTGGCCGGCGCCAACGGCAAGGGCCTGTTCCTCTACCTGATGCTCAGCAAGACCCGCTCCAACCTGGCTCTCGCCCGCCACCAGCTGCGCAGCATCGAGGAGCGCCTCGAACTGTGAGCGAAACCTTCCTACCCCGCCGCACCGCGCAACGCCCGGCCGCCCCACCGCCGCCTGCCTTCCCGCCGTCCCTGGCCGGCAACCCGCGTCTGCCGTACCCGGCCATCGGCACCGAACTCGCCGAGCTGCGCCTACAGATCCCCGGCGTGCAGGGAAGCGTCCTCGGCGGCGTGGACGGACTGCGCATCACCCACGACGTACCACCACCGCTGGACCCCGACGACCTGGCCGCGATGGCGGCGGCGACCTTCGGCCTCGGCCGGCAGGTCAGCCTCCGACTCGGCCAGGGCGAGTTCCGGCAGTCCACCGTCCGCAACCAGGCCGGCTACTTCTCCGTGTACGCCGTCGGCCCGCAGGCCCTGCTCTCCGTGGTCGGCGCCGACGCGATCAACGTTGCCCGCCTCCACCTGCACGCCCCACCCGTCGCGGAACGCCTCGCCGCGCTGCTCACGCAGGTCTGACCGCTGCTGCTCGCGCAGGTCTGACCGCTGCTGCTCACGCAGGTTTGATCACTCTGTTGCTCGCAGGGATGACCGCTCTGCCACGAGCCGGGCTCACCGCCATCGTGTGCGCCACGCGCCGCGCGTGATTCCTCGCCACACGATGGCGGTGAGCCCACCACCCTAGTCACCCGTCGCGCGAGGACGTCTCGCTGACTGCCGCCCAGGCAAGCCGGAAGCCCTTCTGAGACCGGCGACGAGGACGAACACCGACCGCCGCTCGGTGGCCTGACCACGGTTGCCGATCTGGTATCCCTCAAGCCAGATCCAGCCGTCGAACGTCGTCCACTCGAGAACCCTGATCAGTCGGAAGTGGATCGGCCTGTGGAACTGCGGACTGGCCTCCCGGGTGAGGTAGAGCAGTTCTCCCGACCGAGGTACGCCAGGCGTTGACGGTCGCTGCGGCGTCTTCGAGCCTCGGGCAGGCGGTATGCGGTTGACAGCGCGTACAGACGCCCTTGTGGTGGGCGTCGATGACCGACCACGCGAGTTCGACACGGAACGGGACCTCAGGCCGGGTCATGGGCAGAGCCGTCCGGCCTCTCGTCAGAACTCAGACGGTGGTAGGGACGCTGGTTCGTCGACCCGCTGCGCGCCAGTCCAGCTCGGACGCGCTCTTGGTCGACCGAGATCACCTGCCGGACGACGTCGATGGGCTCGTCCGGCCTCTGGAACCACTTCGACCGCGTCACTGGTTGCCTCCGGAAGTCGTAGGGGCAACCGACACAGACACACCTACCCCTAGGTCACTCTCCGTGCCGGTTGCGTTGCAACCCTAAACCCGTCCAGTCAACCTGTCTAGACAGGCTCGCCGAGGGTGCGGCGCAGAAGAGACTCCGGAAGATCGGCGGTACGGTGACGGACGTGCCTACCCCGCACCCAGAGCCACCCCGGTACCGGTTGATGGCGGAAGAACTGCGCCGCCGGATCATGTCCGGCGCGATCCCGCCTGGGGCGCTACTGCCCAGCGAATCGACCTTGATGACCGAGTTCTCCGTGGCGCGCGGAACGGTCCGGGAGGCGCTCGCCCTGCTGCGCGCCGAGGGCTTGGTGGTCACCGAGATGGGACGCGGGACGTACGCGCGGACCACCATGCCCGTACGGCGTCTCGGCTCCGACCGCTACCGTAAGGAACTCGACCAGGTCCGCTCCGGCGAACTTGGTACGTCGTTCACGACGGACCAGCAGATCCCGTGGTCGGCGTACACCCTGGACAAGGCCTTCCACGAGACGCCCGCGAGCGAGACGATCGCCGACCTCTTCGGCGTCGAGCCGGGCACGATGCTGCTCGAACGCCGCTTCGTCTTCCGGACACACGGCACGCCACAGCAGATGTCGACCTCATACCTGCTGCTGGAGATGGTGACCGGCACCCCTGTGGCCGACCCCGCCAACGAGCCGTGGCCCGGCGGCAACACCGCGCAACTTCACAGCCTGGGCCACACGATCACGTCGGTGCGGGAGCAGGTCCGGGCGAGGATGCCCGTACCCGACGAGGTCGACACCCTGCGGATTCCCGGCGGCGTGCCGGTGGTCGTCCTCACGCGGCAGACCTATGCCGGGGACCGCGTCCTTGAGGTCGCCGACATCACGATCCCCGCCGACAGGGTCAGCCTGGACTATCGAATCGACCTGGGTTAGGTCGCTGCTGGATGCCGCGGAATCCACCGGCACCTACCGCCACGAACGAGAATGCTCGCCGACAGCCAGCGCGAGCCGCCGTCCGAAGTTCGAGGCGATCGAGCAGCGCTTGGGTCAACATCGGCTCACCGTGGCCAGCGGTGAATGCGGTGGTGTCGGTCGCGGGCGGCTCGGTACTGTCCGGGCTCACGATCGACGGGAATAGCGGGGTCGAGTTGAGCAGTGGCGTGGGTACGACGGTGTTGTGGCGCCCGACCGGGCCACAGGAGCTGGAGCTTGTCCGCGCCTCGGGGTGGCGGCAGTGGCCGCCGCGCCTGCCCGAACAGCCGATCTTCTACCCGGTGTTGAACGAGGACTACGCGATCAAGATCGCCCGGGACTGGAACGTGCCCGCCTCCGGCACGGGTTACGTGACCCGCTTCCAGGTCGAGACGGAGTTCCTGAGCCGCTACCCCGTGCGCCAAGTCGGCGGCGACACCATCTTGGAGTTGTGGGTACCCGCCGAGGAACTGGACGAGTTCAACAAGCACATCGTCGGTGCGATCGAGGTCGTCCACGAGTTCCGGTCGCAGTGATCAGGAGGGCCAGCGGTTAGCGGACGTCCTGTCCTGCATCGCATTGAAGCCACTCGCCACGTCGAATGAGACCAGCCCATGAACCAGCTCAGAGCCCTGATCGGGGCTCTGAGCTGGTGGGAGACGGACGAGTCGACCTGTACGCCGGATTATGAACGCGAGACGCCCGCTGACCTGGGGAGGCGCCAGGCGATAAACCTCCTGGGCCGCCATCGGGCCGTCCGCGTGCATCGAAGGTACAACCGCCTAGCCAGGAAGTGCAGAGATCACTTCGCTGGCAACTCTGAGAAGCGGCGCACCGATGTCACCCAGGGTGCCCGCGATTTGCACGAGCCGCTGCACCCCACGCTTCAGCCGCTCAGGGTTGTCGCCAGCAACTCGCAAGTCGGCTATGGCTGCATCGATACGTCGAGCTTGAGACTCTGTCGCCTCGGCACGCACCTGAGCAGCAGCCGACATGAGCTCATCGAGCAAGCCATCCGGAAGGACACTAGATGTAAATTTATTACCATATACGTCATTACCAGACCCGAAAACACCAGACGCGCTGCCATGAAAATTGAATATATTACTCACCGGCGATCTCCGCTTTCCATTGAGTTGTAGGCGCTCGTACGCCTCCACACCCGTCCGCGTCAAGGCGTAACCGTAATCGTCTTCCTCGATCTTTCCGCTGTCGATCAACCGGTGAGCTGCCACCTCCGCCTCATGGCCCGATAGCTGCAGGAATGGAGCGATATCTCGTGCGGCAACGAACCTTCCCGCACGGCCATGCGCCACCTTATATATCGCCTGCAGGAGAGCCTCATCGCGCTTCATCAAAGCCTGAGGAGTCACCTCGGCCGCAGCCTGATACTGGAAATCAGCTTCAGCCATGGCTGCCGATCTACCGATCCTCGCCGCAATACGCCACGAGGCAAATACCCCGAGCAATGCTGCCGACACCCACAGCTTATATTCAGCTCCCCGCTGGATCCAGATCCATGCCGCCGAGAGCATCGATAGGCCAAGGGTGAACCTGAAAATACCACTGGTGACGTATCCACTCAATACGATTTTTATCCCTGTGCCAACAATAAATAGAATTACGATTATCTGTTCCACCAAGATTCGGGCCACATAGTCGCCGCCCTTCGTGAAGGGGACTGCCACATAAGCTATCGCTATCAGCGATAGAATCCCCGCCAGCCATTCATGGCCCGCAAGAGCCCAGACTAGGAACAGAACCAGCACCAAGCCTATTGCGGCAGACAGAGGCTGACTGGCGAGCAGACCCATGGATCGAGGGTAGTGGCACCAGGCACGCTGGCAAATCTCCTGACCGCCCGCCCCTCGAATCAGATGAGTCGCAAAGATGACAGTCCGAGCCGGATCCGCATTGACTACACGACTCCGTTGCCCCCGAATCACACAGTTGACTAGCTTTTGCCCGAGATGGTCACGCCGCTCCAATAGGCGACAGTTACCCTTTGCCACCTGGCACCGCTTCTTGTTGATCAACGTGACGTGCTTGGCGGAGCAGCCAAGTCGCGGTGTTTGTTCATCCGAACAGCTGATCGATCGCGTTTCGGGTGCGTTCCTCGCTCGCCGGCATCAGGTGCGTGTAGACGCGGAGGGTGAAGCCGGGGTCGGCGTGGCCGAGGTACGAGGCGAGGGCCTTGATGCTCTCCCCCGCGTCGAGCAGCGACGAGGCATAGAAGTGGCGTAGCGCGTGCATCCCCGTAGCGCGAGTCGGCGTGATGCCAGCCGCCACGACGGCAGGCCGCCAGCTCTTGTTGTCGAAGGTGCGTCGGTTGATCGCGCCGCGTCGGGTGGTGGTGAACAGCAGCGGGAACGTGACCCGCTCGTCGGTGGCCGGGTCCTCCCACGGCAGGGTGAGCGACAGCGGGGCGAAGTCGTCGATGTGCTGGCGTAGCACCTGGGCGACGGAGTCGGGCAGGGGTATCCGGCGGTCCCGATCGTTCTTGGGCAGCCCGAAGACGAGCCGGGAGCGGACGAGCTTGACCTGACGGGAGACGTGCACCCATCCGCCGTCGAAGTCGATGTCGTCGACCCCGAGGCCGAGAATCTCTCCCTGCCGCAGTCCACAGCCGGCCCCCAGGTCGACCATCGGGCGGTACCGCTGGGCGAGGCCAGCGCGGATTGCCGAAACCTGTTCGTACCGCCACGGCACCACCCGACGCTGCACCGGTCGCGGTGGCTTGACGGACTTTGCCGAACACGGGTTCTTGGCGATCCGCTCGTCATCAACGGCCGCACCGAGGATGGTCCGCAGGTGGGCGAAGATCACGGCCCGAGTCGCCGGAGCCAGCTTGCCGACCATGCTGGCGTCCCACTCCCGGATGTGACCCGGCTTGATGTCGGCCAGTTGCCGAGAGCCGAAGAAGGGCACCAGGTGCTTGCGTACTCGGAACTCCGTGCTCTCGCGGGTCGACTCGTCAAAGGAGCGCGTCCGGAGCCAGTTCTCCGCGTACTCCGCGAAGGTCATCCGACCGGCTTTCGGGTCGACGTAGGAGCCCCGGAGCTTGTCCGTCTCGGTCGAGACAAGGAACGCCTCTGCGTCGCGCTTGGCACGGTCGGGGAATGACTGGCTGCGCTCCCGGCCGTCGGGGCCGATGTAGCGGACCCGGTACCGCAGCCCCTTGCCAAACCGTTCGGACTTGACCCGCTCCTTGCGGCCGGTGGGATGTCGGATGACGTTGTACCAGCGATCCTCGACGTGTCCCATCAGGCCGCCGCCTGCTCACGTACCCAGGACCGGACCGTTTCCGGTTCGTACCGCAGGTGTCGACCGACCCGGGCGGCCGGCGGACCGTACTTGACCTTGCGCCAGCGGTACAGCGTCTCGGGCGGCACCCGCAGGTACGCCGCCACGTCCCGGATCGTCCAGAGCCCATCGTTCCCCGCCATCACAGCCCCTCCCCCGTAGTGCCGTTCGTGCCCGTCTTCGTTGCGGTGTCGGAAAGCTGGGCGGCGCGGTCTTTGGCTGCGAGGAGTTCGGAGCGCCAGCGGGCACGTTCGCCGATCGCCCGAAGCAGCCGATGCGCCAGCGGACCGACGTCGGGATCGTCGGGTCGGGCGAGTTCCCAGGCGTGGCGGACGGGTTCGACGGTGGCGCCCTGGTCGTCGACGCTGTCCAGGCCGACGGTGACGCCGAGCAGGGCGCGTACCCAGGCCCGTACGTCGTGTTTGTGGTCGGAGAGGGTTTTGCCGGACCAGTCGCGGGAGATGAGGATGCGTCTGCCGCCGATGCCGAGGGTGTCTCGTTGGTGGACTTTGCCCTTGCAGCGGCCCGGTTTGAGCTTGGCGTTCGCCTTTCGGGGCTGGATGCCGTAGAGCAGCCAGTTCGCGCAGCGTTCGGTGCAAGGCGTGATCTGGAGTTCCTGCCACAGCCGGTCCAGGTGTGCGCGCTGCCGAATGCTGGTGATCTTGTGGACGTCGCCGGTGTGTTTGGTGATGTACTTCGTGACGTAGCGGATCGTGCGTTCGGCGTCGTCGGTGCCGGGCATGACGCCGCGTGCGTCGACCTGGGAGCCGAAGCGCACGACGTGTACCGGTTCCGCGTCGGGGTCGGCGTCGATGGCGTCGAGTGCTTCCGTCCAAGTGGTCAGCGGCGCGTGGGTGTCGGGGTCGACCCACGCCGAAGCCTGTTCGTTCCAGGCCGGTAGCCGGTCGAGGGTGTACCGCTGGGCGTCGACCGAGGGCCACCACACCTGGTGGTAGGTGGCCGCCGCCACGGTGCGGAGCACGTCGCGGGGGATGGTGCCTCGGATGGCGAAGTGTGCGTGTGGGGCGAGTCGGCGTTGGGGCTCGACGCAGCCGGCGTACTGGACGTTCCATCCTTCGCAGCGGCGCAGGTTCTGCCAGAACCGGTCCAGCAGTCGGGGGAAGTAGACGGCGTCCCAGGCGGCGCGGCGGTAGTCGTACCGGTCGGGGTTGAGCGGGGTGCCGTCGGGGCGGACGGGGCCGTAGGAGTCGAGGGTGAGCGTGAGCCACATCGACGGCCGGTAGGCGGTGCCGTCGGGGGCGGTGTAGGTGCGGCCGACGGTGCGTCGCTCGACCTTGCGCCGAGGGAGGTCCGGGGCGTCCTGTCGGCGGCGGGTGGAGCGCTTACGGCGGCGCCCGGTGTCCTCGTCGCCCTGGTCGTCATCGCCGGTCGAGTGTGGCGGGGCGACTCGGCCCCGGAGTCCTTCGGCCGTGATCGCCTCTTCTACTTCGCGGATCGCCTCGTCGAGGTCGTCAACCTGGTCCCACTGGCTGGCCCGAGATGCCTCGTCGCGGGAGAACTCCAGGTGCCCGCGCAGCAGAACCAGCGCCTTCTGTTCCTCGGTCGCCGGTTCCGGTGGCGGTAGGGGTTCGTCGTCGCGGTGCCAGCCCTCCCGGATCTGGGCCTGCCGCAGGCGGCGGTTCTTCCTCGCGCACGGCCCGCACTTGTCTTCCCGCGTCGCGCCGCAGGGCAGATCGATGACCTCCGTCAGGCCGGTGTTCAGGTCGGTCCGCCGCATCGCGAGGGGGCGAACGCAGACGCCGTACTCGGCCGCGATCTCTTTGAGGACGTCGACGGAGCGGGGTAGTGCCATGCGGGCCGCCCGCGACCCCGGCCGAGGTGGTGCAGCCGGGGTCGGGGCGGGTTCGAGGCCGGGCAGGGTGGCAACGGTCATCGGATGATCCCGACGACATGCGGCCGGTTGGGCTGAACGGCACGGGGCGGCAGCACCGCCGGAACGACGGACGGCGTCGGGTCAGCCGGGCGGACCGGCTCGACTTCGGTGGCCAGCTCAGTTTCCTCGGACCGGTACGCGATCGGCTCATGCGGCTCGACAGTCGGCGGAGTAATTGGAGCGTTGGAGAGGACGACCTTGACCAGGGCGAGGAACGCCAGCGACGGCACCGCCGCCACGATCCACCCCCACACGGACGGTTCAGCGCCTGCTACTTGGGCGGCGAGGGAGAGCAGCGCGAAGGCCACCAGGAGCGAGCCGACCAGGCCGACGGGGCGGCCGGTGCGCCGTCGGGCGCGGATCTCCAGGCCGAGGTAGATGGCCATCAGTTCGACGGCTACGGCGTTGGCCCAGCCGATCCAGTGTGGTTGGCCGTGGGCGACGGAAAGGTCGTGGACGTGGGTGAAGGCGGCGGCGCCGGCCATGGTGCCGATGGCGAGCAGGATCACCAGGCGTACCGCGGATTCGGTGCGGGTGGTCATCGCCATTCCTCCAGCGGCGTTTCGCGGATGGTGAGGTCGATGCGGATGCGTCGGCCGTTCATGTCGGGGCGGCGGTCGACCATGTGCGCCACGCCGTGGAGGGCGGCGGCGGTCTGGGTGGGCGGGGCCGACGAGCCGGATGTGCAGCGGACGCCGGAGCCGGTTGAGGACGCGGGTGAGGGTGTTCACGGCGGTTACCTCCGGGCGGGTCGGATGTCGGTGCGGATGTAGTCAGGTGGGGTGCCGAGTGAGGCGACCGCTTCGGAGAGGCAGCGCCACAGCGCCCACGCCTCGTCGGGGGTCAGGGACATGCGGCGTCGGCCCGCACCGACGGCGAGATAGACCGGGTACGGGTCGGGCCGGTCGGGGTCGACGCGGACGGACACGGCGGTGACCGGTTCGGGGGTACGCAGCCGGTAGAAGCGGCGAGCAGGCGCGGTCATCGGCCCTCACCCCTGGTGTCGCGGTCGAGCAGATTGCGCAGCGATTCGGGTAGCAGCGGCCCGGACGGCGTGCGCGGCAGCGGTGGCCGGGCCGGTTCGGGGGCGGTTTCCCTCCGGACCTGGGCGAGGATGTCCGCCGCATCGGCGGGTGCCGGGTACTGGCGGGCCATGGCGCGGATGTCGTCGTCGGAGACGTACGAGAAGCGGACCCGCATCGGGTCGGGGGTGCCGTCGAGGATCACGTACCCGACGCCCTTGGCCCACCGGGGCATCTGATCGGCCAGCGCTCCCCGGTTGCGGGCACCGTCGCCAAGGACCATGTCGACCTGGGACGCCTCGGTGAGGCCGAGCGCGATGCGGGTCGGGAACAGGTCCCTAAACGGCAGCACGTCCTTTCGCGGGTCCTGCAACGCGGCCACCACGAGGACGCCGACGCCGGCCCCCTGGGACAGCAGCAGCCCCAGCGACGAGGCGATGCGCTTACGCAGCTCGACATCTTGCAGGTAAGCGGTCAGCGCGGCCATCTCGTCGACGACGACCACGACCAGGGGATCAGCCTCCGTCGGCGTGTGCACCCGCACCGTGCCCGCAAGCCGGGTCTGCCGCTCCCTCAGCACCGTGACGGCCTCGTCGAGCAGGTCGGCCATGGCCTCGAAGGACTTGCAGGCGAACCGGGCGAACATCGGACGGCCGAGCGCGAACTCCATCCCGCCCTTCGGGTCGATCACCCAGAGCCGGACGAGACCGGAGGCGATCCCACCGCCGAGGACCCGCACCAGCGACCACAACACCGACCCCTTCCCGGAGCGGGTCGCCCCACCCACGAGGACATGCGTGGCAAGCAGGTGCAGCGACCAGGGACGCAGGTCCTCCCGCCGGGCCAAAGGCAGCGCGGTGAAGTCCGGCACCGTCGGCACATCGAACGGCGGCACCACCGTGCGCAAAGCGTCGGTACGCACCACCGCCAGGTAGACCAGCGTCGGCCGATCCCGGAACCGCACCCGATCCACAAGCCGCAGCAACCATGCCGCGTGACCGGTACGGGTCGGTGGGTCGCCGGGACGTGCCGAGTAGACCCGGACATGTCGCCGGCCGAACGCGTACGCCAAGTTCGCGGAGACCGCCTGGAACTGTTCCGGCGTCTGGCCCCGCACCATGCGGACCGTCAGCACGTCGAGCGCCTGATCCGACCGCACCCACAACAGTTGCGGCAGGACCGGCCGAAGCTCGTACGTCTCGGCGAGCCCGCACAGCGTCATGGACTCCCGCCACACCCGCCGATACACGAACACCCGCCGGAACGACCCGAGCAGCGGACCCGCCAACCAGGTCCACCAGGACGACTCGTCCCGCCACCGCCACACCGCCGAGGCCGCCGACCCCAGCACCAACGGCACCACCAGCCCGGACCAGCCGAACTCGACGAACAACCACAACGCCAGCACCGCCGTACCGGCGGCGACCGGATGCCGCAGGCACCACCACACGGCCCGGCCGGACCAGCGCAACACCAGCCCGAGCAGCACCGCCCAGAAGGGCAGCGCGATCCGCTTCGGCCGGATCACCATCAGATCCCCGGCCGAGGTCATCACCACTTCACCGCGAGGCCGCCCGATCACCAGGCACCCCGCAACGACCGACACACGCCACACCGGGGCCAGCCATGGCCAGCCCGACGCCTACCCTTGGACACGTCACGACCTCTCTCGACAGAGCAGGGGGAAGAGACACCAGGGGGCGGGGCTGCCGTCCGCCAAGACCAGACAGCCCCGCCCCCACCTGAAACGGCTACGCCGCCGCCTTCTTGCCGCCGACCACCGGAGCCCGCAACCCGGTCGCCCGCAGCGAATACGCCATCCGACCGTTGTTCGCCACGTACGGCGTCACCGTCATCCCGTCGAACTCCACCGCCTCGAACGGCGCACCCGACGGCGGCACCGGCTGATAGTCAGCCGAGATCTTCACCGTCGTCTCCCGCGACCGCTTCCCCAGCTCAGGGTCAAGATCCATCACCCGGACCTGCCACACCCGCTGACCAGTCACCTTGTCCTTCGCCGGAGACCGCCGACCCGTCTTCTCGTCGTAGTCCTCGACCTCACCCAGCGACTCGGGCACCAACGCGCACCCCGCCGGGAACACGTCCTCGAACCGCACGGCGAACCTCGTACCGCCACGCAGAGCCATCGCTCACCCTCCAACTTGTTGACTTGTCTGCCAAGCTGCGGTCCAAGGTAGACGGCGCTTGGCAGACAAGTCAACAAGTTGGGTGAGCATCGCCGATGGCGGCCAGGTGGTTCGCGCTTACGTCCAGGTCGCAGCGAAGACGGCCACGTGATCCGCGAACTGGGCCGACCCCAGCCCTGACAGTCCCCGCCAGATGTGCGGACCCGATTTGGGGGGCATGTCGGCAGCTATGCCAGGTCATGACGCACCAGTCAACAAGAAACACGACCGGCCAGCGGGGAACCGATGACGCCACCGTCGAAGCGCTGGGCGGGTCGAGCAAACGCTGCACCATTCACCGCGTCCGGGACCACCTGTATTCCGCTCACCAACTCGGTGGCGGTGCGGACCTCACCCTTTACCGGGTGGTCGAGCTGCTGCGACAAGCGGGTCACGGCGAGGCGGCCGACCGGGTAGAGCAGGACCTGCTGGGCCGCAACGTGCCATCCGGCCGTTGGACCTTTCAGATCATGGAGAGGAGTTTGACGATGGGTACTACGCGGCATCCCAGGAGGCTGAGCGGCACACCCGGAACAAGCTGGGTGGTGGCCAGCGGCACATCTACGAGGCGGAGATGAAGGAGCGTCGGCGTACCCATGGGATGCCGGGGCATGAGGCTGCGCCACAAGAGTAAAGAGAATCTCTTACACAAGCGCCTCGACCGAAGGAGAAAGCAGCAAACCCAAAAGCAGTCACATCCGAGCCGACAACTGCAGCCACCAAATGACGGCCGCAGTTGTCGAGGTAACGGTCATTCATGCACCTAGGAGCTTCGGAAACTCTGCCAGGAATACCGACCGAAGCCGCTTTAGGAGCATCCCCAGGAGTAGCACAAAATGCGCAAGAAGCGTCGTTATGAGAATAGACCAAGGGCGACGGGCATCATCTATACCGGCAAGCGAGCAGGCACCAAGGATAATTGCAACTACGAGCCCGACCCCCAGCGTGTATGTGATGTTTGCATTCAGTTCATGTATCAATCGGTATTTGTGCTTACTCTCCGCACTGGCATTGCCGGTAGGCCTACTTTTGAGGCGGGCCGCCGTGTCAAAAAGAAGCACAAGTAAGTTGAATAGCAATCCGGTAAGGATGGACAGGGCAGCAAGCAGGTTGTCGATACCCTTGACGCGCCACGAGAGCATGAATGCAGCAACACCGACGAGCACCGGAATCCCGTAAAAGAATGCGAGGTCCGCAACTCTTATCTTGCCGGTTCTGGCATCGCGCATAGTATTGACATGGTCGCGAATAATCGGAATTAGGCTAGCTTTCATCATTTGGTATCACTAGCTTTCGGGCAAGCAATTCAGCCGTCCAGAAGAACTCGGTCCCGACATAGTCGGACTCGCGAATACCTAGATCACGCGCCAGTTCCTCGATCACTTCAGAGGCCACCTCATAAACCGCCTCGTCAGTAGGGCGGCCGCTCGGGATCTTCTTGTTCTCAGGCAGAGGAAAGGTCACGCGGGGAGGCCGCTCCTGGGTGACGGTTAGAGTCCTCATGGATTTTCCAACCTTCACTTCGAGCTTGATGTCGTGGTAGTCAAGACCTCGAATTTCGAGCATCGCCGGCAGGCTATTGTCGTTGAGCGCGTCCCTCACCTTCTGTTTGGGAAATGCGAGCGCCCGATCAGGCTTCAGGACGAGCTCCATGATTCCCAACTCTTCCTCGTGGGAGCCGAGGTTGTATTGATCCGCAACATCACTAGGAATTCCATACCGCACAAGACGGATCTTCTTCAGCTCACCTTCTTCGATCGAGGCCTTGACCGCAGCCTCGGGCGCAAGCGGACTAAGCTCCAGGGCATACCCAGGATATCTCGCGCCGAATGTTCGCGTGAGGATGTGGTCCATTGAAGACTTAAGCCCTCGGACGCCGACTCGTTCGGTAAGAAAAATTCCCGCTAGAGAGTTATGCGGAACGATAAAAAGGTTCCGCAAGGGAATCAATTCGGCCTCGTTTGGCTGGCGTTCGTAGGTGTCCTGATGTGTATCGACATCCCGTAAAGTCGATTGGTATCCATGACTTCCTGACCGGACCGTGGCGTAGAGCGACCGATCCTCCGCCCGTACCGCTTCCGCGATGAGATACTTACCCTCATCTTTATGCTGGTAAGGCGTTACAGTCAGGCCATTCAGGAAGGCATAGAGAAAGGGTGCGAGGTCGGATGCCGCACCGTCGAAATTGTCAAGCGGGAGATAGCTTTCCGAAGATCTGGATGACATTCGAGGGCGAACCCTGATGGTGTAAGCGGCAAGGCTGTATTCCGGCATAAGATCCTCCGGTCAGAGTGAGCGCGTCCCGCCACCTTAGTGTCAGGCGAAGTCTTCGTTGTCTGTCTGTAAAGAACTAGTCATCGCGGTTGACGAGGGCTGGGCGCAGGCGGATGCGAGATCGAAGAACATGTGTTCGAATCTAGACGCCACGTATGACATCCACCCACGCCCTGGCTTCAGACTCACCCAGCTGAGCTCGACGAAGTGTTCGCACCGCTTGCGTGTGCCTGGGGCTGCAGGGATTGACCGCGATTCAGCGCCAGCGTACGGCTCGGCTCACGCCTCGGTGGCACCCAGCGGGACGCTGCGCTGAGCGGCGAGCAAACAGGCTCGCCCTTGACGAAGGAAGCCCCAGTGCGGGCTATCCGGGAACGTTGATGACGAGGCCGCCGGGCAACATCGCGGCCAAGGTGAGCGCTCTGGCCTCGATGATCTTCATACGGCCTTCGTACTCGATGGGTTCGCGGTGGGCGGCTTGGCTGGTGACTTGGCCGGGCCACTTGCGGTAGAGCAGGCCGTGTTCGCGGGTGAAGTAGCCCTCGCTAACCGCGCTCGCCGCCAGGAGCAGGCCGGTGTCTTCCGAGGCCGGAAGCGCCATCCAGCCGCCGAGGGCCAAGAGCAGGTCCCGACGGATGCAGAGGGTGGCGGGGTGGACCTGGGCGCGGTAGCCGTTGGCTCGCCAAAAGGCGAGAACGGCACCGCGGGCGACAGGTCCGCCGGCCGGGTCCTTGTCCCACCCGACGGTTGACCCGTCGGGCATCAGGTCCAGGACGCGCGAGGTCGTCCAGCCGATCTGCGGGTGGGTGCCGAAGGCGGCGATGTCGCGGGCGAGGGCGCCAGCCATGAGTTGGTCGTCCGCGTCAAGCACCTTGACCAGGCCGCCAGCGACACGGGAGAGAGCGAGGGTGCGGGCAACACCGGGGCCGCCGGGACGACCGCCGCCGATGCTGATCCGAGGGTCGTCCGGCAGAACCCCGTTCAACGCTCCGGTCTGCCCGTCCTCCTGGACGAGCCACTGCCAGTCCCACCCGTCAGGCATGTCCTGCTTGACCAACGAGTCGTACGCGCCGGCCAAGTACTCGATGCTGGGCGCGTGGACGGGCGTGATGACCGAGACGAGGTGCGTCAAGCTTTCCACCGTTGCAGTTTGTGGGAGTAGACCAGTTCCGTCCGGTCCCCCGGCATCACCACGTCGGCCACCTCGACGACACGACCAGTGGTGTCGAAGGAGGTCTTCCGCACGGTCAGCACCGAGACGCCCGGGTCGATGTCGAGGAGTTCGGCCTCATCCGGCGACGGCGGACGCGCCCGAACCTCGTCCTCGATGCGGTCCAGCTCGACGCCGACCGTGTAGAGCTGGTGCTGCGAGCCACCAGGCCAGGGCTCGTTACTGGCGTCGAGCAGGTCCGGGTTCGCAGCCACCAGGTCATAGGGCAGGTACGAGTACGACATGGTCAGCGGCGCGTTCTCGTGCCGCGACGACGTCCAGTAGACGCGGCGCAGCAGCGGCGTACCCGGCTCAACGTGCAGCGCCGCCGCCATGTCCGCGTCAGCTTCCACGCGGGTGTAATCGGCGTGGAACTTGAGATCATCGACGGTCAGGCCGGTGTCATGCTCGGTCGCACCCGTCTTGAGCCGCTCGGCCTCGTCGAGCAAGACCCGGTCCTTCTCCCACTGGTACCGCTCCGCGTTACGACGCCGTACACGCTGACGAGGTGCCCGCACGTAGGTGCCGCGCCCCTGCTCCGCACGGACCAAGCCCCACTCCCGGAGCTGGCGAATGGCGTTGCGGACACTCGTGCGCGACAGTCCCGATGTCTCGGCCAACTCCGTCTCGGACGGCATCAGCGTGCCGGGGGCGAGTTCCCCGCTCGTGATTTTGACCCGCAACTCTTCGGCGAGTTGCAGGTAACGAGGGCGCCAGTCCCGGCCATGCACACCGGTCACCGTACCCCCTAGACGTTCCAACGACTGCCAGGTGGTCCCACCCGCCGGCCGCTCCGGCACCGCCGGCACTTCCACCACCGGCACACGCCGACGAGACACCGCAGGACTACGACGGGAGCTGTGGCGGTCAGTCGCGGTCATAGGTGCCCTCCAACGGTCGTCCCTTGGTCATCACGCGCCACCGGGCGTAGGTCAGTTCGTAGATCAGCCGGTCGAGCTGCACCCGCGAGAGCAGCACCGATTCCGGGCCACCGGAGCGGGTCGCGCAGAGTTTCACCATCGGGTCACGGCGGCGGAATCGGTCCAGGAGCAATTGCACACTCACCCAGCCATTGCGCTCAGTGCCGATCGTGGCGAGCAGTCCTCGGTGCATCGGATCATTCGGCCCGCATCCCCGACACCAGTCGGGACACGCAGCGTCGTTTCCCGCCGTAGCCCGCCGACTGCCCAAGGGTTCGTCAGTCGACGTCATGCCCGCCTCCGTGGTGGCCAGCCTGGGCCAGCAGCGATCGCAGGTGCTTTACCAACTGCTCGACGTAGGTCAGGGGCAGTTCCGCCCAGGGCGTGCCTACCCGTTGGGATACGTGCACCATGACCTTCGGAGCCTGGCCGTCGGACCCGGTTAGGTACGACACCACCGAGCCTGACACCCACGTGTCGCCGACCTTCAACGGCGCTCCCTGGTGACGACGCTCCATGTGCGGCAACACCGGCGGGTCCAGGTGCCCGCAGTTGCGCGGCGCACACCACTCCGGATGCACGACCGGCCCCGCCGGACGGCCCTGCCCGCTCATCGCCGCCGCCTACCGTTACCCCGGTACGCCTGCCCGAGCGTCATGAGCGGCGATTGATTGAGCGTCGGCAACTCCCGCGTCCGCTCGGCCGACCAGCGCCACGAATTCCGGTAGCCGGCGGGCGAAATCCCGCTATGGCTGCTGTTCGCCACAGAGGCGACTCGGTCTGACCGTCGGGGGGAACGCCACGATAGGTACCAGGGACGTCGACGATGAGAGCCAGGCATCGCACCTCCACACATAGGAGAGCTGGCGACCGACCAGGGGGAATTGACCGGCCGCCAGCCCGACAGAGGGCACGGCGCACCGTCCGACACCGGACGGGTCGGGTAACGCCGAACCATGTTTGCGCGGCCACCGCAACCGGCCCACCAGGACGCCGCGCCTTCACGCACGACCAGGCCGACGCAGCACCACCCCTGAGACATTGCGTCATCCCAGCCGCACCCTCGGAAACGTACCTACAAGTGGACGACTTGTCTACACATCAAAACGACGCTTCCGCTTGGCACTTGGTAAGACAAGTGCCAGGTACGGTAGGCAGGTGCCCACCCCGCACTATGGACAGCCTCGATACCGAGCCATCGCCGACGAACTCAGGGGACGCATCGAGAACGGCATCATCCCGCCGGGCACGCTCTTGCCGACCGAAAGCGCCCTCACCGCCGAATTTCGGGTAGCCCGCGGCACGATTCGTCAGGCTATAAGCGCACTACGCGACGCAGGTTTAGTGATCACCGAACATGGCCGTGGCACGTACACAAGTCTCCGCCCGCACGAGAGCGTGCCGGACATAATTTGTGAGCCCGAAACACGACAGCGCAAAGTCGCGGCCGGTCCAGAACTTGCAGCCCTCTTTGGCGTTGATGTGGGTGCAGCCCTGATCGAACAAGAAAGCGTCACTCGAACAAACGGATCCGTGGAAGAGGTCGTCAGGACCTATCGGCTCCTCCGGGCGACAAACGTGCAAACTCACCAATAAGGCCGAACCGCCAGTAGCTAATCTAGATGCGAGACGAATGCTCCGCAGCGTGAGCCTTGGCGAGCCTAGGAATGATGGCCACAAACCGCGATATAGCCGCCGCCAGGAGGTGTGGGCGACGCCAATCCAGATTCGATCGCAACGCCTCAAGGATCAAATTGCGCTCCTCGTTTAACCCCAACCTTTGAACACCCGGCTCCGACCCCAACCATTCAATGGTAAACGAGTCCTCACTGACCGCCACTTCATCCAAGAAGACAGTCTTATTGAGCATGAGGTATTGCAGATAGTGACTGCTTTTTACATCAACCTCCATTGACACGTCCGTGAAATCAACAGAGCCCATGAAGGTTGACCTCGTAAACCTAGTGCTACAGTTCAGCAACGGCTTCCGCACCAACGAAAATGCAACCTCCCTAAACAGGCAACGTTGCTCGAAGATAGCTCCGTGAAAATTTGCCCCCTGAAGGAAGACGGCCTCGGTAAAATCGCAGGCATCAAGGAATGTCGCCCCGGTGAATGAGGCAACCTCGTGGAAGATCGCTCCGCGAAACGAGACCCTCCCAAAGAAGATCGCGTGGTCGAATTCCGCAGCACCTTCGAAGATACAATTGTCGAAATTCACTTCGTTCAGGCGGATGTTCGTCAAGTTCGCTGACGGCAAAGACGAGCCCAACAGGTTAATGCTTGAACCCTCCCAGCCTCCCGAACCATATCTTCCACGTACACTTTCCAAAACCCTAGTCAAGGCTGCCTGATGGTCGTCGCCAGCGAGAAGCCCCTCCCGCTTCGCCCGCCGAAGGTAGGCACAAAGTGCATCTACACATGTCTGGCGACCGGAGCGCCAATCTCCCGCCAGCCCTGTCAGCAATGAGAGGGCCGAACCCCGGACGATGTCAGAGTCGCTCCCTAAGTCCTTGATTGCGTTTTGGAATCTCTCGGCGTAAACCTTACCCTGCTCCCTTACGGCGTTGACTTCCTCGACTCGCTGCTTCCGGTAGGCAACGTATAAACCGGTACCAGCCCCGACACCCGCTGTAGCAGTAAGGGCAGTTTTGAGGATCTCAAGCTGACCACTTGGAGTCATTTCCTGGCCTGGATTTGACGAGGCGAGCAGCAATGTGATCACCTCGTATGCCACCCACGCAACCGCCACGCCTGCCACAATGATGATTAGATACGTTGACAGGAAAGACCCTGGAGCATAGTGGAGTAAGCGCCGCTGGGCTGCCTCCCGACGCAACGCTCGCCTCTTTGCGGTGTATGTAGAAATTCCGCCCGCGAACTTCCTAGACAAGTACAGGAGTGTAATGACAGCACACAAAACGAGAAGGGCTTTGTTACTGGAACTCTGATGCCACGCCTCGACAATTTGCGCAATCGGATCCCGGTTCACGCAGGAACTCCTACTCATCGCTTGCCATCGACGCATCAACCTACCGGAGTCGCTCCAACAGAGTTGTCCCAAGAAGCGGCACAGGCTGTCAGATACGGAACAGTGCAACCCCTCCTGGGCCGCTCCAGACAGCTCTGCCGGAACGTCGAGCTCAGAGTCCTCTGACAGCGTCCGGGGGGAAATGCCCCGAACTGCGGCTTACCAGCGAGCGCGAAGGATCTGCGCTTCGGCACGTATTTCAAGGCGGCCTACGGGCCGCTTGTGCAGGGGGCAACCCTGGAGGTCTCGCTGCTCCGCTGCACCGCACACAGGCTGGCGCTCTACACCCGTTGACAAGCACGTGCCGGGTTGTCACGTACGGGCAGGATTCCAAAGTGTGATGAGGCGGTGGAGTGTCGTTCTGATGGCTGTCGGCGGATCGGGTCTGCTAGTGGTCGCGCTGGCGTTGATCCCTAGGTCGTGGTGGGGCGCACTGGCTTCCGGGCGGCCGGTGCTGCTGCCGGTGGCGGTGAGCCTGGCTTTGCTGGTCACGGGGATATTGTTGTGGCGTCAGGTTAGTCCGGAGCGTGAAGTGTCCGCTGCGCCGACGCCACCGGGTCGGCAGATGCGGCCCTTACGGTCTTGGGTGATACCCATCGGGGTGATCCTGGTAGGGGTGGTCACCTGCACTGCGGTCGTCTGGCTGCAGGGTTCGGTCCCAGCGGTGGGCGATCGGCTGCAGTTGGCGCAATTGCGGGTGGAGTCCATCCGGACCGGCTTGACCATCGGTGCGGCAGTGACCGCCGCATTCGCGTTGTTGTTGGCGTTCCGCCGGCAACAGTTGGCCGAGCGCACCCAGCAGGCCACCGAGTACGATGCCGGAGAAAAGCGCGTCACCGAGCTGTACGTCAAAGCCGCCGACCAACTCGGCGCGGACAAGGCCCCGGTGCGTCTCGCGGGCCTATACGCCCTGGAACGCCTAGCCCAGGACAACCCCGCCCACCGGCAAAGCATCGTGGAGGTTATCTGCGCCTACCTGCGCATGCCCCATATTGCGCCCGACACTGAGTTCACTTCCACCCCTATCCCAGTTCCGCTCAAAGCCGTCAGCAGCGACACCGAATCTAACGAGACATCGGTAGGCCTGCGGGAAGAACGCCAGGTCCGCCTCGCCGCTCAACGCATCCTCGCTCGCCATCTGCGCCCTACGACAGAGGACGCAGAACCCGATCCCTCGTACTGGGGACCAACACTGGTCCTAGACCTCACCGAAGCCGTCCTCATCGACGCCGACTTCAACGGCTGCCACCTACACAAGGTCGACTTCACTGCAGCGACCTTCCACGGTTACACCTTGTTCAACGGAACCACGTTCAGCGGTCCCGCCACATTCGTCGGAACGACGTTCAACAGGACCGCGAGGTTCGATAGGGCCACATTCATCGGTCCATCTGGAATCGTCCAGGCATCGTTTAGAGATGAGGCCTGGTTCGACAGGGCCACGTTCAGCAGCGGTGCCTGGTTCGACCAGACGACGTTCAGTGACGTCGCCAGGTTCAGCAGGGCGACGTTCAGCGATAGCGCCAGGTTCGTCGAAACGACGTTCAAAGGTAGCGCCAAATTCAACGAAACGACGTTCAGCGGTGGCACCGTGTTTGTTCGGGCAACGTTCGACGGCACCGCCAAGTTCGAGGAAGCGACGTTCAACGGTGTCGTCGACTTTGAGGGGGCATCACTCGGCGGGGTTAGGTACGACGGGCCGGAGCCAGTGATCGAATAGCCTTGCCGAATCATTCTATTAGGTATCAAGGCACCGCGCTCCGCGCGGTGCGGGGCGGCAAGCCCGGCCGGCGGCAAGCCGCCCCGGACGCCTACGGCACCGGGGCGGTGAGCCGCCGACAGCCGCCGGGACACCGCCCCATCAATTAGAGGGACCAGGGCCAGCGAGGCCGTGACGGAAGCCGGCGGGTCGGCCTGGTCGCGTGGCCGGGGCTTCCGGCTGCCGCACCAGTCCAACCCCGGGACTGGCTTGCCACCGGGTATCCGGTTCACGCCAGCAGCTCGACCGCCAGGACGTTCCCGGCCGCATCCCGCACACCGTCCGCCGTTGACGAGGACCAGGCCGCCACCGAGCCCCAGCAGGCCACCGCAGACGGCTCCAACTAAGCCGGGAGTCAAGGAATCCTGGGCCGTCTCTGGGCCGTCTGGGCCGTCACCGGGCCGTCAAACGCCACCCAACGATGACCAAGGTCAACCAACGGCACCAGATAAAGACCCAGCTCAGAGCCTTGATCACGGCTCTGAGCTGGTGGGCGACGGACGAGTCGACCTGTACGCCGGATTCTGTGCGCGGCGCGTACCCCTTGCGGGGTTCGCACCCGCGGCGGCCATCCATCTCGGCCTGCCGTCGCCGACAGGCTCGTGCGGCCTACCCGCAGACATCGGGCGGGCAGCCCTCAAGCGTCTGCGCAGGTCGTCATCTTGCGGTGACGGCCCTACTTGGCCTTGCTCCGGGTGGGGTTTACCGAGCCACCCCGGTCACCCGGGGTGCTGGTGGGCTCTTACCCCACCGTTTCACCCTTACCGTCCCCGCTGGGGGTCGGCGGTCTGTTTTCTGTGGCACTGTCCCGCGGGTCGCCCCGGGTTGCCGTTAACAACCACCCTGCCCTGTGGAGTCCGGACGTTCCTCGGCGACGGGCCGCAGCCCGCCGACGCGACCGCCCGGTCGACTCGTCCGTCGCACGCTCATCCTAACGACACCGGGTCGCCGCCTATTGCGCCGGCAGGACCGCAGGCCGGGTCGTTTCGGGGGTACGCATAATGGGCCGATGACGACGCTGCCGCCGTTTCCCGAGCCTACGGTCCCGGCCGAGGGGCGGGCCGAGGTGTTCCTGCGCTATCTCGACTATTTCCGGGAGAGCGTGCTGGCCAAGGTGTCGGCGCTGCCCGAGGCGGAGGCGCGGGCGAGCCGGTTGCCGTCGGGCTGGACTCCGGTGGAGTTGCTGCGGCACCTGCGCTTCGTCGAGCTGCGCTGGATCGAGTGGGGCTTCCAGGGGCAGCCGGTCGCCGAGCCGTGGGGCGACTGGCGCGACGGTCGCTGGCACGTACCCCCGGAGCTGAGTGTGGCGGAGCTGGCAGACGAGCTGCGCGCGCAGGGCACACACACCCGCAGCGTGGTGCAGAGCGCCGACCTGGACACCGTCGGCGCCCCCGGCCCCCGCTGGAACGGCGCAGACCCGGCCTCCCTGGAGCGGGTGCTGTTCCACCTGGTCCAGGAGTACGCCCGCCACCTGGGCCACCTGGACATCGTCTCCGAACTAGCCAACGGCCCCCTCGGCGAATAGCACCCCACCACCCGTACCCCCTGGGGTTGATCAAGAGGTTCGGTGGTGATTCACCGGCGAACGGTGACCCAAAGCTCTTGATCAACCGCGCAGGCCGACCGCGCGGGCCGACCCGCGCAGGCCGACGGCGCAGGCCGACCGGCGCAGGCCGAACCCGGCGCAGGCCGAACCCGGCTGGTCAGGGCAGGTAGGGGGTTTCGTTGACGGAGCGGACGGCTATGCCGCCGTCGGGCCAGCGGTCGAGGATGGAGATGCCGGCGGCGTCGAGGAAGAGGCGGTGCAGGAAGGCGTCGGTGGCGGCGAGCGCGTCGCGCAGCATCAGCTTGATCGGCGAGACGTGCGAGACCACCACCACGGTCTGACCGGGGTACGCGGCGAGCAGCCGCTCCACCACCCGCGTGCAGCGTCGGGCGACCTCGTCGAAGGACTCGCCGTCGGGTGGGGCGATCCGGGGCGAGGCGAGCCAGGCGTCGAGTTCGCCGCCCCACTGTTCGCGGACCTCGGCGAAGGTCCGGCCCTCCCAGGCACCGAAGTCGCACTCGATCAGCTCGTCGTCGCGGCGTACCGGGATGTCGCCGACGGCGGCGGCGATGGCCTCGGCGGTCGCCGTACACCGGGACAGCGGTGAGCTGACCACGGCGGCGGTGTCGGGGGCGAGCGCGGCGACCCGGGCGGCGGTGGCCCGCACCTGGTCCTTGCCCTTCGCGGAGAGCGGGATGTCGCCGCGTCCGGAGTAGCGGCCCTGTTCGGTGTACTCGGTCTCGCCGTGCCGGACCAGGATCAGCCGGGTGGCGGTGAAGCTGGGGCGCGGCTCCCAGGAGACCGGGGCGCTGCTCGGGTCGGTGCCGGGCGACTCGTCGGCGCGGGCGGCGACCTGGGTCGCGCCGCCGCCGGCCGGTTCCGGGCCGCCGAGGCGGCGCGGTGACTCGACGGTACGCGGTGGCGTGACGACCGGTGTGGCGGTGCCCGACGTGGCGGCGGCGTCCATCGCGGCGTTGGCCAGCCGGTCGGCGTGCGTGTTGCGGTCCCGGGGGATCCAGGTGAAGCGGACCGCGTCGAATCGGCTGACGATCTGGGCGGCCTGGGCGGCGAGCGGACGCAGCCCGGGGTGCTTGATCTGCCAGCGGCCGGACATCTGCTCGACGACCAGCTTGGAGTCCATCCGGATCTCGACCTCGCTGGCGCCCAGTTCGGCGGCGGCGGTCAGGCCGGCGATCATGCCCTGGTACTCGGCGACGTTGTTGGTGGCGGTGCCGATCGACTCGCTGCGTTCGGCCAGCACCTCGCCGGTCGCCTGGTCACGGACGACCGCGCCGTAGCCGGCCGGGCCGGGGTTGCCCCGGGAGCCCCCGTCGGCCTCGACCAGCACGGTACGCGGCGCCACCGGCTACAGCCCGGACTCGTTGGTGCGGACCATGATCCGGCGACAGTCCTCGCAGCGGACCACCTCGTCGGGATCGGTCTTGCGGATCCGGGCCAGGTCGGCACCGGAGAGGTCCAGGCGGCACCCGCCGCAGCGGCCGGCGGTCAGCAGCGCGGCGCCCAGGCCGGTGTCGGCACGGATCTTGTCGTAGAGCTGCACCAGGTCGCCGGGGAGGTCACCGGCGAGCGGCTGCCGGGCGGAGCGCTTGAACTCCTCCTCGCGGCCGATCTCGGCCAGGGCCTCGTCGCGGCGCTGCTCGGTGGCGGCCCGCCGCTCGCGCACCTCGGTCAGCCGCTGCTCCACCCCGTCGAGCGTCGACTGGGCGGTCTCCCGCTGCTCCATCAACTCCAGCTCGGCGTCCTCCAGGTCGCTCTGCCGGCGGTTCAACGAGACCAGCTCGTGCTGGAGCGCCTCCAGCTCACGGGCCGGACCGCCACCGGCGGCGAGGCGGTCCTCGTCCTTCTTCTTGCGGGCGCGTACCTGGTCGACGTCCTTCTCCAGCCGGGCGATGTCCCGGTCCAGGTCGTCCACGGCCACCTGGGCGCGGACCCGCTCGTCCTCCAGCGACGACAGCTCGCGGGCGAGAGCCTCCAGTTCGGCGCGCTCGGGCAGCGCCCGGCGGCGGTGGGCGAGCTTGGCGAGAGCGGTGTCGATCGCCTGGAGGTCGAGCAGGCGGCGCTGGACCTGGGGGTCAGCCTTCACGGTCGGGGCTCCTTGTCGTCCGCTGCGGATCGCTCCGGGGCGGCGGGTGAGGCGGCGTGTACGGTCCACGGGTCGGTGTCCAGGTCGGACACCAGGGTCTCGACGCCCGGCAGCGTGGCGCGCAACCCGGTGGCCACATCGTCGAGCCAGGGCCGTTCGGTGGCCCAGTGGGTGGCGTCGAGCAGCGCCGGTCCACCGGTGGCGAGGTGTTCGCCGGTCGGGTGGTGACGCAGGTCTGCGGTGAGGTACGCGTCCACCCCGGCGGCGGTCGCGTCGGCCAGGAAACTGTCCCCCGCACCGCCGCAGACTGCCAGCGTACGCACCATGCGGTCCGGATCGCCCGCGGCGCGTACGCCGATGGCGGTGGTGGGCAGCACGGCGGCGGCGTGCCGGGCCAGCTCGGCCAGGGTCAGTGGCTGCGGCAGCTCGCCGATGCGCCCGGCGCCCCGGCCCTCACCGGCGGCGGGCGTGCCCGGCCGGGACGGTTTCAGCGGACGCAGGTCGGTCAGGCCGAGCCGGTGGGCGAGGGCGTCGGAGACTCCGGGTACGGCGACGTCGGCGTTGGTGTGGGCGACGTAGAGCGCGACGTCGGCCTTGATCAGTTGGTGGATGATGCGACCCTTGTACGTCGTCGGCGCCACCGACGAGACGCCCCGCAGCAGCAGCGGGTGGTGCGCGATGATCATGTCGGCGTGGGCGGCGAGGGCCTCGGCGACGGTCTCGGGGACCACGTCGACGACGCAGAGGATCCGGCGGACCGGGGCACCGGGCTCGCCGAGCACCAGCCCGACCTTGTCCCACTCCTCGGCCCAGGTGGGCGGATAGCGCCGCTCCAGCTCGGCCACGACGTCGGCGACGGTCGGCACGGCTGCGGTTGTGCTCACGGCGCGCCAGCTTACCGGCGTCGGTGCCACTCCGGGACGTCACCCGGGCCGTGGCGGTGGCCACGGCCCGGGCTGCGGATTGCGGCATCCGGTGTCGGGGTGATTGCAGGGGACCCCTGTACTACCGGAGGCGTTAATAAGGTGCCCTTCCTTTCACGTCACCCGGTCCGGCAGAGCTGGTCGCGCAGGGCGGTCAGCGGCAGGGCCCAGGGGAAGGCGTGCTGGTGGCGTTCTCCGGTCCCGGGCGGGTGCAGGGGGAAGACGTCGTCGCCGAAGAGCACGGTCACCCCCCACTCCGCCAGTCGGGCGATCCCGGTCTGGAAGGCCGGATGGGCGGCCATCGCCGCGTTGGTGTACGGCACGGCGACCAGCGGTACGCCCCGTCCCTGCGCCTCCACCAGCAACCCGAGGGCGAGGGTGTCGGCGATGCCGGCCACCCATTTGTTCACCGTGTTGACGGTGGCCGGGCAGACGATGATGGCGTCGGCCGACGGCAGGACGTCCGGGTCCCCCGGGTTCTTGTAGTGCGTACGCACCGGGTGGCCGGTGGTGCGGGCCAGCGCGGTGCGGTCGACGAACTTGGCGCCGTCCGGCGTGGTGATCACGCAGACGTCCCAGCCGTCCTGTTGGGCCAGCTCGACGAGCCGGCCCACGTCTCGGGCCAACGGCGAACCGCAGGCGATGATGTAGAGCACCTCTTGGTGCCCGTCGTGGCGGTGCGAACCGGTCATGCCGGCTCCGAGTTCATACTCCTACTCCCATGTGCTCAGCCAACTCCGCGATCGGAGAAGGCGGCGCACCCCGTGTGCGACGCAGGACCTCGGACATGACCTCGTGGGCGATCGGGCGGCAGCGGATCTCCGACGGCGCCAGCCGGTCGCCGCGCAGCAGCATCTCCCCGGCGTTGGCCATGTCGCCGATCTGGGAGTAGGCGCGGGCCTGGTCGAGCAGGTGGTGGGCGCGACGTTCGGGCAGCATGGCGTCGAACGGCAGGTTGACGATCCGGGTGCGGTGGATCTCCACGGCCCGCCCGCCGTCGCCCAGTTCGACGGCGGCCGCCGCGCGGTGCAGTTCGACGTTGGTCGGCCCGAACGACGTCCAGTAGTGGTTCTGGTCACTGCCGAGTTCGCGGGCGGCGTCGCGGGCACCGTCGAGCAGGTCCGCGACGGTGGAGGTGTCGCCGGTCCGCGCGGCGGCCATCGCGCCCTGCAACAGCAGCATCCCGTAGACCGAGAGCCGGTCGGCTCTGCTGTCGTTGCCTCCGCCCGGTGCGATCCGGTCGGCGATGCGGACGTTCAGTTCCAGCGCGGAGCGGGGGCGTCCCATGGCGAGCAGGGCGTTGCAGACACGGGTGGTGGCGATCCCGGCGAGCAGTTGGTCGTCGGCGCGCTGGGCGACCGCGATGGAGCGGTCGGCGGCCAGCCAGGACAGGTCACACTCCCCCAGCTTGCGCAGCACCGAGGAGGCGATCTGGTAGACCTGCCCGAGCAGGTTCGCGGCGCGTCGGGCCTGTTCACCGCCGTACGCGGCGTCGGCCGCCTGGGCGTCGCGCAGCAGCTTGGGCAGCGCCCGGGTCAGCATGCCGTACCGGCCGTACTGGTAGGTGAGCCAGGCGTGGGTGACGGCCTTGCCCATGTCGACCAGTGGCGGCGGTTCCGGCTTCGCGTCGAAGTAGGCGCTGATCGAGTCGTACCGCTCCAGGGCGGCCCGGATCTCCTCGACCTCGACCTGGTCGATGCAGTTCATGGTGTCGGTGCGCCGCTCCGGGTCCTTGCCGAGCAGCAGCTGCACGTCGATCTGGAGGATGTCGGCGATCTCGTAGAGCACCGAGAACTTGTCCAGCCGCCGTACGCCGCGCTCGATCTTGTCGACCCAGCTCTTGGACTTACCCAGTCGGTCGGCGAAGACCTGTTGCGACATCTTGCGTCGCCCGCGCCAGTAGGCCACCCGCCGCCCGATGGGCAGTTCGTCCATGTCCCCGGTCCTCCCCTTGCTGCTGGAGCCCTGGCCAGGAGCCGGGGGCTGATCCGCAGATGCGGCCATCCGTCCGTACGTCAGGTTTCCGCTGGTCGCACTGCTTGTGCGTCAGCCGTACGGCCGATCCTCGTACTTTCGTGCAAGTTGCATAGGCCACTTTGTCAAACAAACGATCGCAGGCCACGGCAGTGACGCTGTTCGACGTATGTGCTGGTGCCGGTCGGTTCCGGCGAGGGGAGATGGCACCAATGTGGGGGAATGTCGCACCGAGCGTGGCACGTCTGTCGCCGTTGGAGCGGGTGCGGCTGCGCCGCGTCGCGGTGCGGTACGCGCTGCACGGCTGGGAGGTGACCCCCGGCGCCTGCCTCGCGCGCAGCCGCTTCGTCTGCGGCCGGGCCGGGTGCCCGACGGTGGGCTGCCACCCCGCGCTGGAGGACTGGGAGCACGCGGCCAGCGCCGACCCGGCCCGGGTGGCCACCTGGTGGCGGTCCCGCCCGCACGGCATCCTGCTGCCCACCGGCCGCGCGTTCGACGTGCTGGAGGTCGCCGCCCACCTGGGCCGACGGATGCTCGACGCGATCCGGTCGCACCCGGTCGGCCCCGGCGTACGCGGACCGGTGCTGGTCACCCCGACCGGTCGCTGGATGTTCCTGGTCCGCCCCGGTGACCCGCTCCGCCCCGAGCTGGAGCACTGCTTCCACGTGGTGCGGCACGGTCCCGGCTCGTGGGTGCCGGCACCGCCCACCCGGCTGCCCGAGGGGCCGGTGCGCTGGGCGGTCGCGCCGGAGCAGGCCCGCTGGCAGCTCCCCGACTCGTACCTGGTGCAGAACACCCTGGTCGCCGAGTTGCGGGCCAGCGGCGTCACGCTGACCCCCGCGCTGGTCCCCGGCCACCTGCCGCTGCCCCGACGCGGTCGCTGAGCCACCGCTGCTGCCCCGACGCGGTCGCAGAGCCGGGCCGGGGAGTCCGTGCGGTACCCGACAGCGACGCCCGACGGGCGGTGCTCGTTGAGCATCACGACGGCGCGCCCGCGCCGGGAGCGGGGATCCGATGTCCACCGACCACACGGAGCAACACCAGGGCGGGGCCGAACCGCCTCGCCGGCACCGGCCCGGACGACGCTGGGCGGCCACCCGACCACCGGGTTCACGCCCCGGACGTCCCCGGCCGCTCGGCTCCCGACCGGCGATCCTGCACCGGCCGGCCCGCTGGCCCTGATCGTCTGCCGCACCGGTCAGTCGGCCAGCGGCAGGTCGGTGGAGCGCAGGCAGCGGGCGTCCTCGGTGACCACCGCGTGCCGGTGCCCCGGCAGCCGGTCCACCCAGCCGATGCCGGTCACGCCCATGGCCAGGGCGGCAGTCGAGTACGCGTCGGCCAGCCCCAGGTCGTGTCCGACCACGGTCACCGACCGCAGGCCCTTCGCCGGTGCGCCCCGCCGGGGGTCACGCACGTGGTGGCCGCGCTCGTAGACCCCCGAGGTGGCCACCGCCAGGTCGGTGCCGGTCAGCACCAGGCAGACCGCCGACGGGTCCCACGGATGCCGCACCCCGATCCGCCACGGTCGTCCGGTCGACGAGTGGCCGCGTACCCGCACGTCCCCACCGGCGTTCACGCAGTGGTTGACGGCACCGGCGGCGAGCAGCCGGTCCGAGGCCACCTGGGCGGCCCAGCCCTTGACGTACCCGGACGGGTCGAGCCCGCCGGTGGCGTACGCGTCGAAGAACCCGTCGGTGTCGCCCCACAGGTCGGCGCAGCGTTCCAGCACCCGGCGCAGGTCCGCCGACGCCTCGGAGAGCAGCAGCTCACCCCGGTCGAAGCGGCACACCTCGCTGTCCGGGAGGTACGTGCTGAATCGCGCGTCCACCTCGCGCAGCCAGCCGAACACCTCGTCGGCGAGGTGGGTCAGCTCGGCGGCGGGCAGGTCGTCGGCGATGTCCAGGCTGATCGGCGTACCCATGACGTGTTCGACCCGGCGCAGGCCGGGGCGGGTCGCGGTGCCGGCCGCCATCAGCGGGCCCGGTCGATCGCGGCCTGCAGGGACTGCCGGTAGGACTGGCTCGTCGCGGTCGCCCCGGAGACGGTGTCCAGGTCGGCGCTCTGCCGCGCGACGACCAGCCCCGCGACGCCGCTGTACCGGCTGTCGACGAGGTCGCTGCGCTGCTCGGACTGGGCGGTCCGCTCCGGCAGTTCCAGCGCGACCGCGTCGGTGATGCGGCTGCCGGTGAGGGTGATGCGCACCTGCACGTTGCCGTACTCGTTGCCGACCACCGGGCCGGTGACGGTCCGGGTGGCGGGCCGGGGCGCGGCGGTGGTGGTGGTGCGGGGGGCCGAGGGGGTCCGGGGTGCCTCGGACGAGTCCGTGCGGCGCGCCGGGGCCTCGGTGCTGCGCGCGGGTTTCGGTGACCGGGTGGCGCGGGGTTCGCGGCTCGCCGACGGCGACTCCTCGGCGTCCACCGGCGGCGTCGGCCCGTCCGTCGTCGGTGCCGTGCCGGGGGGTGGCTCCTGGGCGACCTGACCGGTGCCCGGGGCGGCCTTGAGCACCACCATCGCGGTGGTGCTGGCGGCCAGGCCGGTGATCGCGAACAGCGCGCGACGCATCGGGGCGGTACTCCTCTGCTAGAGCTCGAAGGTGCCGACGTGGATCTGCCGGCGGGGCACGCCGATCCGGCGCAGCAGCCGTCGGCTCTGCTCGACCAGGCCCGGCGGGCCGCAGAGGTAGACGTCGCGTCGGGCCACGTCCGGCACGAGCCGGCGCAACCCGTCCGGCGACATCACCTGGCGTGGGCCGGGGTCGTTCCGGGAGCCGACGACATACCAGATCCGTACGCCCCGGGCCTGCGCCAGCCAGTCCAGCTCCCGGTGCAGCAGCACGTCGGCCGGGGTACGGGCCCGGTAGATCAGCGCCGCGCCGGGCGGCAACTCCTCCAGCATCGCCCGCAGCGGGGTGATGCCGCTGCCACCGGCGATCAGCAGCGCGCGTTCGCGGACCCGGTGCGCGGCGGTGAAGGTGCCCGACGGTCCCACCGCCCAGACCCGTACGCCGGGTTCGAGGTCGCGCAGGTCCCCGGTGTACGCGCCGACCACCTTGACGGTGAGCCGCAGCCAGCGGCCGTTGGCGGCGGCGGAGACCGAGAACGGGTGCGACTGCCACCAGCAGCCCCGGGTCAGGAAACGCCAACGGAAGAACTGGCCGCCGAGCAGGGCCAGCCGGTCCAGCCGCACGCCGGTCAGATAGATCGAGACGGTGTCCGGGCTCTCCGCCACCACGTCGGCGACCCGCAGCCGGTGCCGCAGGTTGACCGTCAGCGGCCCGACCAGCCGCCCCCACACCAGGGCGGCGACCACCAGTCCGTAGCAGACGATCCAGCCGGTGCGGACCGGGCCGGGACGGAACAACTGGGTGCCGTTGCTGAACTGGTGCGCGAAGCCGAGCAGCAGGACCGCGTACCCGGCCAGGTGGGTGGCGTGCCACAGCTCGTAGGGCAACGCCCGGCGTACCGCCCGGACGCTGGTCAACCCGACCAGCACCAGCAGACCGGCGGCGGCGAACGCGGAGACCATGTCCTGGTATTCGCGCAGCATCACCCCGGCCTGGTCCCACGGCGAGCGGCCGGTCAGGCCGCCGTAGCCGACCAGGATGAAGGCGGTGTGCGCGAGCACCGCGACCAGCAGGGTGACCCCGAGGTCCCGGTGCCACGCCGCGATCCGCTCGCCGCCGACCACCCGTTCCAGCACCGGCAACCGGCTCATCAGCAGCACCTGCACGAGCAGCAGGTAACCGGCGAGCAGGCCGGTGATCTGGCCGGCGGCGGTGGTCGTCGCGGTGGCGTCGGTGAGCGAGCCGGCCGGGGTGTCGAGCCACCAGGGCAGCACGCTGGCGACCAGGCCGACCAGGAACAACCCGGTCAGCAACCGCCGGCCGGCGGGCCCGCGCCGGGCCGCCACGGGCAGCGGAGGAGGCGCGGGCGGACGACCGTCGGCGTGGGTCCGCGACCCGGACCGACGGTCGGCGTACGCGTGGTGGGTCACGCGTACAGCTTCATCGGGGCGTACTTCATCCGGGGGAAGATCTTGTCCACCTCCGCGTTGGTGAGCCCGAACCGGCCCTGGGCCACCGAGCCGTAGACGTTGAACATGTTGTTGTACTCGGGGACGTCTCCGGAGTCGAGGGCGTTCAATCCGTTCCAGGTGCCGAGCAGCGGACCGGCGAGTGTGCGGCCGGACAGGATGGTCACCACGCCGCCGTGGCCGTGGTCGGTGCCGCCGCTGTTGGAGGCGACCCGCCGCCCGAACTCGCTGGACACCATGACGGTCACGTCGTCGGCGGCGGCACCGAGGTCGGTGAAGAACGCGGCCAGCGCGGCGGCCAGTTCGTTGAGCCGCCGATAGAGCTGCCCGCCCTCGCCGGTGCCCTGGTTCTCGTGGGTGTCGTACCCGCCCATGCCGACGGTGGCCACCCGGACGTTCGCGCCGCCCTTGATGAGCTGCGCGAGCTGCTGGAAGGCGAAGCCGACGCCCCGGTACTCCACCCCCTCGGCCGGCCGGTAGGGCTCGGCGGAGAGCCGGCGCGCGGTGGACAGCGCGCCCAGCCCGGAGCGCACCGCCTCCTCGACCGGGTGGTTGATGCCGGTGAACAGGCCCCGGATCGCCTTCTCGGTGGCCTCCCGGTATCGCTCGTCACCGGCGAGGCGCAACGAGCCGACACTGTTGAGCGAGATGGCGCCGTTGTTGCCGACCAGCGACCGGGGCAGCGTGCTGCCGACACCGACGCTGCGGAACGCGGTGCCCTTGCCGAGCGCGTCGACCAGGCTGTCCAGCCAGCCCCGGCCGCCGGTCTCACCGGGCAGTCCGCCGAGGTTGCAGGCGTCGGCGGCCTGGAAGTGGCTGCGGGACAGGCGCTCGTCGGAGACGCCCGGGACGAAACCGAGCTTCCCGGCGCGCAACCACGGCTCCAGCGGCCGGAACGCGCTGGTCAGCTTGAAGCCCCGGCCGAGCGCCAACGAGTCGTCGGGCAGCAGCAGGTCCGGGCGGGCCCGGTCGAGCACCGGATCGTCGTTCGGCGCGACCAGGCTGAGCCCGTCCAGGCCGCCGTAGAGGAAGACGTGCACCAGCGTGCCGGTCTTGGTGGCCGCGAAGGACGCCGAGGTGGTGACGAACTGGGCGGTGGCCAGGGCGGTGGCGGTGGCGGCGGCACCGGCGACGAAGGTCCGCCGGGTCACCCCGCGCCCGTCCTGCTGGGCCTCCTCCAACTCCTCCAGCCGCCGGTAGCGGTCCGCCTCGGCGGCGTTCTCGGCGGCCACCACGTCGGCCTCGGCCCGCAGCAGGGCCTCGGCCGGGTTGTCGGCGAGTCGCCGCACGTCGGGGCATTCCGGGTGCAGGGGGTACGAGTACACGGGCTCCTCCATCGGGGCCTCAGCGGAGGTGGTGCTGGGGGGAGGCGAGGATCGCCCGCGCGACGGCGGTGATCGCCCCGTCGAAGTTCGCGTCGACCCTCGTGCCGGCGGAGACCCCGGCCACGTCGAGGATCAGCGCCCGTTCCCGGTCGGACAGCTTCTGCCGGACCAGCCGTCGGGCCAGCGCGTCCACGTACGCCCCGGCGGTGGCGGGCGGGTCGGCCACCAGCTTCTCCGGCCGGGTGTGGGTGAACACGGTGCGGTTGGCGGCGAGCAGTTCGTTCGCCTCGTTCCAGCCGTTGACCATCGTGCCCGCCGACGTCCAGGCCACGTAGACGTCCGGGTAGCCGTCCGGGGTGGGCTGACCCATCGGGTGGTGGCCCAGCTCGCGCAGCTTGTCGGAGATCTGCCGCAGACCTCGCGCGTACGGGGTGCGGCGGTTGTCGCCGTTGTCGTGGCGCGGTGCCGCGTCCGGGGAGACGCCGAGGGTGCGGTAGGTGGCGACCAGGTACTCCAGTGGGCGGCGCACCTTCTGCCCCACCGCCGCCCAGAACTCCGAGGAGCTGAAGAGCGTCATCAGCACCGGCTTGATCTGGCCCTTGTTCGCGCTGTACGTCTTGGCCAGCCGGTCCACCAGGGACTTCGGCGGGGTGTCCGAGACGAACCGGACGGCCAGGTTCTGTGCCACGTACTTCGCGGTGGACGGGTGCAACGCGATGTGGGTGAGGTACGCGTCGATCGCCGCCTCGGCCCGCTTCGGGTCCGCCGAGTCGTTGGCGTGCCGGAAACCGAGGATCTTGACCTTGCCGACGTAGTGGCGGTCGGGACGGAAGACGTACGCGCCGTCCTGGACGCCCCGGCCGGTCTGGAGCAGCGCGGCCTGGCGGACGTCGGCCTCGGTGTAGCCGCCGTCGACACCGACCGAGTACAGCTCCAGGTTCTCCCGGGCCAGGTTCTCGTTGACCGCGTCCGCCCGGGAGTCCACCTGGTTGAGATAGAGCAGCAGGGCCGGGTGCCGGTTGGCGGCCAGCAGCATCTGCGGGTAGCTGCCCAGCGCGTGCTTGCGGACCACGTCCCGGTCGAACGAGTTGCGGTACACCTCGCCGCCGTCGAACTCGGCCGCGACGTGCAGGAAGTCGTTCCAGAAGTCGACCATCACCTCGAAGAGCTGGCGGTCCGACCAGATCTGCCGGGCGACGGTGGCGTCCACCATCTCCCGCTCCGGTTGGGCGCCCCGCTCGTTGAGCTGGTCCCGCTGCTCGCGCAGTTCCTTGACGGAGAGGTTCAGGGTGGGCAGTTCGGCGAGCTTGAGTTCCGCCCGGGTCGGGGCGATCTTCTCCGGCTCCAACTGCCAGCGCACCCAGCCGTCGATGCCGCGCTGCTTGATCTCGGCGAGCACGGCGGCGGTCGGTCCGAAGGTCAGCCGGCGGGCCAGGTGCACCGCCGGGTCCTTGCTGAGCACCGTCTTGACGGTCACCTTGGTCTCCGCCGCGGCCTGCGCCGGGCCGGAGTGGACCCGACCACCCTTGGGGGCGTTCTTCTTGAGCACCTCACCGGCGCGGGAGCCCATGTAGCTCTCGTTCTGCTCGGTGTAGGTGCGGACCGTACTCGGCCGCTGCCCGCTGGGACGTGCCGGCGTACCGTCGGTCGTGGTGGTCCCGGTGGCGTCGCCGGCCACCGCTGCGCCGCCGCCGAAGAGGCCACGCACCTGCGGCGTCATCGCCAGGGCCGCGCCACCGGCGACCACGGCGGCGGTACCGCCCAGCGCCGCCAGCGCCCGACGGCGCCCGACGCGGCGACCGCCGTCGTCGTCACCGTCCAGATCGGGCGGTCCGCCCACCGGCATCGGCGGTACCCCGTGCCCGTCCGGCCCGATCCACTGCGGGCGGCCGTCGTGCGGGTAGGGCTCGACCGGGTGCGGCTGAGGTCGGGGGTACGGGGTGGCCTGGTGTGGGTGTGGTCGAGGGTGCGGGTGGGGCTGCCGGGAACGGGGGTACGGACGGGGGTCCTGTCCGCGCTCGTCGCGGCGGGGTGGCACATGCTGGTCGGCCATACACCGTTCCCGTTTCTACCCAGCGTCGCGCTCACGGCCGAGCGGGGGTGGTGAGGTGCGACGACTGCTGCCGGAGGGGGTTGCCCCGGCAAGGTAGTCAGCGGCATCTGACCCGACAAGACGGGCCGTCCCGCCCGCCCGGGGCGACTTAAGGCAACGCTCAACGCGAGCGGAGGTCGCCTACCGCACCGGTCACCCGGGTACGCACCACGCGAGCAGCACGGACGACACGAGCCGCCTACGGTAGGTGACAATCCCACCCGCCCGGTCGACGGCGGACCGGTTCGACCCCACAGGCAGATTTAAGGCGTGCGTAAGGCAGTGCTCAGGCGTCCGGTCGCGCTCCCGCCGCCGTCCGGCCCTGCTGCTGGCGCTGTCCGGCCGCGCTGGCGGCGCTGTCCGGCCGCGCTCCCGGTCGGTGCGGACGGGCGACCGGCCAAAGTAGGACCAGCAGGAGAGCGTGAGCCGTCGCCGCAGGGGTAATCCGCCGCGCCGTTGCTGAACGCGTGAGGGGAAGGCACATGCTCAGCAAAGAGGACCAGCGCCGTTTCGAGCAGATCACCCGCAATCTCCGGGAGAGCGATCCGGCGTTCTTCGCCCGGCTCGACAACCGATCCCGGATGCGACGCGGCCGGATGCTGCTGTTGATGACCATCGTGTTGTGGGCGGCCCTGCCGGCCACGACCGTACTCGCCGGCCGGCTGGCCGGGGCGGTCTACGCCGTCCTGCTGGTCGTCAACACCGCCCTGATGTGGCGGTACCGGCACCGCTGGGTCTGACCACCGGTCCGCTCACTCGCCGAGCTGCCGGTACGCCTGGCGCAGACGCTCGGCCAGACCCGGTCCGCCGATCGCCGGTGCGGGCGCGCCGAGCTGCCGCAACAGCAGGTCGGGGCGGCTCGCCAGGCTCGGTGGGCGGTCCGGCAACGGCACCGGTGGCAACCAGAACCGGTCGACCGTCTCGGCGAGCGGCGGGGCCGGCAGGTCGGTGAGGACACGTGCCGCACCGGCCGCCGGAAGAGCCACGTCGCCGCCGGACGACCGGTCGGCAGCACCGTCCGTCGACGACGGACCGGGTGCTGTCGGGTCGCCTGCTCGTGGGGCGGCGCCGGTCGCCACGGGCGGATCACCGACGTGGACGTTCGGGGTGCCGTGCACCTCGCGCCCGCTCGGTGGACTGCGCAGCTCCCGCCCGTTCGGGGTGCCGCGCAGCTCGCGTAGTCGGGCGAGCAGGTCGGACCGGCTGCGGCCCCGCCAGTGCAGCAGGGCGAACGGATCCGCGTCGAACGCCTCGGCCAGCAGATAGAACGTGGCCGCGAGGTGTTTGCAGGGCACCGCCGCGTCCGGGCAGGAGCAGTGCTGCTCGAGGTCGGTCACCGTGGCGGGGAACAGCGGTGCGCCGAGCGTGGCGAGCAGTTCCTCCAACTCGGCCGGCAGGTCACCGGCGAGCAGCCGGGCGCTGAAGAACGCCTGGGCGGCCAGCTCCGTCTCGATCCGTGTCCAGAGGTCGGCCGGGAACGGTGGCAACGCGACCCGGACCTGGTACGGCCGGGGTCGTGAACCCTGCACCACCGCGTCCACGCGTCCGGGGTGGACGTCGAGGCGTACCACCTGGCCGGCGCGCGCGTACGCCCGGCCCCGGGTCAGCCGGGTGCCGAGCGCGAACGACTCCAGCACCTCCACGAACCGCCGCGACCACCAGGACACCCCGATGGCACCCCGGGTGCTGCGGGCACGCAGCCCGCCGTCGACCCGGCGCGGCGGACCGTACTCGGCGAACCGGCCCTCGGTCACTCGGCCACCGCCCCGGCCTCCAGCGCGAACAGCTCCCGCAACTGGGTGGTGGAGAGCTCGGTGATCCACTGCTCGCCGGTGCCGACGACCGACGCGGCCAGGCCGCGCTTCTCGGCGATCAGCGCGGCGACCTTCTCCTCCACCGTGCCGGCGCAGACGAACTTACGGACCTGGACCCGGCGGCGCTGCCCGATCCGGAACGCCCGGTCGGTGGCCTGGTCCTCCACCGCCGGATTCCACCACCGGTCGACGTGCACCACGTGGTTGGCGGCGGTCAGCGTCAGTCCCGTCCCACCGGCCTTGAGGGAGAGCACGAACAGCGCGGGCCCGTCGTCGGACTGGAAGCGGGCCACCATCTCGTCCCGGTCGGCCTTGCCGACCCCGCCGTGCAGGAACAGCACCTCCCGGCCGAACCGGGCCGCCAGGTGGCCGCGCAGCATCCCGCCGAACTCGGCGTACTGGGTGAACAGCAGCGCCTTCTCCCCCGCCGCCAGGACCTCGTCGAGGATCTCCGTCAACCGGGCCAGCTTGCCGGAGCGTCCGTCCAACGGGGAACCGTCGCGCAGCAACTGCGCCGGATGGTTGCAGACCTGCTTGAGCCGGGTCATCGTGGCCAGCACCAGCCCCCGCCGCTCGATGCCCTCGGAGGACTCGATCCGGGCCAGCATGTCGTCGACCACCACCCGATAGAGCGCCGCCTGCTCGGCGGTGAGGTTGCAGACGACCTCCATCTCCAGCTTCTCCGGCAGGTCCGAGATGATCGAGGCGTCGGTCTTGAGTCGGCGCAGCACGAACGGGCCGGTGATCCGGCGCAGCCGCTCGGCGGTGTCGGCGTCGCCGTGCCGCTCGATCGGCTCGGCGAACCGCTTCCGGAAGGTCGCGGCCGGGCCGAGCAGCCCCGGATTGGCGAACTGCATGATGGACCAGAGGTCGGCCAGCCGGTTCTCCACCGGCGTACCGGTGACCGCCAGCCGGTGCCGGGCGGGCAGCAACCGCACCGCCTCGGCCTGCCGGGTGGCGGCGTTCTTGATCGCCTGCGCCTCGTCCAGCACCACCCGGTGCCAGTCCACCCCGGCCAGGTCCACCGCGTCCCGCGCCGCCACCGAGTACGTGGTGAGCACCAGGTCGGCCTCCTGCGCGGCGGCACCGACGTCGTCGCCCCGGGCCCGCTGCGCGCCGTGGTGCACGTGGACGCGCAGCTCCGGGGCGAACCGGGCGGCCTCCCGCTGCCAGTTGCCGACCAGCGACATCGGACAGACCAGCAGCGTCGGCCCGGACCCGGCCGGATCACCGGCCAGCAGCGCCAGCAACTGCACCGTCTTGCCCAGCCCCATGTCGTCGGCGAGCACCCCGCCCAGCCCGAGCGACTGGAGGAACGCCAGCCAGGCCAGCCCCCGCCGCTGGTACGGCCGCAGCGTGCCGTGGAACGACGGCGGCGGGTCCAGTGGCGTGAGCCGACGCTCCACCGACCCGGCGAGCAGGTCACCCAACGCCCCGTCGGCGGTCACCTCCAGCACCGGCAGGGCGTCCGGTTGCGTACCGTCGGCGAGCCCCAGCCGCAGCAGGTCGGCGACGGTCAGTTCGCCGGTGGACCGCAACAGGCGCAGACCGGCGGCGAGCCGCTTCGGATCCAGCTCGACCCACTGGCCGCGCAACCGCACCAGCGGCGTCTTCACCTCGGCCAGCCGGGCCAACTCCTCCTCGGTCAGCGGCTGGTCCCCGAGCGCCACCTCCCAGCGGTAGTCCACCAGGGCGTCCAACCCGACCCGGTCGGTCGGGCCGCTGACCGTGCCGGGCGCGGCCCGCGACCCGGCCCGCAGGCGGGCGCCCAGCCGCGACGCCGGGCGCTGCCACCAGGACGGCAGCAGCACCGTGAAACCGGCGGCGTGCAGCATCGGCGCGCCCTCGCGCAGGAACCGGTGCGCCCCGTCGGCGTCCAGTTCCAGCGCCTCCGGGGTGGCGGTCCGCAACGCCGTGTCCAGCTCCGGCCAGAGGCGGCTGGCCCGGCCCAGCTCGGCCAGCATCGTCTCCTGCGGATGCGCCCCGGCGACGGTGCCGCCCTCGCCGCGCCACACCTGACCGGCGTCGACGTGCAGACCCGACTCGTCGGCCGCCCGCAGACCGAACTCCACCCGCCACCTGCCCGGGTCCCCCACCGCCGCGTCCAGGTCGAGCGGCACCACCGTCACCGGGCCGGGCACCTCCTCGGTCGACGGCTCCACCAGCCGGAAGCTCGCCCGTACCGCCCCGCCCGCCGCGTCCCGCTGCCAGGCGTCCAGCTCGGACCGGAGAACGTCCAGCGCCGCCGCGTCGGCCGTGAACTCGCGGTGCGGCCCGGTCAGCGCGCCGAGCCAGGACGCCACCGCCGCGCCGGGGCGTACGCCTCGGGCCAGTGCGGTCTCCGGCAGGGCCGCGCGCACCGCCGCATCGGTCAGCACATCCAGCGCGTCCCCCACCACCCCACCCGGATGTAAGGAAGGGCCCCCTGATAACGCCTCCGGTAGAGCAGGGGACCCCTCTTCACTTCCACGCCGGGTGGTGCGCGCCGATCCGCCCGGCCGACGTGCGGGGCGACGGACGGCGCTGCCGGGCGCCGGAAGGGCGGGCAGGTCCGCCTCGACCACCGCGCGGGCGACCGGTGGCAGCGCCAACGCCAACGACCGCGCCCAGGCCGCGTCGGTACCGGTCAGCAGCGGACGCCACACCGCACGCGCGGGTACGCCGTCCTCCGGTCGCCCGCCACCGACCGCCGTCGACCCGGTCCGGGCGGTGGACCGTCGTCGGGTCTGCTGGGGCTGGTCGGGCTGGTCGGGCTGGTGGGCTTGCCGGTGCTGGTGCGGCATCCGGTGGGCCTGGCTGTTCGGGTGGAGGGCCTGCGGGGCGGCGGACGTCGGGGCGGCGAGGCCGGGCAGGACCCGGCCCCGACCGGCCAGGTCGACGGCGAAGGCGGCCACCTCGGCCAGGTGTCGCAGGGCGGCACCCGGTACGGCGGACACGCGGTCGATGCCGCGCAGCAGCGCCAGCGTGGCGTCCGGGCCGTACGCGAGGACCGGCACCCGCCATCCGGCCAGGGCGACCCGGCCCCGGGGCGGCGCCACGACGGTGGTCCGGACCAGTTCCGGCGAGTCCATCGGCGAGCCGCCCCGGGTGGGCAGGCTCAACAGCACCGTGCCGAGGTCGGCCGGCTCGGCGGCCTCGCCCATGACGGTGGTCAACGCGGCGTGGTCGGCGGCGAACGGGTGCGGCCGGTCGCGGGGTGCCCGCCCCGGTCGGCGCGGCGCCTCCGGCTCTCGGGTGCTGTCCTCGGCCCAGACGGCGAAGCCGCGACCGGGCAGCCACACCCCGTGCACGACCAGCACGCACGCCCCCTCGCCGAGTAAGGAGGGGTCCCCTGCTAACGCCTCCGGTAGAGCAAGGGTCCCCTGCTAACAACCGGGACAGCTTAGGCGCCACCCGACGTCTACCGTCGACGCCATGTACGACCTTCTGGTGATCGGTGGACTCGGTGTCGACGTACGGGTGCGGGTGCCCGGATTGCCGCTGCCGGTGGTCGACTCGGTCACCGTCGACCCGATCGACCTGCGGATCGGCAACACGGGTGCCGGGGTGCTGCTCGCCGCCCACGCGCTCGGGCTGCGGGTGGCGGTGATCGACACGATCGGTGCCGACCCGGCCGGGGACGTGGTGCGCGCCGCGCTGGCCCGGACCGGCGTACACGCCACGCTGGCCGAGGACCCCGCCGGCACCCGCCGCTCGGTGAACCTGGTCGACCCCGCCGGACACCGGATGGCGCTGTACGACCCCCGCGACTCGGACGGTCCCGCGCCCTTCCCGACCGAGCGGGTGGCGGCGCTGGTCGAGGACGCCACCCACGTCCACCTGTCGATCATGGGTTGGGTCCGGGACCTGCTGCCCGACCTCGCCGGTGTACTCGCCGAGGGGGTGAGCAGCTCCACCGACCTGCACGACTGGGACGGGCGCAACCCCTATCACCGGCCCTTCGCCGAGATCGCCGAGCTGGTCCTGGTCAGCGGCGCGGCGCTGGGCGACCGGGCGGCGACGACAGCCGCCACGTTCGCGCCGGGCCCGGTGCTGGTGACGCGGGGCGCGGACGGCGCGGAGCTGCACCTCGGCGGCCGCGTGCACCGGGTGCCGGCCGCAGTGCCGCCCGGCCCGGTGGTCGACACCAACGGCGCCGGGGACGCCTTCGCCGCCGGGGTCGTCGCGGCCCGCTCACGCGGCGCGACCTGGGCAGAGGCCGCCGGGTACGCGGCCGGGGTGGCCGCCGCCGCCTGCACCCACGACGGCATGGAGTACCCGCCGGGGCTGCTTCCCCTCCCCTGACGACCGCCCCTCGGCGCTCGTCAACGTGCGCCGGTCAACGTGCGCCCGTCAACGTGCGCCCGTTCGAGAACGCCGGTATGAGAACGCCGGTCAGAGTGCGCCGGTGGTGCCGTCGGTGAGTTCCCGGAGGATGTCGGCGTGCCCGACGTGCCGGGCGGTCTCCTCGATCATGTGCACCAGGATCCAGCGCAGCGACACCTCACCGAGCTGCGGTTGCGGCACCACGTGGTCCAGGTCGAAGCGGGCGGCGATCTCCCGCGACCGGTCACAGGTCCGCTCGTAGTCGGCGGCCAGGCTCTCCACCGTGTCGCCCTCGTCCAGGGTGAAGCTGGCCAGCGCCGCCTCCTCCGAGGTGGGGAACACCTCGCCCGGCGCCGGGTCGAGCAGGATGTGGAACCAGTTGCGTTCGATCTCGGTGAGGTGTCTGACCAGCCCGGCGATCGTGGTGGCCGAGGGCAGCAGCCGACGGGCCGCGTCGGGGTCGGAGAGGCCCCGCAGCTTGCGCAGCAGCACCGCCCGGTGGAAGTCGAGGAACGATTCGAGGACGTCCCGTTCGCCGGCCACCCGATTGACGACCGGACCGAGCGTCGGGTCTATCGCGATCTCCGCCATGAGGGGAGATTAGTCCCGTTCCGACCCGCCGACTGTCCCGCACGCCCCGGGCTGTCCGCTGCGCGGGCGGCTATCCGCTGCGCGGCGACGGCGGGCGGGGCAGGATGGGCGCATGGCATCCTCGGTTGAGATCCCGCTGGTAGGTGGCGAGGCGGACGGACAGCAGGTCACCGTCGAGCTGGACCCCAACGGCCGTCCCCCGCTGACCCACCACCACCTGGGCTCGGCCGGCCTGGCCGGAGCGGACATCTACGAACTGGAGTCGGTCGACGCCAAGAGTCAGCAGTGGCGCTACTGCTGGCGAGGCCCGGCCGTCTGACCCACCCGGCACACGACGCGGCCCGCCCACCGGACGGTCAGGCGCCGACCTCGACCAGGGACCGGGCGCGCAGGCTCTCCAGCACCGCCCGGGTGACCCGCGAGGTGCCCCGGGCCTCCTCACAGACCTGGGCGACCCGCTGCGCGGTGGTCTCCCGCCGCTGGTCACGTTCGTCCCAGAGCTGGTCGACCTCGGCCAGCAGCGGTCCCTCCACCTCCCGCTCCACGCCGCGCAGCGCCGGCACCCCGAGTCGCTGGGCCAGGTCGAAGACCTTTCCGGCGTACGGCAGGGGCAGGAACGGCGTACCCATCATCGCGGCGAAGATCAGGAAGTGCAGTCGCATGCCGACGGCGAGGTCGAAGTGGCGCATCAGCCCGAGGACCTGTTGCGGCGAGTAGGTGCCGTGCAGGATGCGTCCACGTTCGGCGGCGGTCATGTGCGAGAGCACCCCGTGCGAGTGCCGGATGTCGTCGCGCTCCATCGGGACGAAGAGCACGTGCGCGTCGATCCGGTGCACCAGGAAGTCGCCGATCTGGGCCAGCAGCCGGTGGTACCCGTCGACGTCGAGCCGTTCGGCCGCGCGGCCGGGCTCCCGTACGCTCATCCCGACCAGCCGCTTGCCCGCCGGCACGCCCTCCTCGCGCAGCAGTGCCGCCGGGAAGTCCTCCGGTTCCAGCAGGAACGCCGGGTCGGCGGTGACCGTGATCGGGTTGAGCAGGCCGGCCTCCTCCAGCACCATCCGCGACTCCTGGTCGCGGACGGTGACCTGGGTGGCGCCGGCCAGCGTCTCCCGGACCATGCCGGTGTCCACCATCTCGCTGAGCGGGCCCACCCCCACCGCGTACGTCAGCAGTGGCAGGCCGCGTTCCTGGGCGACCCGCACCACGCGGAGGTAGCGGCGGGCCTCCTTGTCGTAGAGGATGCCGCCGCCGCCCAGGATCAGCAGGTCGAGCTGGGAGAGCACGAGGGCGGAGTCGGTCCGGCTGACCCCCTCCCACGGCACCGCCTCGACATCCGGATGCGCCAACGCGGTGTGCGCCGGGTTCCGTGAGAAGACGATGATCCGGGCGTTCGGCTCCTGTTCGCGCAGGTCGGCCAGCAGGCCGGTGAGGATGGCCTCGTCACCGAGGTTGCGCCCACCGTACGAGCCGAGCACACCGATGGTCAGTCCGGCACGCGTCATCCGTCGCTCCTCCCCAGGTGCGTCCGCATCGACGTCTTCCCGCTGCGCCGACGAACAGTCCTCGCGTACCCGGGGCGTCCGGTGGCGGTCGGCGGTCAGGAGGGCTCGGCGGTCAACCGGGACACCAGGGCGACGACCACGTCGTCGGGGTCGAACCCGGCGTCGATCGAGGGGGTGAGCAGGTCGAGCAGGAGCCCGTCCACGGCGTAGCGCAGCAGGGTCACCTCGAACGCGCCACCGGGCAGGCCGGCGGCCAGTTGGTGCGCGACGTCGTCGCGGTAGCCCCGGCGCAGGGTCGCACCGAGGATCCGGGCCAGGTCGGGACGGCGGGTCGCCTCCAGGCGCAGCTCGATCAGGGCGCGGGTGAGTTCCGGCTGCCGGGTGGTCCGTTCGACGATGTACCGGACGTAGTCGGTGAGCAGGGCCGTGGAGGGTTCCCGGGCGGCCAGTCCGGCCAGCACCGTCTCGTCGGGGGCGAACCGCTCGAAGCAGTACGTCTTCGCCCGCTCGCTGCCGCCGTCCGACGACCCGGCGGTGGAGATCGTCTCCGGTGACCCGGTCGCCTTCGTCCGCGACCTCAAGCAACGGTCCGGCGGCGACATCTGGCTCTGCGGCGGCGGCCAGCTCGCCGGCCAACTGCTGCCGGAGGTGGACGAACTGGTGGTCAAGGTCAATCCGATCGTCGTCGGCAGCGGCATCCCGCTCGCCGACCGCTCGTTCGACCTGCAGCACTTCAGCCTGGTCGACGCCACCCCCATCGGCGCGGGCGTGATCATGCTGCACTACACGCGGTGAAGGACGTGCCGGATGGACCGGCACGGTGCCGGCGGCGCGATCAGGCTGAAGTACTCAGACCGGGGTGTTCAGGGTGTGGGTGAGGAAGGGGAGGACCACCGCCGGCAGGGCGGGCGAGTCCACGATGTCGTAGTGGGTGAGCCCGGGCAGGACCGCCAGGCGGGCGTCCGGCCGGTCGGCACCGTCCCAACCGGCGTCCCGGTGTCCGCCGCCGAGCAGGCCGAAGAACTCGACCATGTGCGCGGGACGGATCGAGTCGGCGTCGGCGAAGACCAGCAGGGTGGGGGTGGTCAGCGCGGCCACCTCCGCCGACCAGTCGTACTCGCGGCGCAACAGCTCGCCGGTCCTGGCCCAGAGCTTCGGCCAGTCGTCGGGGCGGGGCGCGACCTGTCGATAGAGCTCGTACGCCGGGATGCCCGTCATCCGCTCGCCGGCCGCCTCGTCGGGCTCCGGCATCCCGGCGAGCACCTCGGGGAACCAGCCCTGACGTCGGCACGGCGCGGAGACCACCACCAGTCGGCGAAGCAGGTGCCGGTGCTGGACCGCCAGCCGCAGGCCGACCCCGCCTCCGAGGGAGAAGCCCAGCACGTCGACCGGACCCAGACCCAGGTGACCAATGAACGCGGCCACGTCGTCGGCCATCGACTCGTACCGCATCGGACGGTCGACGTCGGCGGTGCGTCCGTGACCCGGCAGGTCGACACTGATCACCTGGCGGCGCTGCGCCAGCGCGGGCCGGATCGCGGCGAAGGTCTCGACCGCGCCGAACCCGCCGTGCAGCAGCACCAGCGGCCGACCGGAGCCGTGTGTCTCGTACCAGAACCGCACGTCGGCGACCTCGGCGTAGCCCACTCGCGCCCCTCCCCGTCCGCGTCGGCACCGACCCGACGACGACGGTACGCGGCACCCGTCCGGCTCGGCTCCGTTTGCCGGAGACCGCACCCCCATCGTCACGCGCGGCCCACGAAAGACGCGCCCGTGTCCGCATCCGGGCTGCCGTACGGCGGGCGCTCGGCTGATGCTCGGGACCTGACCGACAGCACGTCGGGCCCTTTCGAGCTGAAAGCGTCCACGGATCGCGGTGAGCGGCCCCGGCCTCCGGCGCTCCGTGCCGAGGATCTGCGATAGCGCAAACGGTTCAGCTCGAAAGGCGCCGAAGTAGGAACCAAGAAGGTCGCCGCCGACGCGCATTTTCGCACCCGAACCGCACGTCGGCGACCTCGACGTATCCCACGGCGACGTCACCGCCACGACCGCCGATGCAGAGACGGCCCGGAGAACGATGCGGAGACGGCCCGGAGAACTGATCTCCGGGCCGTTGTTCGATCTGGTGGGCGCGGCAGGTTTCGAACCTGCGACCCCTCGCTTGTAAGGCGAGTGCTCTCCCGCTGAGCTACGCGCCCGGAACGCCGTACGGCGAGCCGGCGGTTGGCAAGCCTACCCTGCCGCCCACCGGCCCTACCGGACGGTTACCACCGTTCGGGACGGGTCAGGCGCCGGCCTCGGCCAGGGCCTTGCGCCACCCGTGCTGGTCACGCGGTTCGCCCGGCATGTTCATCTCGGCGAACCGGACCACGCCGTTCTTGTCGATGACGAAGGTGCCCCGGTTGGCGATGCCGGCGACCTCGTTGAAGACGCCGTACGCCTGGGCGACGGCACCGTGCGGCCAGAAGTCCGACAGCAGCGGGAACTGGAAGCCCTCGCGGTCCGCCCAGACCTTGTGGGCGTACACCGAGTCGACGCTGACGGTGAGTACCTGGACGTCGTCGCTGACGTACTCGTCGAGGTTGTCCCGCACCTCGCACAGCTCGCCCTGGCAGATGCCGGTGAAGGCCAGCGGGTAGAAGACCAGCAGGACGGAGCGCCGGCCACGGAAGTCGGCGAGCCGGACCTCCTGGTTGTTCTGGTCCTTCAGCACGAAGTCCGGCGCCTCGGCGCCAACCTCGATCGGCATGCGAGCTCCTTCGGGAGTCAGGTCGGGTCGGCCTCAGCCTGTCACACCGCTGAGCAGGGTCACTTCTTGCCCTTGGCACCTCGGCGCAGCACGAGACGGGCCCCGCTCCAGTCCTTGCCGGCGTTGATGGTGGAGGTCTGTTGGAGGCCTGCGGTGGGTGCGGACTCGGAGACCTCACTCGGTTCCACGTGCCCGTCACGGCCGGCCTTGGGCGTCAACAGCCACACGACCCCGTTGTCGGCCAGGGGGCCGAGGGCGTCCACGAGAAGTTCGAAAAGATCACCGTCGCCGTCCCGGTACCACACCAGCACCGCGTCGACCACCTCATCGGTGTCCTCGTCGACCAGGTCACCACAACGGTCGGTCAGGGCGTCCCGGAGATCGGAGTCGACGTCCTCGTCGTACCCCATCTCCATGACGACCATCCCCGGCTCGATGCCGAACCGGTCCGCCAGGCTGCGTACCCCGTCGGCAGCCTGACCAGCGGTCGCGCTCACTGTCGCGTGCCTCCTCATCTCGTGGCGAGTTCGCGGCGTCCCCTCGAACGCCGTCAGGCAAAGTCCACACAGTTGTGCCCTCCGGCGCAAGTGGCGCACCGGGTGGAACGAAATTTACCGTGCCAGCAGCGTACGGGCACCCTGGGTGATGGCCTCCTCGGACACCAGGACCTGACGGGCAGCCGGACCTAACGGCACAAATGAGTCAACTGCGGCCACTCGTCGTGCCGCACCGACATAACCGGCGTCCACCAGCGCGGCGATCACTCCCTCACCCACCCCGCCGGAGCGTCGGGTCTCGTCCACCACCAGCACCCGGCCGGTCGCGGTGGCCTCCCGGATGAGATCGGCCACAGGTAGCGGGGCCAGCCAACGCAGGTCCACCACGCGGGTGCCGACGCCCTCGTCGGCAAGCGCCGACGCGGCCCGCAGCGACATCCGGACGCCGTTACCGAACGTGATGATCGTGACGTCCTCGGCCGAGCCGACGCCGTACACGCGGGCCCGCCCGACCGGCACGTGTGCGCCCGCCCAGGCGCCCGGCTCGGCGTACCCGGCCAGCCACTCCCCGTCGCCGTCGGTGTAGAGGTCGCGCGTGTGGTAGAGCCCGATCGGCTCCAGGAACACACAGACGCTGCCGTCCACCGCCGCGCTCGCCAGGCAGGTCCGTAGCATCGCCGCCGCGTCGTCCGGTCGCGCGGGTACGGCGATCACCAGCCCGGGTACGTCCCGCAGCACCGCCACCGAGTTGTCGTTGTGGAAGTGCCCGCCGAAGCCCTCCTGGTACGCCAACCCGGCCACCCGCACCACCATCGGGTTCCGCATCGCGCCCTGCGAGAAGAACCCCATGGTGGCCGCTTCGCCGCGCAACTGGTCCTCGGCGTTGTGCAGGTACGCCAGGTACTGGATCTCCGGCACCGGCAGCATCCCGGCCAGCCCGGCACCGAGCCCCAGGCCGAGGATCGAGGTCTCGTCGAGCAGGGTGTCGAAGACCCGGGCGACACCGAACCGGTCCCGCAGTCCCTTGGTGACCCCGTACACCCCACCCTTGGCGGCGACGTCCTCGCCGAAGACGGCCATCTGCGGATGGTCGAGCAGCCCGTCGGTGAGCGCGGCGTTGATGCTCTGCGCCAGCGTCAGCGGGCCGACCAGCTCCGGCGGCTTGCCGCCGAACGCCTCGACCCGTGCGCCCGCGTCCGGCCCGGCCGCCCGGTCGCCCGCCTCGGCCACCGCACGGGCCACCCGCAACGGTCGGCGGGGCGCCAGCGGGGCGACCACCTCGGCCGGGCTGGACAGCTTCGGCTCGTCGAGCACCCCCTCGGCCAGCCGGCGGACCCGCCAGCCGATCTCGTCGTAGCGCTCCAGCAACTCCGCACCGCTGGCCAGGCCCGCCTCGACCAACCGTCGCGCGGTGGCCACCACCGGATCCCGATCCAGGTCGGCCCGGATCTCCCCGGCCGACCGGTACGCGCTCTCGGCGTCCGCGCCCGCGTGCCCCATCAACCGCACCGTGGTGAGGTGGAGTACGGCCGGGCGCCGGTGGCGGCGGACCCAGGCCGCCGCCTCGACCGCCACCTCGTACGTCTCGACCAGGTCGGTGCCGTCGACGGCGAAGTACCGCACCCCCGGCTTCGACCGCAGCGCCGTCGTCACCCAGCCCTGCGGGGACCGGAGGCTCAGGCCCAGGCCGTTGTCCTCGCACACGAACAGCACCGGGATGCGCAGACCGGTGTGGTCGTACCAGCCGGCGGTGTTGAAGGCGGCGGTGGCGCTGGCGTGGTTGATCGAGGCGTCCCCGAACGAGCAGACCACGATCGCGTCCGGTGCCCACGTCGTCGCGACGGGCGTCTCGCCCGGCCAGGTCGGCTCCGGTCGCGTGTCCAGCCGGCGCAGCCGCTCCACCGCGAGGCCCATGCCCACCGCCCGGGGCAGGTGCGAGGCGATCGTGGAGGTGGTCGGCACCACGGCGAGGTCGGCCCGACCGAAGACCTTGTGCCGGCCTCCGGCGATCGGCTCCTCGCGCGAGGCCACCATGCCCCGCAGCACGTCCCGGGCCGCGTCCGCGTACACCGGGTCGACCGCCCGCCGCTCGTCGCCCGCGGCCTCCGCTTTCCCGGCCGGGCGCTCGTCGTCGTCCAGCGGATCAGCGGCCCGGGGGCCCTCCTCGGCGTGCCCGACCCTGCCGACCGGCGGCGCGTCCTCGGCCGGGTCGAGGTCGACCTCCGTCGCCTGCCCGGCGGGCGCGGTCGTGTCGGTGCTGGGGCCGCCGTGGTCGCCGGCCGGCTCCGCGTCGGGGTCCCGGCCGGTGTCGGGCTCCCCGCTGCGGGCGGCCTGAGCGGCCCGCACGCAGTAGAACGCGCCGGAGCGGTAGTGCAGCAGGGCCGGGTCGGTGGGGCGTAGCGCCGCGGCGACCCCGGCGTTGCCCTCGTGCCCGGCCGAACCGATCGTGTAGTAGCCCTCGCCGAAGCCGCGGAGCCAGCGTCCGGCGAGGTCGAGTTGGCGGCTGGTGACCTGTGCGTCGAAGAGGTCCAACAGCTCTGCGCCGGTCAGCGTGGCACCGTCGGCCACCGGCTGTGCCGGGTCGGCGCGGCGCCCCGGCGCGGCGAGGGCGGCCAGGGCCTCCCGGAACCGGTCGTCGAGATCCTGCGGGGTGGTCACGTCCGACAGCATTACCGACCGAGGCACGCCTCGCCCACCTGAGCACGTTTCACGCACCTGGGACGGCGCGGCGCCCGACTACGTCCCGAGCCGCTCCGGGCAACCGCCGTCGGAGACCTTCCAGACGAGTTCGCCGAGCGCCGCCAACTCCTCCGTGCTGAGTCCGGCCAGCAGTCGTGAGTCGGACAGCACCCCGTGGACCCGGTCCCGCATCCGCCGGCCCGCCTCGGTCACCACCAGGGTCCGCTGCCGCCGGTCGTCCGGGTCGGCACGACGCTCCACCAGCCCGGCCCGCTCCAGCTTGTCGACCAGCGCGGTCACGTTGGACCGGTCGCAGCGCAACTGCCCGGCCAGCTCACGGGCGGGCAGCGGGTGGTCCGGGTCCAGTTCGTAGAGCGCGCGGGCGACCGCCGGGGTCAGCCCCAGTGCGGCGATCTCGCTGTCCTGGTGGTGCCGAAGGGCGGCGGCCACGTGCATGATCCGCCGGACCGTGTCGCCGGCCACCCGGGACCGGTCGGCCCCACCCGGGCCGACCAGGGTGGCGGGTGGTCGCGGCATGGTCGACATTCTACGATCCGGCCACGTTCGGGCAGTTCCGCCGTTACGTCGGCGGCACGCCGCCGGGACGGTCGCCTCGCGGTGGCCGGCCGGGCGGGTGTGGTGGTCAGCCGGGCAGGAAGGAGAAGCGGACCTGCCGGCTGGAGTTGTCCCCGTTGGTGTCGATCAGGCAGACCGACTGCCAGGTACCCAGGGCGAGCCGGCCGCCGAGCACGGGCAGCGTCGCGTACGGGGCGACGAAGGCGGGCAGCACGTGGTCGCGGCCGTGTCCGGGCGAACCGTGCCGGTGCTGCCAGCGGTCGTCGGTGGGCAGCAGCGCGTCCAGCGCGGTGAGCAGGTCGTCGTCGGAGCCGGCGCCGGTCTCGATGATGGCCACCCCGGCGGTGGCGTGCGGCACGAACACGTGCAGCAGCCCGTCGCCCTGCCCGGCGAGGAACTGCTCGGCCTCGGCGGTGATGTCCCGGACGGTCGGCCGGGAACCGGTCCGGATGCTGATCACCTCACTACGCATACCCCCCATTCTGCCCGGTTACGAAACCTTGTACCGGCGCGCTCGGCGGCGTTTCCTGGCAAGATCGTCTACTACCCGTCCGGGCCTGCGCGGCGACGCGAAGTTACTGTTCGGTACGTGTGTCGCGCGTCGCCCTTGGGCCGGGTGGACGTGACGGCGAGTGCCGCGACGGGGCAGGATGGCGCTAGAGACCTATCCCACACACAACCGAGGGAACGCCTGTGGCTACGGAACGCAAGCGCCCGGTGATCACGGCCGGACTGCCGAGCCAGCTTCCGGATACCGACCCTGAAGAGACCAGCGAATGGGTCGAGTCGCTCGACGGTGTCATCGATGATCGTGGCACCAAGCGGGCGCGATACGTGATGCTGCGCCTGTTGGAGCGCGCCCGTGAGCGCCAGGTCGGCGTACCGTCGCTGACCACCACCGACTACCTCAACACGATCCCGCCGGAGCGCGAACCCTGGTTCCCGGGTGACGAGCACATCGAGCGCCGGATCCGGGCGTACGTGCGGTGGAACGCGGCGATGCTGGTGCACCGTGCGCAGCGTCCCGAGATCGGCGTCGGCGGACACATCTCCACCTTCGCCAGCTCGGCCTCGCTCTACGAGGTGGGCTTCAACCACTTCTTCCGGGGCAAGAACCACCCGGGTGGCGGCGATCACATCTTCTACCAGGGGCACGCCTCCCCCGGTATGTACGCCCGGGCGTTCCTGGAGGGTCGGCTCAGCGAGAACCAGCTCGACGGCTTCCGGCAGGAGCTGTCGCACCCCGGCGGCGGGCTCCCGTCGTACCCGCACCCCCGGCTGATGCCGGACTTCTGGGAGTTCCCCACCGTCTCGATGGGGCTGGGCGGGCTGAACGCCATCTACCAGGCCCGGTTCAACCGCTACCTCCAGCACCGGGGCATCAAGGACACCTCCGACCAGAACGTCTGGGCCTTCCTCGGCGACGGCGAGATGGACGAGCCGGAGACCCTGGGCGCGATCGGCGTGGCCGCCCGGGAGGAGCTGGACAACCTCACCTTCGTGATCAACTGCAACCTCCAGCGCCTGGACGGTCCGGTCCGCGGCAACGGCAAGGTGATGCAGGAGCTGGAGGCGTTCTTCCGGGGCGCCGGTTGGAACGTCATCAAGGTGGTCTGGGGCCGGGAGTGGGACCCGCTGCTCGCCGCCGACACCGACGGCGCGCTGGTCAACCTGATGAACACCACTCCGGACGGCGACTACCAGACCTACAAGGCGGAGTCCGGGGCGTACGTCCGGGAGCACTTCTTCGGTCGGGACGCGCGGACCCGCAAGATGGTCGACGGCCTGAGCGACGACGAGATCTGGAACCTCAAGCGCGGCGGGCACGACTACCGCAAGCTCTACGCGGCCTACAAGGCGGCGACGGAGCACACCGGGCAGCCGACGGTGATCCTGGCCAAGACGATCAAGGGCTGGACGCTCGGCCAGCACTTCGAGGGCCGCAACGCCACGCACCAGATGAAGAAGCTGACGCTGGACGACCTGAAGACGTTCCGCGACCGGCTCTACCTGGACATCCCGGACTCGGCGCTGGAGGACAACCCGTACCTGCCGCCGTACTACCGGCCGGACGAGAAGTCCGACGAGATGCAGTACCTGCACGAGCGGCGCAAGAACCTCGGCGGCTACCTGCCGAGCCGGCGGACCGAGGCCAAGCCCCTGGCCATCCCCGGCAGCGAGCGCTTCGCCGACGTCAAGCGGGGCTCGGGCAAGCAGAAGGTGGCCACCACGATGGCCTTCGTCCGGCTGCTCAAGGACCTGATGAAGGACAAGCAGTTCGGCAGGCGCTGGGTGCCGATCATCCCGGACGAGGCACGGACCTTCGGCCTGGACTCGATCTTCCCGACCGCCAAGATCTATTCGCCGCACGGTCAGCGGTACACCTCGGTCGACCGGGAGCTGTTCCTGTCGTACAAGGAGTCGACCGCCGGTCAGATCCTGCACGAGGGCATCAACGAGGCCGGCTCGGTCGCCTCGTTCACCGCCGCCGGTTCGTCGTACGCCACGCACGACGAACCGATGATCCCGATGTACATCTTCTACTCGATGTTCGGGTTCCAGCGCACCGGTGACGGCTTCTGGGCGGCGGCCGACCAGATGGCCCGTGGTTTCGTGCTCGGCGCCACCGCCGGTCGCACCACGCTCAACGGCGAGGGCCTCCAGCACGAGGACGGCCACTCGCTGCTGCTCGCGGCCACGAACCCGGCCGTCGTCGCGTACGACCCGGCGTTCGCGTTCGAGATCGCGCACATCGTGGAGAACGGCCTGCACCGGATGTACGGCGAGGAGCAGGAGAACGTCTTCTACTACCTCACCATCTACAACGAGCCGATCCACCAGCCGGCCGAGCCGGAGGGCGTCGACGCCGAGGGCATCGTCAAGGGCATCTACCGGTACGCGGCGGCCCCGTCGGTGGAGGGTGACGCCCCCCGGGCGAACGTGCTCGCCTCCGGCACCGGCATGCAGTGGGCGCTCAAGGCGCAGCAGCTGCTCGCCCAGGACTGGGGGGTGGCCGCCGACGTCTGGTCGGTGACCTCCTGGACCGAGCTGCGGCGGGACGCGGTCGAGTGTGAGGCGTACAACCTCCTGCACCCGGGCGCGGAGCAGCGGGTGCCGTACATCCAGCAGAAGCTGGCCGACGCCGACGGGCCGAAGGTCGCGGTCAGCGACTGGATGCGCGCGGTGCCGGACCTGATCTCCCGCTGGGTGCCCGGTGACTGGACCTCCCTGGGCACCGACGGATTCGGTCTGTCGGACACCCGGCACGCGCTGCGCCGGCACTTCCGCGTCGACGCCGAGTCGATCGCGGTCGCCACGCTGCGGCAGCTCGCGCTGCGCGGCGTCGTACCGGCTCACGTACCGGCCGAGGCGGCCAAGAAGTACGCCATCGACGACGTGAACGCCGCCCCGGTCGGCGAGACCGGTGGCGACAGCTAGTACCGCACGCACTGAGAGAGGGCCCGGCGCATCGCGCCGGGCCCTCTCTCACGCTGGGGTCGGGGGAAAGGAAGGGCCCCCTGCTAACGCCTCGTGCATAGCAAGGGTCCCTTCCTAACACGCATGCGCGCACCCGCTCCACGAGCGCCGAGAACGGCGGCGACGCCGCCCCGGTATGACACAGGCGATATCAGGAGGCGACTTCCCCCCGTAACATCGCCGATCCACAATCATCGATAGGTATCCGACCTCCGCACGGGCACCACGCCGGCCCGGTGGACTCCTGTCGCGCCGTCCTCCGCCGGCTCGGACGCCGTCCGCCCCCGCGCGACGAGAGGGAGCACAGATGCGAATCGTCCGGATCGGCCTGGCCCTGGCCGTCGGCGCCCTGGTGGTGTCGACGCTGGGGCCGGGCTCGCCCTCGGTGGCACACGACCCCGCCACACCCGCCGGGCGGGCGTCGGCGCAGGAGTTCATGGCGCAACGGGAACCGACCCAGCAGGCGGCTGCCCTCGCGGCGACGGCCTGCACGAACGGTCAGGCGGCCGGCTACCCCTGCCGCAACGTGGACCTGCTGTCGTTCATGCCGCTGTCCGGCATCGGCGGCAGCCAGGCGAACGACATCTGGGGTTGGACCGACCCGCAGACCCGCAAGGAGTACGCGCTGGTCGGCCGCCGCAACGGCACCTCGTTCGTGGACATCTCGGACCCGACCGCGCCGGTGTACCTCGGCAACCTGCCCGCGTACCAGAACCGCACCGCCGTCTGGCGGGACATCAAGGTCTACCGTGACCACGCCTACGTGGTGGCGGACGTCTCCGGGCACGGCATGCAGGTCTTCGACCTGACGCGGCTGCGCGGCGTCACCACGCCGCAGACCTGGACGACGAACGCGCAGTACAACCAGTTCGGCAACTCGCACAACATCGCCATCAACGAGCAGACCGGCTTCGCGTACGCGGTCGGCACCAACACCTGCAGCGGCGGCCTGCACATGGTCGACATCCGGACCCCGAAGTCCCCGACGTCGGCCGGCTGCGTCAGCAACGACGGATACACCCACGACACCCAGTGCGTGGTCTACCGGGGTCCCGACACCGCCTACAGCGGGCGGGAGATCTGTGTCAGCTCCAACGAGGACACCGTCACCGTGGTCGACGTGACCACCAAGTCCGCCCCTCGACAGCTGGCCCGCATCGGGTACACCGGTCGGGCGTACACCCACCAGGGCTGGTTCACCGAGGACCAGCGCTACTTCCTGCTCGACGACGAGTTGGACGAGTCCCGTCGCGGGGTGAACACGCAGACCTACATCTGGGACCTGGCCGACCTGGACGCCCCTCGACACATCGGCACCTACAGCGCGCCCTCCGGCGTCGCCGCCACCGACCACAACCAGTACGTCAAGGGCAAGTACAGCTACCAGGCCAACTATCGGGCCGGGTTGCGCATCCTGGACCTGACCAACGTGGCCGCCGGCCGCGCCACCGAGGCCGGGTACTTCGACGTCTACCCGTCCAGCAACAGTTCCTCGATGAACGGCGCCTGGAGCACCTACCCGTACTTCCCGAGCGGTGTCGTCGTGGTCAGCGGCATCGAACAGGGGCTGTTCGTGTTGCAGCCCCGGCTGCCGTGACGACGACCAGTCAGGGGCCGGCGGCGAAAGCCGTCGGCTCCGTCGCCGTGCCGCCCACCCGGGAGTACGCGACCGGTCCCCCCGTTCCGGAACCGACGTCGGGTCCGCCGACGCGCTACGCGGCCATCGCGCTGGTGCTCGCGCTGACCCTGACGGTCGGCTTCTTCGCCGGGCGGGCCGGCGGCCCGAGCGGCACTCCGGCCCGGTCGTCCGGTGCCGTGCCGGGCGGGCACGCGGGCCACGGTCCGGGCGGGCTGGAGGTCTCCCGTGACGGCTGGTCTCTGGCGCTGCACACGCCGGACCTGACCGCCGGCGAGCCGGGTGAGCTGGCCTTCCAGATCAGCGACCAGACCGGGGCCGCACTGACCGAGTTCCAGGAGAACCACGAGCGCCGGATGCACCTGATCCTGGTCGGCCGTGACCTCTCCGGGTATCAGCACCTGCATCCGGAGATGTCGCCCGACGGCACCTGGCGGGTGCGGGTCACCCCGTCGGCACCCGGCCCGTTGCGGGTGATCGCCGACTTCTGGCCGCTCGGCGCCCAGGCGGGGGTCACCCTCGGGACGGACCTGCCGGTTCCCGGCCGGTACGCGGCACGGCCACTCGATCCGCCCGAGGAGACGGTCCTGGTCGACGACTACACGGTCACCCTGGACGGCGGCCTGCGGGCCGGCGAATCCCACCAGGTGCTCGTCTGGCTCGGTCGCCTCGGGCAGCCGGTCAACGACCTGCAACCGCACCTGGGCGCGTACGGGCACCTGGTCGCGTTGCGCCAGGGCGATCTGGCGTACCTGCACGTCCATCCGGCGGCGGCGAGTCAGGCCAGTTCGGTGGTGGCGTTCGGCATCACGGTGCCGTCGACGGGCACCTATCGCCTCTTCTTCGAGTTCCGGCACCTCGACGAGGTACGCGTCGCGGCCTTCACCGTCGTCGTGTAGGGCGATCACCGGCGGCGTCGAAAACGGTGGCGGCCCGGGTGCACCTGGTCGGGACACCGGGGCCGCCACCGCATCGCGGGTGACGCCAGGAGGTGGTCGGTCAGCCGACGGCGGCCAGGTCGGTCAGCCGAGCCAGCGAGTCCTCCAGGTCGGCGCCGACCCTGCGCAGGCCGAGCCGGAGAAGCGCGGCCTTGACCGGGCCGGCCGGCCAGCGTACGACGATGAGCCGCACGACCGTCCCACCCTCGTCCTCGTCCGGGGTGAGCTGGACGTATATCTCGGTGCGCGCCTCCGCTCGGGCACCGGCGCCCTTGGCCCGTTCCCGCCAGCCGATCAGGGTCGGTTCCTGGTAGGCGATCACTTCGGCCTCATGTGCGGCACCGCGCCCGGCCTGGACCAGTTGCCGTCTGCCGAAGCCCTCGCCCGAGAGGACCTCGGCCGCACGGACGCCGGCCAGCCAGGCCGGCAACTGCTCAGCGCGCTGTACCACGTCCCAGACCGCGTTCACCGGTGCCGTCACGTGCGCGCTGCGTTCCACGAGGATCATTTCCGTCTTCCTCCAGTGAGGACATCCCACAATATTCGGAACTGTATGCGCAAAAACGGACGTATGTGGACGGGTTAACAAAGACACGCCGAAAGGTATTGCCATCGACGCATCGACACCCTATGGCGCAGCGCTCCCACGACCCCTAGAGTTCCGAACACGTTTCGCGTTTCGCCGGGAGGGCGCATGCAGACCGCTCCGATGCCCGACTTCCCCACCGGATTCCGCTGGGGCGTCTCCACCTCCGCCTACCAGATCGAGGGCGCCGCCGACGTCGACGGTCGCGGACCCTCCATCTGGGACACCTTCGCCCACTCCCCCGGGCGCATCCTCGACGGCAGCACCGGCGACGTGGCCTGCGACCACTACCACCGCTATGCCGAGGACGTCGCGCTGATGGCCGGGCTCGGGGTGACCGCGTACCGCTTCTCGGTGGCCTGGCCCCGCGTGCTGCCCGCCGGCACCGGCCGGGTCAACGCCGCCGGGCTCGACTTCTACGAGCGGCTGGTGGACGAGTTGCTCGGCCACGGCATCGACCCGGTCGCCACGCTGTTCCACTGGGACCTGCCCCAGCCGCTCCAGGACGCCGGCGGCTGGCTGCACCGCGACACCGCGCACCGGTTCGCCGAGTACGCCGACGTGCTGGCCACCCGCCTCGGCGACCGGGTCAAGCTCTGGATCACCCTCAACGAGCCGTTCATCCACATGAGCCTCGGCCACGGCACCGGCGAGCACGCCCCCGGCAAGGCGCTGCTCTTCGACGCCTTCCCGGTCGCCCACCACCAACTGCTCGGGCACGGTCTCGCGGTCGCCGCGCTGCGCGCCCGCAGCAACAGTCCGGTCGCCATCGCCAACAACTATTCGCCGGTACGCGTGCTCGGCGACGACCCCGCCGACGCCGCCGCCGGGTACGCCTACGACGCGTTGCACAACCGGCTCTTCACCGACCCGCTGCTCGGCCGCGGCTACCCGACCGAGCTGGGCTTCGACACCAGCGTGGTCCGCGACGGCGACCTCGACGTCATCGCCGCCCCGCTCGACGTGCTCGGGGTCAACTACTACAACCCCAGCGGCGTACGCGCCCCCGAGGAGGGCTCGCCGCTGCCGTTCACGCTGGTGCCGCTCACCGGGTACCCGCGTACCGCCTTCGACTGGCCGGTGGCACCGGACGGGCTCCGGGACCTGCTCGGCTGGCTGCACCGGCAGTACGGGTCGGACCTGCCCCCGATCCAGATCACCGAGAGCGGCTGCGCGTACGACGACACCCCGGACGCCGAGGGCCGGGTGCCGGACCCGGACCGGATCGCCTACCTGGACGGCCACCTGCGCGCGGTGCACGCGGCGATGGCCGACGGGGTCGACGTGACCGGGTACTTCGTCTGGTCCCTGCTGGACAACTGGGAGTGGGCCGAGGGCTTCACCAAGCGCTTCGGCCTGGTGCACGTCGACTTCGCCACCGGAGCGCGTACGCCCAAGTCCTCGTACTCCTGGCTGCGCGAGGTCATCGCGGCGGCCCGGCGGGAACCTCCGCGGTGACCACCGTCGACCCGACGCCGGCCTCGCTGCCGGCGGCGCTGGCGGAACCGACCGTGTCGGTGCGGCGCGGCTGGATCGCGCTGCTCTTCGCCGCGAACCTCGGCGTCTGGATGGCGTTCTTCACCCCGATCCAGGTGCTGCTGCCGCAGCAGCTCGGACAGATCGCGCCGACGAACAAGGAGACCATGCTGGCGGTGGTCACCGGGATCGGCGCGCTCGCCGCGGTGATCGTCAACCCACTGGTCGGGGCACTGTCGGACCGGACCTGCCTGCGGATCGGCGGTCGGGAGTTCGGCCGCCGGCACGTCTGGACCCTCGGCGGCGCGGTGCTCGGCGCGCTGTCGCTGGCACTGCTCGCCCAGGCGCAGACCGTGCTCGGCGTGGTCGTCGGCTGGGTCGCCGCGCAGACCTGCTTCAACGCGATGCTGGCCAGCCTGACCGCCGCCGTACCGGACCGGGTCCCGGTCGCCCAGCGCGGCGGCGTCTCCGGCTGGGTCGGCATCCCGCAGGCGCTCGGGCTGGTGCTCGGCGTCGTCCTGGTCACCGCCGTGGTCACCGGCAACGCCGCCGGCTACCTGGCGATCGCCGCCGCGGTGCTGCTGTTCGCGCTGCCGTTCGCGCTGCGCACCACCGACGACCCGTTGCCGCGTACGCACCGACCCCCGCTGCGGGGACTGCTGGCCGGCATGTGGGTGTCGCCGCGCCGGTACCCGGACTTCGGCTGGGCCTGGATCACCCGGTTCCTGGTGCAGCTCGGCAACGCCTTCGGCACCCTCTACCTGCTGTACTTCCTCACCGACGAGGTCCGGGTGGCCGACCCCGAGGGCGGCCTGCTGGTGCTGATCCTGCTCTACACCGCCGGGCTGATGGCCACCACGGTGGTCGCCGGGCGACTGTCGGACCGCACGGGAAAACGCAAGATCTTCGTCATCGTCGCCGGGATGGTGATCGCGGTCGCGGCCCTGCTGCTGGCCGTCGCCCCCACCTGGCCGATGGCGATCGTCGCCGCGCTGCTGCTCGGTGCCGGTTACGGGGTGTACCTGTCGGTGGACGCCGCCCTGATCACGCAGGTCCTGCCGAGGGCCACCGACCGGGCCAAGGACCTCGGCGTGATCAACATCGCCAACTCCGCCCCGCAGGTGCTCGGGCCGGCCGTCTCCGCCCCGATCGTGGTGTACCTGGGCGGCTACCCCGCCCTGTACGCCACCACCGCCGCGGTGACCGTCCTCGGCAGCATCCTGGTGCTGAAGATCCGTTCCGTCCCCTGACCCGCTGTGACGTAAGGAGGGGTCCCCTGTACGACACCAGGCGATAGCAGGGGACCCCTCCTTACATCTGTACGCTGGGGGCCGTGACAGTACGTGTGCGATTCGCCCCCTCCCCGACCGGTATGTTCCACGTCGGCGGCGCCCGATCGGCGTTGCAGAACTGGATCTTCGCCAAGCAGCAGGGCGGGGTGTTCGTGCTGCGTATCGAGGACACCGACGCCGCACGCAACAAGCCGGAGTGGACCGAGGGCATCCTGTCGGCGCTGGACTGGATCGGCATCGAGCGGGGCAGCTACGAGGGCCCGTGGTTCCAGTCCTCGTACGCCGACGAGCACCGGGCCGCCGCCGGACGGCTCCACGACTCGGGCCGCGCGTACTACTGCGACTGCACCCGGGAGTCCGTGCAGGCCCGGACCGGTAACCAGTACACCGGTTACGACGGGTACTGCCGGGACCGGGGACTGCCGCCCGGCGAGGGCCGTGCGCTGCGCTTCCGGACGCCCGACGAGGGCACGACGGTGGTCGTCGACCTGATCCGGGGCGAGCCGACCTTCGAGAACAAGCTCATCGAGGACTTCGTGATCGCCCGGGGCGACGGCTCGCCCGTCTTCCTGCTGGCCAACGTCGTGGACGACATGACGATGGGCATCACCCACGTGATCCGGGCCGAGGAGCACCTGCCCAACACCCCGAAGCAGCAGTTGCTCTGGGACGCGCTCGGGGTGAAGCCGCCGATCTGGGCGCACGTGCCGGTGGTGGTCAACGAGAAGCGGCAGAAGCTGTCCAAGCGGCGGGACAAGGTCGCGCTGGAGGCGTACCGGGACGAGGGTTACCTCGCCGCCGCGATGCGCAACTACCTGATGCTGCTCGGCTGGGCGCCCTCCAACGACCGGGAGATCGTGCCCTGGTCGGTGATCGAGGACGAGTTCCGGCTCGACGAGGTGAACCCGTCGCCGGCCTTCTTCGACGAGAAGAAGCTGCGGGCGTTCAACGGCGAGTACATCCGGGCGTTGTCGGTCGAGGAGTTCGTCGAGGTCTGCGGGCCGTGGCTGACCGGTACCGGCAGCATCCCGCCGCCGCCGTGGCAGCCCGACGAGTTCGATGCGGCCACGTTCGCGGCGGTGGCGCCGCTGGCCCAGACCCGTATCGCGGTACTCAGCGAGATCGTGCCGAACGTCGACTTCCTCTTCCTCGCCTCCCCGCTGATCGACGAGGCGGCCTGGGCCAAGGCGATGAAGGAGGGCTCGGGCGAGCTGCTGGACGACGCCATCGCCGCCTTCGCGGCGGTGACCTCGTGGGACGCGGCGACGCTGAAGACCACCATGGAGGAGGTCGGCGCGGCGCGCGGTCTCAAGCTCGGCAAGGCCCAGGCACCGGTACGCGTCGCGGTCACCGGCCGGACGGTCGGGTTGCCGCTGTTCGAGTCGTTGGAGGTGCTCGGCGCCGAGCGCACCCTGACCCGGCTCCGCGCCGCCCGCGCCCGCCTGTTCTAGGGCTGCCGTGTGTAAGGAGGGGTCCCCTGCTAACGCCTCGTGCATAGCAGGGGACCCCTCCTTACATCCGTGCCGGCTGGCGGGCGGCGCGGTGGTGCGCCGGGAGCGTCCACGTCGGCAGGAGCAACGACACACCGAGCGCGACACCGAGCGCCACGCCGAACACCACTGCCCAGGACCACGTCGTACGCGCTACCCTGCCCCCCATCACCGCCAGCGCACAGGTAAGATCCGCCCCGCGTGTGCACGGCTGATCATCGGCCGATTCGCGATCACAGATAGTTCCAATTAGTGTTTCACCAGCTGCAACCAATCGTCGTTCCGCGGAGTCTTTGAAGTGGGTACCCGTCCTGTGGGGCATGGTCACCGACGTCGGCCCTCCAACGCGTGACCCCTGCAGCACAGCCGACCATCGACGGGGCGAGGAGGCGGCATGGTCCGACGGATGAGGCGACTGGCCGCGATAGCGGTCGGTGGAGTCGCTGCGGTGGTGTTGTCGCTGGCCTTCGTCGAGCCGGTCAAGGCCGCGCCGAAGGCGCCGCCGGCCGGTGTCGACATCACCGGACACGGGCTGGCCGAGCCGTTGCGGCTGCGCCACGACGCCAACCCGGAGCAGGTCGCCGCCGTCATCGACCAGGTGAGCCGTTCCCTGGCACCGGCGCGCGCGCCCGAGAAGGCCGACCTCGGTCCGAAGTACACCGTGGTGGTGCTGGCCGGTGACACTCCGAAGCAGACCTACGACCTCTATCCGAAGGCGGTCGGTGGGCCGCGCGTCTACCGGCCGGCAAAGCAGCCGGACGCCCGCAAGACCACGGCGGCCTGGTTCCTCGGACGGATCAGCATGTCGGAGACGCTGCGCACCGTCGGGGTGCCGCTGGAGCGGACGTACGAGGCGGTCAGCGGCGGGGTCGGCGGAGGCGAGCGGATCATCCCGGAGGACGCGCTCAACCCCGCTCAGGACATCAACGAGGCCTTCAGCGAGCTGCGCCGCCTGCTCCTGCTGAACGTCGCGGTGATGCTGGTGATCACCCTCGGGCTGGCCGGGATCGCGCTGCTGGTCCGCCGCCGGACCCGCTGAGCCTCAGCACCAGCGCCGCCGGACCTGCGGCACCTCGCGACACCAGCGCGGCCGGACCCGCCGAACCTCAGCGACCAGCACCGCCGGGCCTCCACGCCACGCGACGCCGCAACCGCTCCTCAGCACCAGCGGCGTGGGGGGCGTTCCCGGCGTACCGCCCGCAGTGCCGGGCGGACCGGGCCGTGCCGATGGCCGCCGGCCCAGCCGGGCAGGTCGCTGCGGCAGCCGCCGGTGACCGGCTCCGGGACCACGGCCTCGCCCGTACGCTGACGCGGCACCACGGGGTCGACGGGGCGCGGGCGTACCGGAGCGGAGTCCTCCTCGGGACGCTCGGCCGACCGTCCCGGCGCGGCTTCGCCCGGGTGGACCAGACCGATGAGCCGGCGGTGGTGTTTGGCGGGGAACGGCTGCTCGTGCGACCCCGGTCGGCAAGGCTCTCCCTGGGCGCAGCCGTGCTCAGCCTCCCCGTGCGCCATCGGTGTCTCCTCACGCTCGCCCTCACCCGCCGGTGCCCACCCGACGTGCCTCGTTACCGTACTGGCCGGCTCCGACGGGCCGTGCAGCGCGTACCGGGTGGGTGCTCCCGGGACTGCCGACGCCTGCCGACGAGGTCCAGCTCAGGACATGTCAGGCTAGGCGGGTGAGCGAGTCGGTCGGGACGGACCTGTCGGCCACGCTGCGCCGGATCGAGCGGGCAGCCGGTGCGCTGGCCACGGCGAGTGTGGCGCGGATGGACGACACCCTGCCCTGGTTCCGGGACCTGCCCGCCGACCAGCGGTCCTGGGTGATGGTGGTGGCGCAGGCCGGCGCGCGGTCCCTGGTGCAGTGGCTGCGCTCCGACGGCGGCCCCCACGAGGGCACCCAGGAGGTCTCCGACGAGGTGTTCGCCACCGCGCCGCAGGCGCTGGCCCGGTCGATCACCCTCCAGCAGACCGTCGCCCTGATCAAGGTCACCATCGACGTGGTCGAGGAGCAGGTCGACGACCTGGCCGCGCCGGGCGAGGCGGCGCAGTTGCGCGAGGCGGTGCTGCGCTACTCCCGGGAGATCGCCTTCGCCGCGGCCCGGGTGTACGCCCGGGCGGCCGAGTCGCGCGGTTCCTGGGACGCCCGCCTCCAGGCTCTGCTGGTCGACGCGCTGTTGCGAGGTGACTCGCCGGACGTGCTGGCCAGCCGGGCCGCCGCGCTCGGCTGGACGGACGCGCCGCCGGTCGCGGTGGCGGTCGGCCCCTCCCCCGGCGGTGAGGTCGCCGCCGTGCTGCACACGGTCTACCGGCAGGCCCGGCGGGTCGGGGTCGAGGTGATCGGCGGGGTGCACGGGGACCGCCTGGTGATCGTGCTCGGCGGGGCGGCGGATCCGGTGGCGGCCACCGCCGAACTGTTGTCCGCCTTCGGTGACGGTCCGGTGGTCGTCGGCCCCTCGGTACCGAGCCTGGACGAGGCCACCGAGTCGGCCCGGGCCGCGTTGGCCGGGTACCGGGCGGCTCCGGCGTGGCCGGCCGCGCCCCGACCGGTCCACGCCGGTGACCTGCTGCCCGAGCGCGCCCTGGCGGCTGACGCGGAGGCCCGCCGGCGGCTGCGGCACGACGTGTACGCGGTGCTGGTGCGCGCCGGCGGCGAGCTGCTGGAGACGCTGGACGCCTTCTTCGCCGCAGGCGGCACGCTGGAGAGCGCGGCACGGGCGCTGTACGTGCACCCGAACACGGTGCGTTATCGCTTGCGGCGGATCTCCGACGTCACCGGTTTCAGCCCGTTGTCGCCCCGGGACGCCTTCGCGCTGCGGGTGGCGCTGACCGTCGGCCGACTGGACCCGGTGGTGCCGACCCCGACATTGGCCCCACCGACCGGTAAAAGATCACAGGTTGGCGATGACCAGCACCAATCTTTGTAGGATCTCTCCAAAGGTCCTAGTGCGGTTTGGTACCGGTCCGCACAGCGCAACCGGTGGGTATCCGGGAGAGTCATAGACGTGCTCGCCGTACTCTGCCCCGGCCAGGGTTCTCAGAAACCCGGCTTCCTGACTCCCTGGCTCGACCTGCCCGGCGCCGAGGCGCGGCTGCGTCACTGGTCCGCGCTGGCCGGCGTCGATCTGGTGCACCTGGGCACCGACGCCGACGCCGAGGAGATCCGGGACACCGCCCGTACCCAGCCGCTGCTGGTCGCCGCCGCCCTGCTCGCCGCCGAGCACCTGCCGTTGCAGGACGTGGCGCTGACCGCCGGGCACAGCGTCGGTGAACTCGGCGCGGCGGCGTTGGCCGGCGCGCTGCCGGCGGACGCCGCGATCTCCCTCGCCGGGGTACGCGGCCGGGAGATGGCCGCCGCGTGCGCGCTGGAGCCGACCGGCATGGCCGCGGTCCTCGGCGGCGACCCGGACGAGGTGCTCGCCGCGGTCGAGGGGCACGGGCTGCACGCCGCGAACCGCAACGGCGCCGGGCAGGTGGTCGCCGCCGGTGCGATCGACTGCCTGGAGAAGTTGGCCGCCGAGCCGCCGGCTCAGGCGCGGGTCATCCGGCTCCAGGTGGCGGGCGCCTTCCACACCCCGTACATGGCTCCCGCAGAGGCGGCGCTCGCCACGGTGGCGGCCGACGTCACCACCGGCGACCCGACGCGGATCCTGCTCTCCAACCTCGACGGCACCGCCGTCCGGGACGGCGCGGAGATGCTCCAGCGGCTGGTCCGCCAGGTCACCTCCCCGGTCCGCTGGGACCTGTGCATGGCCACCCTCGCCGACCTCGGGGTGACCGGTGTGATCGAGCTGCCGCCCGCAGGCACGCTCTCCGGCCTGGTCAAGCGCGAGCTCAAAGGCCCCGGCCTGCCGGAGATCGTGACCCTGAACACCCCGGACAAGCTGCCCGCCGCCCGCGACCTGATCGCCCGCGTCGCCGGAGGTCAGGCGTGAGCGCCGTCCACCTCAGTCCGTCCGAGTCTCGTGCCGAGATCGACCGTAGGAAGGGCTCGTCATGAGCGGCAGTCGCATCGTGTCCATGGGGCACTACCAGCCGTCCCGGGTGGTGACCAACGACGAGATCGCCCAGCTGGTGGAGACCAACGACGCGTGGATCCGGGACCGGGTCGGTATCGCCAGCCGGCGGATCGCCGGTGACGAGACGGTCGCCGACATGGCCGCCGCCGCCGCCGACAAGGCGCTGGCCAACTCCGGGCTGACCGCCGCCGACATCGACCTGGTCGTGGTGGCCACGTGCACCTCGATCGACCGCAGCCCGAACGTGGCCTGCCGGGTCGCGGCCAAGCTGGGCATCGACGCCCCGGGGGCGTTCGACCTCAACACCGCCTGCTCCGGATTCGCGTACGCGCTGGGCACCGTGGACCACGCGGTCCGCGCCGGTGCCAGCCGCAACGCCATCGTGATCGGCGCGGAGAAGCTGTCCGACTTCATGGACTGGAACGACCGCTCCACCTGCATCATCTTCGGTGACGGGGCGGGCGCCGCGGTGGTCAGCGCCACGCCCGAGGGCGAGCCGGCCGGTATCGGCCCGGTGGTCTGGGGCTCGGTGCCGGAGCGCGGCGACGCGGTACGCATCGAGGGCTGGCGCCCGTACATCGCGCAGGAGGGTCAGACGGTGTTCCGCTGGGCCACCACCGCCCTGGCGCCGCTGGCGTTGCAGGCGTGCGAGCGGGCCGGGGTCGACCCGTCGGAGCTGGCCGCGTTCGTCCCGCACCAGGCCAACACCCGGATCATCGACGGCATCGCGAAGCGGCTGAAGATCCCGCAGGCGATCGTCGCGAAGGACCTGATCGAGTCCGGCAACACCTCGGCGGCCAGCATCCCGCTGGCCCTGTCGAAGCTGGTGGAGCGCCGCGAGGTGCCCTCCGGCGCGCCGGTGCTGCTGTTCGGTTTCGGCGGTGGCCTGACCTATGCAGGTCAGGTCGTCCGCTGCCCCTGATACCTCCTCGGCGCGCAGGCGCAGAGGTGTGACGGACGGCGTCGCCGACCGTCGAGAAATCCCGATGAGAGGAATCCACCGCAATGACCCGTGACGAGATCACCGCCGGCCTCGCCGAGATCCTCGAAGAGGTTGCCGGGGTGAACCCGGACGACGTGGCCGAGGGGAAGTCCTTCACCGACGACCTGGACGTCGACTCGCTCTCCATGGTGGAGGTCGTGGTCGCGGCCGAGGAGAAGTTCGGCGTCAAGATCCCGGACAACGAGGTCCAGAACCTCAAGACCGTCGGGGACGCCGTGAGCTACATCGAGGCGCAGTCCTGATCATGAGTCGTCCTGACGTCGTCGTCACCGGGCTCGGCGCGACCACCCCGCTGGGCGGGGACGTCGCGTCGACCTGGGACGCCATGCTCGCCGGCCGCTCCGGGGTGAGTGCGCTCACCCAGGAGTGGGCCGGTCAGTTGCCGGTCCGGATCGCCGCCCAACTGGCGGTCGATCCCTCCACCGTCCTGGACCGGGTGAAGCTGCGCCGGCTGGACCGCTCCGAGGCGATCGCGTTGATCGCCGCCCACCAGGCCTGGGCCGACGCCGGCCTGGTCGACGCCGGAGCGGACCCGGAACGGATCGGGGTCAGCATCGGCTCCGGCATCGGTGGCGCGGTCACCCTGCTCAACCAGGACGACATCCTGGAGGCGTCCGGCCCCCGGCGGGTCTCCCCGCACACCGTGCCCATGCTGATGCCCAACGGTCCCGCCGCGTGGGTGGGTCTGGAACTCGGCGCCCAGGCCGGCGTGCACTCGGTGGCCAGCGCCTGCGCGACCGGCGCGGAGGCGATCGCGCTGGGTCTGGACATGATCCGGTCCGGTCGGGCCGACGTGGTGGTGGCCGGTGGCACCGAAGCGGTGATCCACGCGCTGCCGATCGCCGGTTTCGCCTCGATGCGGGCCATGTCGACCCGCAACGACGAGCCCGAGCGGGCCTCCCGGCCGTGGGACAAGGGCCGGGACGGCTTCGTCCTCGGCGAGGGTGCCGGCATCGTGGTGCTGGAGCGCGCCGAGCACGCCGCCGCCCGGGGCGCCCGGGTGTACGCGCGGCTTGCCGGCGCCGGTATCACCTCCGACGGCTACGACATCGTCCAGCCGCACCCGGAGGGCGCCGGCGCGATCCGGGCCATCGCGAAGGCGATCGCCGACGCGGACGTGGACCGGGCCGACATCAGCCACGTCAACGCGCACGCCACGTCCACCCCGGTGGGCGACATCGCCGAGATCAAGGCACTGCACGCGGCACTGGGTGACCACCCGGTGCTGACCGCCACCAAGTCGATGTCCGGGCACCTGCTCGGCGCGGCCGGCGCGTTGGAGTCGATCGCCACCATCCTGTCGATCCGCGACAGCGTGATCCCGCCGACGATCAACCTGGACGACCCGGACGACGGCCTCGACCTCGACGTGGCCGCCGGCAAGGCTCGCCACATGGACGTCCCCGCCGCGCTGAACAACTCGTTCGGTTTCGGCGGTCACAACGTGGCACTCGTCTTCACCCGGGCCTGAGCCGCCCCGGGCGGCGCAGGCCGCGACAGCACCGCCTCGGCCCCGCCGACGCACCACGCGTCGGCGGGGTCGAGGCGTCTTCCGACCCGGTCGGACCCGGCCGGTCGTCGCCGGTCAGCCGCAGGTGGTGGCGGGCAGTCCGGAGACCTTCACCGGGGACCGTCCGCGCGGCGCGGCCTTGCCGGCCAGGACGTCGGCGAGCGCCGCCATCGAGGCCCGGCTCGACGAGTACGTGGCCAGCAGCGTCGGCGAACTCGCCCCCGCAAGCACGTACGGGGTGTCCATGGCGACGGTGACGGCGGCACCGGAGCGCAGGTCACCGGCCCCGTCGCCGTACCCGACGAGGTGCACGACCGTGCCGCCGCTCGCCACCACCTGCACCCCGGCCGCGGTGAGCGCCTCGGTCAGCGCGGTGCGGGTGTGCGCCCGCCCGCCGGAGGAGGTGACGGTGACCGGGCCCTTCACCCCGCTGGTGTCGCACCGACCCTTGAACACGGTCACCGCACCGGCGGCCAGGGCATCAGCGGCCTCGCGGTGCGCCGGGGCGCCCAGCGTGGACATCTCCGGCACCGGCTTGTCGGCCAGGGTGAACTTCATGGTCAGTACGCGGGTGGCCGCCTCCACCAGGCGGGCCCGGGGCAGCGAACCGTCCCGCAGCGCCGTCAGCAGCCCGTCGTACGCCTGACCGACGTGCGGCGGCATGAGGATCAGGTCGTTGCCGGCCTTGAGGGCGCGTACCGCCGCCTCACCCGGCCCCCAGCGGCGGGCCGGCGGCATGTTCATGCCGTCGGTGATGACCACGCCCTGGAACCCGAGTTCGCCGCGCAGCACGTCGGTGAGCAGTTTGCGGGAGAAGGTGGCGGCCACTCCCGGATCGACCTCCGCCACGTCGAGGTGGGCGGACATCACGGCCAGGGCGCCCGCCTCGATGCCGGCGGTGAACGGGGGCCACGCCTCGGCGGCGAGCTTCTTGCGTGACTGCGTGAGCACCGGCAGGTCCTCGTGCGAGTCGACGGCGCTGTGCCCGTGCCCGGGGAAGTGCTTGACGGTGGCCGCCACGCCGGAGGCCTGCAACCCCCGGACCGCACCGCCGACCTGTCCGGCGGCACGGCTCGGGTCCGCGCCGAACGACCGGGACCCGATCACCGTGCTCCGCTTCACCAGGACGTCGGCGACCGGCGCGAAGTCGAGGTTGATCCCCATCGCGGCCAGCTCGGTGCCGGCGGCCCGCCAGGCGGCCTCGGTCAACGCCGGATCGTCGGCCGCACCTGCGGCGAGCGCGCTGGGCAGCATGGTCACCCCGTCGGTGATCCGGGTGACCACGCCGTACTCCTGGTCGGTGCCGATCAGGAACGGTGCCGTGCCGGCGGGCAGCTTGCCGGCGGCCTCGCGCAGGCCGGTGGTGAGCTGGCGGACCTGCTTCGGGTTGTCGACGTTGGTGGTCGCCTGGTTGCTCTGGGTGGGATCGTCGGCGCTGAAGCCGACCAGGATCAGGCCACCGAGCCGGTACTTCTCGATCATCTCGGCCGGGGTGTCCACGCCGCCGAGGTTGCGGTTGCCGGCGGCCGAGCCGGCCGAGACCTCGGTGGCCTGGTCACCGTAGGCGTACGGCATCAACACCTGCCCCACCAGGTCCTCGTCGGCGAGTTCGGCGACCAGCGCGGCGGCCCGGGTGGCCGGGCCGTCGGGCGGTGCGCTCGACGGCGGTGCCGGTTCGCTGGCCGGGGCCGACGACGGGGCGGCCCCCGGTCGCTGCCCGGCTCCCGAACAGCCGGTGGCGAGTAACGCGGTCACGGCGACGAACGCGGCGACGACGCGCCGAGGGGTAGTCGACACGCGGCCCATCCCACCAGCTCACCGCGTATCGGGGCAACTCGACCGTCAGCCAGTGGACGGACGTGCCGGTACGCCGCCGGAGGTGGCGGGCCTCGGGTCCGCCCGCTCAGCCGACGCGGGTGAGCAGGGTCACCGGCGCACCGTCCCCGGCGTAGCGGTACGGCTCCAACTCGGCGTCCCAGGCGGTGCCGAGCGCCTTGTCCAGCGCGTGCGCGAGCGCCTCCGGTCCCCGGGCGGCGGCCATCAGGCTGCGCAGCCGGTCCTCGCCGAGCTGGATGTCACCGGCGGCACCGACCGTGGCCCGGAACAGGCCGCGCCCCGGCACGTACATGAAACGTTCGCCGTCGGCGCCCGGACTGGGTTCTTCGGTCACCTCGAAACGGATCATGGGCCACTGCCGGAGGGCAGCAGCCAGCTCGGCGCCCGTTCCCGGGCGACCGGACCACCCGCACTCGGCCCGGCGGACGCCGGGATCGACGGGTTGAGCCGTCCATTGCAGATTGACCGGCGCGGCAAGGACGCGCGCGATCGCCCACTCGACGTGTGAACACACGGCGAGCGGGGTCGAATGGACGTATACGACGCCACGCGTTGGCACGGTGACCTCCCGGAGAGCGAGGTGCGTCTTCCCCTACGACCTCGACCCGGACCGGGTGCGTTGCTGGAACACATGATGACTCCTGTGACGGATGGTGCGCCAGCGAATCGGGAAATCCGCCGGTCGGAATACCCGGACAGGTGACTGTGGTTCCACCTCGTGACGCCGCGACGACCAGCCGGAATCGTGGCTCGTGTACAGTTCCATCGGCGGCCTGTGCCGCGTACAGCCTCTGCGGGTCACCCGTTCGGTGCTCCCGCACCAGCCCCCGGACGTTTCCCGTCCTCCGTACGTCTTGCAAGGAGTACCTCCGTGGCGAGCAACACCTCTAAGACCGCGCGCGCGTCAGTCCGGGCCGGCCAGGCTGGCCAGGGTGGCGCACTCAGCGTGCTGGGCGAGTTCAAGTACCTCATCCCGCTCAACGGCGGCAAGCACGCCTACGTGCGGAACCTGACCAACGGCAAGACCGCGCACCTGCGCACCGACTCCGAGGCCTTCGTCGAGGAGATCCGGGTGCTGGCCGCCGCCGGGCACGCCACCAAGATCCGGGCGGAGATCAACGGCCTCAACGCCGCCCACCCGGGCGACGGCTGGGACGCCACCGAGAAGCGCCTGGTCGAGGCCGGCGTCTTCGAGGGCTGAGCCCCGCACCACACCTCGCACCACCACGAACGCCCGCCGGGTCCACCCGGCGGGCGTTCGCGCGTCTCCACCCCACCGCGCCCCCCGCCCCGCGCGGAACAGGGACCGGCAGTGGAACCACAGGGCACGGGACGGGGCCGCAGGCGGGGCGGGGCAGGGGGCAGACGGGGCGGCAGCGGGTGAGACGGGGCGGTCCAGGAGTGTGGGCAGTCAAGGAGTGGCGGGCAGGAGGGAGACCTCGCCGGTGGTGAGGGTGTAGAGCGCCCCGGTCACCGCGATCCGGCCGGAGGCCACGGCCGGGGCCAGGAGCGGGTCGGCGCGCAGGGTCGTCACGGTGCGCCGGACGTGGCGGCGTACGGCCAGGGGCTGCACCTGCGGATCGTCCAGCCCCACCTCGGTCACGGCGGGCGCGATCCGGTCGATCAGGTGGGCCAGCGCCCCGGGCGGGCGGCGGCCGGTCCGCAGCGTGTCGACCGTCGCGGCCACCGCGCCGCAGCGTTCGTGGCCGAGCACCATCACCAGGGGTACGCCCAGCACGTCCACGACGTATTCGATCGAGCCGAGGACCGCGCGGTCGAGTACGTGGCCGCCGGTGCGGATGACGCAGATCGAGCCGAAGGTCTGGTCGAAGATCGCCTCCAGTGGTACCCGTGAGTCGATGCATCCGAGCAGGACGGCGTACGGCTGCTGGTCCCCGGAGGCGCTCGCGGCGGCGGCGGTGACGTCGTGTCCGTGCACCGGCTGGCCGCTGACGAAGCGCCGGTTGCCGGCGAGCAGGTCGGCCAGGGCGGCCCGGGGGGTCCCTCCGGCCGCCCGGTCGTCCGGTCGGGGGTCGGCCGTCCGTGGCATCGCCATGATCTCAGGGTGACCGCATCGTCCCGTCGACGTACCCGGTTCCGGGATCTTCTCAGCACCCCGATTCGCGTGGTCTCATGACGGGTAGCCGGTGTTACCACCGGGTATTCCCGGTGTTACGCATCCGCGTGTGCCTGGGGAGGTGGCGATGCCAGATCCGGTCGAGGTACGACTGGGCGACGACGTACGCCTGCACGTGGACATCGACGGACCGGCGGATGCCGAGGTCACGGCGGTGTTGCTGCACGGCTGGACGCTGGACGGGCGTAGCTGGCACCGGCAGGTGGCGGCGCTGCGCTCGGCGCACCGGTCGGTGCGGGTGGTCAGCTACGACGCGCGCGGCCACGGTCGGTCGAGTTGCATGACGCTGCCCACGGCGACGCTGGCGCAGCTCGGCGACGACCTCGCCGCCGTGCTGGACACGGTGGCGCCGACCGGGCGGGTGGTGCTGGCGGGGCACTCCATGGGCGGCATGACGATCATGGAGTACGCGCACCGGCACCCGGGGCACTTCGCCCGCCGGGTGGCCGGCCTGGTCTTCGTCTCGACCACCGCCGAGGGGCATACGCACACCGTCTACGGGTTGTCGCCCCGGATCGCCCGGATCATCCGGCTGGCCGAGACCACCGGCGCCGGGGTGCTCGCCCGCTGCGGGGCCTGGCGTCCGCCCCGGGCCCTGCTGCGCGCGCTGCAGCCCAGCATCCGCTGGATGCTCTTCGGGGACCGCTGCGACCCGACTGACATCCGCCTGGTCACCTCGGCGGTGGCGCGCGCCTCGCTGCGCTCGATCGGCGGCTTCCGGGCCTCCTTCGGCGCCCAGCACCGGCTGGAGACGCTGGCCGCGCTGGCGGACCTGCCGGCAGCAGCGCTGGTCGGCGACCGGGACCGGCTCACCCCGCCGCCGTGCGCGGAGTCGATCGCCGCCGCGCTGCCGGCCACCGAGCTGACCGTCTGCCCCGGCGCCGGGCACATGTTGATGATGGAGCGTCCCGAGGAGGTGACCGGCGCCCTCTCCGGCGTCCTGGGTCAGGTGCTCGCCGACGCCGGACGCACCGGTGGCCGCTCCGCCGCCGGCCGTACCCGCCGCCGCTAGTGCGGTGTCCAGGAACGTTGGCGGTGTCGCGGCGAGGTCCAGGCGGCGGTCCGGCAAGGCGGAGTCGGGCCTGGATACCGGTGTTGTATCCAGGCCCGACTCCAACGCCGCCGGTCGTCGTCTGGACCCGGCGCGGCCCGGTGAACGTTTCTGGACACCGCACTGGAGATCGCACCCGGACACGGTGCCTCCGCGCCCCCGCGAGGTGGGGCGTAATCTCGTGCGGTTGGCCGGGCCGGCGTGACGAGGAGAACGAAGCGGTGGACCAGAGCACCCTGGACCGGGAGATCGCCGTCGAGCAGCGGCATCTCGACCGGGTGTACGCACGACTGGCCGAGCTGCGACGCGCGGCGGTCCGCGCCGAGCGGGACGGTTACCGGCTGGCCCGGGTCGGCAACTTCGGCGCGCTGGTCGAGCGGGACGCGATGGTGTTCCACGCCGCGCAGCGCCGCCACGTGCTCGACGCCGAGTACGAGGGGCTCGTCTTCGGCCGTCTCGACCTGCGCGACGGGCAGGTGTTCCACGTCGGGCGGCTCGGTATCCGCGACGAGGACGCCGCCACGCTGGTGGTCGACTGGCGTGCCCCGGCCGCCGCCCCCTTCTACCAGGCCACCCCGGCCGAGCCGCTCGGCGTGGTACGCCGCCGGACGATCCAGTCCAGCCGGGAGCGGGTCACCCGGATCGAGGACGACCTGCTCGACCCGGACGCCGCACCGGCGGAGATGGCGGTGGTGGGCGACGGCGCGCTGCTGGCCAACCTGTCCCGGGCCACCGGCCGGGGGATGCGCGACATCGTGGCGACCATCCAGCGCGAGCAGGACGAGGCGATCCGCTCCCCCGGTTCCGGGGTCACGCTGGTCTCCGGCGGGCCGGGCACCGGCAAGACGGCGGTGGCGCTGCACCGTGCCGCGTACCTGCTCTACTCCGACCGCAGCCGGTATGCCGGCGGCGGCATCCTGGTGGTCGGCCCCTCCTCGGTCTTCGTCGAGTACATCGCCTCGGTCCTGCCGTCCCTCGGCGAGGAGACCGCCACGCTGCACTCGCTGGGCACGCTCTTTCCCGGGCTGGTCGCCACCCGCACCGACCCGGTCGACGTGGCGGCGGTCAAGGGGTCGCTGCGGATGCGCCGGTTGCTGGAACGGGCGGCCCGGGACGGCGTACCCGACTCCCCGCCCGAGCTGCGGCTGCTCTACCGGGGGCAGTTGCTGCGGCTGGAGCGGCCCGAGCTGGACGCCATCCGGGAACGGGCGTTGGCCCGGGGCGCGCGGCGCAACGAGGTACGCCGGGCCGGCTTCGACGGCGTCCTGGCGGCGCTCTGGGCACAGGCCCGCCGGTTGGGTGTCGCCCGGTTGCCCGAGCAGCGGGCCTTCGAGGACGAGTTGATCGACCGGACGGACTTCCGGGACTTCCTCAAGGCGTGGTGGCCCCGGCTGCATCCCCGGCACGTGCTCGGCTGGCTGGCCGATCCGGAACGGCTGCGCCGGTACGCCGCCGGGCTGCTGTCCCGCGCCGAGATCCGGCTGCTGGAGCAGGCGTACCGGAAGCTGGCAGCCGAGGGTCCGACGGTGGCCGACGCGGCGCTGCTCGACGAGCTGGACGCGTTGCTCGGCAAGCCGGTGCGTCCGGCCCGCCAGAAGCGCGACCCGTTCCAGCTCGCCGGTGGGGTTCGCGAGCTGAGCACGTACGCCGACCGGCAGCGGGCTGCCCGCCAGGCGGCGCGGGAGCGGCCGGAGGACTACCGCGACTACGCGCACGTGGTGGTGGACGAGTCGCAGGACGTGTCACCGATGCAGTGGCGCATGATCGGCCGGCGCGGTCGGCTGGCCTCGTGGACGGTGGTGGGCGACCCGGCGCAGACCGCGTGGACGGGTGATCCGCAGGAGCTGTCCCGGGCCCGGGACCAGGCGTTGGGTCGTCGTCGGCGGCACCGGTTCACGCTCACCACGAACTACCGCAACTCGGCGGAGATCTTCGCGGTGGCAGCGGCCGAGATCCGCCGGGCGTACCCGGACCTGTCCCTGCCCACCGCCGTGCGGACCACCGGGGTCGACCCGGTGGATCTGGTGGTGCCGGCGGCCGAGTTGGCGGCCGGCGTGACGTCCGCCGCGAGCGCGCTGCTCGGCGAGGTCGAGGGCACCGTCGGGGTGATCACGCCGGTGCCGCGTCGGGACGAGGTCGCGGCCTGGCTGGGTGGGCTCGGCGGCGAGCGTCTCCAGGTGGTGACCAGCCTGGAGGCCAAGGGCATGGAGTACGACGGCGTGGTGCTGGTCGCCCCCGGCGAGATCCGTGCCGATCCCGGCTCCGGTGTCCGTACGCTCTACGTCGCCCTGTCCCGGGCCACCCAGCGGCTGACCACGATCGAACCGACAGGCTGAGCCGGAGGCCACCGACCTCGCTTGGCGAAAAAGCAACAAACATACCTTATGTCTGGTTTACTCGTGACCAGGGGAACACCAGGAGTCACACCGGCTGCACGGGTCCCACCAGCACCGGTAGGCTCGGACCCGGCCTCCGCCAGGCGGCACTCGACGGTGCCGGCGGTGACCGCCGCCTAATCGCCCGCCAGGGCGAACCGGGGAACCATGTTCCAGGGGTGCATCCGCGTCCAGCGGTAGGGATCTTCCGTCCCGAACCCGTCAGCTAACCCGGTCGGCGGCTGACGGAAGGACATGTGCATGCCAGCAGTGGCAACCGTGAGACCGGCCGCCCGTATGGCGGCCCTGATAGCCGCGGGGCTCGCCCTTGCCCTGGGCGCCGCGCTGGCGCCGTTCAGCGCCGCCTCCGCGGCTCCCGGTGACGTCGGCGACGAGGGCGGCACCCCGGCTCTGCGCGCCCAGTTGGAGGCGGCCAGCAAGGGTTACCTCGACGCCAAGACCGCCCTCGACCGCTCGGTCGACCGGCAGAAGAAGCTGGCCGAGCAGCTCACCACGACCGAGGGCCAGCTCACCGAACGCAGCACCAAGGTCGCCGAGATCGCCGCGCAGGCGTACCGCAGCGGCCGACTCGGTGCCGCGTCGGCGCTGCTCAACAGCGGATCCCCGGCCGGCTTCATGGACCGCGCGGCGGCACTGGACGCGGTGGCGGCCAACGAGGAGCGCGCCCTGCGCGACCTGCGGGCCAGCCGGGACGAGGTCGGCAAGACCAAGCAGGCCCTCGACGTCGAGGTGCAGGAGCAGCGCAAGCAGGTGGCCGTGATGGCCAAGCGCAAGGAGCAGGCCGAGCGTTCGCTGACGGTGGCCGAGGAACGGGAGGAGCGGGCAGCCGAGCGGGCCGCGGCGGAGGAGCGGGCCAGTCGGGCCCCGGCACGCAGCGGCGGTTCCAGCAGCCCCACGGCCAAGCCGGCGCCCCGCAACTCCAACGGCTCCTGGCCGGCCGAGTCGTGCAGCGTCAACGACCCCACGCCGGCCAACGGCTGCATCACCCCGCGCACCCTGCACGCGCTCAACCAGGCCAAGGCGGCCGGCTTCACCCGGTACGTCTCCTGCTACCGCGCTGGCGGCTCGGGTGAGCACCCGAAGGGGCGGGCCTGCGACTTCGCGGCGCAGAAGAACGGCTTCGGCGGGGCCGCCACCGGCGGCGACCGGACGTACGGCAACAACCTGGCGGCGTTCTACGTCAACAACGCCGACCGTCTCGCCGTGCTCTACGTGATCTGGTACAAGCAGATCTGGCTGCCCAGCAGCGGCTGGCGGACGTACAGCGGCGCGCGTGGTGACCCCTCCAGCGACCACACCAACCACGTGCACCTCTCGGTGTACTGACCCGCACGACACGCCGGGTGGCCGCCCTCACGGGTGGGTCCACCCGGCGTCGTCGTTCCCGCACCCCGACGCGCCCGCCTCGAATCCACCCGCCCGTCGCCGCGCGCTCTCGCGCCACCTTGGTTACCGTCGACATCGAAGCGGACATTTCGTGGCGACCGGGAGGAACGGTTATGAGCGGACCGCAGCGGACCCAGTGCGACGGTGTGTCGTGAGCGCGGCGACCGGCCATGTGATGGTCTTCGCGCCGACCCCCCTGCTCACGGTCACCATCGACCAGCCCAACGAGACGCCGGAACTGCACCTGCACCCCGGCGGTCAGGGCGTCTGGCAGGCCCGGATGGTGCTGTCCCACGGTGTCGACGTGGTGCTCTGCACCGCGCTCGGCGGCGAGATCGGGCAGGTGCTGGAGCCGTTGCTCGTCAGCGAGGGCGTCGACCTCAAGGTGGTGGCGCGGGACTCCGGCGGCAGCGGCGGGTACGTGCACGACCGCCGGGACGGCACCCGGCAGGAACTCGTCGACGTGACCGGGCAGCCGCTGAGCCGGCACGAGCTGGACGAGCTCTACAACCTGGCGCTCGGCGAGGGACTGCGCGCGGCGGTGAGCATCCTGAGCGGCCCGAACGACCCGTCGCTGGTCCCCGCCGACCTGTACCGCCGCTTCGCCGCCGACCTCGGCGCCAACGGCAGCCGGGTCGTGGTGGACCTCTGCGGTGACCACCTCACGGCGGTGCTGGAGAGCGGGGTCTTCTTCGTCAAGGTCAGCCACGAGGAACTGATCGCCGACGGCCTCGCGACCGACGACGACGAGGAGCAGCTCACCCGGGCGATGCACGACCTGCACGCCAACGGTGCCGAGAACGTGGTGGTCAGCCGCGCCGACAAGCCCGCGCTGGCCCTCGTCGACGGCGAGGTCTTCGAGGTGCGGATGCCGCGCCTGGAGGCGGCCGACCCGCGCGGTGCGGGCGACTCGATGACCGCCAGCGTGGCCGCCGTGGTGGCGCGCGGCGGCGACGTACGCACCGCGATCCGGACCGGCGCGGCGGCCGGCGCGCTCAACGTCACCCGGCACGGGCTGGGCACCGGGCGGCTCGACTCGATCACCGGGCTGGTGGACCGGGTACGCCTGGAGCCCGCCGGAGTCCGCCGGCAGGAACGCACCACCCCCGACGAGTTGGCCCACCGGGTGGGTGGCGCATGACGCTGCGGGTGCTGATCACCAACGACGACGGGATCGCCGCGCCGGGTATCCAGGCGCTGGCCCGGGCCGCCGTCGACCGGGGGTTGGACGTGGTGGTCGCCGCGCCGCTGGAGGAGGCGAGCGGCACCAGCGCCGCGATGAGCGCGCTGGAGCAGGACGGGCAGGTGGTGGTCCGTGAGCATCCGCTGCCGGAGCTGGCCGGGGTGCCGGCCTTCGGGGTCGGCGGGTCCCCCGGTTTCATCGCGTTGATCGCCGTGCACGGCGCGTTCGGGCCGCCGCCGTCGGTGCTGCTCTCCGGGATCAACCGGGGGGCGAACGCCGGTCGGGCGGTGTTGCACTCCGGCACCGTGGGTGCGGCGTTCACCGCCGCCGCCAACGGCTGCCGGGCGTTGGCGGTGTCGCTGGACGTGCTCTCCGTCGGTGAGGCGACCGCCGTCAGCGGAGGCGCCGCGGTGGCCGCCGCAGCCCGGGTACGCGACGCCGAACGGAACTGGGCCACCGCCGCCCACGTGGCCCTGGACCTGCTCCCCCGGCTGACCGCCGGGCCGGTGGAGAGCGTGCTCAACGTCAACTCGCCGGACGTGCCGCTGGAGCGGCTGCGGGGCGTACGCCGGGCGGGGCTGGCGACCTTCGGCCAGGTGCAGATGACCGTTGCCGAGTCCGGCCACGGTTTCGTGCGTACCGCGCTGGAGGAGCCCGGTCAGTCGGTGCAGCCCGGGACCGACCTGGCGTGGCTCGCCGACGGGTACGCAACGGTGACGGCGGTCCGCGCCGTCACCGAGGTGTCCGACGTGAACCTGTCCGGCCTCGACGGCGACTGACGGTCAGCCGCCGGGAAGGACCTCGGGGGTGGCGGCGGCGCCGGCGTAGTACGGCTCCGGCGCGCCGAAGAGACCGAGCAGCCCGGTCACCCAGAGCTGTCGGTGCACGAACCGGCTGGGTTCGGTGACGACCAGCTTCACGCCGCTGACCTCAGCCGTCTGGAAACCGGCGACCATCGCGCTGATGCCCACCGAGTCGATGAAGGTGACCAGCCGCATGTTGAGCTCGATCCGGGCCGGCCGCCCCTTGGCCAGCACTTCGGCGATGGCCTCTTTCACCTCGTACGCGGTGTCGACGTCGATCTCGCCCCGAGGGGCGATCTCGATGACACCACCGGGCCGAACCGTCTGCAGGATCGACAGGCTCACGCGAGCACCTCCACTCGCCCGTACGACGGGCGCCTCATCAGTACGCGGGCCGCGACCGAGAGTATTCCTCCGACGGCCTCGGTCGCCACCCCTCGGGATGAGCAATTCGCGGACATCGGCATGTCAAATCACCCATATCCGAACTTATACGTCCTATCACTCGGTGCGAACCGGGGCTCGCACCGACGAACCAGGGTAGCGGGCCGAGGCTCGCCCGTCCGATATCCGGCACCCCGGCGTGCCCCCGCATCCGGCGGCCTGACCTGCGACCGTCCGGTGCCGGTGGCGGAGTGTGCCTAGCATCACCGGTGACGACCACGACGAAGGGACGACGGATGCTTCGTAGGCTCGCCGGTCTGGCCGGCGTCAGCGCCCTGCTCGCCCTCCTGCTCGCCTGCGGGTTCGGCGGCGGAGGCGATGACGACGATGACGATGACGACGACTTCGCCCGCGCGGCGGTCGTCGCGGTGGTGTCCCCGAGTTGATCCGCGCCGTCCGGGCGCGCCGACCGTGGGCGGCACCGACGACGCGCACGCGGGTTTGCGGCGGCGTCCGGCGGGGCACAGCGTCGGTGGCGAACCGCCGACGTCCGAGGTCTGACCTGGCCACCGGCTTCGGCACTGTCGAGGAGGGAACCACATGTTCGGAAGCAACCTGCTGGACCGTCGCAGCAAGCCGGAGCAGATCACGGACCAGGCGTGGCAACACCTCGTCTCGGCCGGCGACAGCATCCGGGACGCCGCCCGTTCGGCCCGGCACACCTCGGCCGGCTTCGCCGACGACGCCGGTGACCTGGTCGGATCGGCCGCCGAGGAGGCGCGGCACCGGGCCAGCGTGGCCTTCGACGCGCTCGCCGGACGTCGTCCCGCGTTGCCCTGGACCCTGCTGATCGGCGCGGCCCTGGTCGGTGCCGCGATCGGCTGGGCCGCCGGCAGTGCCGCGCGGGCCGCCGGCAGCCGGGACCGGGCCACCGACGACATCGAGTTCGTCGACGTCGAGCGCCCCGACTCCCCCGCCGGTCCGCTGACCTGACGGAGATGTAAGGAAGGGTCCCCTGCTAACGCCTCGTGCGTAGCAGGGGACCCTTCCTTACATCTGTGCGCGGCGTCTCGCCAGAACAGCTGTGCGCGGCGTCTCGCCCGACGCGGGTGAGGCCGGATCACCCGCGCCTCGACCAGGCTCGGTCCCGGCGGACCGGCACCGGTCCGCAGCCGCCACCGCGAGAGGAGCGAGGAGATGGTCGGCATCTCGACGATCCAGCGCACCGACGAGCGCATCCGGAGCGCGGTGCTCGACGAACTCGACTGGGAGCCCCGGGTCCGGCCGCACGAGATCGGGGTGACCGTCGCGGAGGGCGTGGTGACGCTGACCGGACGGGTGGACGGGTACGCCAAGAAGTGGGCGGCGGAACAGGCCGCCCACCGGGTCGCCCAGGTCCGGGCCGTCGCCAACGACCTCGCCGTGCACACGGCCACCGGTGCGGAGCGCACCGACCCGGAGATCGCCGCCGCCGTGACGCACGCCCTCCAGTGGCACGCGTTCGTGCCGGTCGAGCAGATCGACGTGACGGTCTCGCAGGGCTGGGTCACCCTGCACGGCGAGGTCGAGTGGGAGTACCAGCGGCGGGCTGCCCAGCAGGCGGTCGCCGAGCTCGGCGGCGTACGCGGGGTGAGCGACGGTCTCGTCGTGCGGCCCTCGGTACGCCCCGACGGTGCCGAACTGGCCGAGCGGATCGTCGACGCGCTGGCCCGCAACCGGGCCACCGAGGCCGAACAGGTCACGGTACGCGTACACGGCGACACAGTGCTGCTGGGCGGACTGGTGCACTCGATGCCCGAGCGCGCCGAGGTCGAACGGGTCGTCTGGTCCGCTCCCGGCATCCGCGAGGTGCAGAACCACATCGCGGTGGCCCCGGTGCTGGGCTGAGCCGTCCTGCGGCAACCACCCCGGCCGGGTGACCCCGCCTCACCCGGCCGGACAGCAGACTGGCGGGTATGACCGATCGGCTGACCACGCCATTGCAGGTCACTGCGCGGCTCCGCACACCCGTCACGGAGCACGACCACATCCGGGGCCCGGTGGACGCGCCGGTGACGATCGTCGAGTACGGCGACTTCCAGTGCCCGTTCTGCGGCACCGCCCACCGCGACCTCCAGGAGGTCCTGCGGCAGCGGCCCGACAGCGTCCGACTCGTCTACCGGCACTTCCCCATCGCCAACATCCACCCGTACGCGGAACGGGCCGCCGAGGCGGCGGAGGCCGCCGGTCGGCGCGGACGGTTCTGGGAGATGCACGACTGGCTCTACGAGCACCAGGACCAGCTCGACCCGGTGCACCTGACGCTCGGCATCGAGCAGCTCGACCTGCCGGTCGACGAGGTGGACGCGGAGATCGGGCGGCACGCCGGTGGTGACCGGATCCGGCAGGACTTCGTCGGCGCGATCCGCAGCGGCGTGGACGCCAGCCCCACCCTGTTCGTCAACGGTGACCGCCACGACGGCGACGTCGACCTGGGCACCCTCCTGACCGTGGTCGACGACGCCACCGGCTGAGGCCGGGCGGTGTCGACGGTGGCGGGTGAGCGTCCGACCCGCCACCGTCGGCTGTCCGGATCAGATGAGGCGCAGTTGGCGGGCCCGGCGTACGGCGTCCCGACGGCGGGTGGCGTCCAGCTTGCGATAGATGTTGCGCACATGCGTCTTGACGGTGTTCACCGAGACGGACAGCTCGGCCGCGATCTCCACGTTGGAGAGGATGCTCTGCAGGTACCGCAGGATGGTCAGCTCCCGCTCGGTCAACGGCTCGTCCAGTGTCGCCGACGACGCGCCGACCGGACTCCGCTCGTCCGGCACCTCGACGGCACGGACCAGGTCACTGACCGTCGGCCAGTGTGCCGTGCCGGAGTCCAGGTGAGCGACGAGCAGGTCACGCAGGCCCGGCTCGGCCCGGGTGAACGGTCGCCGGTACCCGTCCGGGCCCGCCAGGTCGAGCGCCTGCTCCACCGTCCGGCCGGCCCGCCGCCCGTCCCCGCTCCGGGCCGCGAGCACCGCGTCGAGCAGCGCGGCGTCCAGGCGTACCGGCAGGGGCCAGTCGGCCGACGACGGCGCGGACCACTCCGGCAGCAGGCGGGCGGCGGCGCGGAGGTCGCCGGCCCGCAGCTCGACCCGGGCGGCGGCCACCGCCAGCGCGGCGGCCGGCGGATCCACGTGGTCACCGGCCAGGTCCCGGGCCGTCGGCAGGTCACCCCGCGTGCCGTGCAGGTCCGCCTCGGCCGCCCGGAGCCGGACAGCCAGCTCACCGCCCCGGCCGGACCAGCGACTCCGGGCCTCCACCAGCAGCCGGTGGGCCACCGCGAGATCCCCCTCGTCGCCGCGCAGGTGGGCCCGACACCAGGCCGCCACCGTGCCGGCTGCCGCCTCCTCGCCCGCCGGTGCCGCCAGGGCCAGGTTCGCCTCGGCCTCCGCAGGCTGGTCCCGATGCAGCGCCACCAGTGCCAACGCCAGATGGGCGTAGCCGCAGTCGAGCTGCGCCGACCAGCCCCGGCAGGGCGGCAGGGCCAGCGCCGCGCGGGCCGCCTCCTCGGCCGCACGCAGCTCGCCGCGCAGCGCCGCGAGCAGCGCCCACCGGCTGGCGCAGACCAGTTCGGTGCGGGGTCGACCGGCCGTCCGGGCCGCCGCCAGCGCCGACGCGAACCCGCTCGCCGCAGCGGCCAGCTCACCGGCGTCGAGGGCGAGCAGAGCCGAGGCCGTACCGGCCACCGCCCGCACGTCGGCGTCGTCCCCGGTGCCGGCCCGTGGGTCGTCGGCGCGGACCGTCGCGCCCCCGTCCGGAGCGACGAGGGCGTGCCGCCCCGCCGTGGCCTCCACGACGGCGGGCTCCGCGACAGCGGACGTTGCGACGGGCGATGCGACAGCGGGCGATGCGGCGGCGGGGCGGGTGGCGAGCAGGCGGGCGGCGGTGGCGCGTACCGCCTCGACGTCGCCGGCCAGCCGGGCCAGGGTGAGTTCGACGGCGGCGACCAGCCGGGCGAACCGGCTGCGGCGCGGCTCCGGCAGGGCCTCGGCGTGCCCGGCGGCCAGGCGCAGGTGCTGGTGGGCCGCGTCGGAGTCGCCGTCGAGGGCCCGCTGGGCGGCGCAGGCCAGCGCCAGTTCCGGGTCCCGTGACACCGCCTCCGCCGGGGGCGGCGCGGGCACCGGCCCGGTCGGGCCACCCCGGTCGTACGCCAACTCCGGCCAGCCGGTCACGAAGAGGTCGGTCGCGGTCGTCCAGTCGCCGCCCAGGAGCGCGTGCCGCAGCGCGTCCGCCGGTCGGCTGTTGCCGGCATACCAGCTCGCCGCGCGCAGGTGCAGGTCACGCTGTTCCTCGGCGGGCAACCGGGCCAGTTCGCGGCGCAGCAGGTCGGCCAGGAGCGGATGGCACCTGTACCAGACCGGACGGCCACCGTCGGGGTGCAGCAGGCCGACGTCCTCGGCGAGCGCGCCGAGCCGCCCCTCCGCGTCGGTGTCGCCGGTCAGCGCCACCGCCAGCCCGGCGCAGACGGTGTCGGTGACCGCCGCGCGGCGCAGCAGGTCCCGATCCGCCGGTTCCAGCCCGGCGAGCACCTCCTCGCGCAGGTAGCCGGCGACCGCCGGCTGGTCCGCGCCGAGCTGGGTGATCCACCGGTCCGGGTCCGGTTGCCCGTGCAGCGCGAGCGCCGTGATCCGCAGGGCCGCCGCCCAGCCCTCGGTACGCCCGCGCAGCCGCTCGACGGCGGCGGCCGGCACCGCCACGCCGTGCGCGGTCAGCAGGTCGGCCACCTCGTCGGCGGTGAAGGCCAGGTCACCCGGACCGATCTCGGTCAGTTCACCGGCCAGTCGCAGCCGGTGCACCGCCAGCGGCAGGCCCGCGCGCCCGGCCGCCACCACCCGCAGCCGCTGCTCGGTGTGGCGTAGCAGGAACTCCAGTCCGGCCAGGGCGGCCGGATCGGTGACGCGGTGCAGGTCGTCCAGGACCAGCACCACGGGTCGCTCCCGGGCGGCCAGGGCGGCGGCGAGCACCTCCAGCTCGTCCGGGCGCGGGGCGCGGTCGGGCACCGGCGTCGCGGCCGGGTCCCCTCCCGGGTCCGCGACCGATCGCAGCGCCGCCGCCAGGTACGACCAGAGGCGGTCGATGTCGTCGCCCGCCTCCACCGAGATCCAGGCCGGTGCCGGGGCGTCCGGGTCGGCCTCGGTCACGGCCTGCCGCCACGACGCGAGGAGCGTGGTCTTGCCCCAACCGGCGGGCGCACGGACCAGCGTGACCGGGGACGCCACCCCCTCGTCCAGCAGTCGGGCCAGCCGGGGACGCAGCACCACCGGTCTCGGCAGCACGGCAGGCGTCAGCCGCGACGCCAGCAGGGGCGGGCCGGCCGGTACGCCGACCGCCCCGGCGGTCCGTACGGTGCTGCGGTCATCCGGCATCCGGCCCACCCCCACGGACGCGTATCCCTCCCCCGGTCCTGCGGCGGGCGGTTACCCCACCGGCAGCGGTTCACCCCTTCGGGGCGAGTCGGGTTCACCTGACCCCGGGCGACCGTGGGGAGGTTCCGTCCGCCGGTCGGGCCGCCGATCCGGACGATCGGGGCGGACACGGATCCGGAGGTGCGAGTGGGACGGGTCAGGACGGTCGTCGCGGTGGCCGGCGTCCTCGGTGCGGCGGCGGCCCGTACCGCCCGGGTGGTGGTCGCGCGCCGGTGGGCCGGACGCGGCCGGGAGCCCGCCGGTGCCCGCGCCGGGCGCTGGCAGGTGGTGACGGTCGACCGTCCGGCGGAGGAGGTCCTGCCGGCACGCGGCTGGCCCGAGCCGCTGCGTCGGCTCGACGGCGCCGTCGACGTCACGCTGCGCGCCGCGCCCGGCGACCGGGGCGTCGAACTGGCCGCCCGAGCACTGCCCGACACCACCTGGCCCGGGTTCGCCGCGCACCTGGTCGGCGACGACCCGCAGCTCCTGGTGCGCCAGGCGTTGTGGCAGGTCAAGCAGCTCGTCGAGGCCGGTGAGGTGTTGCGCGCCGACCGCCGGCCCACCGACCGTACGGCGCGCCCGCCGGGATGAGGGCGCTCTGCGTGACCTCCGGCGGGGAACTGGCCGTGCGCCAGGTCCCCGACCCGGAGCTGCGCAACGACCAGGACATGATCGTCCGGGTACGCCGCAGCGCCACCTGCGGCGCGGACCTGCCGCTGCTCGCCGGGCGGACACCCGGCCCGTCCCCCGGCGACGTACTCGGCCACGAGTTCCTCGGTGACGTGCTGGAGGTCGGTCCGGCGGTCCGCCGGCACCGGGTCGGTGACCGGGTGGTGGTCTGCGCCTCGGTGGCCTGCGGCGCCTGCTGGTACTGCCGGCATGGGCTGCCGGCGTGCTGCGACAACGGCAGCACCGAGCCGGCCGCCGGTGAGGCGGAGTGGGGGCACCCGGTGGCGGGCTGCTTCGGCCAGCCCCGGGCCGCCGGTGGCTTCGCCGGCAGCCACGCCGAGTACGTACGCGTGCCCTACGCCGACGTCGGGGCGTTCACCGTGCCGGAGTCCGTCGGCGACGACCGGGCCCTGTTCGCCTCGGACGCCGCACCGGCCGGCTGGATGGCCGCCGACCTGGGCGCGGTCCGCCCCGGCGACGTGGTGGCCGTCTGGGGCGCCGGGGCCGTGGGGCAGTTGACCGCCCGGGCGGCCGGGTTGCTCGGCGCCGACCGGGTGGTGGTCGTCGACCGGCATCCGGGGCGGCTGCGGATGGCCCGTCAGCACACCGGCGCCCACACCCTCGACCTGCGGCACACCGACGTGCTGGCGGAACTGCGCGAACTCAGCGGCGGGCGGGGGCCGGACGTCTGCGTGGAGGCGGTCGGCGGCCCGGCCGAGGAACCCCGGTCGCTGGCGGACCGTTTCACCGGACGCAGCCGCACACCCGAGGCGCTGCGCGAGGCGGTGCACGCCTGCCGCAAGGGCGGCACCGTCTTCGTGCTCAACGGCGGCGCCCGCGTCGTCGACGCGTTCCCGACCGGCGCGGTGGTGCACAAGGGGCTCACCGTGCGCGGGGCGCGCCAGCACGGCCAGCGGTACATCCCGATGCTGCTGGACCGGATGGCCCGCGACGAGCTGCGGACCGAGCACCTGGCCACGCACCACTTCCCGCTGGAGCGGGCGGCCCAGGGGTACGCGCTCCTCCGCGACCGTCCCGACGACTGCGTACGGGCCGTGTTCACCCCGCACGAGCAGCCGTCGATCGACGTCCGGCCTGGTGGATGACATCATCGCGGGATGGCTGCGGAACGGACGTACGACGTCGTGCTGTTCGGGGCGACCGGGTTCACCGGTGAGCTGACCGCGCAGTACCTGGCCCGGCACGCGCCGGCCGGACTGCGCTGGGCGATCGCCGGGCGCAACCCCGACAAACTGGCCGCCGTCCGGGACCGGCTGGTCGCGATCACGCCGGCCCTGGCGGACCTGCCACTGCTCACCGCCGACGCCACCGACCCGGCGTCGCTACGGGAGGTGGCCGCGCAGGCCCGGGTGGTGGCAAGCACCGTCGGCCCGTACGTGCACCACGGGGAACCGCTGGTGGCGGCGTGCGCGGCGGCCGGCACCGACTACCTCGACATCACCGGCGAACCCGAGTTCGTCGACCAGATGTACCTCCGGCACCACGCCGAGGCGACCCGCACCGGCGCCCGGCTGGTGCACGCCTGCGGCTTCGACTCGATCCCGCACGACCTGGGCGTCTGGTTCACCGTCAAGCAACTCCCCGCCGACGTGCCGATCACCGTCGACGGTTACGTACGGGCCGGCGGCCGGTTCTCCGCCGGCACGTACCACTCGGCGCTGACCGCCTTCTCCCGGCGGGCCGAGACGTCCCGGGTCGCCCGCGAGCGGCGGGGTGTCGAACCGCGACCCACCGACCGCCGGGTCCGCGCCGTGCCGGGCAAGCTGGCCAGGTCGCGGGACCTGCCGGTCTGGGCGGTGCCGCTGCCGACCATCGACCCGCAGGTGGTCCGCCGCTCGGCGGCGGCCCGACCCGAGTACGGGCCGGACTTCCGCTACCGGCACTTCGCGGCCGTCAAACGCCTGCCCACCGTGCTGGTGGCGGGCGTCGGCCTGGGCGCGCTGGCCGGGCTGACCCGGCTGCCCCCGGCCCGGCGCTGGCTGCTCGGACGGCTCTCCTCCGGCCAGGGCCCGAGCGCCGAGCAGCGGGCCGAATCGTGGTTCCGGGTCCGTTTCGTGGGCACCGGCGGCGGCCGTCGGGTGGTCACCGAGGTGGCCGGCGGCGACCCCGGCTACGACGAGACCGCCAAGATGCTCGCCGAATCCGCCCTCTGCCTCGCCCTGGACGACCTGCCGGCCACGTCCGGCCAGGTCACGCCGGTGACCGCGATGGGCGACGCGCTGCTGACCCGACTCACCGCCGCCGGCCTCACCTTCCGCGTCCTCGGGTGAGGTGAAAGGAAGGGCACCTTATTAACGCCTCGTGCATAGGAAGGGCCCCTTCCTAACATCCGAACGACCGTCGGGGGTCGGGCTTGGGGGGTCGGGAGCCGGGTTGACCCTCGACCTGGTCGAGGCGGCAGGATCTGCGGGGTGGATCGTGACCTGCGCAGCATCGGCGAGGTGGCCCGGGACAGCGGGCTGACGGTGAGTGCCCTGCGGTTCTACGACGCCGCCGGGGTCCTGGTGCCGGCGCGGGTGGACCCGGTGACCGGATATCGCCGCTACACCGACGAGCAGGTGGCCTCGGCCCGGCTCGTCGCCGGACTGCGCCGGGTGGGCCTGCCGGTCGCCGAGATCGCCCAGGCGGTACGCGCCGAACCAGCCGTCGTGCACCGGCTGCTCGACACCCAACTGCGCCGACTGGCCGACGGACTGGCCGACGCGCGCCGCGAGGTGTCCCGGATCCGGGCACTGGTGCCGCTCGACGAGTCGACGGCCGCCACCCGGCTCACCGTGGACCGTGCGGGACTCACCGCCGCCGTGGCCGCCGTCCGCTTCGCCGTCGGGACCGATCCGGACCTGCCTGCGCTCACCGGTGTCCTGTTCGACGTGACCGACACAGGCGTACGACTGGTGGCGACCGACCGGCACCGGCTGGCGGTGGCGACCGTCCACGCGGCGGTGGACGGCCCGGCGGTGCGTACGCTGCTGCCGCTGCCGGCGGTGGACGGGCTGCGCCGACTGGTGACCGACCCGGACATCGACGCGCACGAGGTACGGCTGACGGTGACCGCGTCCCGGCTGCACGCCGACGTGGCCGGGCGGGAGTTGCACGCCACGGCGCTGCCGGACGACTTCCCCGACTACCACGTGCTGCTGCCACGGGCGGGCGCGCACGGGCCGACACACCGCATCACGGTGGACGGTGAGTGGCTGGCCGGCGCGCTGCGGGCGGGCGGGCCCACGCTGACCCGCGAGTACGCCGGGGCTGCGCTGCCGGTGACCGTACTCGGGTGGGGGTCGGGCGACGGACTCCGCCTGCTCGGCCCCGACGACCTGCACCACGCCGCCGACCTGCCCGGCTCGCCCGACCTCGCCGACAGCGGCCCGGACGGCAGGGGCCCGGCCGACAGCGGCCCGGACGCTGACCGCGAGTACGCCGAACTGCGGGTCGGCGTGAACGGCGAGTACCTGCTCGACGCGCTGGACGCGGCCGGTGGCCGGCGGTTGGTGCTCGAACTGGACAGCCCGGTCACCCCGCTGGCGATCCGCCGCCCGGACGACGAGGGCGCCTTCTCCATCCTGATGCCGATCCGCCTCTGACCGAGCGCGCCCACCGGCTCCGCGCGAGCCCGCCCACCGGCGGCTGCCTCTGGCAGTGGGCCCGCGCGGACCGGACCACCGGCTCCGCGCGAGCGCGTTGCCGAGCAGGATCGGTGTGCCGGGTGCGGGAGTCGGGGCGATCCGGGCGCGGCGGTAGCATCTGGTAGTCCACCCGACTTCCGGACGGAGGCGTACGGAGCAGCATGCTCGACATGGAGTTGATCCGGAAGGATCGCGACGCGGTGGCGACCGCGCTGGCGAAGCGGCTCGAAGCCGCCGAGGTCGACCGGGCGCTGGACGACATCCAGCAGCTCGACCGGGAGCGTCGCCGGCTGATCAGTGAGATCGACGGGGAACGCCAGCGCCGCAAGGCCGAGGCCCGGGCGTACGCGCAGGCGAAGCGGGCCGGTGTCGAGCCGGAGGCGACCTCCGAGGTCGGCCGGAAGCAGATCGCCGAGTTGGAGAGCGAACTCGACGAGGTGCAGGCACGGCTGCGTACCGTGATGAGCGAACTGCCCAACCTGCCTGCCGAGGACGTGGTCCCCGGCGGCAAGGAGGCCAACCGGGTGGTGAAGACCTTCGGCGCACCCCCGGCGATCGAGAAGATCCGCGACCACGTCGAGTTGAGCCGGGCGTTGGGCCTGGTCGACCACGAGCGCGGGGTCAAGCTGGGCGGGTCGGGCTTCTGGATGTACACCGGTCTGGGCGCCCGCCTGGAGTGGGCGCTGGTCAACTGGCTGATCGAGAGCAACATCGAGGCCGGGTACGAGTTCCTGCTCCCGCCGCACCTGCTGCTGGACACTGCGGGCTTCGCCGCCGGCCAGTTCCCGAAGTTCTACGACGACGTCTACCACCTGGACAAGCAGTCCGCGCCGCGCGGGCAGTTCCTGCTGCCGACGGCGGAGACGGCGATCCTCGGCGCATACCAGGACGAGATCCTGGAGACCGCGAAGCTGCCGCTGCGGGTGTTCGCGTACACCCCCTGCTACCGCCGTGAGGCGGCGGGCTCGCACTCGGACGAGCGCGGCACCGTCCGGGGCCACCAGTTCAACAAGGTGGAGATCTTCCAGTTCACCCTGCCCGAGCAGGCCGACGCCGCGCTGGAGCAGATGGTCGCCCACGCGGAGAGCCTGGTCGAGGGGCTGGGCCTGCACTACCAGCGCAGCCTGCTGGCGGCCGGCGACTCCAGCGCCTCGATGCGCAAGACGCTGGACATCGAGGTGTGGATGCCCAGCACCGGCAAGTACAAGGAGGTCTCGTCGGTCTCCTGGGGCGGTGACTACCAGGCCCGACGGGCGGCGATCCGCTACCGCGAGCCGGGCGGCAAGCAGACCCGGTTCGTCCACACGCTGAACGGCTCGGCGCTGGCGACCAGCAGGCTGCTGCCGGCCATCCTGGAGCAGTTCCAGCAGGCCGACGGTTCGGTGCTGGTGCCCGAGGTGCTCCGCGACCGGATCGGCACCGACCGACTCACCCCGCGCTGACCGGTTCGTCGGGGGTCGCCGCGTGCGGCCCCCGTCCGGTGTCAGCCGCGTGCGGCCCCCGTCCGGTGTCAGCCGCGTGCGGCCCCCGTCCGGTGTTAGCAGGGGACCCCTGCTCTACCGCAGGCGTTAACAAGGTGCCCTTCCTTCGGAGCGAGCCGGCGAGGACCAGCACGCCGACGACGGCGACGAGCACCGCCGGACCTGCGCTGTCCAGCGTCGCCGCCAGCCACCGCTGGACACCGGCGGCGGCGCTCACCACCGGATCGGCGAGCGCCTCGCGCCGACCGGCGGCCAGCCGCGCCTCGTACCAGCCGTACCAGGCGACGTAGCCGCCCGCGAGCAGCAGCACCAGACCACTCACGCGAGGGGCCCAGGCGCCGGCGCCCCGCAGCCGGGCCACCACCTCGCCGCGCAGCAGCGCCACGCCGAGCGCGGCCACCGCGACCACCAACCCCATCCCCAGGGCGTACGCCCCGAACAGTGCCAGCCCGCGCCCGGTCGACCCGGCCTGGAGGCTGGTCACCACGATCGCCAGGAACGGTGCGATGGCGCAGCCCAGCGAGGCGGTCGCGTACGCCATGCCGAACAGCACCATCGACGGCCACCTGCGGGTCAGTCGGGGCGCCCGGGTCAGCGGACGCAGGCTGGGCAGCCGTCGTCCGGCGAGCAGCCAGCAGCCGAGCAGCAGGAGCAGCAGTCCCAGCCCGACGGTGAACCACGGCAGCCGGGGACGCAGCCAACCCGCGAACGGGGCCAGGGCCAGGCCGAAGGCGCCGAACACCAGCACGTACCCGCAGGTGAGCGCCGCGGCGGCGGTGAGTGCCCGGCCCACCGCACCCCGGGTGTCGGTGGCCCCGGCGACCAGCAGCGACAGGTACGCCGGCAGCATCGCGAAGCCGCACGGGTTGACCGCGCCGAGCATGCCCGCGGTCAGCGCGAGCAGGAGCGGCGCCTCCATCAGGCGGCCAGCGCGGTGACCCGGCGGGTGAGGTCCTCCCCGTCGAGCCACCCCTTGTGCGCGACCTTGCCCTCACGATCGATGATCACGAAGGTGCTCTGCTCGACGATTCCGAACCGCTTCCAGAGCGTGCCCTGCCGGTCCTCGATCTGCGGCATCGGGCCGAGTTCGAACTCGGTGACGAAGTCGGTCATCGCCTTGCGTTCGCCGAGCCCGGCGACGCCGATGATCGGCACGGTGTCCCGGAAGCCGGGTTCGATCTCGGCGATGGTCCACGCCTGGCTGGCGCAGGTGGCACACCAGGGCGCCCAGAACCAGAGCACCACCGGGCGACCGGCCAGGGCGGCGGCGTCGAACTGCGTACCGGCCAGGGTCTGCCCGGTGAACCGCAGGGTGTCGGGCACCGGCACCGGGGTGGTGGGACCGGGCGTCGGTCCGGCGGGCTCCGCAGACGCCGAGGCGGGTGCGGGTGCGGACTCCGGTACGGCCGCCGCCTCCTCGACCGAGCCCGCGGCACCGCAGCCGCCGGCCGCCAGCGCCGCGGCGAGCACAACGGCGACCGCACAAATGGCACGTCGCGTCTGTCGGACCGGCCTCATCGGTGTCTCCTTCGCTTCGCTGGTCCGGCCACCGGCCGCCCCGTCCGTCCCGCTTCGGTCACGGCACGCGCACGCACCCCCGCTCCGGTCGCGACACGCGTGCCCGGTCGCGGCACGCTCAGGCCTTGGTCAACCGCAGCGCCAGTTCCGGGCAGACCTTGACCGCCTTCGACGCGCCCTCCCGCAGCCAGGTCGGCACCGGGGTCGGCGGGAAGGCGGGATAGCCGTTCTGGTCGAGCCGGATGAAGTCCGGCACCACGTGGGCGCAGAGGCCGTGGCCGTCGCACCGGGACCAGTCCAGGACCAGCTTCTGCGGGTCCGGGTCGGGGGCGCCGGGCAGGCCCATCATGCCCTTGACCCGCCGGCCGCAGCCCTCGCCGGTGGTGTGCTTCTTGAGGTCGTCGGCGAAGACCTCCATCGCCGACAGCGCGAAGCGGGACGTACCGTCGGGGTGGCTGCACGCGCCGCGCCCCTTGACGTCGCCGGCGGCGGCCCGGACCACCTCGACCGGCGCGCTGCCGGAGACCGCCAGGTCGACCGCGCGGGCCAGGTCGGGCAGGCCGCGCTTGCACGGCCCGCACTGCCCGGCCGACTCACCGGCCAGGTAGCGCACCACCTGGGCGGCCTCGCCGAGCGGGCAGGTGTCGTTCGCGAGCGGCACGATGATGCCGGCGCCGAGGGTGCCGCCGACCGCGGCGAGTCCCTTGCGGGAGACCTCGGCCTTCTCCGCCGCCTCCCGGGTGATCCACTTGCCGTGGTAGCCGCCCATCAGGATGCCCGGCCCGTCGGGGACCTCGCAGAGTTCGAGGATCTCCCGCAGCGGGGTGCCGGCCGCGCACTCGACCACCGCGTGCCGCTTCGCCGCGCCGGTCACGCTGAGCAGCACGGTGCCCGGCTCGTCGTCGGTGCCGAGCGCCGCGTACTCGTACGGCCCGAGGCGGGCGGCCACCGCGAGCTGCGAGTACGTCTCGGCGTTGGAGAGCAGGGTGGGCAGGTTGCTCACGCCGGAGTCGCTGGAGCGCTTCTTGGTGCCGGGCGGGATGTGCGGCAGCCCGTTGATCCCGTTGACCAGCGCCCCGCCCTCCCCGCTGATGAACCGGTGCGGCACCGTCACCACGCTGGTCGGCACCGGCATCCGCCGCTCGTCGAGCGCCTCCATGAGGGAGTCCCGGCCGACCATGTCGTCGGCCACGCAGAGCACGATCTCCTCGGCGTCGAGCGCGAACGCGGCCAGCGCCGCGCCGTCCAGGATCAGGTGCGGGGCCCGGGTGAGGATCACCTTGTCCTTCCAGCTCGCCGGCTCCCCCTCGGTGGCGTTGACCACCACCACCGGCGGCAGGTCCTGGCGTTCGCAGGACTCCAGCACCGCCCGGAGCTTCTTGGCGAACGGGAACCCGGCACCGCCCTTGCCCTTGAGCTGGATGCCCTCCGCGAGACGCAGCAGGTTGGACGGCTCCATCGGGCTGATCGGGCCGTGCACCATCTCGTGGGCCTGCAGGTCGAGCCGGCCGAACTCGGCGAACCCGGCGGTGAGCCGGGGCTCGCCGACGCAGGCCACCGGCGGGACCACGGCACGCTCCGTCACTTGGCCTCCCCTCGCAGTCCGGCCCAGTACGCGCCGTCCACCTTCTCCGGGTCGGCCCGGCGGCGTCGGCTGTCCGACGCCCGGCGGGCGCGCCGGGAGGCGAGGTCGACCAGGGTCGGGGTGTCGTCGTCCACGGCGTCCTCCGCGGCGTACCGGGCCGGCGGCCGCCAGTAGTCGTTCTCCGCCTCGGGCACGTCGTCGTCCACGCTGTGCCGGCCGCCGCCGCTGCGGGGCTCGGCGGAGATGGGCGTACCGGAGATCGGTGAACCCGAGATGGGCGCGCCGGAGATCGGGCCGGCCGAGATCGGGGCGTTCGACTCCCAGCGACGCGGGCTGTCCCAGGGCTCCTCCGGCTCGTCGATGCTGGAGCGCGGCGGGGACGAGTAGCGGGTGCCGGCGTCGGCGTCCCCCCGGGAGCGGCGGTACCGGCCGGTCTCCTCGTCGTCGCGACGGCGCCGACCACCCGGCTCGCGCTCGTACTCCAGTTCCTCCTCGCGGCGGCGCGCGGATCGGCGACCCACCGACTCGCGCTCCTCCTCCCGGCGGGAGGCGCGCCGCCGGACCGGCTCCTCGTCCTCGCGGACCCGCCGGCTGACCGGCTCCAGGTCCTCCTCGTCGCGGCGGTACGCACGCCGCCCGGTGGACTCCAGCTCGTCGTCGCGGCGGACGGTACGCCGGCCGACCGGCTCCTCGTCACGCCGTCGGGACACCGGCTCCATCAGCTCGGTCTCGCGGCGGATGGCCCGCTCGAACTCCTCCTCCTCGCGACGGGAGGGACGGCGCACCACCGGCTCCAGTTCCTCGTCGAGGCGGTCCCGTCCGGGGCGTACCGGCTCACGCAGGCTGCCCGGCTCGGGCACCACCGGCACGGTGAAGCGCTCCGGGTCGTTGCGCCGGATGGTCGGGCTGGCCCAGGTGCCGGAGGTGCTCTCGGCCCAGCTCATGTCGCGGCGGACCCGCTTCTCCCGGCCGTCCTCGCCCTCGGCGCGCCGGCCGGTCAGGGTGCCGAGCAGGCCCTTGCCCCGGCTCTCCTCGGTGCTCTTGCCGCCGGTCATCGCCTCGTTGAGCGCGGCGGCCTGGTGCTGCTCGCGGCTGCGCCGCTGGAGGCTGACCGAGAGTCGGACCATCAGCGCCACCACGACCAGCACCACGCAGAGCCAGTAGCTGAGGCTGACCCAGGTGGCCGGCGCACGTCCGGCGCCGAGGCCGTGGAAGATGCCGAAGGGCCAGGACACGTACGCCATCGAGTGCAGGCCGCGCCACAGCCACTTGGGGCCGACGTCGGCGAACCGGGCCCGGATGATGCCGGTCCAGAGCACACCCACCATGAGCAGCGCGGCGATGGTGCCGAGGCCGACGTAGAGCCCCCGGCCACCGACGAACGGCACCGCCGCGTCGGTCACCCCGGCCCGACCGCTGGCGATCTTGGTGATCACGTGGAAGACCAGGCCGGCGACACCGAGGATGCCGGTGGCCCGGTGCGCCGACTGCAACAGCACCCGGTGCCGGATCAGCAGCACCAGCCGGTCGGTGGCGAGCAGCCCCATCATCACCGTCAGACTCAGCGCGACCAGGGCGATCACACCGGCGAAGAACTCGGTGAAGAAGAAACCCATCGCGTACGCCCGCTGACCGGCGCTGGTGAGCATCATCAGCGCCCACAACGCCGCGATCCCCGACGCGGACAGCGCCAGGATCTGGCTGCGGGACCGTACCTGGATCCCTCTGGTGCTGGTGCTGGTACGGACGGCAGGCGCCTTCTCGTTCTGCGTAGCCCGGGCCATGTGCTCCTCGATCGTCTCGCGGCGGCGCACCGCCGGCCGACCCTGTTCCCCACACCAGTACGTCTCCGGCGTTCAGTCGGATTAGATCCGACCGAAAATTTCTCGACGAGTTGTCGAACCGTCCCCCCGCCCGGCGCGTGTAACGCCGCCACCGCACCTCCGGGCGCACTGACGGACGTCCATGCATTGACAGGTGATGAAATGCGCTTGTAACCTTGCTGAAATTTTCAGTCCCGGTTGCAAGATCCGGGCAGCCGCACCACCCTCCCCCGTCCTCCGGCACCCCCGGGAGCACCCGATGCGTCGACGTCGACTCCGCCCGGCGATCATCGCCCTCGCCGTGATCGCCAGCCTCCTCGCACCCAGCACCGTGACCGCACCCCCCGCCAGCGCCGCCCCGGCAGGCGGCAAGAAGGTCATCGCCAACCTCTTCGAGTGGAACTGGCCCTCGGTGGCTGCCGAGTGCACCAGCACACTCGGCCCGAAGGGCTACGGCTACGTCCAGGTCTCGCCCCCGCAGGAACACGTACGCGGCAACCAGTGGTGGGTCGCCTACCAGCCGGTCAGCTACCGGATCGAGTCCCGCAAGGGCACCCGCGACCAGTTCCGGTCCATGGTGGGCACCTGCCAGGCGGCCGGCGTCAAGGTGATCGTCGACGCCGTCGTCAACCACATGTCCGGCCAGACCAACGGCGGCACCGGCTGGGCCGGGTCGTCCTACCAGCATCACGTCTACCCCGGCATCTACCAGGCGCAGGACTTCCACTACTGCGGCCGTAACGGCAACAACGACATCGTCAACTACCTCGACCGGTACGAGGTGCAGACCTGCGAGCTGGTCAACCTCGCCGACCTCAAGACCGGCTCCGAGTACGTCCGGTCCCGGCTGGCCGGATACCTCAACGACCTGCTCTCCCTCGGCGTGGACGGCTTCCGGCTGGACGCCAGCAAGCACATGCCCGCCGCCGACATCGCCGACATCCTGCGCCGCCTGAACCGCCCCGCCTACGTGGTGCAGGAGGTCATCCACGGTGCCGGCGAGCCGATCCGACCCGAGGAGTACACCGGCAACGGCGACGTGCACGAGTTCCGCTACGGCAAGGACCTGGCCCGGGTCTTCCGCTCCGAACGCCTCGCCTACCTGCGCAACTTCGGCGAAGGCTGGGGGCACCTGCCCAGCTCGGTGTCGTCGGTCTTCGTGGACAACCACGACACCCAGCGCGACGACGGCGGGGTGCTCACCTACCGCGACCGGGGCACGTACGCCCTGGCCAACGCCTTCATGCTGGCCTGGCCGTACGGCTCACCGACGGTGATGTCCAGCTACACCATCACCAACCGCGACGCGGGCCCGCCCTCGGACGGCACCAACAGGACGCTGAACACCACCTGCTACTCGGGCTGGGAGTGCGAGCACCGCTGGCCGGTGATCGCGAACATGGTCGGCTTCCGCAACGCCACCGAGGGCACCGGCGTCAGCAACTGGTACGACAACGGCTACCAGCACATCGCCTTCAGCCGTACCGGCCGGGGCTTCGTCACCATCAACGACGAGGACTTCCCGATCACCGGCCGCTCGTACCAGACCGGGCTGCCCGCCGGCCGCTACTGCGACGTCATCCACGGCACCTTCACCAACGGCACCTGCAGCGGCCCGATCATCACCGTCGACGCCAACGGCTGGTTCGCCGCCACCGTCCCCGCCCACGACGCCATAGCCCTCCACACCAACGCCCGCCTCCCCTAACCTCCACCGCCCGCGCCACCCCGCCCCCGGCTCGGCCCCGCCCGGCCCCCACCGCCCGTGTTGATCAAGAGCTTTGGTTCAGGAATCCGCCCGAACCCGACGCAAACTTCTTGATCAACCCGGCAGGGGCGGGGGGCGGGGTGGGGCGGTGCGGGGAAGTGGGGTTATTGAGGGTTTTGGGTTGTTAGGGTTAGTTGTGCAAATTGGGGATTGGCGCAGGGGACGGCGGGGGGTCGCTGCGGCGGTCGGGGTCGCCGTACTGCTGGGTGGGTCGGCGTACGCGGGGTGGGCGCTGACGCCCTCGGCGGGACCGGCACCGGTCGCCCGACCGAGCGACCGGGCCGAGATCCCGAGTACGACGTTGCCACCGCTCGACGAGCCCGTCCCGACGGCGGCACCGGCACCGGACGACCTGCCCGAGATCGCCTACGATCCGGCACCGGCCGGTTTCCCCGACGACCCGGACACCCTGGACACCACCCCGTTGACCGAGGGGCTGCGGCCGACCCGGCGACTGGCCGCGTACGACGGACCGGGCGGGCGACCGGTGGCCTTCCTGATGCCCACCATCAGCGAGGTGCCGCTCACCGTGCCGATCGCCCGACGCGAGCGGGGCTGGACCGCCGTCCTGCTGCCGTCGGCCAACCGCAAGCTGGCCTGGCTACCACCCGGCGGCTTCCGGACCGTCGCGCTGCGCGACCAGATCGTGGTGGAGCGGGTACCGTACCGCCTCACCTGGTACCGCGACGGCGTCGCCCGGCGTACCTGGCAGGTCAGCCTGGGTCAGCGCGGCCAGGAGACACCGCTGGGCCGCACCTTCGTCCTGGGCCGCACCCCGCCGCCGGAGAGCGTCTACGGCGGGGTGGACATCTATGCCCTCGGCTCGGTCCCCGACGACCCGGCCTCCGTGCCGGACGGGCTGCGCGGCGCCCACATCGGCATCCACACCTGGCACCACGACGGTGAACTGGGCCAGCAGACCACCAACGGCTGCATCCGACTCACCCCCAGCGGGCAGCGACTGCTGCTGACGGAGGTACCCGAGGGCAGCCCCGTGGTGGTCGTCGACGCACTACCCGCCCCGCCCTCGACCGCCTGAACGCCGCCCGCCGCCGGTCCACATCGGGGAACGCCGCGGTCCGTGACGGGTACGAGCGTCGTGTCCTACGGTGACAGCCGTGACGATGGCGGCGCTGCTGGCGGGCTACGCGTCGACACGGCACGAGGTCGCACCCGTCAACGCCACCGTGCTGTTGCTCCTCGCCACGGTCACCTACTACGGACTGATCCTGATCGCCGGACGGCGTTGGCATCTCGGCCAGTTGGCGGACGGCAGTTCTGCCGCCGCGTCGGGCCTGGCGTCGGTGGGACGCCACACCGCCTTGTGGGTCGTCGCCTCGGTCGCCGCCGGCGTGGTGCTGGGCTGTCTGGGCTCGATCATCCGACGCGGTGCACGGCTACCGGCATCGGTCGCTGCCGGGGTGGCCCTGGGGCTGCTAGCCGGCCAAGGGCTCCACGACGTGTTGACCTTCCGGGCGTGGGGCGCCCTCGACGCCTTCTTCCTCGGCAGGCTCATCGCGGCCGGGATGGGCGTCTCGCTGGCCACGGTGGGAGTCACCCTCCTCTTCGTACGCTCCCGGGCCGCGAGATCCTGGCCGGTCTTCGTCGGGACGTCCCTGCTGATCAGTACGGCGGGAGTGTTGCTGTGGAGCCAGATCGAGTCGATCAGACAGGCTCTGTGACGGTTCGGTCAGCACCACCGGCAGCCGGCCGTGAACCCACCCGTCGTGTCGCGGCGGCAACTGACGTGGTGCGGATCGGCAGGACGGCGGGATCTGGCCCGGTGAACTGCCGTTGCCCTGCCGCCCCATCGGACTGAACCGCGCCTCCTGTCGAGCTGCACCGCCTGTGCTCTCGGCCCAGTCGCCAGCCACGCCGGTGATTCGTTCACGCCGTCAGCTCTAAAGCGGTCGCAGAGGCATGCCCGGCGGTAGCGCCCCGTCGGCGTCGTGATCGCCATCGCCGCACGTCGGCGGTGTCGCCAACGGACTCTGCACGCCGCAGGCGGCACTGGGTCGTCGCGGCAGTCGGCATGCCGGTGCTGCTCGCGTGGGGGATCTTCGCCTACCGGCTCACCGAACAGGCAGCCGCGTGCGGCGCGGAGCACGGTCCGGAGTCGGCCCGTGTTCGCCCCCGTTGGCATGGTCACGGTCTTCGGGGGTATCAGCGGACACATGAGGGCGAGTTTCCGGCTCGGCCGGGTCGTGGGCGTACCTGTCGGGGTCAACTGGAGCGTCCTGGTCATCTTCGCGCTGATCTGGTGGGGGCTCTCGGCCAACCTGTTCCCGGCGTCGTATCCGGACCGGTCGGTGGTCGCGTACGTGCTGGCGGGGCTGGCGGCGGCCGTCGTGTTCTTCCTGGGCCTGCTGGCGCACGAGGTGTCGCACGCGGTGGTGGCCAAGCGCAACGGGCTGGGCGTCACCGGCATCACCCTCTGGCTCTTCGGTGGGGTGGCGGAGCTGCGCGGCGAGGCGCGTACGCCCGGTGCCGAGCTGCGCATCGCCGGGGTGGGGCCGCTGGTCAGCCTGATCATCGGCGTCTTCTTCGGGGCGATCGCGATGCTGCTGGGCCTGGCCGGGGTGCAGGGGTTGTGGCTGGGCGTGATGGCCTGGCTGGGCGGGATCAACCTGCTGCTGGCGGTCTTCAACATCCTGCCGGCCGCCCCGCTGGACGGTGGGCGGCTGCTGCGGGCGGCGGTGTGGAAGGCCACCGGGGACCGGACCCGCGCGACGGTGGTGGCGGCGCGGGCCGGGTGGGTGCTGGGTCTGGCGCTGATCGGTTTCGGGTTGTTCCGGTTTCTCACCGGCGCCGGTGTGGGTGGGCTCTGGCTGGCCCTGATCGGCTGGTTCCTGATCGGCGCGGCCAGCCTGGAGGAGCGGCAGGCGCGGGTGGGTTCGGCCCTGCGGGGGATCCGGGTGGCCGACGTGATGACGCCGCAGCCGCAGACCGCCTCGGGCGAGATGACGGTGGCCGACTTCGTGGACAACTACCTGTTCGCGTACCGGCACACGGCGCTGCCGTTGACCGAGGACGGTCGGCCGGTCGGCCTGGTCACCCTCGACCGGGTACGCGGAGTGCCGAGTGACGCGCGCGGCAGCACCACGCTGGAGTCGGTGGCCTGCCGCTCCGACGAGTTGGTGCTGGCCTCCCCCGACGAGCAGCTCACCGATCTGCTGCCCCGGCTCAGCGACTGCGCCGACGGGCGGGCGCTGGTGGTCACCGACGGTCGCCTGGTCGGCATCGTCTCACCCAGCGACATCAGCCGCACGGTGCAGCGCGGCGCGATGCGCGACCAGGTCGACGTGGGCCGGTGACAGCTCAGCGGGGGAAGAGGCGGTCCAGTTCCCCGGTGCGGAACCTGCCGGCCGGGTCCAGCCGGGTGAGCAGCGCGGCGAAGTCCGCCCAGCGGGGGTACGTGGCCGCGATCGTCTCGGGCGGCAGCGTGAAGACCTTGCCCCAGTGCGGGCGCGGGGCGAAGGGGGCCAGCGCGCGCTCCACCTCGGCGAGCACCGGCAGCACCTGTGTGGTGTCGGCGATCCAGGTGAAGTGGACGGCGAGGGTGTCCCGGTCGTACTGGGGGCTCAGCCACAGCCGGTCGGCCGCGATCGTCCGCAGCTCGCTGGTCTGCGAGACCGGGGCGATCAGGTGGGCCACCTCGTCCAGCGCGGCCAGCGCCTCGGCGGCGTCGGCGCGCGGCAGGTGGTACTCGGACTGCAGCTCGTCGCCGCTGCTCGGGGTGAATCCGAGCCGGAAGTGCGGCAGCCGCTCGTGCCACGGCCCGGCCACTCCGAGCTGCTCGGTGCAGTTGACCGTGGGCATGCCGGGCACCGGGTGCCAGGGCCGGTCGGCCGCCGTCGTGCCGAGCCAGTCGGCGGGCGGTGGCGGCTGGTCGGCGAGCTGCTTGCGCCAGACCTGGGTGCCGAGGGTGGAGCGCCAGTCGGTGAAGACGCTGACGCTGTACGCGGCGGCGAGCGCCTCGTCCAGCGCGGCGCGCGGCAGGTCCAGCCGGACGTACTGCCGGACGTCGTAGGTGGGCACCACGTCCAGGGTGACCCGGGTGACCACGCCGAGTGCGCCGAGGGCGACGACCGTGCCGGCGAAGTCGGCCGAGTCCCGGTCGACGGTGTGCAGGTCACCGGTGCCGGTGACCAGTTCGAGTCCGGCGACGGCGGTGGCCAGGTTGCCGACGGTGACGCCGGAACCGTGGGTGCCGGTGGCGACCGCGCCGGCCACCGAGATGTGCGGCAGGGAGGCGAGGTTGGCCAGCGCGTACCCCCGCTGGTGCAGCCAGGTGGCCAGGTCGCCGTAGCGGATCGCGGCCGGGACGTCGACGGTCCGGCGGTGCGCGTCGAGACGGATCGTGTCCGGCAGCCCGGAGAGGTCGACCAGGTCGCCGGTGGAGTCGCCGAGCCGGTTGAAGGAGTGTCCGCTGCCCACCGCCCGGATCCGGTCGCTGCCGGCGACCAGCTCGCGCAGCTCGTCCAGGGACGACGGCCGGTGGTGCGCCCGCGCGGAGTACCGGATGTTGCCCGCCCAGTTGCGCTGCGTCGACACGCGACCTCCCCCTTCCGCGCCGACGGTTACCGTCGGCTCCGTCGGGGAACCCTACGCCGATGAGCAGCTACCGTGATCCCGCCCCTCGTGGCGACGTGTACCCCTCCGAGGAGGAGATCGACCCGACCGGCAGCGGGGTGTTCCCGGCCAGCGCGCCGGCCGGTGCGTACCCGGCGGGCCAGCCGACCCCGCAGCCGTCGCCGGGACCGTCGCCGTCGCCGGTGCCGACCCCCGGCCCGCCGCCTCGCATGGAGGGCGGCGCCCGGTCGATAGTCAGCCGGCACCTGGACGGTTCGGTCTCGGTGGTCACCGACTTCGACGGCGACGGCGTGGCCGACGTGGTGCAGTACGACCTCGACGGCGACGGCATTCCGGACGTCACCTATCTCGACAACGACCGGGACGGGCGGCTGGAGACCGTGCTGCGGACCCCGGCCCCCTGACAGGCCGGAGTCGACACCGCACCGCGCAGCGCAGCCGCACCGCTCAGAGCTGCGGCAGCACCTGCGAGGCGACCAGGTCCAGGTGGTCCAGGTCGCCCAGGTCGAGCACCTGGAGGTAGGCCCGCTGGCTGCCCACGGCGGCGTACCGGCCGAGCTTGTCGACCACCTCGGCGGGCGTGCCGGCCAGCCCGTTCTCGCGCAGCTCGTCCGGTTCCCGGCCGATCACGGCGGCCCGTCGGGCCACCTCGGCGTCGTCCTTGCCGCAGCAGAGCACCAACGCGTTGGACCAGGTCAGCTCGTCCGGGTTCCGGCCGATCTCCTGGCAGGCGGCACGGACCCGCCCGAACTGGGTGACCGTGTCGTCGATCGAGACGAACGGCAGGTTGAACTCGTCGGCGTACCTGGCGGTGAGCTGCGGGGTCCGCTTCGCGCCCATGCCGCCGAGCAGGATCGGCGGGTGCGGCTGCTGCACCGGCTTGGGCAGCGCCGGCGAGTCGCTGACCTGGTAGTGGCGGCCGGTGAACGCGAACGTCTCCCCCGGCGGGGTACGCCACAGACCGGTGATCACGGCGAGCTGCTCGTCCAGCCGGTCGAAGCGTTCCTTGAGTGCCGGGAACGGGATCCCGTACGCGCTGTGCTCGGCGTCGTACCACCCGGTGCCGATGCCCAGTTCGACCCGGCCGCCGCTCATCTGGTCGACCTGCGCGACGGTGATGGCCAGCGGGCCGGGCAGCCGGAACGTCGCGGCGGTCATCAGCGTGCCGAGCCGGATCGAGCGGGTGTCGCGGGCCAGCCCGGCCAGGGTCGTCCAGGCGTCGGTGGGGCCCGGTTCGCCGCTGACCGACCCCATCTTGAGGTAGTGGTCCGAGCGGAAGAAGGCGCCGAAGCCGGTCTCCTCGGCACGCCGGGCCACGGCCAGCAGGTCGTCGTAGGTCGCACCCTGCTGAGGTTCGGTGAAGATCCGCAGTTCCATGGACCGAGCATAGAAAGCCCACAGCCGTACCGCCCGACTTGTGGCGTTGATCTAGGGTGGTGCGGTGGGTGAACCGGTCGTCGCCGTCGCGGACCTGCACGTCGCGTTCGGCAGCGTGACCGTGGTGCGGGACGTCGGCTTCGACCTGCCGGCGGGCGGTGCGCTCTGCCTGGTCGGCGAGAACGGCGCGGGCAAGTCCACCGTGTTGCGCTGCGTCACCGGCCTGACCGACCCGAGCGCGGGCCGGGTCCGGGTGTTCGGGGCCGCGCCCGACGGCTCGGCCGCGTTCTGGCGCCGGGTGGTCGCCACCGTCGAACAGCCCAGTTGGTACGCCGGACTGACCGTCCGGGAACACGTGGAGCTGGTCCGGTTGGCCGGTGGCCACGACCCGGCCGACGGTCGGGTGGACGAACTGCTCTCCGTGCTGGGCCTGCGGGATCTCGGCGACGGCACCCCGGACCGGCTCTCCTCGGGCGAGCGGCAGCGGCTGCTGCTGGCCGCCGCCCTGGCCCGCCCGGCGGAGCTGCTGGTGCTCGACGAGCCGGAGCAGCGGCTGGACGCGGCGATCCGACCGGTGGTGGCCGGTCTGCTCGGCGACCACCTGGCCGCCGGTGGGAGCCTGCTGTTCGCCAGTCACGATCCGGTCTTCGTGGCCGCCCTCGACTGTCCGGTCCTCCGGCTGCACACCGGGTCACCGGCGCCCGAACCGGGCACATGACGCGGGTGGGCGAGGCGGTTACCCGCCGGGAGCCGGTGCCGCCGACCGCCCGCAGGCTGCGCCGCTGGGTACGCCGGCAGCGGGCCGAACGGGCCCCCTCGCTCTCGCTGGAGAACGTGTACCTGCTGCTGCTGACCGTGGCGATCGCGGTCGCGATGTTCGGTCCGGGTGTCGGGTCGGCGATGTGGCCGGCGACGGGGGCGGCCCCGCCGGACCGGCTCGTGGTGCTGGTGCTGCTGGGTGCGGGTGCTGTCGGCCTGATGCTGCTGTTGCGTCAGACGGGCCCGTTGGTCCTCGGGCGCGGTGAGCTGACCTGGTTGCTGCCGGCGCCGGTGCCCCGGCGGGGGCTGCTGCTGCCGGCGCTGGTGCGGGCACTCACGGTCGGGGCGGTCATCGGCGCACTGCTGGCGCTGGCCGGCGCCGCCCGACTGGCGGTCCGCCCGGTCGCCGGGTCCGCCCTGGCCGCCTGGCTCGCCCTGGGTACGGCCGTCGGTGCGCTCCTGGCGTTGCTCGCGGTGACCGCGCAGCATCGCCCCGGGTACGCCCGGATGCTGGACGTGGCGTTGCCGGCGCTGCTGGTGGCGTTGGGCGCGACGGTGCTGCTCGCCCGGGTACGACCGCTGCCGGCGCTGCCCGGTGTCGCGGCGCCGCCGCTCCCGCTCACCCTCGGCGCCCTGCTCGTCGTCGCGGGCCTGACCGCCCTGGCCCTCCGCGACCTGGCGCGCCTGCCCGACGTCCGGCTGCACGAGCCGTCGTTGACCGTCGGCACGTACCTGGACGCCGCGTACGCCGTCGAGCCGTCGTTCCTCGCCGACCTGCGCGAGCGACGGTACTGGCGGCGGCGGGCACTGCGGTCCCGGCCGTTGCGTCCCCGGTTCGGCCGGCTGGTGCCGCTGCAACAGGATCTGCTGGTGTTGCGTCGACGCGGGTGGCGGCTGGGCTGGCTGGCCGTGGCGACTCCGCTGCCCGCGTTGCTCAGTGCCGGTGCGGACTGGATGCCGGCGACCGCCCTGGTGCTGGGGGCGGTCACCACCGCCGGGGTCACCCTCGACGCGTTGCGCCGCGACGCGGCCCACCCGGCGCTGCTGCGGCTGCTCGGGCTGACCGGTCGACGGGCGGTCGCGATCCGGCTGGTCGTGCCGACGGTGCTGGCCACGGCCTGGTCCGGTCTGGCCGTGGCGGTGCTGGGGTTGCTCGGCGACCTGCCGCCGGGCCCCTGGTGGGCGCTGGGGCTGGCGTTCGGCCCGACGGCCGCGATGATGGCCGTCCGGCGGGCGCAGACGGGCCGGATCGACCACTCCCTGCCGCTGGTCGTCACCCCGATGGGCGCCTTCTCGCCCGGCCCGGTGCTGTGGCTGTTCAACGGCACGGACGTGCTGCTGTTCGCGACGCCCACGGTGGTCGCCCTCCTGGGTCCGGTGCAACCGGGCTGGGCCTGGGTCGCCGCCCAGGCCGCCTGCGCGGTGCTGGCGGTGCTGGCCTATCTGCGCTTCGGCACGGACGGCCGCCGTCCCCGGGTGTGAGTCACCGGCCGTTCCGGTCGAAGTGGACGCAAATTCTTGCAGCGTTTACAACTGTCCGCAAGATGCTGGTGGCAAGTCGGATCGACTTGTGAATCAGAGGTTCCCAAGCATCGACGTCACTGTTACGGTCACGCCATCACCGCAACTTCTTGCATAACTTGCAGGAAGCCGTGCTGTCACCACGTCTGCCTGACCGTCCCCCGAGGAGGGCCCGTGCGAATCCCCCGTCCCCGCGCCGCGATACCCGCGGCACTGGCCGCGACACTGGTCGCGGTCGGTCTCACCGTCGTCGCCGCCGGCACCGCGCCGGCCAGTGCAGCCGACGTACGCGCCAACGGCGACGCGATCGTCCACCTGTTCCAGTGGCGGTGGGACTCCGTCGCACAGGAGTGCGAGAGCACCCTCGGGCCCCAGGGCTGGGGCGGCGTGCAGGTCTCCCCGCCGCAGGAGCACGTGGTGCTGCCCAGCGCCGAAGGCGCCACGTACCCGTGGTGGCAGGACTACCAACCGGTGTCGTACCGGTTGGACTCGACCCGACGCGGCACCAAGGCCCAGTTCGTCGACATGGTCGAGCGCTGCCGCGCCCAGGGCGTGAAGATCTATGTGGACATGGTGCTCAACCACATGAGCGGCACCGGTTCGGCGGGCAGCGGTCCGGGCAGCGCCGGCACCGTCTACGGCAAGTACAGCTACCCCAACCTGTTCAACGACGGCTCCGGCGACGCCTACGGCTACGGCGACTTCGCACCCTGCTACCGGCGGATCAGCAACTGGGGCAACAAGCAGGAGGTCCAGGACTGCGAGCTGCTCGACCTGGCCGACCTGAACACCGCCGATCCCGAGGTACGCCGCAAGATCGCCAAGTACATGAACGCGGTCATCGACCTGGGGGTGGCCGGCTTCCGGGTGGACGCCGCCAAGCACGTCCAGGAGGCGCACCTGGGCGACATCATCAACCGGTTGCGGGACGTACCCGGCTTCGGCGGTCGACCGGACCTGTTCCACGAGGTGTACGGCGACGGGACGATCCCCTACACCGCGTACGCGCCGTACGGCGGGGTGACCAACTTCGACTACCAGCGCGCCGTCTCCTCGGCGTTCCGCGACGGCAACATCGCCCAGTTGGGCAACCTGCCGAACTACGGTGGACTCACCGCCGCACAGGCGGTCGTCTTCGTCGACAACCACGACACCCAGCGTGAGAACCCGACGCTGACCTACAAGAGCGGCGCCCGCTACTACCTGGCGGACACGTTCATGATGGCCCACCCGTACGGTCGGCCCCAGCTCATGTCGAGCTACGCGTTCGGCTCCGTGCACGGGCAGGGCCCGCCCAGCTCGTCCAACGGCACCACGCTGGCCGCCGACTGCACCGGCGGCGCCTGGATCTGCGAGCACCGCAACGCGGGGGTGGCGGGCATGCCGGGCTTCCGCAACGCGGTCGCCGGCACCGGCATCGGATCGGTGGTCACCGACGGCAACGGGCGGTTGGCCTTCGCCCGGGGCAACCGGGGGTACGCCGCCTTCAACGCCACCACCAGCGCCTGGAGCCGTAGCTTCGCCACCTCGTTGCCGGACGGCCGCTACTGCAACGTCGGTCGCGGCGCGTACGACCGGTCCACCGGGGCCTGCCCCGGCGGCGCGGTGACCGTCTCCGGTGGCGCCTTCACCGCGTCGATCGCCGCAGACCAGGCGGTCGCCCTGCACGTCGAGGCCCGACTGGACGGCGCCACGCCCACCCCGACGGTGACCCCGACCGGCTCGCCGACCCCGACCGCGAGCCCGACGGTCCCGGCCGGTTCCACCCGGTTCACCGCCACCGTCTCCACCGACCCCGGCCAGGAGGTGTACGTCGTCGGCTCGATCCCGGCGCTCGGCTCCTGGAACCCCGCGAACGGGGTGAAGCTCTCCACCACCTCGGGCAGCTATCCGACCTGGACGGGCTCGGTGTCGGTGCCGGCGGGCACCGCGTTCGAGTGGAAGCTGGTCAAGGTCGGCAACGGCTCGGTGCAGTGGGAGAACGACCCCAACCGCACCGGCACCGCCGGCACCGCTCTGACCGCCACCTGGAACCAGCCGGTCAGCACCCCGCCGGCCGCCACCACGGTCTCCTTTCGGGCGACCGCCACCACCACGCTCGGCCAGCACCTCTATGTCGTCGGCGACCTGCCCGCGCTCGGCGGCTGGGACCCGGCCAAGGGGGTCCGCCTGTCGCCGACCGCCTACCCGCTCTGGACCGGCGGGCTGAACCTGCCGACCGGCACCGCGTTCTCCTACAAGTACGTCAAGCGCACCGACTCGGGCCAGGTGGTCTGGGAGTCGGGCGCCAACCGCACCGCCACCGCCACCGGCGCGATCACCCTGACCGACACCTGGCGCTGACCGCGACCGAACACAGCGGCCCCTCCCGACGTCGTGTCGGGAGGGGCCGCCCCCGTTCCGCCCGGTCGACCGGGTCGGGCCTCGGCGCGTCGACGGTCAGGGGGTCGCGCGCCGGATGATCAGATAGCTGACGGCGGCGAGTGGCAGCGTGAGCAGCGCCGGCCAGCCCACCAGGAGGACGGCGCCCGACTGGTCGGCGAACCAGCCACCGATCGCCGACCACCAGCCACGCCAGGTCGCCAGCACCACGGCTCCACCGATCACGACCAGCGCCACGGTGCTCAGGGCGAGCATGCCGTTGACGCCCCACCGCTTGAACACCAGAGCGATCGCGATCCCCAGGAAGCCGAGCAGCAGGAACGGGATCGCGAAGCCGAGGAAGCGCAGCACCGGGTTCTCCACCCAGAGGAACGGTATGCCGAAGAAGGTCAGGCCGACGCCCCAGCCTGCGGTGGCCTCCTCGACGACGGCGAGCAGATAGAGCGCGGCCGCGTAGACGATCGCCTGGGCGCCGAAGGTGAGCACGTTGCCGAGGTAGAAGTTGCGGCGCGAGATGCCCAGTCCGATCGCGAACGGGAAGTCCTGAGTGATGCTGTTGACGCAGGCGACGAACATCACGACGTAGATGCTGGCCAGTCCACCCGTGGTCGGTGTGGAATCGGTCGACTCGTTCATCGAGCTGAAGAGCGCCAGGTTGATGAGGAAGCTGAGGGCGAGGATCCCCCAGGGCCAGCCGACCACGCTGGGCCAGGCGACGAACTGAAGCCGGGCGACGGTCAGGGCACGGTTCATCGGACAGCCTCCGTGCTGGTCGCGCCGGCGGCGTGTCCGTCGGCCGAGGTGGTCAGGCGCACGACGGTGTCCTGCAACGACGCGGCCTCCAGGGCCAGGCCCAGGGACCGGGCCCGCTCCTGGTCCGCCGGGCCGAAGTCACCGCGTACGGTGGCGCGGGCCGTGCCGCCGAGCAGCACCCGGTGCAGTTCGGTGGCGGTACGGCTGAACTCGTCCACCGCCGCGACCGGGCCGGCGACGGTGAGCACCTGGCCGCGCAGGGCCTCCGCCTCCTCGTCGAGCAGCAGCCGTCCGGCGTCGATCAGCAGCACGTGCTCGATCAGGTCGCTGACCTCGTCGATGAGGTGGGTCGAGAGCACGATCGTGCGGGGGTGTTCGGTGTAGTCGGCCAGCAGCCGGTCGTAGAAGATCTGCCGGGCCACCGCGTCCAGGCCGAGGTAGGGCTCGTCGAAGAAGGTCAACGGTGCCCGCGTGGCCAGCCCGACGATGATGCCCAGCGCCGAGAGCATGCCCCGGGAGAGCTTGCGGACGTTGCGGCGCGGCGGCAGCCGGAAGTCCTCGACCAACTGCTGCGCGAACGCCTCGTCCCACCCGGGGTGGACCAGGGCGGCGGCCCGCAGCACGTGCCGCACCTGGAGGTTCGACGGGTAGGTCTGGCTCTCCTTGATGAACGAGATCCGGGACAGCACGCCCTCGTTCTCGTACGGGTGCTGCCCGAAGACCGCGACCTCGCCGGAGGTGGCGAAGTTCTGCGCGGTGAGGATCTGCATCAGCGTGGTCTTGCCGGCGCCGTTGCGTCCCAGCAGGCCGTAGATCCGGTTTCCGGCGAGCGAGAAGCTGACCCGGTCCAGCGCCGTGACGCCGCGGTACTTCTTGGTGAGGTCGGTGACGGTGACGACGGGGCTCATCGCTCCCCCTCCCAGGTGTCGATCATGCTCTTGAGTTCCGCCGGGTCGATGCCGAGCTTGCGTGCCTCGGCGACCAGCGGTTGCACGTACTGCCGGGCGAACTCGTCACGGCGTCGACCGCGCAGCGTGGCGCGGGCGCCGGAGGAGACGAACATCCCGATTCCTCGTTTCTTGTAGAGCGTTCCGTCGTCGACGAGCTTGTTGACCCCCTTGGCGGCGGTCGCCGGGTTGATCCGGTGGAAGGCCGCCAACTCGTTCGTGGACGGCACCTGCGCCTCCTCGGCCAGCGTCCCGTCCAGGATCGAGTTCTCCAGCAGCTCGGCGATCTGGAGAAAGATCGGCCGACCGTCCTCCATCACGCCCGCCACCCGCCACCCTGGTTGGCCGGTTCACTACTCATGTAACTAACCATGCAACCTCGGTGCGTCGCTGTCAAGTCGCGGTGCGGTCCGTTAACCTTCCGACCCGGTGTGCGCGTCTACGTACCGGGAGGTGCGCATGACCGACGGACACCCGGCTCCGCCGGAGGGCTTCGCCGAGTTCGTGACAGCCCGGTCCCCCGCGTTGCTCCGGTCGGCCTGGCTGCTGACCGGCGACGTCGGGCGGGCGGAGGACCTGTTGCAGACCGTGCTCGCCGCCGCATGGCAGCGCTGGTCGACGGTGTCCACCGGACATCCCGAGGCGTACCTGCGACGCGCCCTGTTCACCACGTACGTCTCGTGGTGGCGACGCCGGTGGCGGGCCGAGATCCCGGCCGCCGTACCGCCCGAACAGTCCGGCCCGAGCGACCTGGCTCGCGAGTCGGCCGACCGGGACGCGCTTCGCCGCGCGCTGGCCCGCCTCAGCCGCCAGCAACGGGCGATCGTGGTGCTGCGCTACGCCGAGGACCTCTCCGTGGAGCGCACCGCCGAGGTGCTGGGCTGCTCGACCAACACCGTGAAGGTGCAGTCCTCCCGTGCCCTACGCAGCCTGCGTACCGATCCGAACCTGGACCTGTTCACCCAACGGAAGGTCGTGTCGTGAGCCGTGACGACGAGGACATCCGCCACCTGTTCGCCGACGCCGTCCCCCCGCTGCCCACCCCGCACGACCGCATCGCCGAGGTCGGGATCCGGGTACGCCGACACCGTCGCCGGGTGGTCACCGGCACGGCGGCGGCCGTCACCCTGGTCGTGGCGCTCGGCGTCGGCCTGCCCGCGCTGTGGGGGCCGGACCGGACCGCCCCACCGGTGCAGACCACCGACCCGACCGGCGAGGTCGTCTGCCCGACCAGCCTCGCCGGAGAGCCCGACCTGGACGCCGTGCGCTACGGCGACGACGAACCACTCGTCCCGCCTGGAGCCGTCGAGATCACCACCTGCGAGGTGCAGGTCGGGACCGCTGGGGTGGTCCACGAGCGCCCTGGCCCGCGTACCCTCACCGCCGGGGTGGACGAGATCGTCCGCCTGCTCAACGCCCAGCCGCCTCAACCGGTCGACGGACGGGGGCGAGCGACACCCGACGGCAGGCCGATGTGCAACGCCGCAGCGCGCAACGAGGTGACCGTCCTGGTGCTGCGCTACCCCGACCGCGAGCCGGTGACCGTCTGGACGAACGCGAACTGCCGGGTGTCGATCACTGCCACGCACGGGCGGGCGCTGGACTCCGAGGTCTTCTCGACGTTCCTCGACCGGTACCGGGCACAACTCGTCGCCACCACCGACCCGGCCACGATCACCAGCCCGGACTGCCCGGTCACGATCCCCGCCGACCGGGTACGGAACAAGCCGTCCAACCCGGGGCCACCGGACCGGATCCGGCTCGACAACAGCGACCCCTACGACACGGTCCTGCCGACCCCTCTGGTCGAGGTCACCGCCTGTCGGTACGAGGTGGACGACGGCACCGCCGAACTGGTCCGGCAGGAGCGGCGGCGCGCGGGAGCCGACGACCTGCGCCCGGTGCTCAACGGCACGTTCGACCGAAAGGCCATGAGCAGCGACTGCGGCGGGTGGCCGGGCTATCCCGCGCCCACCGCGTTCGACACGCTGACCGTGGCCGACGCGACCGGTGCCACGGCCGAGTTCTGGGTCCGGCACATCCCCTGCCGCAGCGCCCGGCACTTCTACGGTGCCAACAAGCAGGTCACCGCACCGTTGCTCGACGCGCTCACCGACCTGCTCGGCCCGCCGCCCGCCCCGTAGCGGTCAGGCGTACGGGGGGCGGGCGTACGCGGCCCGGAGGGCGGCCAGTCCGGGTGCCTTCGGGCTGAGCGTGCCCCAGCCGGAGTTGAAGTAGTTGGTGCGGGCGATGATCGGACCGCGCTCGGCGTTGAGCCGGGCGATGGCGGCCGGCACGGTGGCGATCCAGGCCGGCTGGTCGGGGATCTCGGCGGCGCGTACCCCCCACTCGGCGATGAGCACCGGGCGGGACAGGGCCACCGGGCCGAGGTCGGCCACGGCCCAGTCCTTCGTCCGGCGGAACCGGTCCAGTGCGGTGTGCGAGGCGCTGGTGGCGTAGACGTTCCATTGGAGGAAGTCCAGCCGCGACATCAGCGACTCCGGGTGGGTGCGCTGGAAGCAGGGCCGGTCGAAGCCGCCGAGACCGACCGAGAAGGTGGTCCCCTGCGGCAGCGCCTTGGCCCGGAACCAGTTCACGATGTACGTCATCGCCTGCACCGCACGGGCGTCCGACTCCGCCCAGGTGTACGCCCGGCCGGACTCGGTGGTGCCGAACTCGTGGTCGGTGTCCAGCTCGGAGGCGAGCTGGATGTTCACCCCGAACCCCATGGTGCGGTACTGCGACAGCGCCCGGGCGAAGAGTCCGTCGCACTGCCCGGCGAGCACCTGGCCGTAGCCGTACGCCTTCGGCCAGACCGCGCCGGGACGCTGCTGGATGGTCATCGCCGGAGCGGGCACGACGTAGCGCACCCCGTCGACGGTGAAGGTCTGCGCCCCGGTGTCGGTCGCCCCGTAGTGCTTGAGCTCCAGCACCATGTTGATCTGGATCCCACCCCGGCCGAGGGTGACCAGCCACGGGCGGTTGTAGCCGGGGAAGACGTAGCTGTCGGCGAAGCTGCGGTACTGGGTCAGCGACCGGAAGTTGCCCCCGGCCATGTCGGCGGTCGGGTCGGCGTTCCCGGACAGGTAGTAGCCGCCGAGCACCGGCGGCGTGATCGCGTAGTCGACGGCGGCGGTGGCGGCCTGCCCGGTGGAGTCGCGCACGGTGACGGTGACCCGGGCCATCACGCCACCGCCCGGTACACGGCCACCGCGCCGTTGTCCGACACCCGCGTCCAGGTGCGGCCCGAGCTGTCGGTGACGGCGACGGTGAGTGGGTCGATGACGGCGGTGACCTTGGCCGGCGCGCTGCTGTTGCCCTGCGCGTCGGTGACCACGACGGTGACGGTGAGCGTCTTGGTGTCCGGGTCGCCGTAGGTGACGGTGAGCAGCATCTGCGCCCCGGGGGCGTAGGTGCTCGCGTTGAGGGCGGCGGTGACGGTGGGAGCGGCCATGGCTGCGCCTTCCTGGCTCGATCGCCGTGACCGGCGGAGTGCCCCGTCGGCCCGGCGGGAGATGCGGCGGCGGCCGGAGCGGGCAGGTGTCCGCTCCGGTGGAGGATCCGGCGTGATGACGGTGGCGACGTCGCTGTCGGGCGGGGGGCGGGCGTCCGCCCGACCCGCAGGCGGCCCGTCGGACGTGGCCCGCCGTCCGCAGCCGCTTCACCTGCTACAACAGTGCGTCAGGAGAGGACCTGTCGTCCTGTCTATTTACGGACATATCGATTCTTATGAGGATGGCACATGAAGTACCTGATGCTGATCTACGGCAACGACGAGGTCTGGGGCAGCCTGCCGGACGGCGACCTGGCCACGCTGATCGGCGAGGTGGACGCCTTCAACCAGGCGCTGCGCGACTCCGGCGAACTGGTCGACTCGCAGGGCCTGGAGACCCGCCCCCGCGCGGTCCGCATGGTTGACGCCGCGCCGGTCGTCACCGACGGGCCGTACCTGGAGGCCAAGGAGTACGTCGGGTCGTACTTCGTCATCGACGTGGACAGTGAGCAGCGTGCGCTGGAGATCGCCCGGTCGTACCCGGGGCTGCGGATGGGCACCGGGATCGGCGGCGGTCTGGAGGTCTGGCCGCTGATGACCCACGGAGCCGGGAACTGAGCCTGGACGAGGCCACCGCCGACCTGCTGCGCCGGCTCGCCCCGCAGGTGCTGGGCACCCTGGTACGCCGCTACGGCGACTTCGCCACCGCCGAGGACGCGGTGCAGGAGGCGCTGGTCGCCGCCGTCGAGGCGTGGCCGCGCGAGGGCGTACCGGAACATCCCTCGGGCTGGCTGCACACCGTGGCCGCCCGCCGCTACGTCGACCAGGTCCGCACCGAGGCGGCTCGGACCCGCCGGGAACGGAACGCCCACGACGCCCTGCCGCGGGACGCGCTCGTCGCCCCACCGCCGGACGCCACCGCACCGCCCCGCGACGACCTGCTGGAGCTGTTCCTGCTCTGCTGCCATCCGGCGCTGCCCGCACCGGCGCAACTCGCGCTCACCCTGCGGGCGGTCGGTGGGCTCACCACCGCCGAGGTGGCCGCCGCGTTCCTGGTGCCGGAGAAGACCATGGGGCAGCGGATCGTGCGGGCCAAACAGCGGTTGCGCGAGGCGGGCGCACGGTTCGCCCCGCCGCAGGCGGCGGACCGGGGCCGTCGGCTGGCCGTGGTCCGGCAGGTGCTGTATCTGATGTTCAACGAGGGGTACAGCGCCAGCAGCGGCCCCGAGCTGCGTCGCGCCGACCTGACCCGGCAGGCGCTACGGCTGACCCGCCGGTTGCACGAGCGGCTGCCGGACGACGGGGAGACGGCCGGGCTGCTCGCGTTGATGCTGCTGACGGAGGCGCGGGCGGCGGCCCGGGTCGGCCCGGACGGCGACCTGGTGCCGCTGGCCGACCAGGACCGTCGGTGGTGGGACCGGGCGGCGATCGCCGAGGGCTGCGCGCTGGTCGCGCGGAGCCTCGCCAGCTCGCCGCCGGGCCCGTACCAGGTGCAGGCCGCCATCGCCGCCGTGCACGCCGAGGCGCCGAACACCGAGGAGACCGACTGGCCGCAGATCCTCGCTCTCTACGAGGTGCTGGAGCGGCTGGCGCCCAACCCGGTGGCGACGCTGAACCGGGCGGTGGCGGTGGGCATGGTGCACGGGCCGCAGGCCGGGTTGGCGCTGCTGGGCGAGGTGGAGTCGGGCCTGCTCGCCGACCACCACCGCCGGCACGCGGTCCGCGCCCACCTGCTGGAGTCGGCCGGCGACCGCGCCGCTGCGGCGGTGGCCTGGCGTCGGGCGGCCGACCTCGCCGGAAACGATCCCGAGCGGCGGCACCTGCTGCGTCGCGCGGCCCGCTGCGAGAGTGACCCGGGTCACAGCACCGATCGGTAGAAGCGGCCGGTCCGGCTCCGATCCACCGGTGAGCGGCGGGTGCCCGCCGCAGACTGTGGAGGTACGGAGATGACCAGGGTGACCGCGCAACTGTCGGTGTCGCTGGACGGCTGCTACGCCGGTCCACGGCACGACGGGACCGGCGACTGGATGCACTCGGCGGAGAGCCACGGCTTCTTCCGGGTCACCCGTTGGGTCACCGCCGCGTCGTCGTGGCGCGAACGGCAGGGGTTCGCCGGTGGCGAGCACGACGTCAACTCGGAGATCGTCGCCGAGTCGTTCGGCGCCGCCGGCGCGTACGTGATGGGCCGCCGGATGGCCGACGGCGGTGAGGTGCCGTGGGGCGACGAGCCGCCGTTCCGGGCGCCGGTCTTCGTGGTGACCCACCGTCCCCGCCCGACGCTGCGGCGCCAGGGCGGCACCAGCTTCACCTACGTCACCGACGGGGTGGCCGCCGCCGTGGCACAGGCCCGCGCGGCGGCCGGCGGCAGGAACGTGGCGGTGGCCGGCGGCGGCAGCCTGGTCCGGCAGGTGCTGCGGGCCGGTCTGCTGGACGAGGTGGAACTGCACGTGGTGCCGGTGGTACTCGGCGACGGTCTGCGCCTGTTCACCCCCGACCTGGGCCTGGACGACTTCGAGGCGATCGAGATGTCCCCCACCCGGGTGGTGCCCACCCCCGAGGTCACCCACATCCGGTACGCCGTACGCGGCCGTGCCCCGCTGGTCCTGGACGACCGGGGCCGGGGCACCGGCACGCCCGGCTGAACCGGGTCGACCGGGTTGCCGCGTCCCGGGCGGAGGGGACAACGCGCAGAGGTGTACCGCGCTTAGAGTGACGGCAATTCGTCCATCGAGGAGGGCGCGGTGTCCCAGCCGCCACCCGCCGAGCGTTCCCCGACCGAGGAACCCGGCGACATCCCTGTGCCATCCGACGCCGGTCCCACCGGGACGCCACCCCGGCTGCTGGTCCTGCCGCCCACCGACGGCTTGTCGCCCATCGTCTGGCCCGGTGCCGCCGACCAGCCCGCCTGGGCGATCCCGGTGACCGTGCCGCCGGGCACCCGGGGGTACGCGATCTTCCTCCCGCTGGTGGCGGCCGACGACGACCCGGCCGCCACCGGCCCGGACACCTCGACGGTGGCCGCCCCGGCGACCCCGCCCCCGACCGTGTCCACCCCGGCCGGCTCCACGCTCCCGACCGGGGCTCCCCCGGTCTCCCCGGCTCCGGCGGTGACCGCGCCGGTCTCGAAAGCGGCATCACCACCAGCGCAGCGGATCCCGGAGACGGCAGCGCCGGGCCAGGTAGCTCCCGGTCCGGCACTTTCGGCGGCACCGCCCGGCGCTCCCGGGCCGCCAGTGCCCGGCTACCGGACCACCGGCTCGCCATACGAATTCCGGCCACGGCCACTGCAACCGTCGTTCCTGGACCGGGCATGGCCCGGCCCCGCACCGGCCAGTGATCGGGCCACCCCGCTGGCGGTCCTGGCCGGGGCGCTCGGGGTGGCCGCGTTCGTGCCGTTGGGGCGTACCGGCGTCGGTTGGTTCCTCGGCTGGCTGGTGCTGACCGCCGCAGTGCTGGTCGCGGTCCGCCGGCACACCGCCGACCTGCCGAAGGCAGAGCGGTGGGTCCGGGCCGGATGGGCCGGTGCCGCCCTGGCGCTGCTCGCGGTGCTGGCCTTCCGCAACGCCTGGTGGCTGGTGACGTTCTGCGTGCTCGCGGCGCTGTGCTGCGCGGCCCTGGCGATAGTCGGCGGACGGCGGATGCGCTCGATCCTGTTCAGCCTGGGCGCCGCCCCGCTCGCCGCGCTGCGCGGACTGCCGTGGGTGCGCGCCCATGTCCGGGCGCCCGGCGGCGACGGCACCACCCGCCGTGTCGTCGGCTCGGTCGCCGCCACCGTTGCCGTCCTGGTCGTCTTCGGTGCGTTGCTCTCCTCCGCCGACGCCGCCTTCTCCCAGGCACTCGGCGTCCTCGTCCCCGAGGTCAGTGCCGGCGGGGTGGTCCGGTGGCTGTTCCTGGCCGCCGTCGGTGGCCTGATCGCGGTGGCCGCACTCTTCACGCTCGCGGCGCCACCGGACCTGTCCCTGGTGGACCGGCCGACCGACCGCCGGCTCGGGCCGGTCGAGTGGGCCCCGCCGATCGCCGCTCTCACCACTCTCTTCGCCGGCTTCGTGCTGGTGCAGTTCACCGTTCTCTTCGGCGGGCAACGGCACGTGCTGTCCACCACCGGCCTCAGCTACGCCGAGTACGCCCGCAGCGGCTTCTGGCAGTTGGTCGCGGTGACCGTGCTGACGTTGGCGGTCCTCGGCGGGGTGACCCGCTGGGCCCGCCGGGACACCCCGCGCGACCGGGTACTCCTGCGGATCCTGCTCGGCCTGCTCAGCGCGTTGAGCGTGGTGATCGTGGTGTCGGCGCTGTCGCGGATGTGGACGTACCAGAAGGTCTACAGCTTCACCGGCGAGCGCGTCTTCGTGATGGCGTTCGAGGTGCTGCTCGGAGCCGTCTTCCTGATGGTCCTGGTGGCCGGCGTCCGGTGGCGCGGCGGCTGGATCCCCCGGCTCACCACGGCGCTCGCGGTGGTGATGCTGCTGGGGCTGGCGGCGCTCAACCCCGAGGACTACGTGGCCCGTCGCAACATCGACCGCTACCAGGAGACCGGCCGGATCGACGCCTGGTATCTGCGGGCGCTCTCCGCCGACGCCACGCCCGCCCTGGCCGCCCTGCCCGACCCGGTACGCCGGTGCACCCTGAGCTGGATCGCCGACGACCTGGCCGAACCGGATCCGTGGTACGCCTGGAACCGGGGCCGCGACCGGGCCCGGGCGGTACTCGACCGGTTGGGCCCCGAGGCGATCGGCAACCAGCGGGACTGCCGCCGCGCCGACCAGTTCGACCTGCCGAAGACCCGCCGCTGACCCCGTCGACCGGGCCGACCCGAGTCGGCCCGGTCCGGTCGCGGCGAGGTGGTGGCGGGACGGCCGGTGTCACCAGGGCTCGGGGATGTTCACCGCCAGGCAGCGCTGGGTGCCGGCGGTCGGCTGGTAGCAGGCGGACGCCTCCAGGTTGTAGCTGTGGTCGAACCGGTGGAACGAGGCCGTACCGCCGTTGACGCAGGTGCTGCCGCTGACCGTCGTACCGCCGGTGACCTTGCCGGAGGCGCAGCCCGCCGTGCCGGCGGTCTTCTGCACGGTGCTCACCGAGGAGCGCAGGTCACCGGACTGGTGTGCGCCGTAGCCCACCGAGCTGACGCCGTCGCGGGTGATCGCGTACTGGAATGCGGTCGAGGTGTAGTACGACCAGCTCGCGCCGGTGCCGACCGTCCGCAGCCCTGAGTCCGTGGCCGAGGCCGGGATGAACAGATGGAACCCCTTGTCGTACGTGGTGGTGCCGTCGATCATCCGATAGACGACCACCAGCAGACCCTGGCTGTAGGTGCCGGTGTTGTAGGTCAGGTAGGTGCCGTTGCCGCAGGCCGTGCGGTCGGCGATGTAGCCGACGCCGGCGGCGTAGAGCAGCACCCGGGCACAACGCCCGTCCGCCGCGATGTCCTCGATGGTCCCGACGGTGGACGAGATGCCGGCGTTGTCGGTGGCGTACCCGGTCAGGCGCACCCCGGGCAGCGTGCCGGAGTACTGGTAGGCGGTGGGGTGGTAGTAGTTCCACGAGGCCGACCAGCCGGTGCCCGAGGGCAGCGCGAGAGCCGGCGCGGCCGGCAGCAGTGCGGCGGTGAGCGTGGCGACGAGGGCGGCGGCCAGTGTGGCGATGGACCGCAGTCGGGGTTGCGTCCGCATCGTTTCTCCGTTCAGACGCGAGTCGTGCGAGGGGTGGATATCGACGATGATGACGTCATCGTCGGCCACCCGGACGCGCTCTGTCCCGACCCGGACACCGGCGGCACCCGCACGGCCATACGACAAAGACCAACCGCTGGCTGCAACCGCAGCCCGGTCGAGGCAGCTCACAGCACGGCACCCACTTGGAGCACTCCTCGCTTGACACCACAAGCGACAGCACACCTCTATGCCGACCCGTCGATGCCATGAGAACCTGAATCACTGTGTGATCGGACAGCTACCTACGGCTACAGCAGCTGGAGGCGCTCATGGCCCAGATGTCGCTATTCGGTCCGAGCGAGGCCGGACCTGACCCGAAGCCTGCCGACGACCGAACGGTCCGGCTACAACTACTGATCACCGTTAAGGCTGCCCCGAACCCCTCGGAGAAGTACGGGGAGACCGTCTGCGTGGCAGGGCTGCGGACAGACGTTTTGAGGCCGACGTGGGTCCGCCTCTACCCGATCAACTTCAGACACCTCGACAGCGATGAGGCATTCAAGAAGTACGACATCATCTCTGTCGATGCCAAACCGGCACGGCAGGATCAACGGCGCGAGAGCTGGAAGCCGGTGATGGACCGGATCCAGAAGGAGCGTCATCTCGACGGCTGGAGATCGCGACAGCCGCTGCTTGACCCGGCCATTCAGGATTCAATGTGCCGACTCAACCGCGAAGCTCAGGATCACGCGGACGCACAATCGCTGGCTCTCGTGCGCCCCAAGGAAGTCCGCGCCTTCAAGGTAACGCCGCACCCCGGCTGGACCATCGACGAGCAGCGCAGGATCGAGGCGTACGCGAGCCAGCCCGACCTCTTCAGCGGTCGGAGCAGGTCCCCGCTAGAAGCACCCCGTTTCAAGGCCGCCTACCACTACCGCTGCCACGAGCGCGGGTGCAACGGACACAAGCAGCATGTGATCGATTGGGAGCTGGTAGCGCTACAACGACGACTCGCTGGTCACTCAGACGCTGCGTTGCGGGAGGCGTTGGAGACCAAGTTTCTCGGAGAGATGTGCGCGCCGAACCGTGACGTCGCCTTTTATGTAGGCAACCAAGCCAAGCGCGTGCACGTGTTCAGCGTGCTGGGCGTGTACTGGCCGAAACGATAGGCATGCGATCTTCGAGCAGGCGCATGACGACCTGGCGGTGACAACGGCTTTCGTCTGCCTCGAAACAGAGCAACGCTACCAACTCGCGTTGCCCGCTCTCGGCGAGCGCGTCAAGCGCCGCCGAGGGCTCAGCGTGGTGCAGCAAAGAGGCGTACGCCGCTCTCGCCGAGCGTAACTCCTCGGGACTGCCACCGAATCCGGGGCGATTCTCCTTCGGGTTACCCAGCTCCCTGCGGTGCTCGTAGACGATCCCCTGCGCCGCGAGCGCCTGACTAAGGGCCGACTTGCTGAAACCACGCTTGCGTGAGATCGGCGTCATCCGGACATCGACCAGGCGTGTGACGTTCATGTCCACGAGGCCACTCACGAACTCACCGATGGAGCGGCCTTCGTAGCCGACACCCAGGATGCCGACCCGGTGACTCACAGCTAAGGTGGCGCTCATCGGAACACCCTTTCATGGCATGCCAGCAAAGACCATCGGGACGGCCAACAAACAGGCCGTCCTGGACGTCTTCGCCACAGGAAGCCCAGGCTTCGGTTGGTGGCACCCCTGGCTGGCTGAAGCCTCGATTTAGCTGGTGGGCCGGAGGCGCCACCATGCGGACCACACCGCCACGTTCGCCAGCGCTCCGCTGACCCTGAGCCTGCCCGCCCACGGACCTCGGGGTCGTGCGTGATGATTCCGACATCACCAGCTGGATCCGCCCGGCAGCCGCCATGACCTAAACCCTCGTGGATCTCCCTGGTCAGCGAAGAGACAGCCCGGACTGCGCCAGGAGCTAGATGCGTAGAACATCTGGTTCTACACTCGGGTCCATGGAACGCATCGGTGTTCGGGAGCTGAACCAGAACACCAGCCAGGTGTTGGCTCGGGTGAGTGGCGGGGAGACCGTCGAGATCACCGATCGTGGACACCCGATCGCCCGACTTGTTCCGGTAGGTGACGACAGGTCGATTCTGGCCAAGCTGGTAGCGGCAGGGCGGGCCGTCGCCCCCACCGGCGGGGGCCCTGTCCCACTTCCTCCGAAGCTCGGCGACGAGAGTGTGGACGTGGCCGCCTCGCTCACGGCGATGCGTGACGAGGAGCGCTGGTGATCTATCTCGACTCCGCCGCCGTCATCAAGCTGGTGCGGCAGGAAGCATGCAGCACCGACCTCGTCTCCTGGCTCAACGAGCACGACGACGTGCCGCTGGTCTCCTCCGCGCTCGTCGAGGTGGAAGTACCCAGAGCGCTCCGCCGATCGGCTCCGCAGGCGTTGATCGGAGTGCCGGCTGCTGTCGGACGACTGTTCCGACTGGAGATCGACAGCACGATCCGTGCCACCGCAGCCGCCTTCGCCGAGCCGACACTCCGCAGCCTCGACGCCATCCACCTGGCCACCGCCCAGGTGCTGACCAACGAGTCCGGCACGGCACTCACCGCCTTCGTCACCTACGACCGGCGGCTGCTCGCTTGTGCCAAGGAAGCAGGGCTACCCGTAGCAAGCCCCGGCCAGAACTGACCCACGAATCCATCACCCCGCACGAAGTCCGGCCACCGGGTGGCCGCGACGTCGGCCCGTAGCCCGCGTTCTGCGACCTTGCACCCTCTGTTGGGGTATCCGTAGCTGGTGGGGCGGACGGGACTCGAACCCGTGACCGAGGGATTATGAGTCCCCTGCTCTAACCGGCTGAGCTACCGCCCCGGCACCGCGCGGATCTTATCCCGCTCGGTCGATCACCGGCCAGCATCGGTGGCCGCTTCTCACCGGCGTCGCCCCCGCGCCAACAGCACGATGGGCAACGCGAGGATAACAGTGAGCAGCCAGCCTCGAACGGCCGCACCCCACCGCCCGCCGACGTCTCCCGTGGGGGGTTCGAGGACCACGTCGATGGTGAGCAGCAGGGCCCGGCCGCCGAGCCCGAGGACGACCAGGCCGCCGAGCAGCAGGAGCAACGTCTCCCGCCGGGCACGCCGGGAGCGGGGAACGTGGTCGCGGTCGTCGCGTACGCCGCCGGGTTGTGGGATCTGCTCAGGGTCGCGGGGCGGCATGGCGACCTGCCGGTCGGCGGGTACGGCGGCGTCCAACACGCCCAGGCCGGGTGGGCGCAGGTCGTACAGGGTCGGCTCGACGTGCAGCACGATCGCGTCGTGGCCGATGAGTTGGCGGGCGCCGTCGGGCCAGGCGAGCATGGCGGCGCAGTCGGCGTACCGGACGGTCAGCGGGCCGCCGTCACCGAGGTAGCTGATGCCGTCGGGGCCGACGCGGAGTTGGCCGTCGTCGTCGCGGGAGCGGTGGGCGGTGCCGGCGGGGATCGCCTCGGAGATGGTGGGGGCGGCGACGAAACCGGCCCAGTCGGCACGGGTGCCCTCGGGCACCATCAGCAGGGCCGAGGCGTGCACCTCGTGGGCGACCTCGTGCAGGTCGGCCACGGTGACCGCTCTCAGTGCGGCGCGGTGCTCGTCGAGGCTGAGGTTGGGCTCGCCGGTGAGCAGGTTGAAGGCGTACCCGGTCAGCCTGGCGGCGTCGGCCTCGGCGGTGGCCAGCATCTCGATGCGCTTGGCCACGGCGGCGTCGAGGTCGGCCTGGTCTATCCGGCCGACCCGGAGCGTGGCCAGCACGTCGACGAAGCCGCCGAGGACGGCGTCCTGTTTCTCGGCCAGCGCGTCGGCGAGGGCGCGCAGGACGGCGTGGCCGTCACCGCGCGGCTCGTAGCCGCCGGCGATCGTGTAGGAGAGGCCGGCGTCCTGGCGCAACGCGCGGAACAGTTCGCGTTCCAGCACGTCGGCGAAGAGTCCGGCGGCGTGCCCGCGTCGCACCACCGCGTCGAGCACCACGGCCTGGTTGCCGCGCACGAAGTACGCCGGGGTGGCGGGCAGTGCGGACGAGGCGGCCGGTACGGGCTGCCGGGTGCCGCCGGGCAGTTTCAGGGTCAGCCCGTCGGGGACCCGGTCACCGGCGATCCAGAGCACCGCGTTCTCGCGGGTGAACCAGCGCGCCGCCCACTGTCGCAGGTCGTCGGCGGTGAGCGCGGCCAGTCCCCATTCGGGGTAGCTGCCCAGCCCGAAGTCGCGGGCACCGTGCCGCCACAGCGGGATGTCGTCGATGGCCGCGCTGCCCCGGCTGCTCCACTCGGTCCGCAGGATGTCCTTCTCCACCTCCAGCCGCCCGGTGGGCAGGTCGGCGAGGTGGGCGCAGACGGCGGTCAGGAAGGTGGCGACGTCCTGCTCGGAGCCCTGCATGTGGAAGGTGGTGAAGATCGGTCCGGTGGCGCCGTTGAAGTGGTGGTCGGCGCTGCCGAGCGGGGCGAGGGCGAGGTGTTCGAGCAGGTGGGTGATGCCGTGCCGGGCGAGGGTCTCGTCGGCGGTGCCGACCCGGAAGGTCAGCCCGGCCCGCATCGGCCCGCCGGTCGGCGCGAGCAGCGTGGGGACCCCGTCGGTGTCCAGGTGCGCGATCACGACTGGCCGGCCTTCGCGTACGCCTTCGCGCGCAACCGCAGGAACTCGGTCGCCCCGTCGCCGAGGTAGCCGAACATCGACTCGTCGCCGACACCGCCGAGTGCGGTGAACTCCCGTGCCGCCGGGTGCCACTCCTGCATCAGGCAGAACGCGAGGGCGAAGGTGCTGCGTACCCACACCCCACCCCAGCCGTCGCGGTAGTCGGGGTGCCAGACGGAGCGTTCCGCCGCCGCGCGGATCCGGGCGGCCACCGCCGGGTCGCGCAGGAACTCGCTCGCGGCGGAGACCCGGTCATGGTCGAGGGCCTGTTCCAGGTACGCCTCGACGACGAGTACCGCGTTGGCGGCCCCGGGTGGTGCGGCCTCGGCGCACTCGTGGGCGAACGCGTGCGCCTTCTCCCAGGTGCCGCTCCACTTGGGGCAGAGCTGTTGGAGCAGCGACGCCTGTGCCGGCAGGTGGTGCGGGTGGTGGGCGGCGAGCCGGTCGTACCGGCGGCGGGCCTCGGCCTGCCCCACCTGTAGTCCCCGGCCGCTGGTGATCCGCTGGGTCCATGCTGCCGCGTCCTGCGGGTGGCGGGCGGTGACCTCGATCAGGATCTGCTCGGCCCGGCGCAGGTGGTCGAAGAAGTCGGCGAACTGCTTGCGGCTGACATGCTGGGCCCGTCGGGCGGTGCGGATGCGCCACCCGGCCCGGATCAGGTGCGCGCCGAGCATCGCCCCGGCCACCGGGTCCTCGGGATGCTCGGCGAACACCTCACGCAGGAACCTCTCCGCGTCGGGGGCGTCGCCGATCTCGCCGACCAGGACGGTCCGGCCGTGTGCGTCCTGGGCGTCGACGAGCGCGCGCAGGGTCGGCCAGTCACCGGCAGCCAGAGCATCCCGACCGGCCGCGACCTGCGGGTATGCCGCCGCGACGTCGAAGGTCACCGGCGGGAGGGGTGCGGGCACAGCGAGGATCATAGGTGATCATCTTCGGCTCCGGTGTCCCCGTTTTCGCTGCCTGCCAGCGCCGTGCGGCCAGGCCCGGCTCGACCGGGGCCGAGGTTGGGGCCGGCGTCGGAGACGACGAACGCCCACCGGGTGCCGGTGGGCGTTGCGGGGAGCAAGGAGAGCTCCCCCGTTTGGACTCGAACCAAAAACCTGCCGGTTAACAGCCGGCTGCTCTGCCAATTGAGCTACGGGGGACCGTGCACCGCTTGGTGCGGATCTCTCCGCGCCGCGCGACCGGCACAAGAGTACAGGATTCCGGGGGGTCGTGGGCTAGGGGGTTATCCATCCGCAGGACAGGTCGCCAACCGGACGCAGACGGATAAATCGTCATCGCGGCCCAAGGAGGTATGAGCGGAGAGGAGGATGGGTAGATAACTGCCGACGACATGACGCAGGCGCGAGTTCGATCGACCACCGCCCGGCCTCCGGGAGGCGGAAGAGAGCGCGCCAGGTACGAAAGGAGCCGCCATGCGCGGAAAGATCATGTTCCTTGGCGGGCTGGCTGCGGGGTTCGTCCTGGGCGCCCGTGCCGGCCGTGAGAAGTACGAGGAGCTGGTGATCCAGGGCCGCAAGGTCCTCGACCACCCGACGGTCCAGGAGGCGGCCGGGGTCGCGCAGGCCCAGGCCAACCGCCTCTACCAGGAGGGCAAGGACAAGCTCGAGCACTCCAAGCTGGGCGAGAAGCTGCACAGCAACGGCAAGCACGGGCTGACCCCGGCGGACGACACCTACGCCGGCACTCCGGCGACGGCGGGCAGCAAGGCGGGCGGCAGCTCGTCGAGCGCGACCAGCTCGACGTCGGCCACCCCCCGCAAGCCGACCGGCACCAACGGCAGCACTCTCTAGAGCCGTACGCGAACGGGCCCGGCCGCCACCTCGGCGGCCGGGCCCGTCGCCGTGTACCCGCCGCTCGCCGATCGACGCGGGCTCCGGGCGCGACGTCCGGCCGCACTCGGCTGAGCCGAGCGACGAGGTGGGTAGATTTGTTGTCGCTGGAGCGACAACAAATCTACCCACCTCACGATCCCCCCGTCTCCACAGCACCTCCCGCCCCTCGCCGCCCACTCGTCGTGCCCGGACAGGTGCCGGTCGCGCCAGGTCGGGGCACACGGGCCAAGGCAGGAGGTGCCGGCCGAAGGTCGAGAACCAGGGCGGGCCGGACCGGGCGCAGCGGGACAGAGCAGGGCGCGCCCAGGACCGGACAGCGCAGGCACCGGGCGGACGATTCCGGCCACAGTGCCGAAACACCGTCGTGGAAGACTCCGGACCGGAGGTGGTGGGGATGGCCCTTCTCCGGCCGGAGAACCCGCAGCAGGCGCGACTCGTCCGGCTGCTGCGCGACGAGGGCCCGCGTTCCCGGGTCGAGCTGGGTGACCTGCTCGGCCTGTCGCGTACCACTCTCACCACCGAACTGGATCGCCTCGTCGCCCGCGGCCTGATCGAGACCGCCGGCCCGGCCGCGTCCCGGGGCGGACGGCGCTCGTCCCTGCTCCGGCTCGCCGCCGGGGTGCGGTTCGTCGGCGTGCTCGTCGGGACCGACCGGATCAGCGTGGCGGTCACCGACGGTGAGTTGAACGTGCTGGCCGAGGCGAGCGAGCCGGCCGACGTCCGCCAGGGACCCGAGCCGGTGATCGGGCGGTGCGTCGAACTGGCCGGCAAGCTCCGCGCCGAGTCGGGAGGCGCCGAACCCACCGGTGTCGGTGTCGCGTTGCCCGGGCCGGTCGACGACGGCGCCTCCATCGCGCCGACCGCGCTGCCCGGCTGGCAGCGCTTCCCGGTCCGGGACGCCTTCGCCGCCGAGCTGGGCTGCCCGGCGCTGGTCGACAACGACGCGAACGTGCTGGCGCTGGGCGAGCAGCACGCCGGAATCGGCCGCACCTTCGACGACTTCCTCTATCTGAAGCTGGGCACGTCGATCGGCTGCGGACTGGTGCTCGGCGGCACGCTGTACCGCGGATCGACCAGCAGCGCCGGCGACATCGCGCACCTGCCGCTCTCCGAGGACGGGCCGATCTGCGCCTGCGGGGAGGTCGGCTGCCTGGAGGCGTACTGCGGCGACGCCGGGCTGACCCGGGCCGCGACGGCCGCGGCACGGACCGGCCGCTGCGCGCCGCTGGCCGCGCGGTTGGCCGACGCCGGCACGCTGACCGTGTCGGACGTGGCCGCCGCCGCGCTCGCCGGGGACCCGACGGCCCAGGCACTGGTACGCGACGCCGCGCGCCGCCTCGGCCAGGTGCTCGTCGGTCTGGTCAGCTTCTTCAACCCGGGGATCGTGGTGATCGGCGGCGCGCCGGAAGGGCTCGGGCACATCCTGCTCGCCGAGGTACGGGGCGTGGTCTACCGCCGGTCGGCACCGACGGCCACCGGCACCATGCCGGTGGTCCTCTCCGACCTGGCCGACCGGGCCGGCCTGGTGGGCGCGGCCCGGCTGGCCAGCGAGCACGTCTTCACCGTCGGCTGAGCGGCGTGCGTCGACCGGGGGCCGGAGGATCGGCCCCCGGTCGGCGGGATCAGCTCGTACTGCCGAGTCGGCGGGGATCAGTCCTTGCTGCTGAACGCGGCGTCGAAGGCGGCGGACGGGGCGTCGAAGGCGAGGCGACGGACGAACTGGAGTGCCTCGGGAGCACCGACCAGCCGGTCCATGCCGGCGTCCTCCCACTCGATCGAGATCGGCCCGTCGTAGCCGATCGCGTTCAGGGCGCGGAAGCAGTCCTCCCACGGCACGTCGCCGTGCCCGGTGGAGACGAAGTCCCAGCCGCGCCGCAGGTCCGCCCAGGGCAGGTGCGAGGCCAGCCGGCCGCGCCGACCGTCGCCGGTGCGTACCTTCGCGTCCTTGCAGTCGACGTGGTAGATCCGGTCGGCGAAGTCGAAGATGAAGTTGACCGGGTCCAGCTCCTGCCAGACGAAGTGCGACGGGTCCCAGTTCAGCCCGAACGCCTCCCGGTGCCCGATCGCCTCCAGGGTGCGCCTGGTGGTGTAGTAGTCGTACGCGATCTCGCTCGGGTGCACCTCGTGGGCGAACCGGACCCCGACGGAGTCGAAGACGTCCAGGATCGGGTTCCACCGGTCGGCGAAGTCCTGGTAGCCACGCTCGATCATCGACGGCGGCACGGGCGGGAACATCGCCAGGGTGTGCCAGATCGACGAGCCGGTGAAGCCGACGACGGTGTTGACGCCGAGCTTCGCCGCCGCGCGGGCGGTGTCCTTGATCTCCTCGGCGGCCCGCTGGCGTACGCCCTCGGGTTCGCCGTCGCCCCAGATCCTGGCCGGCAGGATGCCCTGGTGCCGTTCGTCGATCGGGTGGTCGCAGACCGCCTGGCCGACGAGGTGGTTGGAGATCGTGAAGACCTGGAGGTTGTGCTTGGCCAGCGTCTCCCGTTTGCGGTCGACGTACGAGTCGTCGGCCAGTGCCTTGTCGACCTCGAAGTGGTCGCCCCAGCAGGCGATCTCCAGCCCGTCGTAGCCCCACTCGGCGGCGAGCCGGCACACCTCGTCGAACGGAAGGTCGGCCCACTGGCCGGTGAACAGCGTGATCGGTCGCGCCATAGTTCTTCTCCCCTGTGCGTGTGGTGGGGATTCCGTACCTGCGTGACCGGGGCGAGGGCGGCCGGACGTGGCGGCCTGCGAGGGGATGGACCGGTGGGCGCGGTGGCACCTGGGACCGACGGGTTGCGCCTCCCGTCGGTGCACCGGCCACCTCGCGGTCGCCGCCTTCACTCTAGGCGCGTGCCGCACCGTTGCGGAAGGTGCCGCGCGGTTGTGCAAGGTGCCGCGCAGCGCGCGGTGGGTGTAAGGAGGGGTCCCCTGTACAACGCCAGGCGTTAGCAGGGGACCCCTGCTTTCGTCAGGGCAGGACCCAGCGCTGGTTGGCGTTGGTGTGACAGGTCCAGAGGTGGACCGCCTGACCGTCGGCCGAGCTGTTGTTCGACACGTCCAGGCACTTGCCCGTCTGCGGGTTGCGCAGCGTCCCGTTCGACTGCGCCGACCAGTTCTGCGCGCCGGAACCGTTGCACGTCCAGAGCTGGATCTTGGTGCCGTCGGCCGAGGCGCCACCGTTGACGTCCAGGCACTTGCCCAACGCCCGGATCGTCGAGTTCGGCGTCACCGACCAGGTCTGCGCGGTGCTGCCGTTGCAGGTCCAGATCTGGATCTGCGTACCGTCGGCCGTGGCACCGTTGCGTACGTCCAGGCACTTGCCCGCCAGACCGGTGATCCGGCCGGTTCCGGTGGGCGGCGGGTTCGTGCCGCCCAACTCCTTGATCCGGATGTTGCGGAAGAACGCGTCGTCACCCGTACCGTGGTTCTGGATGCCGATGTGTCCGGCGAGCGACCGTACCGGATCGGTGTTGGTGAAGTCGTTGATCTTCGACCCGTTCAGGAAGACCTGGAGCCGCTCCCCCTCCACCAGCAGTTCGTAGGTGTTCCACTCCCCCGCCGGGTTCAGCGCGGCGTCGCGGGCGGCGAGGTCGGCGGACTTGAAGCCGTAGACCGCGCCGGTGGTCCGGTCGGCGGTGTCGGTGGGGTCGATCTGCACCTCGTAGCCGTTGTTGATGGCCGAGTTCGGATCGCTCGACGGCGGGAAGCCGATGAAGACGCCCGAGTTGTCGTCCCCGGCGAGCCGCCAGTCCAGCTTGAGCGAGTAGTTCGTGAACTGCTTCGCGCTGTACCAGTACAGGCCCATCCCGCCGACCGAGGTCAGCGTGGCGTCCGAGTTGGTGAAGCTGCCCGGTCCGGCCTGGGACCAGCCGGTGGTCGAGCCGTTGTAGAGGGCGGTGTAGCCGGTCTCCGGGCGGCAGTCGGCCTTGGTGCGACCGGCCGCGTACCGGATGCCGCCGAGCAGGTGCGCCCGGAACGCCGACTCGGCGTACGAGGCCTGGGTGTGGCCGCCGCCGGTGTAGAAGGACCGCCCGGCGCTGACCGTCTTGCACCAGGCGATCGGGTGGTCGGCACCCATCACCCCACCCGAGTACGTCGACTCGTTCAGGTTCGCCAGCACGCGCGCGCCGGAGCGGGGGTTGGTCTGGAAGTCGTACCACTCGTCGGTGCGTACCCAGTTCTGCGGCAGGTGTGCGGTGGCCGCGTGGGCGCGGTTCTCGACCCGTACGGTGGCCTGCTGGATCGCCGGGTGCGAGCGGAAGTACGCGCCGACCAGGTTGCCGTAGAAGGACCAGCCGTACTCGGTGTCGGCGGCGGCGTGCACGCCGACGAATCCACCGCCTGCGTTGATGTACGACTCGAAGGCGGTCTGCTGGGTGGCGTTGAGCACGTCACCGGTGGTGTTGAGGAAGACGACCGCCTCGTACTGGGCGAGGTTGCCGGTGGTGAACGCGGCGGCGTCCTCGGTGGCGGTGACGGTGAAGCTGTTCGCCGCGCCCAGGTCGCGGATGGCCTGGGTGCCGACCGCGATGGAGTCGTGCCGGAAGCCGGCGGTCTTGGAGAAGACCAGCACGTCGTACGGGGCGTCGGCGGCGCTGGCCGGGGTGGCCGGTGCGGTGCAGGCGAGGACGGCGAGGACCGCGGTGGCCAGGCCGGCGGCGGGTCTTCTGAGGAGTGTGCGCATGTCGCTCTCCTTACGGTTCGTGGTGTGAGCAGGGGTCCCCTGTACAACGCCAGGCGTTAGCAGGGGACCCCTGCTTTCGTCAGGGCAGGACCCAGCGCTGGTTGGCGTTGGTGTGACAGGTCCAGAGGTGGACCGCCTGACCGTCGGCCGAGCTGTTGTTCGACACGTCCAGGCACTTGCCCGTCTGCGGATTGCGCAGCGTCCCGTTCGACTGCGCCGACCAGTTCTGCGCGCCGGAGCCGTTACACGTCCAGAGCTGGATCTTCGTACCGTCGGCCGAGGCGCCACCGTTCACGTCCAGGCACTTGCCCAACGCCCGGATCGTCGAGTTCGGCGTCACCGACCAGGTCTGCGCGGTGCTGCCGTTGCAGGTGTAGATCTGGATCTGCGTACCGTCGGCGGTGGCCGCGTTCCGCACGTCCAGGCACTTGCCGGCCAGCCCGGTGATCGGGCCGGTGCCGCCGGTGTTCCCGCTGCCCGTGGTGAAGGTGAACGAGTCCAGGTCGTAGAGCGTTCCGGTGCCGGTGCCGGCGAACGTGAGATAGAGCGTGGTGGTGCCGCTCGGCGGGTTGGTGATCGCGCCGCTCACGGTCGTGAACGTCTCCCAACCGCCGGTCACCGGGACGGTGGCCGAGCCGAGCACGGTGCCGGTGGCCGAGCCGGCGCGGACCTGGAGGGTGCCGCCGGAGCCGGCCGAGGAGACCCGGGCGCTGAACGACGTCACGTTGTTGATCCGGTACGGCTCGAACGCGATCCAGTCGCCGTTGTTGATGTTGCCGACCGTCTTGCCGCCCTCGGCCGGGGTCTTGTCGAAGACCGTGATGCCCGACGAGGTCTTGTAGTGCTCGGCCTGCCGGCTGCGCGGCTGGAGGGTGTGCTGGGTGTGGGTGGTGAGCCCGCCGGTGTCGGTGTACTCGGCGTCGAAGATCGCGAAGATGTTCGCCGCGTAGTCGTGTTCACCGTCGACCGGGATGGTGATGGAGCCGGAGCAGCCGGTCTGCGAGGTGATCTGGTGGCCGTGGCTGTCGTGGCCCAGCACGTAGGTCATCCGGACCTTGGTGCAGTCGATCGTGCCGTCCTCCGGGTCGGTGACGGTGATGCTGAACGGCACGGTGTCGCCGAAGGAGAACAGCGAGCCGTTGACCGGGCCGTTGATGGTGACCGTGGGCGCGGTGTTGCCGACCCGGATCTGCACGCTGGCGTTGCCGGTGGCGCCCTGCGGGTCGCGGACGGTCAGCGTGGCGTTGTACGTGCCGTTGGCGGTGTACGTCTTGCTCGGGTTGGCGGCCGTCGAGGTGGTGCCGTCACCGAACGCCCACGAGTAGGTCAACGCCCCACCCTCCGGGTCCGACGACCCGGCCGAGGAGAAGTTGACGGTCAACGGGGCAATTCCGGAGGTCCGGTTCGCCGACGCCACCGCCGTCGGGGCCCGGTTTCCGCCGCCGACGTAGTCGTAGCGGTAGAGCGCGGAGTTGGCGTCGCCGTTGTAGTACCCGGTGCCGTAGTCGAGCACGTAGAGCGCACCGTCCGGCCCGAAGGCCATGTCCATGACCTGCTTGCCGTTCCATGGGAAGGACGCGTCGATGGTGCCCACCGAGCCGTCGCTGTTGACGTGGATCGGCTTGATCCAGCCGCGTCCGAACTCACCGGCGAAGAACTGGCCGTCGAAGCTCTGCGGCCACTTGGTGGTGGACGTGGACGCGGCGTCGTAGCGGTAGACCGGGCCGGCGGCGGGCGACTCGGAGCCGCTGCCGAACTCCGGGGGGCTGCCGGCGTCTCCGGCGTACCGGATCCAGGAGGGTTTGGCAGCCGGCAGGGTGGTCAGGCCGGTGTTACGGAACGAGTTGTTGGTCGCTCCGCCGGTGCAGTTGTACTTCGGGCCGGCGGTGCCGTTGGAGAAGTTCCACTCGGCGTACGTCTCGTTCGAGGTGTTGGTGCCGGTGCAGTACGGCCAACCGTAGAAGCCGGGCGCGGTGATCCGGTTGAACTCGACCTGGCCGCTGGGGCCCCGGCTGGTGGTGGAGCCGGCGTCCGGCCCGTAGTCGCCGACGTAGACGATGCCGGTGGCCTTGTCGACGCTCATCCGGAACGGGTTGCGCAGGCCCATGGCGTAGATCTCGGGGCGGGTGCCGGCCGTGCCGGGGGCGAACAGGTTGCCGGCCGGGATCGAGTACGTCCCATTGGCGTTGACCTTGATCCGCAGGATCTTGCCGCGCAGGTCGTTGGTGTTGGCCGCGCTGCGTTGCGCGTCGTACGCCGGGTTGCGGTTGGTCCGTTCGTCGATCGGGGAGTACCCGGCGGAGTCGAACGGGTTGGTGTCGTCGCCGGTGGAGAGGTACAGGTTGCCGGCGGCGTCGAAGTCGATGTCGCCGCCGACGTGGCAGCACATGCCCCGGTCGGCGGCCACGTCCAGCACGTCGACCTTGCTGGACTGGTTGAGCGTGAAGTCGGCGTTGAGGGTGAACCGGGACAGCCGGTTGACGCCGCGCCAGGCGGAGAAGTCGCTGGCGGTCGCCGGGGCGTCGCCGGACGGGGTGGACAGCGGCGGGGCGTAGTAGAGGAAGACGTGCCGGTTGCTGGTGAAGTTGGGGTCGACGCCGACGCCCTGCAACCCTTCCTCGTCATGGGTGTAGACGGGGATGGTGCCGATCACGGTGGTGGTGCCGGCCGCGTCGGTGCGGCGCAGCGTGCCGTTGCGGGCGGTGTGCAGGACCGAGCGGTCGGGCAGCACCGCGAGGGTCATCGGCTCGCCGACCTCGGCCACGCCCTTGGCGAGGGTGACCTGCTGGAAGTCGGTGGCGACGATGGGGTGGGCCTGGGCCGGGGTGGGGCCGCCGAGGGCGGCCGGTCCGGCGCCGAGGGCCACCGTGCCGGCCGTGAGGGCCAGCATCAGCGCCGAGGCGCCGGTGAGCCACCGTGCGGGGTGGCGGTGGTGGTGGGTGGACATGCGTGTCCTGTCCCTTCCTGACGAGTGACTGCCAGGGCGGGGCGCGCGCCGTCGCGCCGGATGCCGTAGCGGGAGGGGTGCGGTGGTGCTGTCGTGGGTTCCCGCGCCGCCGGTTCACCTCGACGAAACAATCCGGTGCTGGCGCCAACACTAAGCGACATAAGTCAATGTGTCTATATCTTCCGCCGAACCGGCATCGACTTTCGTCAGTTTGATCGAAAGTCGCCCGCGCTACGGGTCAGTGCCGACGGTCGATTGCCTGTGTGGCCAGCGCGCTCAGTGCGGCGCGGCTCTCCGGGGTCACCGGAACGTGCGCCAGCACGGCCAGCGCGGCCTCGGCACACCGTCGGATCATCCGCTCGATCTCGTCCCGGGCACCGGTGCTCTCGATGATCTTCCGCAGCTCTGCGGCACCGTCACCGTCCAGGTCCGGGTTGCCGAACAACTCGCGCAGCCGGGTGCTCTGCGACCGGTCGGCGGCGGCGCGGGCGAGTGCCATCATCACCGTCGGCTTCCCCTCACGCAGGTCGTCCAGGACGGACTTGCCGGTGACCGCCGGGTCACCGAACACCCCGAGCACGTCGTCGCGGAGCTGGAAGGCGTCCCCCAGCGGGTCGCCGAACTCGACCAGCGCGGCGAGCAGTTCGGGTGGCGCGCCGGCCAGGGTGGCACCGATCTGCAGGGGCCGGGTCACCGTGTAGCGGGCCGCCTTCATCCGGATCACCGTGAGCGCGCTGGCCACCGACCCGTCACCGACGCCGGACACCAGGTCGAGGTACTCCCCCGCGATCACCTCGGTCCGCATCAGCGCGAAGACGCCGTACCCCCGGTGCACCGCCTCGGCGGCCAGCCCGCACTCGTGGAACATCTGGTCCGACCAGGCCGCGCAGAGATCGCCGCAGAGCAGGGCGGTGTTGCGCCCGTACGCCTCGGGGTCGCCCCGCCACGACGAGCGGGTGTGCAGGTCGGCGAAGATCCGGTGCACCGAGGGTTCACCCCGGCGGCGGTCGCTGCCGTCCAGGATGTCGTCGTGGATCAGCGCGAACGCGTGGAACAGCTCCAGCGCCGCGGCGGCGGTCACGATCGGGGTGCCGTCCGGACCACCGGCCCCCCGCCAGCCCCAGTAACAGAAGAGCGGTCGGAGCCGCTTGCCGCCGGCCAGCACGAACCGGTGCAGGGTGGTGAAGACGCCCCGGGGCGCGCCGTCCGGCCAGTCCGGGTCCTGCCGGTCGAGGAAGCCGGTCAGCTCGGCGTCGAACCGGGCCCGTAACGCGTCCGCGTCGGCGGACGGCACCTCGACGGTCACCGCACCGGGAGCCCGGCCAGATGCAGCAGCAGCCCCTTCACCTCCGTGGCAGCGATCCGGTCCCGCGCCGCCGAGAGATCGGAGCAGAGCAGCACCGGCCCGTCGGCGGGGTCGGCGGGCAGTCGGCCGTGCGAACCTCGTACCGCGGCGGCCCCGGCGTCCAGGCCGACCACGCTCATCAGATACCGCATGCCGAGCTTCTTGCGGGCCAGGGCCACCCCGGCCCGTCGCTTCGCCGCACCGGGCGCGGCCGGATCGAAGAACAGCTCCGCCGGGTCGTACCCGGGTTTGCGGTGGATCTCGACCAGCCGGGCGAAGTCCGGCGCGCGGGCGTCGTCGTGCCAGTAGTAGTAGGTGAACCAGGCGTCCGGCTCGGCGACCAGCACCAGTTCACCGGCGCGCGGATGGTCCAGCCCGTACGCCGCCTTGCCGTCGGCGTCGAGCACCTCGGCCACCCCGGACAGCCCGGCGCAGAGTCTCGCCACCGCCGGGACGTCGGCCGGGTCCCGCACGTACACGTGGGCGACCTGGTGGTCGGCGACCGCGAAGGCCCGCGACGTCCACGGGTCCAGGTACTCCATCCCGGCCTGCGTGTAGACGCGCAGCAGCCCCTCGGCCCGCAGCAGCCGGTTGACGTCGACCGGCCGGGAGACGTCGGTGATGCCGTACTCCGACAGCACCACCACGGTCGCTCCCCGGTCCCGTGCGGCGTCCAGCAGCGGCCCGAGTACGCCGTCCAGCTCGGCCGCCGCCTCGGCGGCCCGGGTCGAGGCGGGGCCGAAACGTTGCAGGTCGTAGTCGAGGTGCGGGACGTAGACCAGGGTCAGGTCCGGGGCCTCTTCCTCGACGATCTGTTGGGCGGCCCGGCAGATCCACTGTGACGAGGGCAGCCCGGCACCCGGGCCCCAGTAGGTGAACAGCGGGAACGTGCCCAGCCGGGCGGTGAGCCGGTCGTGCAGCTCGGGCGGGTCGGTGTAGCAGTCCGGTTCCTTGCGGCCGTCGGCGTGGTAGACCGGCCGGGGCGTGACCGTCCAGTTCACGTCCGCGCCCATCGCGTACCACCAGCAGACGTTCGCCACGGTGTAGCCGGGCTCGGCCCGGCGGGCCGCCTGCCACAGCTTCTCCCCGCCGACCAGCGCGTGGTGCTGCCGCCACAGCAGCACCTCGCCGAGGTCCCGGAAGTACCACCCGTTGCCGACGATCCCGTGCTCGGCCGGGAGCGCCCCGGTCAGGAACGTCGACTGCGCCGAGCAGGTCACCGCCGGCAGCACCGTGCCCAGTTCGGCCTGGAAACCGGCGTCGGCGACCGCCCGGAGCCGGGGCATGTGCGCCAGCAGCCGGGGGGTCAGTCCCACCACGTCCAGCACCACCAGGGGTCGGCTCACGACGCTCCTCCAGGCTCGGTCACGGCGTCACCACCGCTTCGGTCGGGGTCAGCCCGAGGGCGACCAGTTCGTCGCGGGTGAAGGCCAGTTCGGCGGCGATCCCGGCGGCCAACTCCGCGTGGGTGCGCGGGCGCCGCCGGACCGGCAGCACCCCCCAGGTGTACGTCTCGACGTCGAGATGGTCACAGCCCGCGTCGACGCCACCGAGCAGCCCGGCCAGCGCGGCGCGCAGCACCGGCAGCGTCGAGCCCAGCGGCGGCTCGGGCGGGGCGTGCAGCGGCACGTGGTAGTGCACCCGCCACGGGCCGGGCAGCCCGGCGTCGAGCGCCGCGTCCAGGTCGTCGGCCGCCCACGCCGGGTCGGCCGGGTCCCCCGCCGCCGACGACAAGCCCGCCGGGCTGGCGGTGGCGCAGCTCGCGGAGCGGGTCTGGTGCAGGAAGCGCGGTTCGACCCAGCGGCGCAGCGCGGCGGCGTCGCCGACCGGGTCGGCCGCCTCCAACGCGGCGGACACCTGCACCTTCACCACCGGCAGCCCGGCGGCGGCCAACCGGTCGAGGGCGGCGGCCGGGTCCTCCCAGGCACAGGCGAGGTGGGCGAGGTCCAGGCAGACACCGAGGCGCTCGGTGTCCATGCCGGACAGTGCGGTGACCGCCTGGGCGCTGCTCTCCACGACACAGCCGGGCTCCGGCTCGAAGCCGACCCGCACCGTCCGGCCGGTCTCCCGCTCCACCGTGGCGAGCCCGGCGGCGAGCTGGTCCAGGCGGTGCCGGGCCGCGTCGGCACGGGCGGTGTCCCAGGGGGTACGCCAGGCCAGCGGCAGGGTGGAGACGGAGCCCCGCACGGCGTCGTCGGGCAGCAGGTCGGCCAGCACCCGGGCCAGGTCCAGGGTGTACCGCAGTCGCTGCGCGTCGGTCCAGTCGGGCAGGTACACCGCGCCCTTGACCACGGGTGCCTGGAACGCCGCGTACGGGAAGCCGTTGAGGGTGACCACCTCCAGCCCGCGCACGGTCAGCTCGGTGCGCAGGCGACGGCGGGCGTCCGGGTCGGCGGCGAGTTCGGCGGCGACCGGGGCGGCCAGCCACAGGCCGAGGCCGAGCAGGTCGCTGCCGAGCGTCTCCCGGATCGGCAGCGCGTAGCGGTCGAGTTGGGCGACGATGCCGGCGAGATCCTCGGCGGCGTGCACGTTGGTGCAGTACCCGAGGTGCACGGTGCGCCCGCCCGGATGACGGAACCGCATCAGCCGCCGCCGCGTAGGATCGAGTTGCCGGCGAAGGTCGGCTCGGCGTCCACGTCGCTGAGGTCGAGTCGGCCGGACTGGCCGTAGAACTCGACCGGGTTGCGCCACAGCACCAGGTCCACGTCGTCGTCGCTGAACCCGGCCGCCAGCATCGCCTCACCGGTGGCCCGGGTCAGCAGCGGATCCGAGCGCCCCCAGTCGGCCGCCGAGTTGACCAGCACCCGCTCGGTCCCGTACGCCCTGAGCAGCTCGACCATCCGGGGCGGCGACATCTTCGTGTCGGGGTAGATGGAGAACCCGAGCCAGCAGTCGCTGTCCCGCACGGCACGGACGGTCACCTCGTTGAGGTGGTCGACCACCACCCACCCCGCCCCGATCCCCGACTCGGCGACCACCGCGAGGGTACGTTCGACGCCCCGGGCCTTGTCCCGGTGCGGGGTGTGCACCAGCGCCGGCAGTTCGTGCGCCACGGCCAGCGCGAGCTGGGCGGCGAACACCTCGTCCTCCTCCGGCGTCATCGAGTCGTACCCGATCTCGCCGACCGCCACCACGCCGTCCTTCTCCAGGTAGCGGGGCAGCACGTCGAGCACCTCCCGGCAACGCGGGTCGTTGGCCTCCTTCGGGTTGAGCGCGATCGTGGCATGGTGACGTACGCCGAACTGCCCGGCCCGGAACGGCTCCCAGCCGACCAGCGAGTCGAAGTAGTCGGTGAACGAACCGACGCTGGTCCGTGGCTGGCCGAGCCAGAACGCCGGCTCGACCACCGCCCGGACCCCCGCGGCGGCCATCCGCTCGTAGTCGTCGGTGGTGCGGGACGTCATGTGGATGTGCGGGTCGAAGATCCGCATCACACCTCCCTGTGGTGGGTGGTCAGCCGGTCCAGCAGCGCGACGGAGTCGGCGGGCATCTCCCGCCCGGCGGCCCGCCGCTCGTCGGCCAGCGCGCCGAGCATCTGCGCCAGTTCCCCGTCGGCGCGGGCGTCGAGGTCGGCCACCACGGCCAGCGGTACGCCGCTGAAGACGCACTTGAGCACCGCCTGCCGCCAGGCCGGCGCGTCGAGGTAGCGGGCGTACGGGCCCAGTGCGGCGGCGACGAGTCGGGTGTCGTTGGTGCGGATCGCGTCGTGTAGCAGCGGCACCCCGGCCGTACCGATCGGCAGCAGCGGCAACGCCTTGAGCACCGCCCGTTTCTCGGCGGCGTCACCGGTCCGGTACAGCGTCTCGGCCCGCTCGGCGTGCCCGGTCGCCAGGGCGGTCAGCAACAGCGCCCGGGCCGCCTCGTCGGCGGTCCAACCGGGCAGGTCGGGCAGCTCGGCCCGGCCGCAGTGCCGACCGGCGGCGGGAAAGAGCCGCGCGATCGTCGCCGGCTCGGCCGCGACGCGCCGCAGCGCCGTCGCCAGCCACTCCGGATCGGGTACGCCCCGCAGGGCCGCCCGCAGTTCGTCCGGTGTCATCGCCGTCCGCACCCCTTCCGCTCCTGCCGTTCGGCACTTCCGGTGCTCTGCTGTTCGCTGCCCTGCCGGTCGGCGCTTCCGGTGCTCTCGCGCCGCCCGCGCTACTGCCGTGCGGCCCCTTTGCTCTGCTTCACCCCACGCAACGGTCGCTGTCCGGATATCGGACGCCGGGCGTTGCGTCCGTTGAAGCAGAGCAAAGGGCGCCCACCGAGGTGTGCTCGGTCGCCTGCGGCGCCGGCGCTGGCACCGCCACCATCCCGGCCACACCCACGGTCGTCCCGCCCGCACCGGCGGTCGACGCGGCGGCAGGCGACGCGGCGGCGCGCAGGAAGTCCAGCGAGCGGGCGGCGACGCCGGGGGCGGCGTGCGAGTGCCGGGGCAGCTCGACCGCGACCAGGCCCCGGTAGCCGACCTCGCGCAGGGCGGCCAGCACCGGCGGGAAGTCGATCTCGCCGGTACCGAACTCCAGGTGTTCGTGCACGCCTCGCCGCATGTCGTCGATCTGCACGTTGACCAGGTGCGCGGCGACCGCGCGGACGCAGTCGGGCACCGGTATCGGCTCCAGGCAGCGACAGTGTCCGATGTCGAGGGTGATGCCCAGTGGGGGCGGGGCGCCGAGGGCCGCGTACAGGCGTTGCCAGTCGGCGATGTCCTCGACCAGCATGCCCGGCTCGGGCTCGAAGCCGAGAGTCACCCCGGCGGCGTCGGCCGCCGCGACCACCGGCGCGCAGCCGGCGACCAGGCGGTCCCAGGCGACCGCAGGTGGGACCGACTCCGGTCGGACACCGGCCCAGAACGAGACCGCCTCGGCGTCCAGGTCCGCGCCGATCGCCACCGCGCGGCGCAGGAACTCGATCCGCAGCGCGGGGTCGTCGTGCAGCAGCGTCGGCGCGTGCTTGTGCCAGGGGTCGAGCAGGTACCGCGCCCCGGTCTCGATCACCAGGCCGAGACCGAGGTCGGCCAGTCGGCGGCCGACGGCGTCGACCCGGCGGGCCAGCCCCGGCGCGAACGGGTCGAGGTGGTCGTGGTCGAGGGTGAGTGCCACGCCGGTGTAGCCGAGGTCGGCGATGACCGCCAGCGCGTCATCCAGCCGGTGGTTGGCGAAGCCGTTGGTGCCGTACCCGAAACGCAGCCCGCCGGGGTTCGCGGAGCCGGCGGCGGTCATGTCGGTGAGACCTTCCGGGCCAGTCGCCGGCCCAGCGGCGCGGCGGCGGCGACCGCCAGCCCGAGCAGGCCGGCACCGGCCCGCGCGGTCAGCGCGCCCTGCAACGCGGGCAGCCCGGTGATGCCGGCGCCGACCGCCGCGCGGACCCGACCGGCGCTCGGGTCGGCGGCGACCCGCGCCTGTGCGGTGCCGTACCGGACGGCGTACCAACCGGCGAGTACCCCGGGCAGCGCCGCCACCCGGCCGGCGACCGTCGGCCCGCCCCGGCGGGACGGCAACGCGGCGCTCGCGGCGACCAGCGCGGTGCCGGCGAGGGTACGTCTCGGCAGCGCCCGGTCGGCGCCGGTGACCTCGCGGCGGGACAGGGCGGTGACGGTCCAGGTGTGCGCGGCGACGGTCAGCGCCGCCGGCAACGCCCGGGCCGGTCGGCCACCGGCGGCACCGAGCAGGACGTCCAGTCCCCGGCAGGTGGCCATCACCGCGGGCCCGGCGGCGGTGTTCTTGGCCGCCAGGTCGTACGCCCAGACGGCGGCGGCCAACGGCACCGCGACGGCGGTGGCGCGACGGCCGCCGCCCAGCGCGGCGAGCCCGACACCGGCCACGGTCAGCCCGGCGGCCAGACCGACCGCGAGACCGGGGTGGACCCGGCCGCTGGGGATCGGCCGCTCGGGGCGCTCGACCGCGTCCAGCCGCCGGTCCGCCCAGTCGTTGGCGGCCATCCCGGCCCAGTAGAGCAGCACCGACGCGGTGGCCAGCACGGGCGTACGCGGGCCGAGCGCACCGGCCGCCGCGGCACCGGCCACCACGTCCCCGGGCACCGAGAGCGCGGCCGGTGCCCGGACCAGCTCGGCGAGGTCAGCCACGCGCGGCATCGTGACCTCCGGCGTGCAGACGACGGGTGAACGCGGCGAGTCGGGTCCACTGGTCGCCGAGCGAGTGGGTGGCGGTGCCGAGCGGGTCCTTGAAGAAGAAGGCGAGATCGGTCAGCGGCCCGGTGACCCCGGCGGCGTGTGCGGCGGCGGTGAGCCGGGCCAGGTCGAGCACGAGCGGGGCGGCCAGCGCCGAGTCGCAGCCCTGCCAGGTGAACTCCAGGCGCATGCCGGTGCCCAGGAAGCCGGCGAAGGTGATCAGGTCCCAGGCGGTCTTGAAGTCGCCCAGTTCCTCGACGTACTCGATGCGGGTGTCGCCCTGCGGCAGGTAGCCGAGCGTCTCGCCGAGTACCCGCTGCTTGCTGCGGACCTTGGCGGCGTTGGCGGCCGGGTCGGAGAGGGTCGCGCCGTCGCCGCCGCCGAGCAGGTTGAGCCCGGACCAGGACCGTACGGTGAGGTGGCGCATCGCGAACATCGGGGCGAGCACCGACTTGAGCAGCGTCTCCCCGGTCTTGCCGTCGTGTCCGGCGTACGGCACCCGGTGCGTGTCGGCGAGCGTGGTCAACGCCGGCAGCCGGAGCCCGGTCGACGGGGTGAAGTCGACGTACGGGCAGCCGGCCGTCACCGCCGCGTACGCGTACAGGGAGCTGGGGGGCAGCACCTCGTCGGGGCCGGCGAGAGCGGCACTCAGCGCCTCCGGGTCGGTGTGGCCGGGGTGGGGTCGGGGCGTCGGCTCGGTGGCCGCGACGTTGACCACCACCACCCGGTCCAGCCCGTGCCACTCGCGGAAGTCGACGAGGTCGCGGACGGTCGCGGCGGCCCGGTCGGCCTGACTGCCGCCGATCGGCGCGGGCCGCAGATCGCGTTCCACGGTGGCCAGTTCCTCGGTCAACGCGGCGACCAGGCGGGCCGGCAGCACCCCGGCGGTGGCGAGCGCCTCGGCGCGCTTGGCGAGCGGTGTGGTGACCACGTCGTGCCCGCCGAACACCAGCTCGGCGAAGGTCGGCAGGGCCGGTCCGCGCAGCTCGGGCAGCTCGGTGACGCACCCGGTGGGCCCGGTCAGACCGGCCCGCAGGGCGAGCGCCCCGACGATGCTGGTGGTCGCGACCGAGCCGCGCGCCCCCACCAGCCAGACACCCGTACGCATAGCGCTCCTTCGGATCACTTCGGGCGGATGCGCCCCGTCCGCCGCGCCGCCCGATGAAGCTCACCGGCTGGCGTCGAGGTCGGCGGCGACGACGCCGGCCGGCATTCGGGCGGTGCGGACGGACGGGGCTAGCAGGCAGGGGCGGTCGGCGTCGCGCCCCTGCCTCCCCCGCAACCGGTCGGCCACCGGCGTCGGTGACCGGGCCGGAGGACTCATGGCGAACAGGTCCGCCCAGAGGCGGGGAAGATCGGGTGGTGCGTACCCGGCGGGATCTCCTGACCGGCGGCGACGTTGCCGCCGGTGGCGGTGCTCCGGTGCGGCCGGGGAATCCCGGTCCGGCCGCACCGGAGGCACCGCGTAACGGGTGTCACCGGGCCGGGTGGCCGGTGACACGACCTCCGGTACCGACCCCGTTCCGGCCGCGGGGCGCAACCGCGGCCGGCCCTCGCCGGTCGGTACCGGAGGCGGTTCAGGCGGCGACCGTCGCCAACGTCGGCTCCACCTCGGTCCAGGCGGACCCCAGATCGGCCGAGCGGACCACCGCGTCCAACACCAGTTGCACCTGCAACGCCTCGACGAACGAGGGCGACGGGTCGACGCCGGTCGCCACCGCCTCGATGAAGTCACGCATCTGGTGGGTGAAGGAGTGCTCGTACCCGATGATGTGGCCCGGCGGCCACCAGGCCGACAGGTACGGGTGCTCGCTCTCGGTCACCAGGATCCGGCTGAAGCCCTGCTCGGCCGTGGGGCGCGTGGCGTCGTAGAACTCCAGCTCGTTGAGGCGCTCCAGGTCGAAGACCACCGAGCCGAGCGACCCGTTGATCTCCACCCGGAGGGCGTTCTTGCGGCCGGTGGCGAACCGGGTCGCCTCGTACGTGGCCAGCGCGCCGCCGTCGAGTCGGGCCACGAAGATCGCGGCGTCGTCGACGGTCACCGGTCCGGTGGCGGCGGCACCGTCGGCCTGCGCCGCCAGCCCGCTCGAACCGGTCGGCAACGGCCGCTCCTTGACGAACGTCTCGGTGACCGCGCTGACCCCGGCGATCCGCTGGCCGGTGACGTGCTGGGTCAGGTCGATGATGTGCGCACCGATGTCACCCAGCGCGCCGGAGCCCGCCTGGTCCTTCTGCAACCGCCAGACCAGCGGGAACTGCGGGTCCACGATCCAGTCCTGCAGGTAGCTGGCCCGGACGTGCCGGATCACCCCCAGCCGCCCGTCGGCGACCAGCTGACGCATCAGCGCCACCGCGGGTACGCGCCGGTAGTTGAACCCGCACATCGAGCGGGCCCCGCCGGCTCGGGCGGTGGCTGCCGCAGCGGCCATCTCCCGTGCCTCGGCGACGGTGTTGGCCAGCGGCTTCTCGCACAGCACGTGCTTGCCGGCGGCCAGCGCCGCGAGGGCGATCTCGGCGTGGCTGTCACCCGGTGTGCAGATGTCGACCACGTCGATGTCCGGGCGGGTCACCAGTTCCCGCCAGTCCGTGGTGTGCTCCTCCCAGCCGAGCCGGTCGGCGGCGTCGGCCACCTTTCCCGGATCACGCCCGCAGACGGCCACCATCCGGGCCCGCGCCGGCAGGTCGAACACTCGATTCACGGTCCGCCATGCCTGCGAGTGCGCGGCGCCCATGAACGCGTAGCCGACCATGCCGACCCGCAGTTGGTTGTCAGTCGTGGACAAGGTGGGTCTCCCCCCGTGGTGTCAGAACCCGAGCTTGAGGTAGTCGCTCGCGTTCTCCTTCGTGATCGTCTCGGAGGCGAGGACGATCTCCTTGGGCACCTGAAGCTCGACCAGGTCCGACATGCCCCGGTTCTGGCCGATCAGCCGGGCCAGCGAGATGGCCGACGAGGCCATCGACGGGCTGTAGGTCACCGTGGCCTTCAGCACCGTGTTGTCGGCCTGGATGTCCTCCATCGCCTTCTTCGACCCGGCGCCGCCGACCATGAAGAACTCGTTGCGGTTGGCCTGGCTGATCGCGGCCAGCACGCCGATGCCCTGGTCGTCGTCGTGGTTCCAGATCGCGTCGATCTTCGGCAGGGCCTGGAGCAACTGGCTCGCCTCGCGCTGACCGGAGTCGACGGTGAACTCCGCGGCCCGCCGGTTGGCCACCCGCAGGCCGCCCTGGGCCAGCGTGTCCGCGAAGCCCTTCGACCGCTCCTGGGTCAGCTCCAGCGAGTCGATGCCGGCGATCTCGGCGATCACCGGGTTGCTCACGCCCTTGGCCTTGAGCTGTTCGATGATGAAGGTGGCCGCCGCCACGCCCATGCCGTAGTTGTCACCCTTGATCTGCAACCGGTACGCCTTCGCGTCCGGGAAGGCCCGGTCCAGGTTGACCACCGGGATGCCGGCCGCCATCGCCTCCAGGCCGAACGAGTTCAGCTCCTTGCCGTCGTGCGGCAGCAGCACGATCACGTCCGGCTTCTGCGAGACCAGGGTGGACAGCGCCGCCCGCTGGGCCGCCGCGTCCGCACCCGCCTCGACCGTCTTGAACTCCACGTCGGAGTACGCGCCGGCCTGCGCCCGGGCGTTGTTGGTGATCGCGGCGATCCAGCCGTGGTCGGCGGCCGGTGCGGAGAACCCGATCGTGACCCGCTCGCCCGGTTCGGCGTTGCCGCCGCCTTCGGCCGCCTTGGTCTGTGCCTCGGTGGGCGTGCCCTGCTCGTTGCTGGTGCAGGCGGAGAGCAGTACGCCGGCACCGACGGCCGCCCCGCCGAAGAGCATCCGGCGCCGCGACATGTCGCGACTGTGCTGGGTCATGACGACCTCCTGATGTCATGTGGTGGAGGAAAATTGGGTGTGCGCGACCCGACCACCGTCGTCTGCTCGGGTGGTCCGGTCTGGTGCGGAGGGTGCGAAGAGGGTTAGTTGGTGGTGACCCGGTTGTTGCGGCGGAGGAACTGGGTGAGGGTGCCGAACTGCACCTGCTGGATCAGGACGGCGGCGACGATGATGCCGCCCTTGACCATGTTCTGTGCCTCGGTGGAGAGTCCGTTGATCGCGAAGAGGTTGGTGATGGTGGCGAAGATGATCACACCGAGCAGGGAACCGATGATGGTGCCCCGCCCGCCGCTGAGCAGCGTGCCACCGATGATCACGGCGGCGATCGCGTCCAGCTCGTAGAGGTTGGCCATCGCCGCCTGGGCCGAGGTGGCCTGGGCGGTGAGCATGATCGCGGCAATGCCGCAGCAGAGGCCGGAGAGCGCGTAGAGCAGCAGGGTGTGCAGCCGGACGTTGATGCCGGCCAGCCGGGCCGCCTCCGGGTTGCCGCCGACGGCGACCGTACGCCGGCCGAAGGTGGTGCGGTTGAGCAGCACCCACCCGGCGGCGACCACGGCGGCCAGAATGTAGACCAGCAGCGGGATACCGAGCAGGTCGTTGCTGGCGATCCCGTTGATGACGCCGTTCTGCGAGATCTGCGTCTGCTTGTCGGAGATCTCGGCGGCCAGTCCCCGGGCCGCCACCAGCATGGCCAGCGTGGCGATGAACGGCACCAGCCGCCCGTACGCGATGAGCGTCCCGTTGACCAGGCCGACCGCCACCCCGACCACGATCGCGGTGAAGATCATGCCGGCGGCGCCGAAGCTCTGCGTGGCGACCGTGGTGCACCAGACCCCGGCCAGCGCGACGATCGCGCCGACGGAGAGATCGATGCCGCCACCGATGATCACGAAGGTCATCCCGACGGTGACCACGCCGACCACCGAGGCGAGCTTGAGGATGCTGAGCATGTTGGCCCAGACCCAGTCCGGGTTGGAGTACAGGTCGGAGCGGGTGGCCGCGCCGATCACGAAGAGCACCAGCAGCACCCCGATCAGAGCCAGGTTCCGCTTGGCGCCCTCACCGCCCTCGCCGTTCCAGAAGGAGAGCCGGCCGCCGCGCGTCGGGGCGTCGGCCGCCCCGTGCGTGGTCACCCCGGTCCCGCTCGGGTCCACCGGCGGCGACTGTGCCGGCAACTGTGTCGTCGAGGGCCCTCGCTCGCTCATGCCGGCGCTCCGCTTCGCTCCGCGCCGCCATGAGGCACCTTCACGCTGTATCGATGATTCGCTCGCTGACGCTCGCTCATGCCGGTGCGCCTTCCATCAGAGACCCCGCCATCACGAGGTCGAGCACGGTGTTCTCGTCGAGTTCGCCCGCCGGGGCGGTACGCACGACCCGGCCCTCCCGCATGACCAGCACCCGATCGGCCAGACCGAGCACCTCGGGCACCTCGCTGGAGACCAGCAGCACCCCGACACCCTCGGCGGCGAGTTGCCGGATCACCTGGTACAGCTCGGCGCGGGCGCCCACGTCCACGCCCCGGGTCGGTTCGTCGAGCAGCAGCAGTCTGGTGTCGCCGAGCAGCCAGCGCCCGACCACCACCTTCTGCTGGTTGCCGCCGGAGAGCGTGCGCACCGCCCGGCGTACGTCGCGCGGGCGCATCTCCAGCTTCTCCGCGATCCGGTCCGCCTCGGCGCGTTCCTTCCCGACGTCGGTGAACCCGAGTCGGGCGTACCTGCTGAAGGTCGCCAGCGTGACGTTGCGGTAGATCGGCTCGCCGAGCAGCAGGGCCTGGCTCTTGCGTTCCTCCGGGGCCATGCCCATGCCGGCCCGGACCGCCGCGCCGACGCTGCCCGACCGCAGGGCCCGACCGGACATCCGCACCGAGCCGGACTCGGCCCGCCGGGCGCCGTAGATCGTCTCCAGCAGCTCGGACCGGCCGGAACCGACCAGCCCGGCGATGCCGACGATCTCCCCGGCCCGGACCGAGAGCGAGACGTCGGCGAACTCCCCGGCCCGGGTCAACCCGTCGACCTGGAGCAGTTCGTCGCCGACACCGGTGCTGTCGGGGCGATCCGGGAAGACGTACTCGATGGTCCGGCCGGTCATCCGGGAGACCAGGTCACGCGTCGGGGTGTCCCGGGCCGCCAGGTTCGAGGCCGTGGTCCGGCCGTCCTTGAGGACCGTCACCCGGTCACCGATCTCGCGGATCTCCTCCAGCCGGTGCGAGATGTAGATGACCGCGATCCCCTGCGCGGTCAGCTCGCGGATGATCCGGAAGAGGTTCTCCACCTCGTCGTGGGCGAGCACCGCACTCGGTTCGTCCATGATGATCAGCCGGGCTTCGTGGGAGAGCGCGCGGGCCATGCTGACCACCTGCTTGCCGGCTGCCGGCAGCGCTCGCACCACCCGGCCCGGCGGGATCTCCGCGTGCCCGAGCCGACCGAGGATCTGCCGGGTACGCCGGGCCATCTGCCCCCGGCGGACGAAGCCGAGGCGACGCGGCTCGTGCCCGAGGAAGGCGTTCTCCGCCACCGACAGGTCGTCGACCAGGTCGAGTTCCTGATAGATGGTGGCGATCCCGGCTCGCATGGCGGCCTGCGGGTTGGCGAAGGTGACCGGCTCGCCGCGCCATTCGACCAGCCCCGAGTCCGGTCGATGCACTCCGGCGAGCACCTTGATCAGGGTCGACTTGCCGGCGCCGTTCTGCCCGAGCAGGCAGTGCACCTCGCCGGCCCGGACCTCCAACTGCACGCCGTCCAGCGCGCGTACGCCCGGGAAGGTCTTGACCACGTCGGTCAGGCGCAGGACCACCTCGCCGGCCACGGTGTCGTCCGGAGCTTCGACCAGTGGCGCGTCGCTCACGTCGCCGTCGGTGTTCACGCTGCCTCCAGGAAAGCCAGGTCGCTGGCGAGCACCGCGGCTCCGGCGACACCGGCGCGGGGTCCCAGTTCGGAGAGCACGACCGGCAGGTTGCCGGTGGCCAGCGGCAGGGAACGCCGGTAGACGACGCTGCGGATCTCGGCGAGCAGGACGTGCCCGAGTTGGGCGAGTCCACCGCCGATGACGATCATCGACGGGTTGGTGAAGCTGACCAGTCCGGCGAGGACGCTGCCGAGGCGTCGGCCGCCCTCGCGGATGAGCTGGATGCAGGCCACGTCGCCCTCGACGGCACCGGCGGCGACGTCCTGGGCGGTGACCGACCCCTGCACGCGCAGGCGTTCGGCCAGCGCGGGTGAGGCACCGGTACGCGCTGCGGCAGTGGCCTCCTTGGCCAGCGCGGCGCCGCTGAACAGCGCCTCCAGGCAGCCGGCGTTGCCGCACGAGCAGACCGGCCCGTGCCCGTCGACCTGGATGTGGCCGATGTCCCCGGCGCAGCCGTCGGTGCCCCGGTAGACCTCGCCACTCAGGTAGATCCCGCACCCGATCCCGGTGCCGATCTTGACGAAGAGGAAGTCGTCGACCGAGTGCGCCACCCCGCCGTGCCGTTCGCCGATCGCCATGATGTTCACGTCGTTGTCGACCACCGCCGGGCAGCCGTGCTCGCGGGTGAGCAGCTCACGGACCGGAAAGCGGTCCCATCCCGGCATGATCGGCGGGGACACCGGCACTCCGTCGCGGAAGCTGACCGGACCGGGCACCCCGATGCCGACCGCGTTCAGCCGGTCGTAGACGCCGTCCACACGGGCCTTGGCGAGCAGTTCGTTCACGCGGTGCAGGGTCACCTTGGGACCCGAGCGGATGTCGGCCGTCTCCGCGTACGCCGCCACGGGCTCCAGGCGGCCGTTGACGACTTCGACGTCGATGGAGCTGGCTCCGAGGTCGACGGCCGCGAACCGCAGGTCCGGGCTCAGTTCGACGAGCGTGGAGCGTCGGCCGCCCCGGGAGGCGGCCATGCCGGCCTCGGCGACGTAGCCATGGCTCACCAGTCGTTCCAGCTCGGCCAGCAGCCGGGGACGGGGGATCTCCAGGCGGTCCGCCAGCTCCGCCCGGGAGACGGCCCCCTGGTCGCGGAGCAACCGCAACAGGCGCACGTGCAGGGGTTCGACGGTCCGCATCGGGACCCCTTTCATCGATGCGATTCACATCGACGCAACGCCGATGTGTTGTGTCCGACACAGTAAGCGCCTTCCGAGCTGCCTGTCCAGATCTTCGGCCGACATTCCACCAACTTTTGTCCGAGCAGACAAAAGCTTCGAGTGGATCAAGGAAAGGGTTGCTCATCCGGTCCGCGCCGTGGCAGATGGTGGCCGCCGGCCTGCCGACGCCGCCCGAGGGCGGGAGGTGGCCGAACCGGCCGGAGCCTGACGACGCGCATCCGACCGGGCAGAACGAGCCTGGGCCCGAGCGCCGATGACCGGCGCTCGGACCCAGGGTGTCTCTGATCGGCTAAGAAGCCGAACTCACTCCGTCTCGTCCTCCTGCCGCAGCTTGCGGTCGTCGCGCAGCTCGACGTACGGCTCCCGGTCGACCGGACGCAGGCCACCCGCGATGGCCCGGCCGCGCGCCAGCTCGGCGTCGAACTCGGCGCCGAAGAGGATCGCGACGTTGCTCAGCCAGAGCCAGACCAAGAAGATGATCACACCGGCGAGCGCACCGTAGGTCTTGTTGTACGAGCCGAAGTTGGCCACGTAGAGCGCGAAGACGCCGGAGACCAGCAGCCACATCACCACCGCCAGGACCCCGCCCGGGCTGACCCAGCGGAAGCCGCTCTGCCGGGCGTTCGGAGAAGCCCAGTAGAGGATGGCGAACATCAGGCTGACCAGGATCAGCAGCACCGGCCACTTGGCGAGGTCCCAGACCGTCACCGCCGTACTGCCGACCCCGATCGCGTCACCCACCTGCTCGGCGAACCGGCCGGTGAACACCACGATCACCGCACTGGCCAGCAGCAGCACCCCGATCACGGCGGTCACGCCCACCCGGATCGGCAGGGTCTTCCAGATCGGGCGCCCCTCCGGCACGTCGTAGATGATGTTGGAGGCGCGCATGAAGGCGGCGACGTAGCCGGAGGCCGACCAGAAGGCGGCCAGCAGACCGATCACGGCGGCGAGGCCGGCGAGACCGCCGTTCTGCTGCGCCTGGTCGATGGCCGCGTCGATGATCTGGCGGATGTTCTGCTCCGGCACCACCTGGCCGACGGTGTCGCGCACGCCCTGGGTGGCGCTCGGGCCGAGCAGACCGAGCAGCGAGACCAGCACCAGCAGGCCGGGGAAGATGGAGAGCACACCGTAGTAGGTGAGGGCGGCGGCCCAGTCGGTCAGGCCGTCGGAGCTGAACTCCCGGACGGTCCGCCGCGCCGCCGCCACCCACTCGTCGCGGGACAGCCGGGTCGGCCCGTCGGGGGCGTCCCGGTCGGCCGGCAGGCGCTCCGCACCGCTGTGGGGATCGTCGGCGGGCTGCCGCACCGCGTCGGCCCGGTCTGGACGGGAAGACTTCTCGGAGGCCATCGCCCCTCCCCTCACCTCGATGTTCTCGCCCGAGACATGCCCCGCCAGTGCGCTCGGGTAACCACCCGCCGGCCCTCCGCGTGGACCGCGGACACGGCGTGCCGCCGACCACACCGTCGTGCCGCCGACCACACCGTCGCGCCACCGGTGCCGCGCGTCCGGCCCGGGCCATGGCGGAAAGGCGATCGGGAATGGCGCGTGCACCGGCGCAGAGCGCGACTCGTCGGGGATCCGCTGTCAACCGTGACGCGCCGACCGGATCAGGTCGGGCACCCGCACCGGTAGCCGCCGAACCACCGCCCCGGCCCGGACGACCGACCCGATCGACGCCGCCACCCTCCGTCAGCATCTATACGGAGAGTAATGGATTCGCCGGCATTTCGACGCCGACATGTGACAGCCCAATGCCCCAGAAGGTGAAAAACGGACGCAGTTACGCGTGCTCGCGTCGCGCATCCGGCAGACTAACGCGCACGTCCCGCGCCGGTCGCGAAACTGATTCTGAAACAAGCGCAGCGGGGAGTGACTGAAACAAAATGAAAGTCACTCAGGGAAACGACGATCGACAATGTTCCCATCGATGTGTCAATTCGCGTATCGTCCCCCCTCGTGTCGGCTATCCGATTCACCGATGATTCCGGACCCGAGGGCAATCGCGCCCGTGCCCGCGTGGCGGAGGCCGACCCCGAGGCCGATCCGCGCGCCGTCGGGACCGTTCCGGCCACCATCCCCCGGCAACGACCCGGCCCCGAGCCCGCCACCGGCCCGAACACGCCACCCGGTGACCGACCCACCGGTGCCGGGGACACCGACGCGCCGCCGGAGGTGGACGCGCGGGAACTGGCCGCCCAGTTCGAGGACGAGAAGCCCGGCCGTACGCTCACCGGGCCGGTCGCCGTCCTGCTGACCGCCGCGACCCTGGCCGTCGCGCTGCTCGCCCTCTGGCAGGTGTTCCGGCCACTGGCCCAGGGCAGCAAGTACTACCTGATCTTCTTCCTGGCCGGCGTACTCCCACTGGTCTTCCTCGCGTACCCGGCCGACCTGCGGCTGCCCCGGCTGCGCCGCGACCGTGACGCGAACACCGACGGACGTGCCACGCCCCCGGCGCAGGCCCGCCCGCCACGCACCGGGCCGAGCGGGGTCGACTGGGCACTGGCAGTCGCCGCGCTCGCCGCCTGTCTCTACCCGGTGCTGCCGGTCGCGCTGGCCGGCGGTGGCGGCGGCTACGACGCCTTCCTCGACCGGCAGGGCCTGCTCGTCGGCACCGACGTGGCGATGGGCACCGTCCTGCTGCTCCTGCTGCTGGAGGCGTGCCGACGCACCACCGGCTGGATCCTGCCCGTGGTGTGCCTGGTCTTCCTCGGCTACGGCTACTACGGCGGACTGCTGCCGCAGACCTGGGCGGTGGCCCACGCCGGGCTCGACTTCGGGCAGATCGTGGACGCCTTCTACAACTCCGACAGCGGGTTCTACGGCACCCCGTTGGACGTGGCCGCCACCTACATCGTGCTGTTCACCATCTACGGTGCGGTGCTGGACCGCTCCGGCGCCGGCCGGTTCTTCGTCGACCTCTCCGCCGCCGCGTTCCGCCGGTCCCGCACCGCCGCCGGTCGTACCGCGGTCGCCTCCGGCTTCCTGCTCGGCACCGTCTCCGGCTCGGGCGCCGCCACCACCGTCAGCATCGGTGCGGTCACCTGGCCGATCCTGCGCCGCGCCGGCTACCCGGCGGAACGGGCCGGCGGCATGCTCGCGGCGGCCGGTGTCGGAGCCATCCTCTCCCCGCCCACGCTCGGCGCGGCGGCGTTCATCATCGCCGAGTACCTGGGCGTCTCCTACCTCCAGGTGCTCGGCTGGGCGATGGTGCCGACCGTGCTCTACTACCTCGGCATCGTGCTCTCGGTGGAGATCGACGCGCGCCGCTCCGGGGTACGCGCGGCAGCCATGCCGGCCACCTCCGCCTGGCGGCTGCTGGCCCGCTCCGGCTATCACTTCGCCTCACTGTTCGCGATCGTCGGCCTGCTCGCCGTCGGCGTCTCGGCCACCCGCGCGGTGGTGCTGGCCACCCTGCTGGCGATCGTGCTGTCCTACCTGGACCGCAGGCACCGGCTCACCCCGCCCCGGCTGCTCGACGCGTTCTCCGGCGGCGCACGCGGGGTCCTCGCCGTCACGGTGGTCTGCGCGGCGGCCGGGATCATCACCGCCACCACCACGAAGACCGGGCTCGGGCCACAGGCCGCGGCGCTGCTGATCGACGCCGCCGGCATGGTCAGCTCGAACCCGGCCGTGGTGCTGGCGCTCACCGCGCTGCTCGCCGCCGTCGCGCTGAGCCTGCTCGGCCTGGCCATCCCGGTCACCGCGTCCTTCGTGATCGGCTGGGTGATCATCGGTCCGGCCCTGCTCGACCTCGGCGTCAGCGCCCCCGCCGCGGCGATGTTCGTCTTCTACTTCGCGGTGCTGTCCGAGGTGTCGCCGCCGACCGCGCTCGCCGCGGTCGCCGCCGCCGCGGTCACCGGCGGCCGCGTCGTACCGACCATGTGGCACACCCTGCGGTACGCGCTGCCGGCCTACCTCATCCCGCTCGCCTTCGTGGCCAACCCGACCGGGCTCGGCCTGCTCGGCATGGGCGGTCCACAACGGATCCTGGTCGCCGGCACGGTCACCGCGCTCAGCGTGGCGGTGCTGGCCGTGGCGGCGGGCGGCTGGCTGCCCGGGGTCGGCCCGGCGGGCGTACCGGAGCGGATGCTCGGCGCGATCGCCGGGCTCACGCTGCTCTGGCTGGAACCCGTACCCGTCGCGATCGGTGCCGTACTGGCCGGCGCCATGGCGGTGGGCGTTTTCGTACGACGCGGATCCGCCGGCTCCTCCGGCGGGACGCGAGCCGGATCACCGGCATGAACGCGGAAGGAGCAAGAGTGGGACGGATCAACGTGCGGCTCGTGGCGGGAGTGGGAGCACTCGCCTTCGTCGCGGCCGGCACCGCAGGTTGCGGCGGCCGTCAGGGCGCCGCCGCCACGGACGACACCGCGAACGCCGTCACCTGCGAGGTGGCCGAGAACACCCGGGTGGGCATCGCCACCGGCAACGCCACCGGCGTCTACTACGTGGTCGGCAACGCCCTGGCCGGGCAGCTCTCGAACAGCACCGCCGGCCGGCTCACCGGCACGGCGGCCGAGACCGGCGCGTCGGTGCAGAACATCGAACAGCTCGTCGGCGGCCAGTACGACGTGGCGTTCTCGCTCTTCGACACCGCCGTCAACGCGGTGCAGGGCAAGGGCACCTTCACCACTCCGCAGCCGGTCGAGGCGCTGGCCCGGATCTACGACAACTACACCCAGGTGGTCGTCCGGGCCGACGCGGGAATCAACTCCGTGGCCGACATGAAGGGCAAGAAGATCTCCACCGGCTCCCCCAAGTCCGGCACCGAGGTCATCGCGAACCGCCTGCTGGAGGCCGCCGGACTCGATCCGGCCGCCGACATCCAGGCCCAGCGTCTGGACCTGACCAAGACGGTCGAGGGCGTCAAGGACGGCAGCCTCGACGGCTTCTTCTGGTCCGGCGGCGTACCCACCGGTGGTGTGACGGACCTCTTCACCACGGCCGGGGACAAGGTCAAGTTCATCGACATCACGCCGTTGTTGCCTAAGATGAGCGAGCTGAACCCCGCGTACCAGGCCGGCACGATCGGCAAGGACGTGTACTCCACTGTGGCGGACACCCCGACCATCGTGGTTCCCAACGTGCTGCTCGTCCGCAAGGACCTGGACGCCAACGTGGCCTGTGCGATCACCCGGACGGTGTTCGAGAAGAAGGACGCGCTGGCCCAGGCCAACCCCGCCGCCAAGGGCATCGCTCTGGACACCGCCCGCAAGACCGACCCGGTCGGTCTGCACCGGGGTGCGGACAAGGCGTTGCAGGACCTCGGCGCGAGCTGACCGACCCGGCCGGGCCGGTGCCTCCCGTGGGGGCCCGGCCCGGCCACCACTACCTCGGGAGACCCCCGTGCCGCTGCCCTCACTGGCGCGCGTACGCCGGCACAACCGTCCGTCCGATCACACCGGTCGACTGTGGTCGGTGCGGACGCAGCTCCTCGCGCCGATCCTCGTCGCCACCGCCGGACTACTCGCCCTCGGCGCGATCCAGACCGGCAACGCCCTCTCCGCCACCACCGACGCCGAACGCGCCCGGGTACTGGCCGGCACCGCCACCGCCACCGTGTCGCTGGTGCACGAGGTGGAACGGGAACTCGGCGAGACGGCCGCCCTGCGCCAGCGCGGCGGGACCTCCGGCCGGCAACTGGTCGACGCCCAGCGGCAGCGGGTCGACGAGGCCGTGGCGCGGTACCGGTCGGCCAGCGGCGACGCCCGACGGGCCGCTCCCGACCTGGGCCGCTCCCTGGACGGCGTGGACGAACACCTCGTCCAGCTCGACGAGGCACGGGTGGCCGCACTGGGCTCCGCGACCGCCGACCCGACCTACGTGGCGCTGGTGGAGTCGCTGCTCACGGTGGCCGACGCGCTGCCCGCCCAGGTACGCGACCCGGAGCTGGCCAACCGGGCCCGGGAGGTGGCCGCCGTCGCCGCCCAGGAGCACCTGGCGTCGCTGGAACGTGACCTGCTGCGGACCGTCTTCGTCCGGGGCGAGCTGGCCGAGGGTGAACTGGTCCGGCTGGGCCGGCTGCGGGGCGCCGCCGAACAGCGCCAGGCCGAGTTCTCCCGCATCGCCGGGGCGGACGCCACGGCCGCGTACACCCGGTTGCTGGCCGGCAGTGACGTCTCCACGGCCCGGCGGATGCGCGACAGCGCGCTGAACGCGGACCGCGAGCCGGCCGCGCTCGGCACCGACGGCGACGCCTGGTTCGTGGCGCAGAGCGGCACCATCCGCCGGTTCAACCTGCTGGGCCGCGAACTCTCCGACGACCTCGACCGCCGGTCCGCCGCGCTGGCCGCCGACGCCCGCCAGCGGGCATTGGTCACCGGCGGCTCCGCCGGCGGGCTGGCGCTGGCCTCGCTGGTCGCCGCCGCGATGCTGGCGGTACGCACCAGCCGCCGGCTCCGGCGGCTGCGGGTGGCCGCGTTGGCCATGGCGCACCGGGAACTGCCCGAGCGGATCACCGCGATCTCGGCCGGCGACAGCAGTTCCGGTGCCGGTCCGGCCTCCCAGATCACCGCCGGGATCAGTCGCGGACGCGACGAGATCGCCCAGGTGGCGGAGGCGTTCGACACGGTCAACCGGGCCGCCCTGCGGCTCGCCGGTGAGCAGGCCGAGCTGCGCATGGACGTGACCCGGATGGTCGAGGCGCTGGCCCGACGGATCCGGACGCTGATCACCCGGCAGTTGCGCCTGCTCGACGAGTTCGAGCAGGAGGAGACCGATCCCGACGCGCTGGCCCGGCTGTTCGCGCTCGACCACCTGGCCGCCCGCATGCGGCGTAACGGCGAGAACCTGCTGGTCCTCGCCGGTGGCGAACCGGGCCGCTCGCACGAGGGCCCGCACCTGCTGGCCGACGTGGTCCGGGGCGCCGCGTCGGAGATCGAGGAGTACGCCCGGGTCGAGATCGACGTACCGGCCGCCGCGGTGCACGGCTCGGCGGTGGGCAACCTCGTCCACCTCCTCGCCGAACTGTTGGAGAACGCCACCGCCTACTCCCCGCCGCACGCCCCGGTGCACGTGGACGGTCGACGGACAGTCGACGGGCTGACGCTGCGCGTACACGACCAGGGCATCGGCATCGGCGAAGGCCGCCTGGCCGAGATCAACGAGCGGCTGCGCGCGCCGGCCGTCCTGTCCAGCGCGGCGGCCGGCAGCATGGGCCTGCACGTGGTGGCCCACCTGGCCGCGCGGCACGGCGTGCAGGTGCGACTGCACAGCGCCGGTGCCGGCACGGTCGCCCAGGTGGAGGTCCCGGAGGAGATCCTCACCCGGGTCGAGGAGGTCAAGGGGCGGCCGCCCGCCGCGCCACGCGCCACGCCCCCCGGTGCCGCCTGGTTCCGCTCGCACGACGGCGAGCCCGGCGGCCGCCGGATACCGCGGCCCCGGGCGGAGATGGGCACCGCGCCGGAGCAGTTCACCGTCCACCGGGCCCCGACGATGACGCTGCCGGTGGTCCGCCCCGCCGTCAACGGATCGTCCGGCCGGTCGGGCGCCGGAGCCGGGGCGGGCCAGGCACCGCCGAGTTGGTCGGGTGCCGGGGCGGGCCAGGCACCGCCGAGTTGGTCGGGTGCCGGCGCGGCGACCGCCAGCGGACTGCCCCGGCGGACCCGTGGCGGCGGCCTGCAGTCCGAACTGCACGACACCCCACCCCCACCGGCCGGCACCGACCTGCTCGACCCCGAGGTCGTCCGGGCCCGACTCACCGCCCTGTCGGCCGGGGTGGCCCAGGCGATGCGACGCAACCAGCAGACCAGACACAGCGGGAGACCCGAATGATGCCCAACGTCAGCGCCGGCCTGGACTGGCTCCTGGCGAACTTCGCCGAGCAGGTCCCGGACGTGTCGCACGCCCTCGCCGTCTCCGGCGACGGGCTGCGACTGGCCGCCTCGCCCCACCTCTCCACCGACCAGGCGGACCAGCTCGCCGCCGTGATCAGCGGGCTGGCCAGCCTGACCGTCGGCGCGGCGCGGCTGATGTCCGCCGGCCGGGTACGCCAGCAGATCGTCGACATGGACGGCGGGGTGCTGCTGGTGATGGCGGTCGGCGACCGCGCCCTGATCGGGGTCCTCGCCTCCGCCGGCTGCGACCTGGGCCAGATCGGCTACGAGACGGCCACCCTGGTCCAGCGGGTGGCCGAGGCCCTCGAACCGGCCATGCGCACCTGGGCGGAACAGGGCGGGGTGCCGGCGTGACCGGCCGGAGTGCCGGCGTCGGTGGACGAAGCTCGGCGGTTCGCGGGTGGGGTGCGGGCGTCGGTGGACGAAGCGCGGCGGTTCGCGCGCGAGGTGTCGGCGTGGCCGGGCGGGGTCGGCGTCTGATGGCGGCCGTGCTGGCGGTCGCGCTGGTCGCCGGTTGTGGCGCCGAGGCCGGCCCGGAGCCGCGCCCGTGGCACGACGGACGCATCTTCCTCGCCACCGGCAACACCACCGGCGTCTACTACCAGCTCGGCGGCGGGTACGCCGACATCATCAGCCGGCACCTGCCCGGCTACGAGGCCCGCGCCGAACCCACCGGAGCCTCCGGCGAGAACATCACCCGCCTGGTCGAGGGCGACATGGAGATCGCGTTCAGCCTGGCCGACACCGCCGCCGACGCCAGCGCCGGCCGTGGCGCGTTCGCCGGCCGACCCCAACCGGTCCGGGCCCTGGCCCGGGTCTACAGCAACTACACCCACGTCATCGTCCGAGCCGACGCCCAGTTCACCGGCCTCGCGGCACTACGCGGCAAGCGGGTTTCCACCGGTTCCCCCAAGTCCGGCACCGACGTCATCGCCGCCCGGCTGCTCACCGCCGCCGGGCTGGACCCCGAACGGGACGTACGCCGGGCCCGGCTGTCGCTGCCGGAGACGGTGGCCCGGATGCGCGCCGGGACCCTCGACGCCATGTTCTTCTCCGGCGGCCTGCCCACCCCCGGCATCGCCGACATGCTCAGCGGCGCACCGGGCCGGTTCGCCCTGCTGCCGATCGCCGAGTTGGTCGAGTCGCTCAACGCCGAACACGGCTCGGTCTACACCACCGCCGAGCTGCCCAAGGACGCCTACGACACGCCGAACGGCACTCCCACGGTCACGGTGGCCAACGTGATCCTGGTCAACGCCGACATGCCCGATCAACTGGCGTACGACCTGACCCGGCTCCTCTTCACGTACCAGACCGACCTGGCCGTGGCACACCCCGAGGCCCGCAACTTCGACCGCCAGAGCGCCGCCTCCACCGACCCCATCCCCCTGCACCCCGGCGCTGCCCGCTACTACCAGGGCGGCTGACCGCCGCTGCGCTGCCTCGACGTCGGACGGGACAGATCGTGGTGCGGAAGTGCCCTCGCAGGGGCGCTTTCGCACCACGATCCGTTCGGGCCTCTTCGGCGTCCGCTATGGGCGCTCGGAGAGCCGGGTGACGAACGCACGCCAGGAGCCGGGACCGAAGACCAACACCGGCCCAGCCGGATCCTTGGAATCGCGTACGGCCACCACACCCGACAGGTTGTCGGCCACCTCCACGCAGTTGCCACCCTGGCCGTTACTGCGGATGCTCTTGCGCCACCGGACGCCGGTCAATTCCATGTCTCCGCCACTTCCGCGATCAGATCGAGGGACTGCTGTTGCGATAGTGCCTCACCCCGGATCGACTCCCAAACCTCGACCATCTGCCGCAGATAGTCGGCACGGTCCACTACCTGCCCGTGGAGCTGTCCTTCCTGATAGACGACGTCCTCCCCGTGCGGCGGCGTGGCGATCACGAACGGGCCGTTGATCCCGGGATAGGCGCCGACCGAGAGCGGCACGACCTGGATCCGGAGCCTGGGCACCGTCGCGCCGAGCTTCACCAGGTGGCGCAGTTGCTCCCGCATCACCTCCGGTCCACCGATCCGCCGACGCAGCACGTACTCGTCGACGACGGCGGTGAACATCGGCGGACGCTCGCGGGTCAGCACGGTCTGCCGGTCCAACCGGGTCGTCACCTGCTGCTCGACCTCGTGTGGCGCGAACAGCCCACCGCCGGCAAGCAACGCGCGGGCATACGCCTCGGTCTGCAACAGCCCCGGCACACACAGCGGCTCGAACGAACGCAGCGCGGTGGCCTCCGCCTCGATGCCGGGCCAGTCCCGGAACCACGGCACCAGGATCTCCCGGCTGAGTCGGCGTTGGATGCGCTCGAAACGGCCGTCGGCGGCGAACACCGTGTCGCAGCGGCGGGCGAAGTCCAGGCTCGGCTTCCGCTCGCAGGTCTCCACCTTCGCCACCAGCGCGGCCGAGTAGCTGAGCGCCTCGGCCAGCGCGGTCTGCGACATGTCGGCAGCGGACCGGACCAGCCGCAGTTCCTCCGCGAAGTGCTCCAGCATGGACGAGCGGTCCACGGACACCCTCCGTACATCGTCGTACCGCCTGAGATCGGCCCGGGACGCGCGCGTCGTCACCGCGCCAAGCCTCCCACCGTAGTCGCGTCCTCACCAGACTGTCACGCAGCGGGACCGCTCACGGGATCGGACGGCGGGCGGAACCAGGCCGGGGCGTCGGCGTACCCGACTCGGCCGGCGCCCCATTCACCTCGACGGAGGCCCACCCATGCGATTCCTGTTCCGGCGATGTCCGTCCCCGGCCACCCCCATCCCGCTCCCCGGGGACCGGGACTGGTGACGGCCCGTTACCGCCCCCACGTCGCGGCCCGACCGTCCTGGCGGTGCCGGGTGTGCGGTGCCCGTTGGCCGTGCTCGGCGGCCCGGCTGGCGTTGTTGGGCGAATACCGGGAGAACCGCACCGGCCTGCTCGTCTATCTCGGCTCGATGATGTACGACGCCGCCGACGACCTGGCCGGCACCTGCCCACCCGAAACGCTGGCCGCCCGCTTCCTCACCTGGGCCCGCCCCCGCTGACCCACCCCG
>NZ_JBEYSG010000012.1:0-197569 GCF_040642635.1 Micromonospora sp. NPDC047793 | reverse complement strand
ATGACCGTCAACGCCTGCAACCTCCAGTTCCTCTACCAGGGCCGTTCACCCAACTCCGGCGGCGACTACGGCCTCCTGCCCTACCGCCCCGGACTACTCACCCTGCAACGCTGACCGCGCGCAGGTCCGGCTAGGGCACAGCCGGCGCGGGCGGGTCCGGTGCATACCGGACCCGCCCATCCCACACCCACCCCCACCACCAGGAGGTATCGACAGTGCGAGGACATGCGCCCCCTCCCCCGCCCTCGGGGATCACTGACGCTCACCGAGCGTCCCCCGGCGTTCGGGGACGGCTGTTCACGCTCGCCACCGCCGGACTCGCCGCCGCCGTCGGCTTGCTCACCATCACCATGGCGACCGGCTCGGCGTCGGCCGCCGACAACCCGTACCAGCGGGGTCCGGACCCCACCCGGAACAGCGTCGCGGCCGAGAACGGCCCCTTCGCCAACACGTCGGTCAGCGTCCCGTCCGGGAACGGCTTCAACGGCGGTCGGATCTACTACCCGACCGACACCAGTCAGGGCACCTTCGGTGCCATCGCGATCTCGCCGGGATACACCGCGCTGTTCTCCGCCGAACTGGCGTGGATGGGACCGTGGCTGGCCTCGCACGGTTTCGTGGTGATCGGCATCGAGACCAACAGCCGCAACGACTTCGACACGGCGCGCGGCACCCAGTTGCTCGCCGCTCTGGACTACCTGACGCAGCAGAGCACGGTCCGCAACCGGGTCGACCCGAACCGGCTGGCCGTCGCGGGTCACTCGATGGGCGGCGGCGGGGCGCTGAGCGCCGCGATGCGACGCCCGTCGCTGAAGGCGGTGGCCGGCATCACGCCGTACTCGCCGTCGTCGAACCTGGCCAACGACCGGGTGCCCACGATGATCATCTCCGGACAGGCGGACACGGTGGTCACCCCGTCGTACGCGCTCGGTCTGTACAACAGCATTCCGGCCACGACGGAGAGCGTCTACCTGGAGGTCGCCGGTGGCGACCACGGATTCATGGTCGGCCGGTCGAACCCGGTGCTGATCCGGACCATGCTGCCGTTCCTGAAGACGTTCGTCGACAACGACGCCCGGTACACCCAGTTCCTCTGCCCGCTGGTGGACAACAGCGGGGTGGTCACCTACCGCAACACGTGCCCGTTGTTGCCGCCGCCGACCGGTACGCCGACGCCGACCCCCACCACGCCCGGGCCGACGACGCCGCCGCCCACCACGCCGCCGCCCGGCTCCGCCAGCGAGATCGTCGGTACGCAGTCCGGCCGGTGCGTCGACGTCCCCAACTCGTCACGCACCAACGGCACCCGCGTCCAGCTCTACGACTGCAACCGGCAGACCAACCAGACCTGGACCTACAACACCAGCACCAAGCAACTCCGCGTCTACGGCGACATGTGCCTCGACGCCGCCGGCACCGGCAACAGCGCCGCCGTCCAGATCTACGCCTGCCACAGCCAGACCAACCAGCAATGGAACATCAACACCAACGGCACCATCAGCGGCGTCCAATCCGGCCGCTGCCTCGACGCCTGGAACACCACCAACGGCGCCCAGATCCAGCTCTACGACTGCCACGGACAGACCAACCAGCAGTTCCGCCTCGCGGCCAGATGATCATGACCGGCCCGGTCGGTACGCAGGTCTCCAAGCTGCGCAGCCGGGTCCTACACGTCTGAGCGCCAGATGAAACGGGCGGGCTCGATCATGTCGAGCCCGCCCGTTGCCGCGTACGTCCGACTGCGGGCTCCGTAGGCTTGGGCTGGTGACATCTGTGCGGGAACGGATCAGGGCGGTTCTCGCCGGGGCGGTCGACTACGAGGCGGGGCTGGACGCGCTCACCGTCACACCGTCGGTCGACGTCGACCCGGCGCTGGTGGCGGCGAGGGACGAGGCGTTCGCGCGGCTGTGGCGGGGCGGATGGCAGCCGGCCGAGCTGCACCGGGTGGTCGCGCGGCGGGGCCTGCCGCGCCAGGCCGACCTGGTGACCGACGCGGTCGCCGCGTACCTGCGACGGTTTCCCCGGACCACGGTCGACCGGCGGTGGCTGGCGCAGGCGGACGCCCTCGGGGCGCAGGTCTGGTGGGCGGACGACGCCAGGTATGTCGACGCGCTCGTGGCCCGCTGGCGGCTCGACCGGGTGGCCGTACTCGATCTGGTGTTGGGCCTGCTCGCCATCCTGGTCGTGCTCCCGCCGATCGAGGTACTCGTCCCGCCGCCCGGGTCCGCCGCCGCACCCGTCGCCGGGCCGGGATCGTCCCGGATCGACACCCGGCTGCTGGACCGGGTACGCGCCCTGCTGGCCAAGGCGGAGTCGACGACCTTTCCGGCCGAGGCGCAGGCGTACACCGCCAAGGCGCAGGAACTGGTCACCCGGCACAGCCTGGACGAGGCGCTGCTGGCAGCGCGGAGCGGTGACGCGTCACCGGTGGTGCCGTACGCGCGCCGGATCGGCGTGGACCACCCGCACGACGGGGAGAAGGCGTCCCTGCTGGCCGCCGTCGCCAAGGCGAACCGCTGCCACACGGTCTGGTCGCCGGAACTGGCGTTCAGCACCGTCTTCGGGTTCGACACCGACATCGACGCGGTGGACCTGCTCTACACCTCGCTGCTGGTGCAGGCGCACCAGGCGATGGCACGGACCGAGCCGCCGGGCGGTAAGGCCGGTCGGAGCCGGCTGAAGGCGTACCGTCAGTCGTTCCTGGTGGCTTTCGCCGACCGGATCGACGAACGGCTGACCGCCGCGGCGCAGGTCGCGTTGGCGCAGGTCAGCGATCGGCGAGACGGAAACGACGCGAGCGACCTGCTTCCGGTGCTCGCCGCGCGGGACGAGCAGATCCGCGAGACCATGCGGCGGGTCTTCCCGGACACGGTCCGGTCCCGGGCCATCCGGGTGGACAGCCGCGACGGTTGGGAGTCCGGTCGGCAGGCCGCTGACCGCGCCTCCCTGCCGTCCGACACCAGGCGGTGACGGGATGTCCCGCCCGTCCGAGCCCACCGCACCCCGTTGGCACAGCAGGTGCAGGTTCCTGGCCCACACGCGTCGGTCGACCGCGGGCGGTTCTGGCGACAGGACGACCGTCCGCACCGGGTCACGGCGCGGACGGTCGCCTCGCGATCAGCTCCCGAAGGTGCCGATGTAGAGCAGGCGGTTGGGTGAGCCGGCTCCGGGGTTGACGACGACGTTCGGGGTAGCGGCGGCGACGATCGCCGCGTTCACGGTCGCCGGCGACGCCGACGGGTTGTTCCGCAGGTAGATCGCGGCGGCGCCGGCCACATGCGGGGCGGCGAACGAGGTGCCGCTACCGGTGTACGTGGCGGTGTTGCTGGTCCGCCACGCGGCGGTGATCGACACACCCGGGGCGAACAGGTCCAGCGCGGTGCCGTAGTTGGACCAGGTCGGCCGGGTGTCGGTGCGGTCGGTGGCCCCGACGGTCAGCGCCTCGGTGACCCGGGCCGGTGAGGTGCCGGTGGCCGGTACACCGGAGTTGCCCGCGGCGATGGCGTAGGTGATGCCCGCGTTGATGGATCGCCGGACCGCAGCGTCGAGGGTGGTGCTGGCGCCACCGCCGAGGCTCAGGTTGGCCACCGCCGGCCGGGTCGCATTCGCGGTAACCCAGTCGACACCGGCGATGACACCGGCCGTGGTGCCGGAACCGCTGTTGTTGAGCACCCGGACCCCGACGACGGTGGCGTTCTTGGCCACCCCGTAGGCGCTCCCGGCGGCGACCGAGGCGACGAAGGTGCCGTGCCCGTTACCGTCGTCGGTGTTGTAGTCGTTGTCGACTGCGTCGTAGCCGTGCACCGCCCGGCCGCCGAAGTCCTGGTGGCTGATCCGGACTCCGGTGTCGACCACGAAGATCCGCACCCCGTTGCTCGGACCGTAGGTGAACGACTGGTTCAGCGGCAGGTTCCGCTGGTCGATGCGGTCGAGACCCCAGGACGGCGGATTCGGCTGGGTCGCCAGCGCCTGTACCCGCTGGTTCTGCTCGACGTAGGCGACGGTCGGGTCGGCCGCCAGCCGACGGGCGGCCCGCTCGGTGAGGGTGGCGGAGTAGCCGTTGACCGTCCGCCCGTAGAGCCGGTCGACCTGGCCACCGCCGTACCGGGTGGTGACACGCTCCGCGCCGGCACGGGTGAGCTGCTGCCCGTCCTTGAGTACGACGATGTAGCTGCCCGCGACGGCGGTCGGCAGGTCGGCGCCGAGAATGGTGCCGGTGACCGGCGTGGCCGCCGCCGGGTTGACCCCGGCCGTGGCGAGTAGTGCACCCGCGAGCGTGGCGGCGCCCAGAATACCGAGCCGGCGGCGGGTGGCGAGGTGGGTGAGCCTCACGTGGCTGCTCCTTCCTGGGCCGGCCGTGGCAGCGGCCGGCGCATGCCGCACACAGTCCAATTTGGACGACGGTGCGCGGTATCCCTTGTGATGCACCGGGTTCGGTGCGACACCCAGGCTAGGGAAGGATGAGCCATCGATGGTTGCGGTTGCTTTAGGCTTCTGTTGCCGGCTTGCTCCAGCCGTAACGAAACGACCTGTGACAGGTCAGGTCGCCCGGCCGGCGGAGACGGTCGTCTGGTTGCCGGCCATGAGACGTCCCGGCGCATCGCGGTCAGGGGCGGCCGGGGTGGCCGCATCGCCGGGGTGGTGCGGCGTCCAGGGCGGCTCACGCAGCGCAGGACAGTGTTCGGCGGTCGGGTGGTTCGCGATGTCGATCATGCGGTCGAGGGCGTCGCGGGCGGCGGCGAGGTCGGCCATGGCGGCAGTGATCCGGTCACGTTCGACGGCCAGCAGCGCGAACGCCTCGCGCGATCCGTGTCCGGCGTCGACGTAGGGCATCAGCTGCAGGATGGTCCGGCTGGGCACACCGGCGGCGAAGAACTGTTGGATCAACCGGACCCGTTCGACGGCTGATTCGGGATAGGTGCGCTGGCCCCTGGGGCTCCGCTCCGACGTGAGCAGACCCTGCTCCTCGTAGTACCGCAGCGCTCGCGTACTCACGCCGGAGCGCCGCGCGACGTCACCGATCCGCATCCACGTCCTCCTTCGGCTTCGCAATCCGACTTGCCCTTGACGTCAACGTCAGCTTTTACCGTAGTCGACGTCGGGCCGGACACGGTCCCACCCCATCCCGAGATGACCAGGCAGGGAGCACGGAACCCATGAACATCGCCGACCAGATCGCCCTCGTCACCGGATCCAACCGTGGAATCGGCCGCCAGTTCGTGCTCGAGTTGCTCGAACGCGGAGCGCGCAGGGTGTACGCGACGGCCCGTCGCCCCGAGAGCCTCGGCTTCGCCGACAGCCGCGTGGTGCCGCTGCGACTCGACCTGCTCGACCACGAGTCCGTCGTCGCCGCCGCAGCGGCCGCGCGTGACGTCACGCTTCTCGTCAACAACGCCGGCATCGCGACCGGCGCCCCGCTCGTCACCGGTGAGATCGCCGAGGTCCGCCGCGAGATGGACACGCACTTCTGGGGCACCCTCGACGTGATCCGCGAGTTCACCCCCGTACTCGCCGCGAACGGCGGTGGCGCGATCGTGAACGTGCTCTCGGCACTGTCGTGGTTCGCCGGCCCGGGTACCGGCGCGTACTCCGCCGCCAAGGCCGCCGAGTGGAACATGACGAACGGTGTACGCCTCGAACTGGCCGCCCAGGGCACTCTGGTCCAGGGCGTACTCCTCGGTGCCGCCGACACGGACATCACGGCCGACTACGACGGACCCAAGATCGACCCTCGTGACGTCCCGCGTCGATCGCTCGACGGGCTGGCCGCCGGGTCGATCGAGGTGATCGTCGACGACTGGACCGCGATGGTGAAGGCGTCCCTCGCCGACGACCCGGCCCCGTTCTACACGCGGGTCACCGAGATGCTGGGCGCCAGCTGAGCTACCCGGCCCACCTCACGGAACAAGGATCGTCTTGCCCCGGATGCGTCCGGCCTCGGCGTCGCGGTGCACCGAGGCCAGGTCGGCGAGAGGACGCGACGCAGCGATGTCGAGACGGACGGCCCCGGCGTCGACCAGGGCGACGAGGGCGCCGAGGTGACGGGTGTCGTTGCGGGCCACGAAGCGTACTGCCCTCACCGCCGACCCGGCGGGTGCCGTCAGCGCGCCGGCGGCGGACACGACGACGCCTCCTGGGCGCACCAGCGACATCAGTGCCGCGGCGTGCCCGGCACCGACCACGACGACGTTGACGATCACGTCGACCGGGGCATCGAGCGCGTCGCCGAGGGGCGTGTTCGTGTAGTCGACGATCTCGTCGGCTCCGAGGTGACGGACCACTGCGGTACTGCGCGGGCTGGCCGTGGCGATGACGTGGGCACCGACGTGCTTGGCGAGCTGGACCACGAACCCGCCGACGCCACCGCCCGCTCCGTTGACCAGTACCCGTTGCCCTGGAGTGATGCCCGCGTGCGCGAACACCGCCTGCCAGGCCGTGACACCGGCGATGGGGATGGCGGCGGCGTGCGGGAGGGGAACGGTGGTGGGCGCCGCCACGACGGTGTCGGCAGCGGCGGTGACGAACTCGGCCGCGGCACCGCCCGTGTCGAGCCGTCCGACGACCCGGTCGCCCACGGCGAGGGTGTCCACACCGTCGCCGAGCTCGACGATCGTGCCGGCGACATCCCCGCCGAGGGTGTACGGCAGATCCAGCGGGAAGACGGCACGCAGCAGTCCCCGGCGCAGCCCGATGTCGGACGGATTGAACGAGGTCGCGGCGACCGTGATCAGCACCTCGTTCCGGCCCGGCGTCGGGCGCGGCACGTCCTCCTCCCGGATGACCGAGGCATCGCCGTACTGGTGGATTCGCATGGCTCTCACCACTCGAACCTATGGCGGCACCCGAAGACGATCCATGCTCTGTAGTCCCCCATTCATACTCGATCGTCCTCGCGGCGATATCCTGGCCCCGATGGACGTACTCAGCGACGTGATCACGGTCATGCGAGCCGGCCGGCCGCGCTCCGCGCGGATCGCGTGGAACGCCCCGTGGGCGCAGCGGTTCGCACCCGTACCCGGCTCCGCCGGTTTCCAGATCGTCCTCCAGGGGCCGTGCTGGCTCATCGCACCGGACACCGACCCGGTGCCGCTTGCCGCCGGGGACATCGTGTTCCGGCCGCACGGTCCGGGCCACACGCTGGCCGACAGCCCGACGACCTCACCCACCGCGCCCGCCTGCGACCCGAACGACCCTGGCCTGTCGCGCTACGTCTCGGACGTCGGCGACGCCGCTGCCACAGTTACCCTGTGCGGCGCGTACGAACTCGATCCGGTCCATACGCATCCGCTGCTCGACGACCTGCCCGCGCTCATTCACCTGCCCGCGCACCTCGGGCGACACCCGGAGCTACGCGCCACCGTGGACCTGCTCGCCAGCGAACTGGAACGGCCCCGCCTCGGCACCGACGCCATCATCCCGGCACTGCTCGACACCCTGCTGCTGCACATTTTGCGTGCCTGGCTCGACCGCACCCCGTCCTCGCCGACCGTGGCAACGGGCTGGGCGGCCGCACTCAACGATCCGGCCACCGCCGCCGCACTACGGGCCATCCACAGCGACCCCGCCCGGCCGTGGACCGTCGCGGCACTCGCCGCCGAGGTGGGGCTGTCCCGAGCACCGTTCGCGCGCCGTTTCACCGCGCTGCTCGGCCAGCCGCCGATGACCTACCTGACCTGGTGGCGGATGACCACCGCCGCCCGGCTCCTCCACCAGTCCGACACCCCGCTGAGCGGCATCTCGGGACGAGTCGGCTACACGTCGGAGTTCGCGTTCGCCGCCGCTTTCAAACGCCGGTACGGCACCTCCCCCGGCAGATACCGACGGCGGTGACGGCGCCCCCTCAGACCCGGTCGTTCGTCGCCACCCCGGCCGCTCCCGGAAAGCGTTGCACAAACGCGCGGTGCACCGGGGTGTCCGGGAGGCCGTCGCGGATGGCGAACAGCACGTGGTCGAACCGGTCGACGACCCGCAGCGCGTCGGCGAACGCGTCGGCCACCGTCGCGGGGTCGTTGCGGAACACTCCGCACCCCCACGCGCCCAACACCAGCGTCCGATGCCCGTGCGCCGCCGCGACCTCCAGTACCCGCCGGGCGCGTCGGGTCAGGACGGCCGGTACCTCCGCCGCGTGCTCGGGTTGGTTGCGGAGGACCGCGCCCAGGTTCGGCGCCGCAGCGGTCAGGAACGACGTCAGGTACGGCCGGTCGAGGAGGGTGCCCTTGTCGTCCCGGAAAACCGGAACCCCCGGCGAGTAGACGACCCGGTCGCTGTACCGCAGATCCCGCTGCGCACGATGGAACGCGTAGAAGTCCGGCGCCGCGAGCAGACACGGGTACAGCGCCGACGAGCGGGCGATGCTCTCCTCCTGTGCCTTCGCCCCGCCCAGGAAGCCGCCTCCCGGGTTCTTCGCCGAGGCGAACACCAGACAGGCCGCCCCGGCCCCCAGCCGGGAGGCCGCCTGCAACGTCGACTCGTGCGTCACCTCCACCCGGCCGGCACCGGGCTCCGCGTTCTCCGCCTGGAGCACATCGTCCGGCAGGTGGTGACGAGTACCGGCGACGGCGGCCCGCACCGCGTCGCCGATGACGACCTCGTCACCGGAGCCGTTGCGGTAGTGACCGGACTCGGCGACCGCCACGGTCTGCCGGGCGATCTCACGAAGGCGGGCGCTCACCGGCGCGCCCGGTGAGTCGGAAGGTAGGGTGCCTGCACAGCCAGCAGGCTAGGCAGACCGCGCACCTGCCGACAACCGGTTTCCACCCCACACCGTGGGTGCCGACCGGCTGAGTCGCCCGCCGTGAACACGCCCGACCGCCGACCGCTACCCGGGTGAGGGAACCGACGCGAGACGGGTGAGGAACTGCTGAATCCGGTCGGTGCCGGGCTGGTGGCACATCCCCTGGAACACCAACCGGGTGGTGGGACGCCGGTCACCGCACGGTGGGAGCGGATCCGATCGTGACCACGCGCGCCCACTCCGGCGTCGATTTCGGGCGGTGGTCCGGGTCGTTCTCGTCCCACCCGACGGCGCGGTCGAACCGCCCGACGACGGTACGGCAGGGCGGCCGCGAGTCCGGCCACGGCGTCTGCCCGTCGGTCAGCGCCACGATGGCGTCCGGGCGTGGACTCTGTCGAAGCGCGCGGACGAAGCCGGTACGCAGGTCCGTACCCCCTCCGCCCACCAGCGGGATGTCCTCGGCCCGGCACATCGCACGAACCACCTGTGCCGCCGCGTCACAGGGCAGCACGGTGACCAGGTCGCGGCGGCCGCCCACGGCCCGGACGATCGCGGCGACCTCGAGCAGCGCACTGCCCAGTTCGGCGTCGCTGACCGAGCCGGAGGTATCGACGATGACGCAGACCCGTGGGGGCCGGCGCCGCAGCGCCGGCATGACGACACCCGGCAAGCCGGCGGAGCGCCGCGAGGGCCGCCCGTAGGTGTAGTCCTCGCCCACTCCCGCTGCGGAGACCGCCGAGCGGACCGCCGCCCCCAACAGGTCCCGCCACGGTTGTGGTGGATGGAATGCCTGCTCCGCCCACCGCCGCCAGCCCCGGGGAGAGTTTCCCGGTCGGCCGGTGATGCCCTCGGCCACCCGGAATCGCACGGCGTCGCACTCCTGCGCACTGAGCGCGGGTGCGCCGTCCGGTCCGAGATCCCACTCCCGATGCCGTCCGTCGGCGCCGCTGCCGCAGTCCAGCCAGGCCCAGTCCCGGGTACGCGGCCCGAGACGGAACTGTCGCAGGTAGTCCTCCATCAACTGCCCCTCGGGCAGCAGCAGTCGGCTCGGCTCGACCGCACCTTCGGGGCGGGCCAGCCCGTCGCCGAAGACGTCGTCGTTGATCTCGCAGTCCGCGGCGATGTTGATCCGCAGCCGCTCCCCCGCCCCCGTCAGCCCGTGGGCGTGGGCCACCCGGTCGCCGCGTCCATGGTGGTCACGCAGCAGGTGCGACACCTCGTGCACCCAGACGCCGGCGAGTTCCTCGACGGATGTCCGGTCCACGAAGGCGGGCGAGACGTAGCACCGCCAGCGCGGGTCCACCGCCATCGTCGGCACCCGCCGCGATTCGACCACGTGCAGGGCGAACAGCGCCGTCGCCAGGTAGGGCCGGACCCGGACGGCGTGCAGCCGGGCGGTGAACAACTTCTCCCGGTCCAGCGTCCCGGCGGTCACCGGCCGAGCCCTGCGGCGGCCGCGACCCGGGCCGCCGCCTGGTCGGCACGCCGGGACAGGGACACCACGCCGACGAGCCGGTCCATCGAGGCGGGTACGTCCCAGTCTTCCTGGCGCAGCCGGGCGAGGGTGGAAGCAGGTACGACCACCAGGTCCGGGGCGCCGTTCTCCAGCGCCCGGACCAGCAGCTCCCAGGCGGCGTCCCAGCGGGACCGCTCCGGACGCCGCCGCACCGCCTCCACCACGGCGTCCAGGACGACCTGGCACAGGTCGCCGCGCTGCGGCAGGACGGCAGCGGTCGGGTCGGCGAGCAGCGACTCGGGATCCGGCAGGTCCATCCGGTCCAGGCTGGCCAGGAGTTCCAGGCCCGGGCCGTCGCCCACGGCACCTCGGACCAGCATCGACAGGACGTCCCGGGAGGCGTCGGCCGCCGTGGCGAAGGCGACCAGGCGCAGAGCCATCTCCCAGCTCCGGGGCGACGGCCACGGACCACCACGACCGGCTTCGTTCGTCGGTAGTCGGTGGACGAGTGCCGGGCGGGTCGACAGAAGTCCGCACACCGCACGACGGGCGACGGTGACGGCCTCCGACAGCCGCTGCGGATCGAGCCGGGGCACCGCCGCCAGGGGCCACGTTCCGCCCAGTCCACGGACGACGACCTGCTGGTCATGAGCCCACTGCAGGTGGACGAAACGGTTGGCCAGCGGTGCGCTCAGTTCCCAGCCGTCGGCGGCCGAGGACCGGGGATTGGCGGCGGCCACGATCCGGACCTCGGCCGGCAGGTGCAGGCTGCCGATCCGCCGTTCCAGCACGAGACGCAGCAGGGCGGCCTGCACGGCCGGCGGTGCGGTGGACAGTTCGTCCAGGAACAGCAGTCCGCGACCGCTGCGCACCAGCCGCACGGCCCAGTCCGGCGGTGCCATCGGGACGCCCTGGTTCGCCGGGTCGTCGCCGACGACCGGTAGGCCCGAGAAGTCGGACGGCTCGTGGACGCTGGCGATCACCGTGGTGAGCGGCAGGTCCAGTGCCGCAGCAAGCTGCGTCAGCGCGGCGGTCTTACCGATTCCCGGGTCACCCCAGAGCAGCACCGGCAGGTCGGCGGCCACCGCCAGGGTCAGTGCCTCCAACTGAGGATCGCTGCGGGTCTCGGTGGTGGTGTCGCGCAACAGCGCGATCAGGTCGGCGGCGACGTCGAGTTGTGCCGTGGGAACGGGCGCCACAGAGGTACGAACGGGCAGCATGTGAGATCACCTTGGGGTCGTGAAGGGCCAGCCTGAAGCCGGATGAAGGGGGCGTTCCCGCTGGTCAGCGGGCGATCGTGTGACGTGGGTGGGAGCGGTGGCCGCGCTTGGGCCGCCAGTCCCGGTCGCAGGTGGCAGGTCCGTGTCCGCTCAGCCCGGCTCGGAACAGCCCGTACGTGATCCGGCGCAGTGCGGCGTTGTCCAGTTCCTGCCGTAGTTTTCCGTCGGGCAGGAGCGCGTCCGGCCCCAGCAGCGCCTCGACGGCAGCCAGCGCACCGGCGAAGTCGCCGTGATCCAGGCGTGCGCGGATGTCGGGAAGGGACTCCGGTCGGCGATGTGCCTCGTCGATCGCCTGGAGGCACGGCAGTGGGGTGCCGGTCAGCGCGACCAGCAACTCCTCCCGGTGGACTTCCGCCGGGTCGTGGTCGAGTGGTGTGAGCACACCGTTCACCAGACCGATGCGGTGCCCGGCGCCCCGACATGCCACCAGACGTGGTGACGCCTTCGGGTCCGGGGACGCCGGGGCGCCTACCGTGGGGTGATGGGGCGCGAGCGCGGCGGCCACCAGCGGGTGCAGGCGGTCGGCCTCGATCAGCCCGAGGTGCAGCAACTCCAGGTCGGGTGTCATCCAGGTCGCCGCATGGGGCAGCACCGGCAGCCCGGCGACACGACCGGCCCGTGGTGCTCCGACGATGTGTGCCGTGGGTGTTCGCCGGTCCGTTCCGGTGGATTCGACGTCCAACAGCAGGCGGCGTCGGGGGCTAAGGCGTACCGTCACGGCACCGCTGGCGCCGCGTTCGGCCTGGAGCAGCAGAGTTGCTTCGGTCGCCCACCGGTGCACCGCGTAGCCGCGTTGCCGCAACGCCGCCCATGTGGGGTCAGGGCACGCATCGGCGGTCACCTGTGGGGCGCCCGACCGGGTCCGTAGCTCGTCGGCGCGACGTGCGTCCCACAGGTGACGGTGCAGGTCGAGGCGGAACCGACGGTCGGGTTGCGGATGAGAGCGGTCGCGGCCGGCACGGGACCCGGCCCACAGTGCCAGACTGATCCGCTGGTCCGCGTCCGCCCAGGCCGGTGGCGTCCGGGCGACGAGGTGCACCGGCTCGGCGTCGTCATGGTCCGCCGGACCGTACCGCGCCAGCGAGACGGTCAGGCCCGGACGCAGCAGCCCGTCAGGGGCGATCCTCGGCATGTGCCAGCGCAACAGGTCAGGCGCGAGATGCCGGAGATCGGTCCGTAACCGGGCGGCCAGGTCACGGCCGTGACGGCGGACGACGGCCCGGAGGTCCAGGTCGACATCGACTCGGGCGGCGGCGCATGCGCCGGCCCAGTCGCCGACGACACGACGAGCGGTCGCAGTTTCGATCATGGAGGGCGGAACGGCGTACTCGCGTACGCGCCGCCAGAGGGAGAGGCGGGAATCCGCATTCGCGGCCGGGGAGTGCATCAGCACTCACCTTGCACGAATGGAACCCCCAATCTGCGAGGAGTATTCATCGCGGCGGATCATAGCGCCACGCCAGGACTCACGCCAAGGCCCCGAGGTCGACACATCGCTCATGCCGCGCCGGCCAGGAGCAGAGCCAGCACCTGCCCGAGCAGGTTGTTGGTGACGTGCACCGCGACGGCGGGCCAGATGGAGCCGCTGCGGCGAAACACTTCGGCGGCGACCAGGCCGACGACCAGGGCGGTCACGAAGACGAGGTTCAGGCCGTGCATCAGCGCGAAGATCAATGAGCTGCCGACGACACCGACGACCGCGCCGTAGCGCAGCAGCGCCGTGGTGACGATCCCGCGAAACAGGAACTCCTCGCCGATGGGCGTCAGGACCGCCAGGAACAGGAACGACAGGATCAGCGTGAGGATCCCGCCACCGGCCGCGTCGAGATACGGCTGCTGGATGTTCTCGGCAGGTCCGGTGAGGTAGTAGACCGCGGCGGCGACGATCCGGGAGACGACCAGGGCGACCAGGCCACCCGCCACCCCGATCAGCAGCCAGCGGCCGGTCGTCGGACGGACACCGAGGTCGCTCCAGTTCGTGGAGCGGATGCGCGCGGCGGCGGCGAACGCGATGAGACCGGCGACACCCGAGAGGGCGGCCAGAATAAGGCCGGACGTGACCGGGCTCAGCCCGTCCGCGGCTCCGGTCCGGTCGAGGGCGATGGGGAGTCCGTAGCCGACCAGCGCCATGACGGCCAGCCCGACGAGGATCTCCGGCCAACCCGGCCGCTTCGTCTGCACCACCGTGTCCACCGCCATCGCGAGCCTCCACTGTGTATCTGGACCGAGTCGAGGCAGATAGTTGCCTTTCTTGTCCTATCCCAAACCGAACGATTCGGACCTTGTCGAGTGTGCCGTCGAGCAACGTGCTGCGGGCGGGACCGTACGGCGGCCATGGTGGACAGTAGGCTTCGATTCGGGGCGATCGGCCGTGAACTTCGATCGACTCGCGGGCGTAGTAGGCAGCGGATTCCATGACGAGGAGGGTCGCTGTGCAGGTGACGTCTGGCGCCGACGCCATCCGTCGGATCGGCAACCTGGCCGCGTCCCTTTCCAGGCGCCTCGTTGCCCGCTACCGCCGGCTGGACGTGCGACTGCGTCGGGCGGTCGCGATCACGGCAGTGCTCGCCATGCTCGGGGTCTCCGCCGTGGCGGCCAGCATCGGCACCGCCACCGCCGAGCCGGCCGTCCTGGTCGGCAAGGACGTGCCGGCCGACCAGGCGACGGCGATCGTCGCCGCGGCACTGTCGTGCCCCGCGCTCACCCCGGCGCGCCTCGCCGGTCAGGTGATGGCGGCGTCGGGTTTCGAGGCCAACCAGCGCTCCGCCGCCGGAGGGGCCGGCGTGGCCGCCCTCACCGAGGCGACGTGGCAGCGGTGGGCCCCGTGGCCGCAGGCGCCCCGGCTGGACGCCGCCGCCAACATCCTGGCCCTCGCCCGGCACATGTGTGACCTCGTCGGCCAGCTGCGGCACGCCGGTGTCAGCGGCGATCCGTGGCGGTTGGCGCTGGCCGCGTACCACTCCGGTGCCGACGCGGTCCGCGCGGCCGGTGGGGTGCCGGCGTCCGCCGAGGACTATGTCGCGACGGTCGCCGCCTATGCCGAGGGCTACGCCGGGCGGTCGGACCTGGCGGTGACCGTCGAGCCGACTCCGCCGCCGCGTCCGGTCGAGGCCGCGCCGACGCCGGGTACCGCGCCCCGACCGGTACCCGCCGCCTACCTCGACCTGGTGCTGGCCGCCGGGAAGGTCTGCGCGACGGTGACCCCGGCCCGGGTGGCAGCGCAGCTGATGGCGTCGTCGGGCTTCAACCCCAATCTGCTCGGCCCCAACGGCGGGCAGGGCATCGCGCAGTTCCTGCCGGCGATCTGGGCCCGGTACGCCGCACCGTCGGCCTCGCCGTGGGACCCGACCGTGGCGATCCCGACCCTGGGACGGGCGATGTGCAGCCTCTCCGGCGAACTGGCCGGCCTCGGGACGGACCCGTATCCGATCGCGTTGGCCGCCTACCACTGGGGCACGACGGTGGTGCAGCAGGCCGGTGGTGTGCCGGACGCGGCCGGACTCCGCGATTTCACCGGCATGGTGCTGGCATACGTCGAGCACTACACGCGGGATGCGCGGCTCGGTGCGCCCCCGGCCACGCCGACCGCTGGCCCGAGGTCGGGTGGCCCGTCGGCACCGCCGCTCGCCGACGCTCCCCCGCCCACCCCGCCGGCCGCACCGACGCCGGATCTGCCGACCCCGGCCCGGGCGACCCCGACGCGTACGACGCCGCCGCCGGCGACGACCGCGGCCAGCTACCCCGGACGTCCGATGATCGGTTGGGAGAACCGGTGCGTGGAGGTGCCGGGGGCCAGGTCGGTGGATGGTGCCCAGTTGCAGATGGCGCGGTGTGTCTCCGGCAACGTCGGCCAGAAGTGGTCGTTCAGCAAGGGCACGATGATGGCGCTCGGCAAGTGCATGGACCTGGCCTGGGCGGGCACCACCGACGGCACGGCGATCCAGCTCGCCGACTGCAACGGTGGCTGGGCCCAGCAGTTCCGGCTGACCAGTGCGGGCGACATCGTCAATCCGCACACCGACAAGTGCGTCGACATCCGGGACTGGGGCACCCGGCTGCAGTTGTGGACCTGCTCGGGTACGGCCAATCAGAAGTGGCGTCGGGGCTGAGTCTCAGTCGGTCGGCGTGGGGGTGACGGTGTCCAGGCGGGCCGAGACGACCGGGCCGCCGTCCATGCGGGCGACGGTGAAGAAGGTCAGCTCGGCGAGGGTCGCGTCGAGTTCGCCGCTGACCTCCTGCGCGCCGGGCCGGCCGTCCCACTCGACCACCTCGTGGGTCTGTCCGTCACGGGTCACTCCGAAGAGTCGGTAACGGATGCCGGTCTCCAACCCGACGACACTGGCGACGATCGTCGACCGGCCCTCGGTCTCGGCGATCGAGACCGACAGGCGAGCCGAACCGCCTCCCACGCCTTCGGCGGTCGCCACGCCGACCGGGGTGACCACCGTCGGCTCGCCGGTCAACCGGGGCAGCCCGACGGCCAGGCCGCCGGCGAGGATGACGGTCGCGGCCAGTGCGCCGGCAGCGAGCCGTAGTCGGCGGGAGAACCGGCGTCGGGTGGTGGCCGGGCGGGCGCCGCGGGGACCGGTCGGGGCCGTCCGCCCCTGCGGGCCGGTGGAGGTCGGTCGGGCGCCGGGCTGGTCGTCGACCTCGCCGGACCGAGGGGCCGGTGCCACGGTGGGCGCGTCGGTGGGGGCGGTGTCCGTGGGCACGACGGCCACGGATCCGGGCGTGGGGTGCGGGTCCAGGTCGGACGGCTCGTCGTCGAGTTGTGCCAGGGCCAGCGCGAGGGGTCCCACCCGGTCGCACTCGTCGAGGCACTCCGTGCAGCCGGCGAGGTGCACCTCGAATGCCGCCTCGGAGTCGGTGTCCAGCGCACCGGCCAGATAGAGGGCGCAGGTCTGCCGCGCTGCTGCGTGGTCGTTGTCGAGGTCAGTCATCGGGCAGGTCCGGATCGGCGCGGTGCTGCGGCGGATGGCACATGTCATACCCCGTCCGTCGGCCCGACGATGGCGCGCAGTGCCCGCAGCCCGTAGTGGGCGCGGGACTTGACCGTACCCTCGGGGATGTCGAGCCGGGCGGCGATCTCGGCGGTGGACCGGCCGTGGAAGTACAGGTCGATCAACACCGTACGCTGCTCCGGCTTGAGCCTCGGCAGGGCGTCGTGGACGGTGTGCACGGCGACTATCTCCTCGACGTGGTCGGTCGTGGTCGGCATCCGGGAGACGTCGACGGCGCCGACCTCGGTGGGGCGGGCCTGTCGGGCCCGCGCCGCGTCGATCGCGATCCGTCGGGCCACGATGAACAGCCAGCGGCGCTGGGTCTCCGGGTCCGACGACAGGTGGTCGATGTTGCGCCAGGCCCGGACCATCGTCTCCTGCAACAGGTCCTCGGCGATGTGTCGGGCCCCGAGCGAGAGCTTGAGCAGGAAGCGGAACAGCGGTTCGGAGTGGGTCTCGTAGATCAGGCTCATCCGGGTGTCGGGTGTCGGTGTCTCGTCCGGTGTGGCTGAGGCGTCCGCACCGGCCCCGCTCGACACCGTCGCCACCGACCCGCCTTTCCTGTCCGGCCACCGTCGATGCCGGGGCGGGGCGGATTCCGTGGCCCTGCCCGGCTTCGTGTACCGACGGCGCGGGCGACAGCATACGGGCGTCACCTGACGATCCTGTTTCGACTCGCGCATGGTCGCCGATGTCACATGTGGACAGTCGCTCGGGCCCGGACGTCGTCGACTCGCAGGGTTCGCAGGTCGTCGACGCTGGGGGCGGTGACCGAGCGGAGCCGGCGCGCCTGCCGGGTGACCACCTCGTCGAGCAGTTGTCGGGCGTACCGGCCGTTGCCGAACGTACGCCCGGTCTCCACCTTCTCGAAGTGGCCGCGCAGGGCCGTCAACGTGTCACCCGGGCATTCGTAGCCGCTGGCCCGGGCCAGCCCCTCGAAGATCGCGACGAGTTCGTCCGGCGAGTAGTCGTCGAAGTGGATCCGGCGGGTGAACCGGGACTGCAGGCCGGCGTTGGCGGCCAGGAAGGCGGCCATCTCCGCCTCGTATCCGGCGGCGATCACCACCACCTCGTCGCGGTGGTCCTCCATGAGCTTGACCAGGGTGTCGATCGCCTCCCGTCCGAAGTCGTTGCGGGCGTCCGGCGGCGCGAGGGTGTACGCCTCGTCGATGAAGAGGACACCGCCACGGGCCCGTTCGAACGCCTCCTTGGTCCGGTGCGCGGTGTGGCCCACGTACTCTCCGACGAGGTCGGCGCGGGCGACCTCGACCAGTTGCCCGGCCGGCAGCACCCCGAGCGCGTGGAGCAGCCGGCCGTAGAGGCGGGCGACGGTGGTCTTGCCGGTGCCGGGTGGGCCGGAGAAGACCAGGTGTCGCGAGACCGACGGGGCGGGCAGTCCGGCCCGGACCCGTTGGCGGATGTTGGCGAGCAGGTCGATCAGTTCGGCCACCTCGCGTTTCACACCGGCAAGTCCGATCATGTTGCCGAGTTCACCGAGCAGCATGTCCAGTTCGGAGAGTCGGGGCGTACCCGGGCTGCCCTCGGCTTCGGGCGCGACACCGAGGTCCTGCGGCAGAAGTTGGGCCAGTTCCACGCCGGAGGAGGCGCCGGCCTCGGAGAGCCGGAACGCCTGCCGGCCGATCATGTCCTCGAACACCTTGCGGGCGACCCGGGCGTTGCCGAACGACTCGCCACGTGGCATCGCCCGGAACCATCCGGTCAGCGCCAGGCGGGTGTCGTACTCCAGGGAGTAGTGGTGGGTGCTGCACAGCCGCTCGACGATGGTGACCAGCTCGTCGTCGGTGTAGCTGTCGAACTCCACGGTGCGGGAGAAGCGGGATGCCAGCCCCGGATTCGATTCGAGGAAGGCCCGCATCTGCGGGGAGTATCCGGCGACGATCACCACCACCTCGTCGCGGTGGTCCTCCATGAGCTTGACCAGGGTGTCGATCGCCTCCCGCCCGAAGTCGTGACCGCCGCCGCCGTCGACCGGGGCCAGCGTGTACGCCTCGTCGAGGAACAGCACGCCACCGATCGCCTCGGTGAACCGTTGCGTGGTCTTCACCGCCGTGCCGCCGACGTGTTCGGCGACCAGGTCGGCGCGGGACACCTCGACCAGTTGTCCGCCGGGCAGCACCTGGAGGGCGGCCAGGATCTGGCCGTAGAGGCGGGCCACCGTGGTCTTGCCGGTGCCGGGCGCGCCGGCGAAGACCATGTGCCGGGACATCGGCGGCATCGGCAGGCCGGCGGCACTCCGTCGCTGCGCCACCCGGTGCAGTCCGACCAGGGTCGCCACCTCGCGTTTGACCCCGGCGAGTCCGACCAGCGCGTCGAGTTCCGCCAACAACGGGGTGGCCGGGTCGCCGCCCGGTCGGTCCGGCCCGTCCACGGCGGCGGTTGGTTCCGGTGCCGGGATGCCGGTCGTCGTCGGGGCGGGCCGGCCGGCTGGTGCCGGGCCGTCCTGACGTGGGTCGCCCTCCGCCGGTACGGGTCCGGTCCGGCGCACCTGTCGGCCGGCGTTGCCACGGACGGTCGTGCCATCCATCGGGACCGGCTCCAGCGTCTCCACCACCACGCCGTCGCCGGCGTTGTCGAAGATCTCGCACCGGTCGAGCCGCCCCACGGACCGGCCGGCGAACCGGATGCCGGAGCCGGCGCAGCCGTGCACCCGAGTGTGGGCCAGCCGAAGCCGTGCCCCGGAGCCGACGTCGGCACCCGACCCTCCGGTCTGACCGACGTCGCAGGAGGTCGCGGTGACCGATCCGCCCTCGTCGACGAGCAATCCGACACCGCCGCCACGGATCCGGCAGTCGGTCAGGGTCAGCGCGCCGTCGGCGGCCACCCGGACCGTGGCCGTGCCGCCGGTGAACGTGCCGCCCTGGACGGTGCCCCGACCGCCGTCGACGGATTCGACGGCGTGGCCGGTGCAGTCGCGGACCGTCGCGTCGGTCAGCACCGGGTCCGCACCGGCGCGCACCAGGAATCCGGTCCGGCCGCCGTCCACGCTCACCCCGGTGAACGCGCCACCGACCGGACCGTCGAGCAGCACCGCGATCCCGGTACCGCCCTCGATCCGACCGCCCTCGACCCGGGGTGCGGCCGATCCGGTGACGGCGAACGCAGCCGCCCGGGTCGCGCTGATCCGGCAGTCGAGCAGCGCGCCGGTGGCGTTCTCCAGCACGATCACGCCGTGGCCGGCGGTGCCGGTGACGGTGCACCGACGGGCGGTCGGATCGGCGTCCCCGGAGACGACGACGCCGTGCCCGCCGAGGTCGCGGAACTCGCAGTCGTCGAGGACCGGCCGACCGCCGGTGACGATCAGCCCGGAGCCTGGGCTGTCGTGCACGACGCAGCGTTCGACGCGTACCGCGCCGTCCTGCTCGACCGCGACGGCCGGGCCGTCGACCGCGCTGATGTCGCAGCCGACCACCAGGCCCCGACCGGCACGGGTGGACAGCACCCCCGCGCCCCGCACGTCGGTGACCGTGCAGTCACGCAGGACCGGGTCGGCGCCGCCGGCGATGACGACGGCAGCCGCTCCCACGTCGCGCACGGTGGTGCCGGTGACCGTACCGGCCGCACCGCCGTCGATCAGGAGACCGGCGCCGCCCGGATTGCTGAGAAGGCAGTCGCCCAGTTCGAGGCGACCGGCGGCGACGTGCACGCCGACCACCGCGTCGGCGCGTACCTCGCACTGGGTCATGCGCAGCGTGCCGGTGGCGATCTGGACCGTCGGGAAGGCCTCGTCGCCGCCGGTGAGGACCAGCCCGCGCAGCACCACGGCGCCACCGGCTTGGAACACCGCCGGACCATCGACGCCGTGTACGGTGACCGACCCCCGACCGTCCTCGGCGACGAGGGTCACGTCGCCGGTGAGTCGTAGCCGTTCCCGGTAGACGCCCGGCTGCACGGCGACGGTGGCGCCAGGCCGGGCCAGCGCGAGCGCGTCGGAGATGGTCGGCAGGCAGTCCGGATCGGTCTGGGAGACCGACAGCACACCCTGGCTCACGGTCGGGTACCTCCACGTTCGGGCTCGGATGCCGGACCGGTGGCATCGCAGACGAGACGCCGGCCGTCGTCGTGCAGGCCGGGCGCGAACCGCAGCAGCCGGTGGGTCGCGTGCGGGGCGGCGGTGGCGGGCGGTGGCGGGGCGTCCTGTTCCAGTGCCTGACGAAGCCGCTCGCGCATCCGGCCGACCGCGTGGGCGGGTTGCGACCCGACACCGGTCAGGTCGCCGAGCAGCACCCGGGCCGGTCGGTCGTCGGTCTCGGCCGGGTCGACCGCGAGCACGACGAAGCGGCTGCCGGGCGGGAAGAGTGCCCCTGATCCGAACCGGTCGACGCGGCGGGCGGTGGCCGACCAGACGGCGAACTCCACGGTGGTCGCCGGGGCCGGCCGCCGGACCAGATCCACGTCGACGAAGGCGGGCTCGACCAGTTCGTCGCCGGGCCGGTAGCCGGCGAGGACCGTGGCGGGGACCTCGCCGTGGGCGTGCACCGCCCCGAGGACGGTGGGCAGCCGACGCAGTCCGTGCAGGGCACCCCGGGCGAGCAGTAGCCGGTCCGGGGTGTCGTCGGTGCCGCCGCGCAGGGCGGCGTTGATCCGGTCGCGCTCGGTTCCGCAGAACGCGCACAGGGCGACCAGTGCGGCGACCACGTCGGCGGCGGTGCCGGCGGCCCGGAGTCCGGGCTCCTCGGCCAGCACCCGGGTCACCATCCGGGCGTATCCGTCGTAGCGGCCGTCGAGCACCTGTCGGAGCCGGGTCCGGTCGTCCGGGTCCCACCTGTCGTCGAGCCTGCGGACGACGGCGCGGGGCGGGACCGGTCCGGACGCCCGCTCCGGGTGCGGGCCACCCGGGCTGGTGGGCCGGTGCGGCGGCCGGGCTGCCCCGGTATCCGCCGGTACGTCGGGCGATGTCTCGCCGGAGGCCAGGACCGACGGAACACCGGCCTGCGTGGTCCGGACCGGGTGCACGGGGATCGGGACGAAAGCGTCGGTGGCGGGCCGAACGGGGGCGGCTTGCGTCGAGTCGGTACGGCGCGGCTCGGGGTTGGTCGGGTCCGGCGGGTCTGCCGGCGCGGGTGCCGGGACCCGCGCCGGATCGGGCCTCGGTCCGTCCGGGAGCCGGGGGCCCTCGGCGGGTTCGACGGCCTTCGGCGCGCGCCACCGGTCGCCGTCGCGCAACTCGATGAGCATGGCAGGGGCCAGTGGCGTCGGTCCGTCGCTCGCCGCAGGGCCGTGCGGCACCGGGGCGACGGGCAGCGTTGCACCGACCTCCTGCGCACGTGGTGCGGTGGGACCTACGCGGGGCGGCCAGCGATGGAACGTCGCCGGGGTCGTCAGGGTGCCGTCGGCGGCGGCGGTGACGATGTCGGTGCAGACGAGGATCGGTTCGCCGAGGGCGGTGGCCAGTCCACCGAAGATCAGTCCGGCGGCGGCCGGACCGGTCGGTGCCGTGCCGGTGACGACCAGCACCATCGGCTGGTGATCGTCGGCCCGCACCGTGGTGAGCAGGGTGGCCAGGGTCGCCGGTGGTACCGGCCGACCGACGATCCGGAATCCGGTCGGGCCGACCTCGATCTCCACCACGAATCCCGCTGCGGCGGTCCCGGTGGCGGGCGCACCGGTGACCGGTGAACCGGTGTCCAGCAACGACCAGCCGGTGGCGGTGCGTCGACCCGGCGGGGTGGGACGGGTCGACGGTGCCGGGGTGGGCCAGACATGGCCGGTTCCGGCCGGGCGGCCGGGTGGGTAGACCAGCCACTCGTACGGGCCGGTCAACCCGGTCTGGTCCACCGGCAGTGGGTCTCGTGGAATCGTCACCGCCTGACCGATCCGCTCCGCCAGTCCTCGTGCGGCCCGGTCGACGACGGAACGGTCGGCATAGTCACCGAGCGGCAGCAACCGGATCCCGTCGGCGCTGCCGCCCAGCTCCGCCCCGAGCACCCGGGACAGCACCACGAAGAACTGCGGCAGGGCGGTCACCTGCGGCGTACTGACCACCGTGATCCGGTCGGTCTCGGCGGGCAGCGACCCGACGAGGCGTACCACCGGGTCCCGGTCCTCTGCCGCGGTGCGCAGCAGCAGCGCGTCGCCGACCGGTTCGGTCAGCACCCCTGTCACCGCCACCGTCGTCGCGGCCATCCGCGGTTCTCCCTTCCGCCGGTGGTGGGCGTCCCGGCCCGAGTGCCCCCACTACGACCGCCGGACCGGTGCGGTTCACGGTCGGCGCGCAGTTTCCCGTCGACCCGTGGTCGTCGCCCACAGCGCGGCCCGGGCACGGTGCAGTGCGGCGGGCCCGACCTGGGGCGGGTGCGGGCCGCAGGCGCGCAGGTGGGCCAGGAAGGTGGGCCCGGGTGCGAGCCGGTGCCGGTCGAGGTAGTAGGTGACCATGTCGCTCCAGATCCACTCGCCGTCGGTGCGCAGGTCCGTGGGTACGGTCCCGGTCCGGGTGCGGTCCAGGGCGTCGTCCAGGAACGTCGCGGTGGTCAGCAGCGGCACACCGTACGCGAGACGGGTCAGCACCCGATCGCGGTCCGGCCCGTCGAGGCGGGGTTGGTCGGGGGCGAAGCCGGGCGACTCGGCGAACCGGACCGGGGCGGTTGGCCGGGGTGTCCACAGCAGCGCCGCACAGTCCAGGGCGATCCGGTGCTGTGCGGGAAGGGTCGGCTCGTCGTCGAAGACCTGCACCAGTGGTGTGCTCTCCCCCGCCTCGCGGAGCACGGCCTGCAACCGGGCGGCGGCGCTCGGCAGCGCGCCGTCGGGTCGGTGCACGAGGTAGACGCGTCGGGGTGGGGTGCCGTCGGTCGGGTAGCGCCACGACCGCCACAGCGCCTCGACGCCGGTCAGCGCCGGCATCGAGGCGACGATCGCGGTGTCCACCGGGTCCGGTGCACCCGGGCCGACATATCCGCTGGTGAGGTCGAGGATGGCCGGCAGCCGCTGTTCGGCCAGCGCCGTGGGGTCGGCGGGCGCCAGCGCGTACATGGGTAGCGGCGGCCCGTCGGTGCGGCGGACCTCGGCGAGGGCGGCGGTGTCGGCCCCCGACGACGACAGCGTCTCGGAGAGTACGACGACGTCCGCGGCCGTCAGCGCGACGTCACCGGTCAGCGCGGTGAACACGACCGCTTCGGCCACATCGCGCACCAGGCCCTCGGCCAGCCAGGTGCGGGCCTCGCTGACCAGGTCGTCGGGGAAGTGCCCGTCGAGGCGGAGCAGGAGGTGGTGCAGCGCGAGAGAGGGATGCTCGGTCATGGTCCCGCCTGGAAGGTCGTGGGGAGGTGGCCGTGGACGGCGGCGAACCGGTCGGCGGCGGCCACCGGGTCGGTGCCCTGGACCAGTGCCTCCTGGACCCGGGTGCGCAGTCCGTCGAGAAACGTCGGGTCGACCGGTGGGGACAGGTCGTACCGCATGACGACGGCGTCGACGGCCTGGTGCAGTGCGGTCGGATCGAGATCGGAGCGGTGCCACCGGAGGCTGCTCCCCGACGCGGTGGTGCCGGACGGTGGCGGGTGCACGCCACCGGCCCACGTGGTGCCGTCGGCCGGTTCGAGGGACTGGAAATGGTTGAATGCACGGGCGACGTAGAGACGGTGGGGCGCCGACGGCTGCAACGGCTGGGGTGCCCCGGTCACGACCGGCACACGGCCGGGGCCCGCGTCGATGGGGACGACGACGAGGTCGAGGTCCAGTGCCAGCGCCAGGGCGGTCGGCACGTCGTCGCCGATCGCCGAGTTCCACAGGTCGCGCTGCCGCATCGCGGCCTCCAGCAGTTCCACACCGCTGGGTGCCCGCCCGTGCCGTTCCACGGTGTCGAGGATCCGTCTGACCACCTCGGCGTTGCCGGCCTCGCCACGATCGGTGAAGTGGACGGCCAGCATCCCGAGGATGTTGCGGTCGCCGCGGTCGATCCGGTCGGCGACCTCCCGGAGCCACTGCACCCTCGGCTGCCGTTGCTCCCGCTCGGCGACGGCGGTCCGCACGTGGTCCGCGAGGGTCCCAGCGGTGGCCGGGTCCTGGGCGGTCAGCAGGGCGCGCAGGTCCTCCCGGGTGAGGTCGTCGACGCCGACGACGCCGTGTGTCCGGGCGCGACGGCGTAGCTCGTCGAGCTCCGCCTCGGCACGCCAGGTCTCCCGGGTCTCGGCGGTGGCCGGCACGTACTCCCAGCCGGGGGTGAGTCGGGTGTCGGCGTGCTGATGGTGGAGCTGGTCGGCGATGATCTGGCCGGCGGTACGACCGAGATGTGGCTCGAACCTCGCCGGCTGCTGCGCTATCAGGTCGGCGGCATGGGCGCGGAGGTCCGCCGGGCCGGCCGGGTCGCCGGGCAGCGGGACGCGTTGCCGGCGGCTCGCTTCGAGCACCGCCCAGAACAGACAGTCGCGGTCGTCGGGAACGTCACGCAGCCGCAGTCGCCCGGCACCGGGCACGTCGATCGGGATTCCGCCCGGACGCCAGGCCCGGGTGCGTTCGCGCAACCGGCGCAGCTCGGCGTGGTCCGGGCTGTCGTGCGGCACGCGGGACAGCATGCGGTCGATGCGGTCGCGCAGGCCGTCGACCATCTGTCGGGTCTGTGCGACGGACAGCAGCCGCCGCACGTCGGCGATGGTCTGTCCGACCTCGGACCGGCTACCGTCGGATCGGTCCATCGGGGCGTTGGAGAGTCGCTGGTGACCGCCGGTGTCCTGCCGGGACCGCTGGTGCGGCGACCCACCGGTGTGGGAGGGGTCCTTCGCTGCGGCCGGGTCGCGGTCCTGATCGAGGCCCGTACCCGTTTGCCGGCCGTCGGTCGGACCGTCCCCGTCGGTCGGACCGTCCCCTGGTGGCGGTGGTCCAGGTGGGCGGGGAGATCCGCCGTTCCGGTCGACGCTGCGCAGGCCGTCGGTCTCGACGATGAGGAGACCCCGTTCCTGCCGCGCCTGCCAGCCGAGCGGCACCCCGTGCGTGTCCTCGTCGTCCTGGTCGGTGCGGTCGGCCCGCGTGGTCTCGTCGCGGCCGGATCGGTCGGGAGTGCCCTCGTGGCCGGCTCGCCGCGTCTCCGGCGGTGCGAAGATCCGGTCCAGTTCTCCCGGCGTCAGTCGCAGATACCGGGTCGGGTCCAGCTCGACGATCAGGGCGTGGGCGGTCGCGATCTGGTGGTTCAGGACCGAGCCGACCAGCGGGTCGGGCAGATGCGCGGGGACGGTGTCCGGGTCGAGGGCGAGGTAGGCGGCCAGCAGCGATTCGGCCAGGACCTCGCCTCGGCCGATCCAGTCGGGCGCGTCGTCGGCCGAGGCGGTGAGCCGGACCTCCTGCTCCGTCACCGTCTGCCGCCAGTCGTCGATCGCCTCCCAGAGTTCGAGCAGGTGTGTCCGTCGTTGCGCGACGGTGGCGTCGGCGGGGAGCCGGTCGACGATGTCAGCGAGTCGGGCGTGGTGGACGAGCCACTCGGTCGGGGCCTCGAACCGCTGTCGACGCCATGTCGACACCGCCGCGTCCCGCTGCGGGACCTGGCCGTCCGGCGCCTCGCCGGAGCGGGCGACCCGATCGGTGGGGTCGCCCCGCGACGCGCCTCGTTCGAGGTGCACGGTGTCGATACCGAGCAGCGCGGACAGGTCGGCGGTGTCGCCCGACATGTCGACCGAGAGCAGTGGCCGGTGGCCGTCCTGTCGGAGCCGGTCCAGGAGGTACGCCTGGTCGGCACGGTCGTCGGCGTTCGGGTCGGCCGTCGGCGGCGCACCGGTCAGGTGGGGGTCGGTGAACAGGTCGGGACGGCGGTTCCGCAGGGCAGGGCCGGGGTCGTCGCCGATCAGCAGCACCCGTCCGGTCGGGTGGCGGTCCTGGTACTCCCGCGCGAGTTGTTCCAGGAAGGCGTCCGGCAGGTCAGGTTCGGGGGACGTGCCCGGTTCCGGTGCCCGGCGGCGGACCCAGAGCAGCATCACCGGCTGCCCGTCGTCGAGCCCGAGCAGGCGGATCCTGTCGTCGAGGTCGTTGCGGCGTTCCTGAGACAGCCCGCCGAGCAGGTCGGCGCGGAGCCGGTCCCGGGTGGCCGGGTCGTCGGGGCGGTGCGACTCGCTCGTGGTCGAACCTCTGCGACGGCCGCCGACGGGACGGGCGGTCCGTCGGCGGCGGTGCTCGGCCGGGGGCGTCGGGGGGTCGGTGTCGGTCGACGGAGCCCGGGTGTGGGCCAGCCGGCGGGCGACGACGTGCGGATCGGTGCCGTCGAGCAGCGCGGCGGTGACCCGGTAACCGTGGTCGAGCAGCGCGGCGGCCGATTGTGGCGTACCGGCGCTGCGGCCGGCGACGATGGCGTCCACCCGGTGTCGGAGTGGGACCAGTGTGTCGGGGTCGAGTGCCGCGAGGCGCCGGTCGACGGTGGCCCGGTCGACCGGTGGCAGACCGGGCGGGGGTGCAGGCGACAGGGGCCGGTCGGTGAACTCGGAGGCGTACCGGGCGGCGGCTTCGCTCGTGCCGGTGCGCCAGGCGGCCTCGATCTCCTCGGCCAGGGCGAGGAGCGCGGCGGCTCGGGCCAGCAGGTGGTCGCCGCCGGCTCGACCGCCGGGTCCGACCAGACGGCGGAACTCCTTGTGCAGGTCGCGCCCGGCGGCTCTGCGGTGGAGCCCACCCGCGGTGTGCGTAAGCCTGGCTGCGGTGCGCTGGAGACCGGCCACGGTGTGCTGGATCCGGACGGACCTGGTCTGGAACCAGGCGCGGTGCCCTGCGCCGGGTGGTGGGAGCTGGTGACGCAGCACCCGACGCTGGGCCCGCAACACCGGGGTCAGGTCGGGCTCGGTGGGCGCGTTCGCCGTGACCTGGTCGAGCAGTGCGCGGGCGGCAGCGGCCAGGTCCACCAGCCGCTGGTCGACACCGGGTTGCCCGGATGGCTCCCGGCCCGCGTCGTCGCCCGTATCCGGAGTCAGCTCACCGCGACGCACCAGGTCGGCGAGTGGGACGAGCTGGTCCCGGTGCGCCCGGGCGGTCGCCAGGTGGCGCAGTTGGTCGACGGTGGCGGAACGCGGTCGGCGCAGCGCCGTCCGGAAGTCAGCGGTGTGGCGGTCCAGGGCGGTCGCCAGGTCCTCGGCGGTGGTCAGGGCGAGGGTGTCCAGGGCCTGGCCGCGATCCTGCTCGAACCGTCGTCGGGCTGCGTCGTTCTCCGGCAACGCCGGGATCCCGTGGGCTGTGGCGTCGGCCGGTTGTCGGTCGCGGCCCGCGGCCAGCCGGTCGGCGAGTCCCTCGGCGTCCGCTCTGGCCTGTAGGTATCGCTCCTGGGCCGCCCGGCTCTCGATCCGGGCCGCCGTGGCCTGCGCTTCGGCCTGGTCGCGCCGGCTGTCTGTCGCGTCCGGGGGAAGGTCGCGTAGCTCGGTCTCGGCGGCACGCCACTCGGCTGCCCGCTGCAACCAGTCGGCCCGGCTCGTCAACGCGTTCTCCCAGGCCGCCACCGTCGAGTCGATGGCGTGGCGGCGGGCCGGGTCGGTGTCGTCGAGCCAGCCGTTGGCCCGGGCGACCTCCTCGGGTACCTGCACCTCGATCGTGCCGGGCAGCGTCACCTCGGTGCCGGCCCGGTCCCCGAGCGGGTCCGTCGGCTCGCGGACCACGTGCCGTTCCTGCACCGTGAAGGTGAAGACCATCGTGCGACCCCGGTACTTCACGTTCGAGCCGGTGTTGGCGGTCGTACCGGACCGGGCGGCGCTGCCCGAGCCGACTCCGAGCTGGCCCGGCATCGGCGCGTCGTGCCGGGTGACCGGGTTGACGCCGGAGGTCCCGGTGCGGAGGTCGACCTCGAAGCCGGCGAGGTTGCGGGACTGCGTCTGGGTGCTGGTCGCCACCGATACCTGTTTGGGTCGTTCCATCCGGTCGTCGGTGACGATCCGGGCCAGCGACGGCGGGCCGAGGCGCGCGTACCGTTCGAGGACCGCGCGGTAGCGCGGCGCGATACCGGGGCCGGTCAGTCCGGTCGTGACGCCCTCGTTCGCGATCCGGGGGTACTGGGCCTTGGACCATTCCGGGGTGGCCTGGTCGTGGACGGCTGCCGGGACGATGGACCGTGGGTTGCGCAGCGGGTCGGTGCCGATGGCCCGCTGGAGACGCGAGGTGCGCGCGTGGGCGGCGACCGCCATCCGGGCGGCGTCCTCGGACGCCCGCGCGGCGGGGAAGGACGTGACCATCGCCTCGGTCGGCAGGCGGGTGCCGCCGCGCTGCCACCGCCGTATGGCGTTCGGTTCGGTCTGTGCGGAGGTCAGGGCACGTGGTCCGCCGGTGGGCCGGTCTGCGGACGGCGGTTCGGGTGCGGGTTCGCGGACCCGCGTGGCGGACTCGGGGATCCGCAGTCGGATCGGTACCCGGATCGGGGTTGTGCGGTGCGTGTCCGAGGTGGTGACGGTCAGTTCGAGGATGCTCTCGAACTCGATCAGTGGTCCGGTTCCGGTGACGACGCGCTCGTCGACCGCAGCCGTGGCGGTGGACCGGTCCGCGTCACTCTGGTGTCCGAGGCGGGCACCGGGGCCGGCGCCGAACACTCCGCCGTGGTGTTTGGGAGGGTTCTCCGGGTCGCTGCCGCTGGTGTCCCGCCCGGGGACGTAGCTCCCGCTGACGTCCACGGTGATGCCTTTCGACCTGTCCACGGCGGCGGTGTGGTTGGCCTTCGTGTAGTACTCGATCTCGGTCGGGTCGGAGATGACCTCTGTCAGGCGCGGCGGGGTGAGTCGGGCCCGGATCCGGACGTCGACTCCGGTGGTCGTCCGCGCCACGAAGGCGAACCGGCGCATGCGTCGCCGGTCGTAGAGGCGTACCAGGAGGTCGTTGGAGAGCAGGCTGTCGACGAACGCGGCCAGGCCGAACCGGCCGAAGATCGCCTTGGCCCGGCCGACGTTGCCGAGCGGATCCCGCAGCGGCTCGTCCGGAAGCAGGTCGACGCCCTGTTCCCGGAGCCGGTCCCGGATCTGCTGGTAGAGGTCCGGGCCGCCCAGGTTGTCCACCCAGGCTCGGCCCAGGTCACCGGAGTCCAGCGTCAGGTTGTCCGGGATCCGCCAGGTCGGGGCACCGGTCGCCGGGGGTAGGTGGATGGTCTGCGGTGGGGTGGGTGGATCCGGCGGCAGCGGCAGAGTCGGGATCTGCCGGTCGGCGTTGGCCGGGTCGGCGTTGTGCTGTTCGATCCAGGCGTTGGTGGTGTGGATGTCGCGGAGGGCGACGGCGATGAGCATGCCGCTCTCGACCGACACCCGCTGGTGCCGGAGACCGATCGCGCCGGTGAGGAAGTCGGACGCACCGGCCCACCGGGTCCGTGCCGTCAGGTGCCAGTCGCCGTCGACCCGGTAGAACACGAACGGGCCGCTCTGGACGACGTTGCGTTCGGCACCACCGGTGTCGGTGACCGTCGTGGTACGCAGGTCGTCGTGCCACTGCACCCCGGGTTGCAGGCTGGCGTTGCCGGCGTAGTCGCCGTCGCCCCGGTGCCCGAACAGCCCGAACAGGCGCAGGGTGTGCATTCCCCCGGTGACCTGCGCCGAGGTGATCGGGTAGCTGCCCGCCATCGACGACTCGAGCTCCCAGGAACCGGGGTCGACCGGGCGGAAGGCGGTCGGCGCGAACGCGACCTGCAACGAGCCGAGGTCGTCGCGGAACACTCCCCCGGCGAACAGCGTGCCCGAGGTCTCGCCGGGGGTGATCAGGTTACGGGTCCGCCCGTTGGCGAACTCGGGGGTGAAGAACGCGTCGATCTGGCTACGGGACGCGGTGCCCGGGGCGGTCAGCACGTCGCCGTGCGGCAGCCCTTCGAGCAGGTCCAGCGCCGCGTCCCGGATCGGGGCGAGCGGACCGACGCCCTCGGTGTGGAACCGCAGCGGCAGGCCGGCGAAGGGCAGCGGCGGCGGTGCGGTCTCGGTGACGTCGTGGAGGACCGGGACTGCCCGGTCGTCCGTGGCACCGTCCGGCCGGGGGGCCGGCTCCTCGACCCCCATCCGGTCGGCCCACAACTCGGACAGCCAGATCCGCATCCGGCCGGGCCGAAGCCGGATGGTCTGCGGGGTGCCGGAGAACTCCAGGTGGCCTGCGCGCAGGTCCTGCCCGTCCGGCAACCCGACCCACTGCTGGTCACTGCGGTGCGACAGCAGACCTGCGGTGACGGTGCGGTACAGCGCCCGGGGGCGGGTGTACGACGACACCGTCACCTGGAAGTCGAGGTCGAGTTCGTACTCCCGGGCCGTGGTCCGGCCGTCCTTCGGCGTCGGGCTGACCGACATCTCCACCTGGGCGAGCTGCTGCCCGGTCGCCAGCTTGCGTCCGTTGGTGCGGGTGTACTGGTAGCCGACGCCGGCGGCGGCCAGCGCCCGAGACGACGGCTTGCGCCAGCGGTCGAAGAAGCCGAAGCGGATGCCGGCCTGGTAGTCGCGACTGACCGAGGTGTGGGCCTGCGCGCGGTCGCCACCGATGTCGGTCTCCCGCATCGAGATCGACTGGGACTGGCCGGTGCGGCGTCCCGCGGTCCTGGTCGCGGTCAGCACGATCCGGACGTACTCGTTGCGGTACCAGCCGTACCGCTTCAGCTCCACCACGATCCCGGTGTCGAAGAGGCTGTCCACCATGGCGCGGACCGCCGGCTGGCTCAGGGTGGTCCGCAGAGACTCCTCGTTGCGGCGGTGTTCCATCAGCTCCCGCAGGGTGCGGATGGTGTCCACCGGTGCCGGTCCGTCGACGACGAAGCCCGGGTACGCCCGCAGGACGGTCTCGATGTCGGCGAGGACCTCGGCGAGTCCCGTCACGTCCCGTACCGCGCCGTCACCGAGCGGTCCGGTCACCACCTGGGCGTCGTCCGGCAGGCGGGCGCCCTGGCCGGTGGGCAGGTCCGGCGGCAGGTCGGTCGCCGCCCGGACGAAGAGGTGGTCGGGTTCGGTGGAGGCCTCGTCTATCCCGGCGCCCTGGATTCTCCAGGTGACCGGGTAGTCGCGTAGCTCGGTCTCGCCGGTGTAGATGACCGCCCGTTTGCGTCCGCCGCTGCCGCCGCCCAGCGCCGCCTGTTCCCGGCGGCCGGAGACCCCGACGCCGACCGACCCGGTCAGCGGTATCCCCGTCTCGTCGCGCGGCCCGTTCCACCCGGCCCGGAGCGCCGCCCCGAAACTCGCCGAGGCCGCCGCGCTGTGCTCGTTGGCGACCACCAGTTGAGTACTGTCGCGCAAGACCACGTCGGTGGCGGTGGACCGGAGGGTGTGCTCGGCGCTGCTGGCCGTGATGGTGAACGGCCCGGCGACCTCGTTGGTCGTCTCGTTCCACAGGGCCGGGATACGCAGTCCGCCGGTGAACTCCTCCAGTGCCGCCTCGACGTTGCGGGCGCTGAGCAGGCGGGACAGTTCGGCCCGGCTCGCCGAGCCGACCGCGAACAGCCCGGGTGGCAGCGTGCGCTCGGCCAGCTGCCACAGCTCGGGCACGACTGCGGCCTCGACCTGGTGGACCCGGGGGGTGGTCGACGGTCCGAGTCCTTCGGCGCGTTGCTCGTTGCGGTCGGCGACCAGGGCGTGCCGGGGGATCTTCAGGATCGCCTCGGTGGGTATCTCCCCGGCCGGGCCGACCTGCTGGTTGGTCCCGTCGGCGGCGCGTTCCCACAGCTCCAACCGGTACGTCGCCCGCGCCGCGATCCGGTCCGCGCCGTTGCTCGGCCGGGCCTGCCGGTGGGTCACCAGGGAGCGGAGCGTGGACAGTGCCTGCGTCAGGCGCCGGAGGGTGGCGTGCAGGTTGAGTCCACCGCCGACGAAACCGGGCTCGACGGCGCCGGCCGGGCTCACCGTCAGCGAGGCGTCGACGCCACCGCTCTTCGACTTGGTGATGCCGCTCGCGGTGGTGACCGCACCCGCCCGGTCGATCCGGGTCAGCACGGTGTCCGGGTCCTGGTCAGGGGTGCGGCGCAGTTCGTCGAGCGTCACCGAGACGCGGAGTTCGACCTGCCGACCGTCGACGGTGACCGGGACGTGCTCCCCTCGACCGACGAGCCCGTGCAGGTCGCCGCTGCCGTCGGCGTCGTTGTGCAGCCGGCGGAGGAACTCGTCGAGGCCGCGTACCTTCCGGCTGCCGCGCTGCCGGACGAGGTCACGCGCGGCCTGCTCGACCTCGGCGAGGCCGGTCACCCGGACCACCTCCGCGGCACCCAGGGAACCGGCGGTCAGGTAGCCGACCGCCACCAGGCCGTCGTCGAGCGAGTCCGGCGCGGGATGCTCCCCGTCCCGGTGGTCGACGGTGAGCAGTGCCGTCTCCTCGGCACTGGCGGTCCCGTTCCCCTCGATGCCCTCGATGCCCTCGGTCCTCGGCGGCGGGACGACCGTCTCGTCGTCGCCGTCGGAGTCCGTCCCGGTTTCGGCGGGCGCGTCCAGCCGTCCGCCGGTGGTGTCCGACGAGCGACCGCCGATCGGCACGTCCAGGCCCCGGACCGGGCCGTCGACCGGTACGCCGTCCGTGGTCGGGACGAACAGCACCGTGTCGGGCTGAATCGAGAGGTCGGCGAGCGTACCGTTCTGGCCGTCGAGGAAGACCACCCCGTTGTGGTCGTGGATCACGTTGAACGCGTGGGCGAAGTCCCGGCCCGCCCGGTGTACCACGACGATGCCCCGCGACCCCTGCGGCGCGGAGCGCATGACCCGGGTGACGGCGGCGAAGTCCGCCACGGCCACCGGTGCGCGGTCGCGGTAGCGGGTCAGGTGCTCCAGTGGGGCCAGCGTGGACGGTGACGACTGTAGGCGTTCACCGGGTCGCAGTTTCTCGGTGAACGCCATGTCGGTGACGATCGCCGTGAGTACGCAGTTGGTGCCGAACTCGCCCTTGCGACGCCGGAGCGGGTTGATCCCGGGAAGCCACGGGTAGTCACGCTGGACGACCGTGGCGTCCGGTCGGGGGTCGGTTCGCGGCGTTGCCTCGGTTCCCGACTCGGCGTCCCGCGCGCGGAGGTCCCCACGCGGTCCACCGTTCGTTTGCGGGGTGGTGTCAGTCGGGGTGGCGTCCGTCGGGGTGGCCGGGCTGAGGCTCGATGCGCCGGTGCCGGTGCTCGCCCCGGTGGCAGCCGCGGTGGGCACGGCTGCCGGCCGGCCGGTGAGCGGGGCGGTGGGCGGCGACACGGAGGCGGTGGTGGTCGAGGCGGACGGCACCGGCGTCGGCGCGGCGGTGGAGGTGGTCAGGGACGACGCCGGTGACGGCACGGGGGTGGCGACCGTGCCCGCCACGGTTGCCGGCCGGACCGGCACCGGAGCGTTCGACGGCGTACCGGATGACCCGGTGGGTGCCGGGCCGGTGGACGAGACCGTGGTACCGGCCGGGGTGATCGTGGTGGTCGCCGCCGACGGCACCGGCGTGGGGGCGGCGGGACGTGTGGGCGACGGCCCACCGTTCGTGGTGGGGCCGGCGGTCGATCCGCCGCCGTTCGGGGGCGTGCTCGCCGGGGACGCGCCGGTGCTGGAGACGGGCGTGGTTGCGGCGTTGGGTGTGGTGACCGGGGTGGGGGTCGCGGCCCCCTGGCCGCCCATCGAGGGTGCGGCGGGCGCTGGGGGCACCGGCGCGGCAGACGGTGCCGGTGGCGCGACGAACGGCCCGCCCGACGTGGTGACGGCTGCCGCCGGGACCGCCGATGGCCGGGCGTCGTTCGACGGGGCTGCGCCGGTACTCGACGGGTCAACGGTGCCGTTTCCCCCGTTCCCGCCGGTGGTGGTCGGGGCGCTCGCGACACCGTTGCCGGTGACGGCACCCGCTGCTACCGGTCCGCCCGCCGCTACCAGTCCGCCGGGCGGGTACGGCCCCGTCGGGTCGACCTGGTGTCCGGTGCCGACCCCGGTGCCGTCCGACGGTGGTGATCCTGACCGGTCGGCATCCCGCCCTCCGGGCGTACCGGATGCGGCGGCTCGGTCCGGCCCGGTGGACGTGGTGGATCTGCCGTCGGAGGGACCTCCGGACGCACCGACCACGGCGGGCGCGCCGGTACCGCCGGTGCCGTCGGGGGCGTCGGGGGCGGCGGGGGCGCCGGCCCCGTCCGGGCCGGGTGGTGGCGGAGTGTCCGCCGACGACGGGCCGTCGAGGGGCGGCGGGGGGCCATCAGGCGGTGGGGACGAGGACTTCGAGGTGGGATCCGGTGTCGGCGTCGTGCGAGGGGGCCCCGGGTCGTCGGGCTCGGCGTCGCGGGTACTGCCGTCGGGGTCCGGCCGGATCGCGTCGCCGATGTTCGTGCCGGCGGCGCTGGCCGCTCCGGACACCGCCCCGGAGACCGCCGCCGCGCCCCCGACGTTCCATCCCTGGCCGGTCATCACCCCGTAGAGGCCCTCGGTCAGATACTCGACGACTGCCTCGGAGGCCATCTCACCGGCCGCGTCGGCGGTGGCCTGGCGCCCGGTCGGCTTGGGCTCGGGAGTGGTGAGCGCCTGGCGGAACGTCGAACCGGGAGGCGGCACGGAGTCGGCGCCGGTGTCGGTCAGCGCCCGCGCGCCGGGGCCGCCGAGTCGCCGGGCCAGCAGGTTGATCGCCGGACCGAGGAAGGTGGAGACCGCGCCACCGAGCGCGCCGACCGCTGCGGCGTCGCGGGTCAGCTTGCCGTCCCAGCGGTCGCGGGTGCCCATCGACAGTTGCAGCCGCTGGACGATGGCGTCCATCAGCACCTGAAGGCCGATGCCGACCACCTGGTTGACGGCGACCATCTGGATCAGCCGGCCGAGCAGCGTACGGACCAGGAAGCGGAACACGGCGACCCGGGCGGCCAGCCAGTTCAGGGCCGCGCCCGGGTTGAAGAACGAGAAGGCGAGGGCGACGATGAAGTCGATCATCAGCTGGATCAACGCGCCGATGATCATCATCTTGACGTACTGGACCTGGGTGCCCGAGGCGCGGCTCTTGGCGCCGAGGTCACGCAACTGCTCGGCGGCGGCGGCGAGGTAGCCGGGGTTGCGGACGTACCCCTGCATCGACTCGACGAACGCCTCGTCGGCCCGGCCGGACACACCGCGTCGGATGGAGCGGACGGCGTCGACGAGGAGCGGAAGGGCGGAGTCGACCCCGTCAGCCGCGCCGCTGTAGGCGCGTGAGAGCCCGAACAGGCGGTCCTCGTCGGTCCCGGGGAAGTCCTCCCCCGAGATCCACTTGAGAAAGCCGGCCAGGTCGTCCGACGCCTCGATTCCCATCTCCGCTCACCTCCCCCGGTCCGGCACCGTCAGGTACGCACCGGACCGTTGCCGGACCAGCCGGTCGCCGTATCCCCGTTCTCCGCCTCGTACCTGGCCAGCAACGCGGCCAGATCCGCCACGCGGCTGCCGTCGCCGACCGCCAGCTCCCGCAGGCCGGTCAGCACGTACCTCGCCAGCGGCAACTCGCGGTCCAGGTCGGCGGCGACCGCCTCGTCGACCTCGCCGCGGACGCTGAGCACGACCGGGGTGTTCGCACCCACCTCACCCTCGAACGTCTCGACGACCGCCTGCATGTGGGCGAAGTAGGCGGCGAACGCCTCCTGGCGCAGCCGGTCCGTGTCCGCCGACAGCGGGGCGCTCACGGTCGGCTCCCGGCGCCGTCACCGCTGTCTGCCGCCGCTGCCCCGGTCGGCCGGGACGGGGGCGGATCGGCGCCGGGCCATGGGTCGTTCACCAGCCGGATCGCGTCGCGCATCATCGACTCGAAGTCGGCCTCTCCGTTGACCATGTCGAGGACCGGCATCCCGGGCGGCAGGACTGCGGCGAACGCGGTGGCGACGGCTGCCTGGGCCTGCTGTCGGGCCGCTCCGATGGTGTCGACGAGCAGGGTCGCCAGCTCGGCCGACGGCATGCTGCGGTACGACCGGCTCAGGAACCGGATGTCGACGAGATCGCCACGGCTGTTGACGGTGACCGTGATGACCCGGTTCTTCGACGTCACGCTCGTCTCGGAGCCGTCCAGACGGGACTGCACGTCGGCGATCGCCGCCTGGCTGGCGGCCAGTTCGGCGTACGCCTGCTCGATCTGGTCCTGCATCGGACCGGGCATGTCGTTACCTCCTCCTAGTTCCGGCGCCGGGTGGTGTCCCGGTGCGTCGGGCCGTACGGCGATCCCGGGCCACGCGACGGCACGTTCGACCGGCCGGGACGCACACCCTCACCGGAGTCCGCCTCGTCGAGGTCGTCGCGACCGATCACGGCCGGGGCGCAGTCGGGATCGGTGCCCCACACCTCTTCCTCCTCCGCGAGCCAGGTGCTCCGTTCGCGGTCCTTGTCGGTGTCGCGGCCGCCGCCCTGTCCCATGCCACCCATGGGCGGCATCATCGGGAAGCCGCCCATGCCGCCCACCCCGGGTATCCCGGCGCCGGCGGCGCCGGCTGCCCCAGCGGGTCCGAACGGTGCACCGGCCAGGAACCCGCCACTGGTGACCGCGCCGGTGCCGTTGCCGGCCACACCGGCGAAGCCGGGTAGCGCCGAACCCGCCACGTAGCCGGGCGGTGGTTCGCCGATCGGACCGATGACGGCACCGCCGTTGAGGCCGGCCGAGGAGCCGCCGGAGTCGAAGCCACCGGAACCCACACCGCCGACCGCCCCCGGGTCGACGACCGAGGGGTATGACGTGGGCGGCGGCGTCAGGCCGCCCAGGCCGCCGCTACCGCCGGTCGACACGCCGCCCGACGCCGAGCCGTCACGGCCCGGCCCGCCGACGACACCCGAGTCACCGCCGGACGGATTCGGCGGGGTGAGGCCGCCCAGGCCGCCGCTACCACCGGAACCGGGCCGGGAACCGCCGCCGGACGTCCCGCCACCGGGCGCACCACCGACGACACCACCGCCCAGGCCCGGCAGGAGGGTGCCGGGGCCGACCGCGCCGCCGCTGCCGACACCACCGGTACCACCGCCCAGCCCGTCGAGGCCCACAGTGCCGCTGGATCCGCCGCCGCCAAGTCCGGACGGGTCGAATCCACCGGCGGACGGCCCGCCGGTGGACCCCCCACTCGCGCCACCGTCGCCGAACGCTCCGCCCGAACCGCCGCCGGATCCCCCGGCACCGAGGCCGGACGGGTCGAAGGATCCGCTGGAACCGGAACCTCCCGGACCGCCGCCGATGTTCGCGCCGCCGAAGCCCTCACCACCCGGACCACCGCCGAAGTCGGCGCCGCCCGAGCCGCCGCCACCGAACTCCGCGCCGCCCGAGCCGCCGCCACCGCCCCCGAACTCCGCCCCACCGGAGCCGCCGTCGTTCCCGCCACCGCCGATGTTCGCGCCGCCGAACTCGTCACCGCCAGGACCACCGCCGAAGTCGGAGCCGCCGGAGCCGCCCCCGCCCGGCCCGTTGCCGAACGGGTTGTTCGGACCGTTGCCGAACGGGTTGTCGTCCTGCGGCGAGTAGTAGACGCCCCGGTACAGCGGGAAGACCCCGCGCCGCATCGCCTGGATCGTCAGGTTGAAGCTGGTGATGAGCGCCTGGGTGGCGTTGACCGAGGCGAGGTTCAACGCCTCCAGGTTGCTGACCCAGGTCGACTTCATCGCGTCGTTCAGTTGGTTCCAGCCGTCGTTGCTCATCAGGTCGTACGTGCCGAGACCCTGGTCCGGGAACGAGAACGTCCACGGCTGTTCGGGCCCGGCCGTCCAGGTCCCGCTGCTCGTCCGCGCGTCGTGCTCGTCGACCTGGCGCTCCATGGCGCGCAGCACCTCCCACACCAGCCAGTTCGGGTCGTGGTAGCGGTAGGCGACGAACGCGTTCCAGGCGTTCTCCATCGCGGTCTTGAAGGTGCCGATCGCGGTGCTGTTGTCGTTGAGCAGTTGGACCCAGTCACCCTGTTCGGTGATGTTCTCCTTGAGATAGAGCATGGTCCGGGCCATGTCGGCCATGGCGAAGACGAACGCGTCGGCGGCCGTGCCGTCGAAGCCGGCCCGGTCCTGGTCGATCCGGTCGACCACGGCCCGGACGGCCGGTTGGCCGCCGTTCATCAGCCAGTCCGTCACCTGCCAGTAGAGGTGGGCGGCGTCGGAGAAGGTCTGGGCGTCCAGGAACTGGTTGGCGCGGATGCCGGAGACGATCGGACCGCTGGCGTTCACCGTCCGCTGCGAATGGCTGGCCGGGGAGTCGTCGCCGCCCTCGAAGAAGGTGACCCAGCCCCGGATGAGCTGGAAGTACATCCGGGAGTCCCGGCCGCCGTGCCGGCGTTTGCGATAGAGGGTGATCCGGTTCCAGCCCTCCTGGTCACCGGGCATCCAGTGGTTCCACGGGCTCTGGTTGCCGTTCTCGGTCACCTGCCAGAACGAGGTGTCGAGCTGGATCCAGGTGTTGCGGGCCGCGACCCCCGGGTCCGCCTGTTCCTCGGACCCGAGCACGTCCCGCAACGCCGGCATCCACTCCATGGACCGGCTGCCGGTGAACGCGTCACCAGGCTGGGTCATGTTGCTCCTTCCGTTGGCGCAGGTCGTGCCCGGGCCCGAGGGTGGTCAGAAGGCCGGCAGTCGGCTGCCGAACTCGGCGGCCGACATCTCGTTGAGCGTCTCGGCACCGTCGGTGAGCGCCATGAACGCCCGCAACTGCTGCCCTCGGGTGGCGGACAGCGTGCCGATCTCGTCCAGCCGGGCCTGGATCGCGGAGCCGTTGGTGCGGATCAGGTTGGCGAGGGTCTGCCCGACCACGAAGTTCTCGTGTCCGGGACGGATGACCAGGTTGTTGATCGGGCCCTGGGCAGCACCGGGCGCCTGCGTGGCCAGGGTCATGTTGACGGCGACGAAGTCGTTGAGCATCCCGTCGTCGACGTGGATCGGCATTCTCGTACCCCGTTCAGAGGTTGCCCTGGAACAGGGCCGCGCCCTGTGCGTCCGCGACCTGGTACGTCTCGCGGATCCGGTCGATGGCGACGGCACCGGAGCCGAGCGAGTTGTTCATCGTCGTCATCCCGCCCTCCCAGACGGTCTGCGCCGCCCGGTACGACTCGGCGGCACCGCCGAGGTTCATCGTGATGAACCGGTTGACGACGGCGTTCAGCTCGTCGAGGGCGTTGTCGATCGACCGGGTGACGCCGCGCAACTCCTCGCCGCTGCCGAGCAGTCCGTCGGGGTTGAGTCCGTAGGTGGCCATCGGGGATTCCTTTCGTCGTGGGGGGCGATCAGTCGCCCTGGTACCAGCGGGAGTGCGAGGAGGTCTCCAGCTCGGCGTTGCTGGTCGCCTGGAGGTACTGACCCATCGCGGTCCGCAGCATCTCCAGGCCGTTGCGGACCTGGTTGAGGCCGCCACGCCAGTTGGACAGCTCCTGTCCGTAGAGGGTGCGGGCCTCGCCGTGCCACTGCATCGACGAGTTGACCGCATCGACGCTGGCGTCGGCGGCGTTGCAGTTGGCCATCGCCACCTCGAACGCCGACAGCAGTTGGCGGATGGTCTGTTCGTCTACTTCGTTCTGTGCGGGCATCTCGCTCTCCTTCGTGTCGGGTGTCCGGTCCGTCCGGCCGTCGCGGTCGCGGCGCCGGTCATCTGCGGGCCAGCTCGGGGGCGAGCAGCGGTCCGGTCGGCAGCAGGTCCAACAGGGGTCTGGTCACCGTCGCCGCGCCGTCCGGGCGGTAGCCGAGGACCTCGGCGACGGACGGGTCGGCGAGCGGGTACTTGATCCCGGCATCGGTGACCAGGAAGTAGCCGGTGCCGGGAAGCTGACCGGGGCGACCGAGCCGGACCAGACCGCCGACCCCGGGGGCGATCGACACCGCACCGGCCGTCTGGGCGGTGCGGGTGACCCCGGTGCCGTCGACGGTGCGGGCGGCCGGTGCGGTCAGGGGTGGTCGTGACGTCACCCCGATGCCGCCGCCGTCGGTGTGCTGCACGCACCAGACCCGGCCCGGCCCGGCATCGGCCCGGGTCGGCGGGGTGGGTGGCAGGTCGGCGGGGACGGTCGGCTGGGCGGAGACCGGCAACCGGGCCAGCGCGGCGGGGCTCATCGCGGTCGGTGCCACCGGCGCGGGCCGGTACGCCCGGGCCGTGTCCGGGTCGCTCTCCACCAGGCCGTGGGCCAGTGGGCCGAGTTGGCTGAGCCCGTCGCGGTGCAGCAGGTAGTGACGTTCGGGCAGGCCGGCGACGCGGACCACGAAGAGTTGACCGATGCGGGTGGGACGGCCGTCCACCTCCGGTCCCGGTCGGCCCCGGTCGGGTACGGGCACCGGCGCGAGGTCCGGGCCGACCGGCAGTTGCTCCAGCCAGCCGGGCTCGACCAGGACGGGTACGCCGTCGTAGCCGAAGGCCCGGCTCAGCCAGTCGCGGGTCAACGCGAAGCGGCGCCCCTGCCAGACCAGGAACGTCGGACCGGCCGCGACGCGGGCGACCATCGCCTGGTCCGCGGGGAGCAGGGTGTCGGTCGTCGACCGGTCGACCGCCAGGGTGGTCGTGGTGGCCTGGGTGCCCGCACCGTCCCGGGTGGCCGGTGCACAGACGTGCCAGGCGGTGCCCTTGAGCGCTCCGGGTGCGGGCAGGGCGTCGGGGGCGCCGACGATGCCGAGCGGGCGGCCTCGTGGCACGTCGGCCAGTGAGCGGCCGGAGACCGAGACGACCTTGGGAGCGGCACCGAAGATCAGCCGGGCTGAGGTGTAGTTGAGCACCGGGCGCAGCGTGCCGTCGACGAGGACGTACCGGCTGCCGGTCTCCTTCTCGACGACGAGTTGTCGTGGTTGTCGCCAACTGTCGGCGCCACCGGGGCGCAGGAATCCGTAGACCGCGAAGCCGGCGACGACCAGGGCGGCGACCAGCAGTCCGGCGAGGCTGCCGACCAGGATGCGACGGTGCGGGTTCTCCGGTGTCTCCGGCTCCCCCGCCACCAGCGCACCGGTGAGTCGACCCAGCACGTACGACTGGGCCTGCACCTGGTCCCGACGTGACTGCACGGCCTTCAGCCGCCCAACGCCCGGGCGAAGGCGTAGACGTCCAGGACGGCGAGCAGGACCGGGAAGACCGCGATCATCGCCAGGGTGTGGGTCAGGTCGCCGATGCGTCCCCAGTACGGCATGAGCCGTCGACCGGGCAGGGTTCGGGCGGTGGTGACCAGCAGTGCCGCGCCGATCGGCACCAGGACGGCCGGCACCAGCAGGCGCGGCCAGCCGGTGCCGGTGGTGCTCACGTGCAGCAGGACCGTGGCCAGTCCCACCACGGCTGGTCCGCACAGTGCGAGCCGGTGCCACGCGCTGGTCATCGGGCGGGCGGCGAGCAGCCGTACGGCGGCGACGAGGACGACCAGGGTCGGTGCCGCCCAGCCGTCGGCGGCGCCGACCAGCGTCAGGGCGCCGAGCGTGACGGCGGCCAGGCCGGTGTGCAGCGCGGTCATGTAGCGGTCGGCGGTGACGGTGCGGGCCAGCAACGGTTCGCTCGGCTCCGGGTCGATGCCGTCCTGCAGGTGCTCGGGCTGCACGGGCAGCGGTTCGAGGTGCAGTCCGGCCAGGCGGAACGCGAGAAGCGGGACGGCCGTACCGGCGATGGTGGCGGCGACCGCGACGACGGCGGCGGCCCGGACGGTGTTCATCGGGACGAACGCGGCGAGTGCGGCGCCGGCGGCGGTGAACAGGGCTGCGGTGAGGACGGCGGCGAAGAGTGGACCGGCCCGGCCGAGCAGGATCCGGCCGAGGGCGGCGGTGGTGAACACGGCGGTCGCCGCGACGACGAGCCGGGGGCCGTCCACCGTCAGGGTGGCGTCGGGGCGGCCGGTCTCCGGCACCAGCAGTCCGGCGAGGCCGGCGTGTGCGACGGCGGCGACCAGGAACACCGTGCCGGCGGCCCGGTCACCGACGGCGCGGGTGAGCGCGAACGCGGCAGCCAGGCAGCCCAGGGCGAGCCCGGCCGCGCAGAGCAGGCGGGGTACGGGTGGGCCGGGTGCCGTCAGCACGGCGACGCCGGTGCCGAGCAGCACCCCGAGTACGCCGAGCGCCGCCCAGCGCACCATCTGCGGTTGCCACAGGCCGGACCGGGCGCGGGCGCCGGTGGCCACGCCGTCGATCAGGTCGTCGAAGTCGACCGGCGGGATCTGTTCGGCGCGCGGGCGCAGGTGCACTGTATCGCCGTCGCGGAGGCCGAGGGAGGCGACGGTGCCGTCCTCGTCGAACGGTGGTGCGCCGAGGCGCTGCAGCACCCAGCCGCCGTGCAGCAGACCGGTGTTTGCCAGGTCCTCGCCGAGGTGGTGCAGCAGCGCCGGCAGCAGGTCGGCGACCAGCACCTGGGCGGGTACGGCCAGCTCGATCTGCCGGTCCGGTCCGCAGACGACCAGTCGGCACATCTGCTCACCAACGGCGATGGTCATGCCCTCTCTACGGGCCGTCTTCGAGGCGGTTCAACGCGGGTGCGGAATTTTTTCTGACCCGTCGCCCGGATCGGTGCGTAGTAGGAGCGCGCGGGCGGTCGGTCGGGCGGTCCGCAGCAGGGACGGGAGGGCGGACCGTGACCACAGTGGTGTTCCGGCGACCGGCGCGGCGTAACGGCCCGGAGATGCCGGCGGGCGAGATCAGTCTCCAGGAGCCGCCCGAGCTGCCCGAGACGCAGTCCGGTGGGTTGCGTCAGGTCATGACGATCATGCCGATGATGGTGATGTCCGGCGTCATGATGCTGATGTTCGTCGGTGGCGGCCGGGGCGCGATGACCTGGGTGATGATCGGTCTGATGGTGGTCGCGATGGGCGGGATGCTGATCGGCCTGATGATGAGTTCCGGCGGTGATCGCAAACGTCGGCTCGGCGGCGACCGCCGCGACTATCTGCGGTACCTGGCCCAGAACCGCCGCCGGGTGCGACGCACCGTGGCGCAGCAGCGCGACGCGGGTGCCTGGCGGCATCCCGACCCGGGTGCGCTGTGGTCGGTGGCGATGACGTCGCGGCGGTGGGAGCGGCGGGCCAGCCATCCGGACTTCCTGGAGGTGCGGTTGGGCACCGGCCGAGCGCGGTTGGCCACCCCGATCGTGCCGTTGCAGACCAAGCCGATCGAGGATCTGGAGCCGTTGTCGGCGAAGTCGCTGCGCCGCTTCATCAAGGCGTACAGCACGCTTGAGGGCCAGCCGGTCGCGGTGTTCCTGCGTGGTTTCGCGCTGATCCGGTTCACCGGTGACGCCGACGGTGTCCGTGCGGTGCTGCGCGCGATGATCACTCAGTTGGTGACACTGCACGCGCCCGAGGAGGTGGTGCTCGCGTTGTGTCTGGGTGGTGAGGGTACCGCCGACTGGGAGTGGGCGAAGTGGCTGCCGCACGTCCAGCATCCGGTCGAGCAGGACGCGGCCGGGCCCACGCGGCTGGTCGCGGAGAGCATCGAGGGGGTGGAGCGGCTGCTCGGTGAGGGTTTCCTCGCCCGGCCGCGCTACGAGCAGGGTGCCACGCCGAGTCGCGACGAGCCGTACGTGCTGGTCGTGTGTGACGGTGGGCGGATCCCGACCGGGGCCCGGATAGCCTCCGGCGGGTACCGCAACGCGGTGCTGGTCGACATCGGCACCGCGCCGGCCAGTACGCCCCGGCATCTGCTCTGGCTCGACCTGGTCGAGGACCGGCTGGAGATGGTGCGGCACGACGCGGTCGGTCGGGAGAAGCGGTCGCCGTTGGCCCGCGCCGACCGGCTCAGTGTCGCCCGGGCCCGGGCGGTGGCGCGGATCCTGTCGCCGTACCGGCTCGGTGTCGCCGCCGAGCCCGCCGCCGAGGCGCTCGACTCCGACTTCGACCTGGGGGCGCTGCTCGGGGTCGCCGACCTGAGCCGGCTGGACCTGGACGCCGCCTGGGCACCCCGGTCGGCGACCGACCGGCTGCGGGTGCCGATCGGCGTCGACTCCGACGGCGCGCCGGTGGAGTTGGACCTCAAGGAGTCGGCGCTGGGCGGGATGGGCCCGCACGGCATGTTGATCGGGGCGACCGGCTCGGGCAAGAGCGAGCTGCTGCGTACCCTCGTGCTGGCACTCGCGGCGACGCACTCCAGTGAGACGTTGAACCTGATCCTGGTGGACTTCAAGGGCGGTGCCACCTTCCTGGGGCTGGACCGGCTGCCGCACACCTCGGCGGTGATCACCAACCTGGCCGACGAGGCGGCGCTGGTCAGCCGGATGCGTGACGCCCTGCACGGGGAGCTGGTCCGCCGGCAGGAGCTGCTGCGGCAGGCCGGTGGCTACAGTTCGGCGCTGGACTACGAACGTGCCCGCGCCCAGGGAGCTCCGCTGGATCCGTTGCCCACGTTGTTCGTCGTGGTCGACGAGTTCAGCGAACTGCTCGCCGCACACCGTGACTTCATCGACCTGTTCGTCATGATCGGCCGGTTGGGGCGGTCGCTCGCGGTGCATCTGCTGTTGGCCAGTCAGCGCCTCGACGACGGTCGGATCGCGCAGTTGGAGTCGCACCTGTCGTACCGGATCGGACTGCGGACGTTCTCGTCGATGGAGTCGCGGTCGGTGATCGGTGTGCCGGACGCGCACGAGTTGCCCAGTCAGCCCGGCAACGGTTACCTGCGGACCGACGTGTCGACGCTGATCCGGTTCAAGGCCGCGTACGTCTCCGGCGCGCACCGGCCCAGGGCCGTGCGGTCCCGGCAGGACGTGGTGCAGCGGCAGTTGGTGCCGTATCTGTTGGAGCACGTGCCGTACCGCACTCCGGTGGGGGTGCCCTCGGCGGCGGAGGTCACGCCGGACGTGGCGGACGTGGCGGACGTGGCGGACGTGGCGGACGTGGCGGACGTGGCGGACGTGGCGGCGCCGAGCGTGTTGTCGGTCGTGGTCTCCCAGCTCACCGATCAGGGGCCGCCGGCACATCAGGTGTGGCTGCCACCGCTCGCCGCCGCCCCGACCCTGGATCAGTTGCTGCCGGCGCTGGCCCCGGATCCGCAGGCCGGGTTGCGGGCCGCGGACTGGCCCGGTGCCGGGCGTCTGGCGGTGCCGGTGGGGTTCGTGGACAAACCGTTCGAGCAGGTCCGTGAGCTGATGGTGGTGGACCTGGCCGGCATCGGTGGGCACGTGGGCATCGCCGGTGGTCCGCAGAGCGGCAAGAGCACGTTGCTGCGTACGGTGATCTGCGCGTTGGCGTTGACCCACAGTCCGGCGCAGGTGCAGTTCTACTGTCTGGACTTCGGTGGGGGCACGCTGTCGACGATCGCCGACCTGCCGCACGTGGGCAGTGTCGCCGGCCGGTTGGAGATCGACCGGGTGAGCCGGATCGTCGCGGAGATCGGCGCCCTGGTCACCGAGCGGGAGCGGCGTTTCGGCAGTCTCGGCGTCGACTCGATGGCGACCTACCGGCGGGCGCGGGCCGAGGGCACGATCACCGACGACCCGTACGGTGACGTGTTCCTGGTGGTCGACGGCTGGTTCACGTTGCGGCAGGAGTTCGAGGCCGCGGACACCGCGATCCGGCAGATCGTCGCGCGGGGGCTGAACTTCGGGGTGCACGTGCTGCTCACCGCCGCCCGCTGGTCCGAGGTGCACCACGGCATGCGGGACCAGCTCGGCACCCGGTTGGAGCTGCGTCTCGGTGATGCCGTCGACTCCGCCATCGACCTGCGGTTGGCGGCCACGGTGCCGCACCTGCCCGGTCGGGGGCTGACCGCGCAGAAGATGCACTTCCTCGGCGGGCTCCCGCGCATCGACGGTTGCGGTGACGCGGACAGCGTGGCCGAGGGGGCCCGCGACCTGACCGCGTCGGTGCGGGACTTCTGGGCCGGGCCGCCCGCGCCGCCGGTGCGTACGCTGCCGGCCCTGCTGCCGGCCGGCGAGCTGCCGCCGCCGGACGGCGACCTGCGGGTGGCCCTCGGCATCGACGAGGAGCGGATGCAGCCGGTCTGGCACAACTTCGAGGAGGTGCCGCACCTGACCGCCCTGGGCGACACGGAGAGCGGCAAGACCAGTCTGCTGCGCCTGCTGGTCGACGGGGTGACCCGGCGGTTCACGCCGAAGGAGGCCCGGATCATGGTGGTGGACTACCGTCGTCGGCTGTTCGACTCCGTGCCCGCCCCCTACCGGCTCGGGTACTCGGTGTCGCCGGGAGCCACGAAGGAGACGGTGGCCAGTGCGGTCGAGGGGCTGCGCAGCCGAATGCCGGGCACCGACGTCACGCCGGAGCAACTGCGTCGCCGGGACTGGTGGACCGGGCCTCGACTGTTCGTCCTGGTCGACGACTACGACCTGCTCGCCGGGCACGACAGCCCGCTCGCGCCACTGATCCCGTTCCTGCCGCAGGGCACCGACATCGGCTTCCACCTGGTCCTGACCCGAGGTGCGGCCGGGGTGATGCGGATGTCGATGGATCCGCTGATCCGCCGTCTGCAGGAGACGAACAGCCCTGACCTGGCGCTGTCCTGTCCGCCGTCGGAGGGGCCGCTGCTCGGCAACACCAAGCCGCGCATCCTGCCGCCGGGGCGGGCGCTGCTCTGCACCCGCCGGGGGCATCGACTGATCCAGACCGCGTGGACGCCGCCGCCGGAGCTGTCGCCGCCGGCCGGGGCGGTGGCCGCTGCCGCCGGATGATCCGTGGTCAGCGCGGGTTCCACCGGCGGTGTCGGCCGCGCCGCAGGACCGCGATCGAGAGCAGTACCACGGCGGTCGACAGGAGCAGCAGGGTGGTCGCCACGGCGGCGCGACGGACCGCCGGATCGGGCGCCGGGACCGAGGCCAGGACGGCGGGTGGTACCGGTTCGCGGGTCGGGGTGTCGGCCAGTGTCGGGTCGATCGTGGTGACCGCCGCGTACGGGTCGACGGTGCCGGCGCCCAGCCGGGGGTCGCCCGGTGCCGACGGTGGTTCGGCGGTCAGTCGCAGCCGGTCGCGGACCTGCGCCTGGGTCAGCTCCGGCCGGTACGACCGCACCAGCGCGGCGGCCCCGGCGACGTACGCGGCGGCGACGGCGGGTCCGCCCACCCGGTAGTGGCCGGGGCCGGCGGGTGCGACGCTGACCGCGCCGGTGGCGGGTGCCACCAGGTCGACGCTGGCGGACGGCGGGCTGTCCTCGGTCGGTACGCCGTCCGGGTCGATCCCGCCGACGGCCAGGACCTGCGGGAACGCGGCCGGATACCAGGGCGGTGCGGCGGTGGCCGACGGCGGCGCGCTCCGGTCGTCGACGGCGGCGACCACCACGATGTCGCGGGCGACGGCCTCGGCGACCGCCGAGGCGAGCCGGTCGTCGGTGCCGGGCCGGCCGGTGCCGACCAGGATCACGTCGGCGCCGAGGGTGGTCGCGGCCCGGATCCCGTCGGCGAGCCCGGTCGGCGGCACCCGCCCGTCGCGACCGGTGATCCGGATCGGCAGCACCGTCGCCGCCGGGGCGATCCCGACCACTGCGGTGCCGCTGACCGGGCGGGCGGCGACGATGCCGGCCAACGTGGTGCCCCGGCCGAGGCAGTCCCGGTCGGCCCGACCGGCGTCGGTCACGTCCCGGCCGGCCGTCACCGCTCCCCGCAGGGCCGGCGCGGTGGCGCTGACCCCGCTGTCGACCACGGCCACGGTCACCCCGGCGCCGCGGGTCAGCGGCCAGGCCGCCGACGGACCCAGTCGGGCCACCGCCCACGGCATCCCGGTGGCGGTGACCGGCGACGCACCGACGCAGCCGTCGGTCACCGTCGGCAGGGCCGGCGGCTCGTTCTGGCGGGACTGGGCGGGAGCCGCCGGTACGGCCAGCGCCGTGACCACGACACACGTGCCGAGCGCAGCTCGGGAGACCGTTCGTCCGACGGGCACCGCCGTCTCCTCTCAGCCGGTCCGGTCGGCCGGCGACCTCGGCGGTCGGGCCGTCGGGTCGTCGTCGTGCCGGTGCGGGTCGTCGTGGCCGGGCCCGTCACCCGGGGGCGGGTCGGCAGACCGGTTGCGGGCCCGCCGTGACCACCAGGCCAGACCTCCGGCGGCTGCGGCCAGCAGGAGCACCACCAGCGCGGCGACCGCTGCCGGGCCGGGGGTCGCGTCGTCGGCGAGGGTGGCGAGCCCTTCGTGCCGTTCCTCCTCGGGAAGGGTCGCGGTCACGGCGGCGCCGGCGTCGACCATGCCGAAGCCGGTCAGCGGGTCCGGGACGCGCGAGGCGGCCGGGTTCGCGGTGACCCGCAGCCGGTGGGTCACCGCCGCCGCGTCGAGGTTGGGCAGTGCCGCCCGGACCAGCGCCGCGGCCCCGGCCACGAACGCGACCGCGTACTGGGTGCCGCTGCTGGCCCGCGTCCCGTCCCTACCGGCGACCAGGGTGGCGATGTCGATACCGGGGGCGACCAGGTCGACCCCACCGCTGCGGTAGTCGGCGGCCAACTGGCCGTCGGCCCCGACGCCGGCCACCCGCAGCAGCCCGTCCGCGTCGTCGGGGCCGGTCGCGGCGCCGGTGTCGGTCGACGCGCCGGCCACGACCACCACGTCGTGCGCGAGCGCGGTACGGATCGCCTCGGCCACCTCCGGGGCGGCCGGGTCGACGTAGCCGCCGAGGGCGATCACGGTGCTGCCGGCGGAGACGGCGACCTCGATGCCGGTGGCGACGTCGGCGGCCCGTGACTGCGGGGTCGTCGTCACCACCCGCACCGGCAGCACGGCCGAGGCCGGGGCGACGCCGCCGCCGGAGCCGTCTGCGTCGTCGCGGGCCGCGATGATGCCGGCCATCGCGGTGCCCGATCCGAGACAGTCGACGTCGCCACGCTCGTCACCGGCGACGATGTCGACCCCGGTGGTGACCCGCCCGCCGAGCGGGGCACGGCTGCCGTCCACCCCGGAGTCGATCACCGCGACCAGGACACCGCCGCCCTCGGTGAGTTTCCACGCCTGCTCGGCCGCCAACTCCTGCTGTGCCCAGTCCGAGCCGGTCTGGGGGCCGGCGGTGACCGCGCAGCGGCCGGTGCCGGGCGCCGGGGAGCGTGCCGGGCTCGGGGCGGTCGCCGGTCGGCTGCCCGGGGTCGGTGTGGTGGGGGCGCCGACCGAGGAGAGCATGCCGTAGCGGACTCCCTCGCCGTAGGCGTCCCACGGCAGCACGATGATCCAGCCCGCCCGCAGCTTGTCCGGGTCGGTGAGCCGACCGCCGTCGGGTTGTACCCGGCCGGCGTTGAGGTGCAGGACGTCGGTGGTCCGTGCGGTGGTGCCCAGGAACCGCTGTGTGATCACCGACAGTCGTTCCGGTTCGCCCTGGTAGGACGAGGTCACGACGTAGTACTTGGCATAGGTCTCCACCGGGGCGGCGACCGCCCGATGCGGTGCGACCATCGACGCGACGACAGCCAGCACGAGCAGCCGGCACCACCATCGGGTCCACGAACGCCGCTGTGCCGTCACCGACCGCCTCCTCCACTCGGGTGCGTCCACCTCACGTCGACGCCTGCACTACGCACGCCGGGCCGGGCCGGTTCACCACACGTGTGGTCGGTGATCCACAGGGTTCGTTCGACGGTGCTATAGATGGACGATATGCGGCCCATCGCGCGCGCGGCGTCCGGCGGTCCCCCTCAGATCCGTCGCCTCGACGCGACCCGGCACCGCCGAGTGGAGGGCCTGTTCGACGTCTGGTTGGAGCCGCGACCGGACGGCGCGTTGGCGGCCGTGGGGGCGGACGGTCCGGCGCTGACCGCGAAGGACATCGCCGACCTGGTACGCCGGTCGGGGGCTGCCGGTGACGACGTGCGGATGCTGACCGCCGACGGGGAGCGGCGGGCGAGCCTGTTCCGCGAGGTCGCCGCCATGCTCGGTCAGGACGTGCTGATCACTCCGGCGGGTGCCGACGTCCACCATCGGTGGCTGCCCGACGAGCCGGAGGCGCCCCGGGACGCGGTCGCCGTGGGGCGGGCCAGCGGCGACCCCGTCGACTGGACGGTGCTTCAGCCGCCCGGCCTGGAGTCGTCGCTGCCGGGCTGGTTCGATCTGGTCGACGGGACCGTGCAGGCCCGGACGGGGACCGTCGTGCTGGCGCTGCCCGGGGGGCTGGCGCTGGCGACCCGGGCCGATTTCACCGCCCGGCGGGCGGCGGTGGCCCGGCTCGCCCCGGGTGACCCCGATCTGGTCACCGTGGCCGTCACGGTCCGGTCCGCCGGGTTCCTGGTCGGCGACTACCGGGGCACCCAGGAGATCCTGACCGGCCCGGCGCTGGCGGCGGCCCTGTCCAGCCTGCCGTTGTACGGCGGGGACCTGCGGCTGTGGCTGACCTGGCCGGCTGATCCCGCCGAACGGGTGCGGTTGGCCGCCGAAGTCGCCGCGCTCGCCGAGGCCAGTGGTGCGACGGTGTGGACGCCGCCGGTCGGTGGCACCGCCGAGATCCTTGCCGAGTCCGGTGACCTGCGGGCGCTGGACGCCGGCGGCGCACCGGGGCGTTGGCACGACCATCAGCCGGACGACGGGTCCGGCGGGCCGCCGCGCTACCTGAGCACCGCCGACGGTCGACTGCTGCCCACCACCGAGGTCATCATGGCCGGTCTGGCGGCGGCCCCTCGCACCAGCGTGACGGCGGCCGACGTGCCGACCGACGCAGGACCGGGTCGTCGGCCGGTGCTGGCCGCCGATCCGCAACGCCCCGCCGGGTACGGCGTGAGCTGGTTGACGGACGGGCTGCCGGTGAACACCGCCCCGGTCGAGTTGTACGTGACGACACCGGTGTCGCCTGCCGAGGTGCTGGCCGACGGCGTACCGGCTGCGGAGCTGTTCCTGATCGGTCGTCCCGATCTGGCGCAGGCCGCCGCCGGCCGCCGGGGCGGGTACCTGTTCCGGGCCCGGGTGGCACCCGGCGGGGCGGTCCGGGTCACCTCTCTCGACCTGCACGTGCCCGCCGACCTGCAGCACCTGCTGGCGCAGGCCGACGCGTACCTGCTGCCGGCCGGTCGGCTCGACCGGGTCCGGATGCTCGCCGCGTACTCCCTGGACCGGGCCTCGGTGTCCACGCTGGAGCGGGAGTTCGACGAGCCGGTTCCGGTCCGGTTGCGGTGTGCCGGGGCCCGGCACGGGGTGGTCGGCCTGCCCAACGACGCGGACCGCTGGCCACGGGCCCGCTTCGGCCGCTGCTACGCGCTGGTGCCCGTCACGGCTCGGGCGCTACCCGGCGGTTGGCTGCCCCTGCACCGCGAGCAGCCCGGTGTCCGGGACGGCCACTGGCTCGTCGAGCTGCGGGTGCCCGCGCGGCGGGCGATCGACGTCGCGGCCACCGCGGACCGGCTGGACAGCCTGCCGCTGGTGCGCTCGCGGGCCCCGCGCCTGCGGGCCGCCGGGATCGCTCTGGTGCTGCCGACCCGGGCCTACCCCCGGGTGACGGTCACCCGCAGGTTCCGGCCGACGGCTCAGGGCTGGATGGTCGTCCCCGGGTCGTCGGGCGCCGTGTCGTTGGCGGCGATGCTGTCGGCCGTGCCGCCGTCCGACTGAGTCGGGGCGACCGGTTCGGTCGGGGTCGGCACCTCGACCACGATCGACCATCGGGCGCGGAGTACCTCCCCGGTGAGCACCGGCACCACTGCGCCACCGCTGTCCGCCGCCATCCGCCGCGCAGCCCGCAACCGTGCGCCGCGCAGCCCGCCGCTGAACACGACGGCCGCTGTGCTGCCGGGGTCGGGCATGTCCAGGGGGAACTCGTCCAACCATCGGGCGCCGGGCGGCGGGTCGGCACCGAGCGCGTCGCCGACGACCATCACGTCCACGTCCGCCGCCAGCAGTTGCCGGGCCAGTGACGCGGCCCGTTGCCGGCAGGCGACCGGGTCACCCGTCACGGTCAGAACGTCCGGGGTCCGGGCCAGGTCGACCCAGAGGCCCCACCCGTCGCGGTGGCCCAGCCGGACCGGAACCCGGGCACCGGTGAGTTGCTCGTCGTCGGCCAACCAGGCGTACGCGGGCGGGGCGGAGGGGCCGGCCGCACCGACGAGCTGGACCCGCAGTGCGGTGGAGGCGTCGTCGAGGTCGGTGCGCAGTTTGGTGTATCCACTGGTCCCGCTCTCGGGCCGGGGGCGCACGGCGGATTCCGGCGGGCCCGAGGCGAGCCGCTGGTCGCCCCCGTCGCGTGAGCTCGACGCGACGATCGGACCGGGTGCCGTGGAGGCCGGGCCGCCCGACGTGACAGCCGGGCCGCTCGGACGGTCCGGCGCGTCGGTGGTGTCCGGGCCGTCAGTGAGGTCCGGGGCGCTCGTCGAGTCCGGTCTGAGAATGGTGCGCCCGGGGCTCGGCCCGACTTCGGTGGTCAGGCCGACGGAGGCGGGCACCGGTGGCGGGACGGCGGTTCTCCTGTCGGGGGCGGATGCCGGGACGGTGACCGGCGCTGCGGTGTCAGCCGGAACGACGACGGCGGCCGTCGGCGGACCGGATGCCCCGGTGGCCTGCGGTCGGGGCACCGGGCTGCGCTCCGGTCGGACCCGTGGTGCGGGTGGTTCCCCGATCGGAGCGGTGTCGGCCTGGCTCGTTCCCGGCCGCCCGCGTCGCAGCATCCACAGCACGATCGCGAGCAGCATCACCATGACGCCGAACGCCGCCAACCGGAACAGGAAGCCGCCGAGGCCGTCCGGGTCGGGGGCGTTCGGCGGCGGTCCGGCGGCCGGCGCCTCGCCGACGGACCCGGCCGGCTCCGTCACCTCCGGCAGTGGTCCCACCGTCACCCCGGGGCCGTCGGCGTCGGCCGGCAGCTCCAGCAGCCAGCCCTCGCGCAGCACCAGCGGATCGGTGAGCCGCGCACCGTCCGGCTGCAGACGGTCCCGATTGAGGTCGAAGATCTCCCGGAACCGGTTGCCGTCGCCGAGGGTGCGTGCCGCGATCTGGTACAGGAACTCCGGTGCGCCCTGATCGGTCGCGCCGACGACGTAGTAGCGGGTCGTGGCGGACCCCGTGGTCGCCGATGTCGGCGTGTCCGCAGGTGCGGCGGCGCGGGCCGGGCCGGCAGTCGCGAGCGCCAACAGGGCGGACACCAGCACCACGGCAGCCAGGCCACCGGTACGGCGTCGACTGACGCGAAGCCCCATCGTCGACCGTCCCTTCCCGACTGGAATCCACTCCGGACCACCGGCCCGCTGCACCCGGGTTGCCGCACCCACTACGCACGCCGCCACCGTCTGGTTCACACGGTGGCGGGAGCGCGGTGATCGGTCAACGGCCGCGACGGACCCGGGTATCTTGCAAGACGGCGGGGCAGTCGTGACGGGGCCGGCTGGGGTGACCTGGAGGTGTGATCGTTGGGAGCACCACGGCGGTTCGTCGCACCGTTGGTCGCCGCCCTGCTGTGTCTCGGCGCCCCGGTGCCGGCCCGGGCCGAACCGGTGCCGAATCCGGCCGGTTCCCACGTCAAGTACTACGTCGTGCGGGGCACCGGCAGCGGCGCGCCGGAGTCGCTGTGGGACATCTCGACCCGGCTGCTGGGCAGTGGCGACCGCTACCTGTCGATCGTCGCGCTGAACGAGGGACGGATCCAGCCGGACGGTGGCGTGCTCACCGACCCGACGGCGCTCCGGGTCGGCTGGTTGCTCGTCCTGCCCTGGGACGCGTACGGCGACGGGGTCCTGCACGGACTCCTGCCGACCCGCGTACCGACCCCGCCCACGCCACCGCCGCCGAGAGCGGACGGCCGCTCCTCCGGCGACGGTTGCGGTTCGGCGGCCACCACCAGCGACATGGCGGTGCCGTGGGCGCAGTTGCGGCTCGCGCCGAGCGTCGCCTGGCAGCGGAGCACCGGCAACGGGGTGACCGTGGCCGTGGTCGACTCCGGCGTCGACGCCACCGTGCCGGCGCTCGCCGGGCGGGTCCGCCCCGGTGCCGACGTGAACGTCGTCGACGGCCGGGGCGACACCGACTGCCTCGGGCGGGGCACGGCCCTGGCCGGCATCGTCGCGGCACAGGCACGCCCAGGAAGTCACTTCACCGGGATGGCACCCGGGGCCGTGATCCTCCCGGTCCGGATCCCGTTGCGTGACGGGAAGGCTGCCGGCGACGACGTGGTAGACGCCGTCGGGCTGGCGATCGACGCAGGTGCCGACGTGGTGATGGTGCCGGCCGAGGTGACTCTGACCGAGGCGCACCGCGCCGCCCTGCTCGGCTTCGCGGCCGACGCCGACGTGGTGCTCGTGGTCGCCGCCCCGCCGGCCGGCTCCGCGCTCGGCGACGGCCCGTACGACGGTCTGCTGCGCGTCGGGGCGGTCGGCACGGACGACGAACCGGCGTACCCGTACCCGAAACGGGCCGTGGACGTGCTCGCGCCCGGCGTCGCGGTGGCCAGTGTCGGGCTGGGCGGCACCGGGGAGGTCGAGGCCAGCGGCACCGACTTCGCCGTGCCGTTCGTGGCCGGCCTGGTCGCGCTGGTCCGCTCCGCCCACCCGGACCTGGACGCCGCCGCCGTGGTCGCCCGCGTCGTCTACGGCGCCGAACTGGGTCAGGAACGGGCGCCGGATCCCCGGTACGGCTGGGGTGTCATCGACCCCGCCGCCACCGTCGGTGCCGCCGCGCAGGCGGAGACCACAGGCGGGCGGACCGGCACGTTCACCGTCGACCGGGGTCCGGGCCTCGCCGTCGTGGTGGTGGTCCTGCTGGGGATGATCGGGTTGCTGGTGGTCGGTGTCCGACAGGGGCGACGGCGACAGTGACCGGTGTGCGGGTCCCGCTGCCTACCTGAGGAGCCTCGCCAACATGCTCCAGGCGACAGCGCGGACGCCGACGAGACGTCAGGCGATGCGGTCGTCGGCGCGCTTCGAGGCGGCCCGCTTGTCGACTCCCGGCAGCATCTTCGCCGGGTCCCGGGTCACCACCACGTCGACGACGCTCGGGCCGGGCGTGGTCACCGCCTCGGTGAGAGCCGGCGCCAACGCCTCCGGGTCCTCGATCCGGACGCCGTGGCAGCCGAGTGCCGACGCCACCGCGCCGTAGTCGATCTCGGACAGGTCGGAGGACTGGTAGCCGCCGTCGAAGAGCACGTGCTGCAGGGCCTTCACGTATCCGGAGGCCGCGTTGTTCACCACCACGATGGTGGCGTTGACGTCCGCTCGACGCAGTGTCTCGAGGTCACCGAGGGACATGTTGAGACCGCCGTCGCCGGAGAGCGCCACCACCGGGCGGTCGGGCACGGCCAGCGCCGCGCCGAGCGCACCGGGTACGCCGTAGCCGATCGAGGCGAGGCCGCGGTCCGCCACGTACCCGCGCCCGGCCTGTTTGGTGTCGTAGAGCAGCCCGGTCCAGTGGGCGGCGAACCCGCCGTCGGCGATCAGCACGGCGTCGGCGGGCAGCATGCCGTTGAGTTCGTGCACCAGGCGGGCGACGTTGATCGGACGCTCGTCAGTGGTCAGTCTGGGCCGGGTCCGCTCCTGCCAGGTCCGGCGCCGCCCGTCGATCTCCTCAAGGTAGCCGGTCCGGGTGGTGGCGGAGGAGGCAGCGGCGAGATCGGTCAGGGTGCTGGCCGCGTCGCCCCACAGCGCGACGGTGGGTCGGGCGGTTCGTCCGAAGTCCTCGCTGAGGACGTCGATGTGGATCATCGGGGTGGCCGGCGGCAGCAGGTCGTACCGCTCGGTGGCTATCTCGCCCAGCTTGCACCCCGCCACCACGACGAGGTCGGCGGTTTTGATCAGGTCGTTGGCGTAGCGCGAGTAGCGCCCGAACAGACCGATCGACAGCGGGTCGAGACAGGACACCGAGCCCTTACCGCTCATCGTGTGCGCCACCGGGACTCCCCAGGCGCGGACGAACGCAGCCAGCGCCTCATGTGCACCGGAGAGATGGATGCCGCCGCCGGCCAGCAGGACGGGACGTTCGGCAGTGGCCAGCAGCGCCACCGCGCGGTCCAGCGTGTGCTGGTCGGGCCGGGTGCGTCGGGCCGGTACGCGGTGCGTCTCGGCGTCGGTCCAGAAGGCGTCCTCGGGCATCGTCACCTGGGCGTGGCAGACGTCCTCGGGCACGTCCAGGACCACCGCGCCGGGTCTACCGGAGGTGGCGATCGTGTAGGCCCGTCTGACCAGTTCCGGGATCCGTTCGGGCTGTTCCACCCGCAGCAGTGCCTTGGCCGCCGGGCGCAGGATCTCGACCTGCTGGGTCTCCTGAGTCATGTGCCGGCCGCTGTATCCGCGGTGGGTGTCCCCGGTGACGGCGATCAGCGGTACTCCCGCGTTGGTCGACTCCGCCAGTGCGGTGACGAGGTTGGTCGCGCCCGGGCCGAGGGTGGCGTCACACACGCCCGGGCGGCCGGTCATCCGGGCGTAGGCGTCGGCAGCGAACGCGCCCGTGCGTTCGTCGTTGATCAGGTGGTGGCGCATGCCGAGCGTGCGGACGGCGGCATAGAACGGCAGCAGTTGGAAGCCGCCCATGCCGAACATGTCGCCGGACTCGTGCGCGGCGAAGGACCGGGCGAGCGCTTCGCCCCCGGACATCGTGCTGGTCATGACGCCTCTTTCGGGGTGTGGCGGCGAACGCGGGAGACGACTTGTGGAACGGTCATGCCGGGCCGTATCCCGGCGGCTGCGGCGGGTTCGTTGACGACGGTGACGATGCCGTCGGCGTAGGTCGAGCGGGCGTCACCGATGCGGGCGGTGTCGGCGCCGACCGTGACGGCCGGGATGCCGCGGGCGGCGAGCGCCGGTAACCGGGTGGTGCCACGCCCGTCCGGTCCGCCGCCCGCGTCGTTGAAGACGGCGGCGCGGACGTCCACCTTCACGGCGGAGGCCGGTACGCCGCCGAGCAGTGCACCGTGTGACCCGGTCACCACCACCAGGTCGCGGTCGGCGGGGGTGACCAGGGAGACGGAGTCGAGACCCACCACGCCGGGGGCGAGGGTGTGCCGGGCCTCCTCGACGTCGTCGGCGAAGTCCAGGTCGGACGGGGCGGCGAACTCCATGGACACGGCGACGCGGGCGGGCTGTCCGGGCCGGCATCCGTGGGCGGCGGCCGTCTCGTTGACCACGGAGACCACGCCGGTGTCCAGGACCGCCTGTCCGTCCCCGATCGGCGCGCTCAGGTGCGAGACGGCGATCCCGGGTACGGCGTACCGGTCCAGCCAGGCCAGGCCGGACACGCCGGCGCGGTCCCGGCCGAGCCCGGCGTCGTTGAACACGGCTGCGGCCACCCGGTGCCGGGCTGCGGTGACGGCGGCGAACAGTCCGCCGTGCGAGCCGGTCACCGCGATCACCCCGGCGGCGGGCGCCTCGAGGCGGGTCACCGAGTGCACCACGACGACGGTCGTCACATCAGGTCCCGGACGGCGTCGGCGATGCGCTGCGCGGAGGGGACCGCTGCCTGCTCCAACGGTCTGGTGTACGGGATCGGCACCGGCGCCGCGCAGATCCGTCGTGGCGGTGTCCGCAGCGCCGACAGTGCCGCCGGGTCCTCGCAGACCGACGTGACGATCTCGGATGCGATCGAACACGCGGCGGGTGCCTCGTCCACCACGACGAGTCGACCGGTGCGCCGCACCGAGGCGGTGACCGTCGCGGTGTCCAGCGGCGCGAGGGTACGGGGGTCGATCACCTCGGCGTCGATTCCGGCGGCGGCGAGGTCGGCGGCGGCGGCCAGCGCCTCGTGCACCTGATGGCCGATTGCCACGATGGTCACGTCGTCGCCGGCCCGGGCGGTGCGGGCGACGCCGAACGGGATGGGTTCGCCGAGCGTGTCGGGGACGACGGCGGCCTGCGGGGACAGCCGGACGCCTTCGAAGAACACCACCGGGTTGTCGTCGAGCAGGGCGGTGCGCATCAAGCCGTACGCGTCCTCGCCGGTGGACGGCGCGACCACCTTGAGGCCCGGCATGGCGGCGAACATGGCGTACGGCGACTGCATGTGCTGTGCGGCCAGGCCGGTGCCGGCGCCGTAGCTGACCCGGATCACCAGGGGGATGCGCACCTGCCCGCCGAGCATGAAGCGCAGCTTCGCCGCCTGGTTGAAGACCGGGTCGAGCGCGCCGAAACCGAAGGTGACGTTGCGCCACAGGAAGATCGGGCGGAGCCCGCACATGGCGGCGCCGACGCACATGCCGGTCAACGACGGCTCGGAGATCGGTGTCTGGCGCACGCGCTGCGGGCCGAAGTGCGCGGCCAGCCCGTCCGGTGGGTCGGTGGCGAGGAAGAAGATCCGAGGGTCGCGTTCCATCTCGTGCCGGACCGCGAGGTCGACGGCCTCGTCGTAGGTGGTGGCCGCACTCATCGGGTGACCTCCGCGAAGACGTCCTCGGTCAGGGTGGACGGGTCGGGGTACGGGCTGGCGTCGGCGAAGGACACTGCCGCTTCGATCCGGTTCCGGACCTCGGACTCGACGGCCGTCAGGTCGTGTCCGTCGGCGCGTAGCCGGTTGCCGAGCAGGACGATCGGGTCTCGGGTCGCCCAGTCGTCCCGCTGCTCCTGAGGGCGGCGGTCGGGCTGGTTGGCGTACCGGAAGCTGTGCCAGGTGGTGCGGAAGGTGACCGCCTCGATGAAGGTCGGTCCGTGGCCGGACCGGGCCCGGTCGACCGCCTCGGCCGCCGTGGCGTGCACGGCTTCCACGTCGTTGCCGTCGACCCGCACCGACGGCATGGTGGCGGGCGGGACGAGTTCGTGGATCCGCTCGGTGGGCAGCGCGTCGGCGGCCGGGGTGTGTACGGCGTACTGGTTGTTCTCGCACACCCAGACGGTGGGGAGCTTCCAGGTCGCCGAGAGGTGCAGCGACTCCCACAACGCGCCCTGCCCGGTCGCGCCGTCGCCGAAGAACGCCACCGACACCCGTGGCTCGCCGAGGTAGGTGGCGGCGAAGGCGGACCCGAGGATGAGTGGGACGCCGGCCGCGACGATGCCGTTCGCGCCGAGAATGCCGAGGTCGACGTCGGCGACGTGCATGGATCCGCCGCGACCTCGGCAGTAGCCGTCCACCCGGCCGAACAGTTCGGCCATGGTGCGGTCCGGGTCGCCGCCCTTGGCCAGCAGGTGGCCGTGTCCGCGGTGGGTGGAGGCGATCCGGTCGTCGGTGCCGAGTGCCGCGCACACTCCCGTGGCGACCGCCTCCTGTCCGATGTACGGGTGCACCGTCCCGTGGATGCGGCCCTCGCGGCGCAGCTCCACCGCGCGCTCCTCGAAGACGCGGATGAGCACCATCCGCCGGTAGAGGTCGATGAGGTCAGGGCTGTCCGGCATGGGTGTCTCCTTCCCGGCTGCGGCGCAGGGCCTCGCCCGGGTCGCCACCGACGTAGACCGACATGACGATGTCCTCGGTGAGGTCCGCGCTGGGTGCGTCGAGCACGGCCTGACCGCCGCGCAACAGGACGCAGCGGTCCGCGACGCCGAGGGCCAACTGGACGTTCTGCTCGATCAGCAGGATGGTCACGCCCTCGGCGCGCAGTCGCCGGATCACGTCCGCGACCACCTCGACCTGGGCCGGTGAGAGTCCGAGCAGCGGTTCGTCGAGCAACAGGACCCGGGGTCGGGCCATCAGACCCCGGGCGATCGCCAGCATCTGTTGTTCGCCACCGGAGAGCTGGTGCGCCAGTTGCTTGCCGCGTTCGGCCAGGATCGGGAAGAGCGAGTACGCGTGCTCCTCGGACGCCACGCGGTGTTTGCGCGCCTGCTTGAGGGTGGCGCCGAGGAGCAGGTTCTCGCGTACCGAGAGATAGCCGAAGAGCCGTCGGCGTTCGAGCACGTGGCAGATGCCGAGCGGAACCCGCTGGTGTGCGGGCAGGTGTTGCACCGGTTCGCCGGCGAGCAGGACCTCGCCGCCCCAGGAGCGGTGCACCCCGGACAGCGCGGCCATCATGGTGGATTTTCCGGAGCCGTTCGGGCCGAGAATGGCGGTGATGCCGTGTTCCTCGAGGGTGAGGTCGACACCCCAGAGCACCTGGTAGTCACCGAAACCGGAGGTGATGTCGCGGGCTTCCAGCAGGGGCGTGGTCATGCCTGCCCTCCCAGATATGCCTGGCGGACGCGCTCGTCGGCGATCACGTCGGCGGGTGGGCCGAGGGTGAGTACGCGTCCGAGGTGCAGGGCCAGCACCCGGTGGGCCAGTGACTCCATCACCCGCATGTCGTGCTCGATCAGCACGATGCTCACCCCCTCGGCGTTGAGTCCACGGACCAGGTCGACGAGTTGTTGGCGGGCGCCGGGATCGACCCCGCCGGTGACCTCGTCGAGCAGCAGCAGCCGGGCGCCGGTGGCCAGGGCGCGCGCCACCTCCAGTCGCTTGCGCTGTCCGGTGGAGAGCCCACGGGCGTGCACGTCGCGGCGGTGTTCCAGGCCGACCCGGTGCAGTGCCGCGTCGGCCGTCTGTCGGGCCCTGGACGTTCGCCGCTCGCCGACCAGCGCGCCGATCATCACGTTCTCGAGGCAGGTCAGGTCGGGGAAGGGCCGCAGCTTCTGGAAGGTTCGGACCACGCCCCGGCGGGACACCGCGGACGGGGACAGGCGGTGGATCGGTCGGCCGGCGTGCAGGATCTCGCCGGAGTCCGGGTTGACGAAGCCGGAGACGAGTTCGAACAGGGTGGACTTGCCGGCGCCGTTCGGACCGATCACGCCGAGGATCTCGCCCTCGTCGACGGTGAAGCTGACGTCGCGGGTGGCGTGTACGCCACCGAAGCGTTTGTCCACGTGGCGGAGTTCGAGCAGGGCGGTCACGAGCGCACCTCCTCGGGCGCGGTGGTGGCCGTCGCCGGTGGTGGGGGCATGGCCGGTGGTGTCGGACCGGGTCGGATCCGTCGGTACGCGCGGGTGGCCAGGTCGACCACGCCGCCGGGGGCGTACCGCAGCACGATGACCAGCAGGAGGCCGTACACGGCGAGGTAGAGGGCGCCGAACCGGCCGCCCAGTTCGGCGCGCAGCAGGAACTGCAGCGGGATGATGCCGATCGCGCCGATCAGCGGGCCGGCGGGGCTGCCCATGCCGCCGATCGCGGCGATGAGGGCGACCTGGATGGACAGTTGCAGGGTCATGGTGCCGGTCGGGTCGACGTAGCCGATACGTGCGGCGTTGAGTGCGCCCATGGCGGCGGCGATGGCGGCCGAGACCGCGAAGACGGCGAGTTTGAGCGCGGTGACCCGGACGCCGAGCGAGGCGGCGGCGACCGGGTCGTCGCGGATCGCGCGCAGGAAGAGGCCGGTGCGTGAGGGGGCCATCCAGGCGGTCGCGGCGGCGATCAGGACCGCGCAGAGCAGGAAGATGATGGCGTAGGTCGCGGGTGATTCGAACATGAGGTTGGCGGGCCCGGGTTCGAACGGCAGGAAGATCCCCTCTGCCCCACCGGTGACGTCTTTCCAGTTCAGTGCGGTGATCGAGGCGACCTGGGCGAAGGCGATGGTGGCGATGGAGAAGTACGGTCCGCGCAGGCGCAGCGTCAGCAGTCCGACGATGGCCGCGATGGCCGCGGCCAGGACCACGCCGAGGAGCAGGCCGACGAGCGCGTTGCTGGTCAATTTGGTGGCGGCCAGCGCGGTCGAGTACGCCCCGATCCCGCTGAACGCGGCGTGACCGAGCGAGACCTGGCCGGTGTATCCGGCGAGCAGGTTCCACGAACCGGCCAGTGCCGCCCAGAATCCGAGCAGTGCCAGCATGTCCAGCCAGTACGGCTCGTTGGTCAGCGCCAGTGGGAGGGCTATCGCGACCAGGGCCGCGGCGAGGTAGGGGATCGCTCGTCGCATCAGGCCACCCGGAACTCTTCGGCGCCACGGGTGCCGAAGAGGCCGGCCGGACGCAGGAGCAGGACGATGATCAGGGCGATGAAGTAGCACGCCTGTTTGACGGCTTCGCCGATGAAGTAGCCGCTGACGGTCTCGATGACACCGATCAGCAGACCGCCGGCGAGCGCGCCGCCGAACGAGCCGAGCCCGCCCAGCACCACCACGACGAATCCGACGAGCACGAGTTGCTCGCCGACCCCCGGATAGATCGGAATGATCGGTACCAAAAGGCTGCCCGCGACGGCGGCGATGGCGGCGCTGACCGCGACGGTGAGCAGGTAGATGCGGTCGACGCTGATGCCGAGCGTGGACGCGGCGGCCGGGTCCTGGGCGGTCGCCCGGATGGCCCGGCCCCACGTCGTGTGGTGCAGGTACGCCCAGAGCGCCAGCGCGACGACGACCGCCACCCCGAACGCCGCCAGCCGGGTCGTGGACACGACCGTACCGAAGATGCGGACGGTGTTGTCGGTGTAGCTGGTCGTCACTGTGCGATAGGTGCCGCTGACCAGGTAGAGCATGCCGTTGAGCAGCAGGAGTGACAGGCCCAGCGTGGCGAAGACCTGGACGAAGAAGCCCTTGCCCATGATCGGACGGAGGACGACCACGTACACCAGGGCACCGAGCAGGAATCCGGCCGGAGCGGTGATCAGCACCGACAGGAACGGGTCGATGTTCCACCACTGGTGCAGGAAGTAGGCGGCGAACATCGAGAGCATGACGAGCTCACCGTGCGCGAAGTTCACCACCCGCAGTACTCCGAAGACCAGGTTGAGGCCGACGGCGATCAGCGAGTAGAGGGCGCCGATCAGTACGCCGGAGACGACCAGCTGGGCCAGGGGCATGGCTATCCCGCCGTCCGCGAGGGTGTGGACTCGGACGGGATGGTGATGCCGAGGATGCGGGCCAGGTTGCCGCCGAGGATCGCGGGCATGTCCTCCTCGGCGACACCGGACCATTTGGTGATCTTGTCGAGTTCCTGGCCGTAGGGGAGGTACGGGATGTCCGATCCCCACAGGACCTTGTGCGCGCCGACGATTCGGACCGCTTCGGAGATCCACCACGCCGGGTAGAACTCGGTGGTGTCCAGGTAGAGGTTGTCCAGCCGCTTGCCGAACGCGAACGCCTCGTGGTGGAACCCGTAGAGGCCCATGTGGCCGACGATGAAGTTGATGGTCGGGAAGTCCATCGCCAGGTCGGCCATCAGCGCCGGGGTGGCGGTCCAGACCTCGCCGCAGTGCGCGATGACCGCGAGTTCCCGCTCGGCGATCGTGTCCATCAGTGGCTTGACCAGCCGGGCGTCGTTGATGGGGTAGGCGCCGTCGAGCAGCGGGTGGAACTTCAGTCCCTTGACGCCGGCGTCGGCCAGGTCGTTGATCAGGGCTATGTTGTGTTCCACGCCGTAGTTCGGGTTGATCCGGCCGAAGGCGATGATCCGGTCCGGGTGCTGCCGGCCCGCCTCGGCCAGCACCATGCTGGCCTTGGAGTAGTCCGAGATCGGGTTGGACGTCGGGAAGAAGCAGGCCATGTCGACGCCGGCTTCGTCCATGAACTCGATCGCCAGGTCGGGTCCGAACACCCCGGATCGGACGTCGGAGGTCTTGGCGACCAGCTGGCTCTCACCCACGTGGGCGTGCACGTCGACGATGAATGCGTCGGTGCCGTTCGGCAACGTGATCATGGGTTCGGGTCTCCTAAAGTCAGTTGCCCCAGGCAGGCAGTGGCAGGTCGATGGGCTGGGCGGTGGTGAACTCCTTGGGGTAGACCGTCACGAGCTTGCCGTCCTGCCACTGGGTGACAGTGGTCAGCGCCCGGGTGTTGAGGCCGGCGTTCGCCTCGTCGGTCGAGTACTTGATGCCGTAGCCCAGCAGGGTCGAGCCGAGCGGAAGGTCGAGGCTCTGCGCGGCGGCCCGGATGTCGTCGGTGGAGAGTGAGGCAGCCTTCGGCAGGACCTCGTTGAGCAGTACCCAGGTGCCGGAGAAGCCGAGGTCGGAGTTGGTGGAGAGCTTCTCCTCGCCGTACGCCTCGATGTAGCGCTTGCGGTATTCGTCGCGGACGGCCACCGCGTCCGGGGTCAGTGCGGAGTCCGGCAGCGAGGCCGACGCGGGGGTGTCGCCGACCAGGATGCCGTTGGTCTTCTCCTTGAAGGTGTTGAGGAAGGCGGGGTTGGAGACGCCACCGGTGACCAGGACGGCCTTGGGGGCGAAACCGGTCTGTGCGGCCTGCCGGAAGAACAGCACCGTGTCGTCGACCAGCAGGGCGCCGATCATCACGTCGACCCGCTGCTGGTTGAGCTTGAGCACCAGCGACGAGAAGTCCCGGGTCTGTGCCGCGTTGTAGCTCTCGTTGGCCACCACGTTCAGGCCGAGTTCCTCTGCCTTGGCGAGCGCGGCCGCTCCGATCGTCGCGCCGTACGCGCTGTCCTCGGCGACCACCGCGACCCGCAGCGCGCCGGGTGTGGTGTTCAGCGCCGGTGCCAGGAACTCGGCGACCGCGCTGGCCTGCATGGTGCCGATCGCGGTGCCGGTGGCGTTGTACTGGAAGACGTTCTTGAATCCGCGTTTGGTGATCTGGTCGGAGGTGGCGACGGTCTCCCAGTAGATCTTGCCGGCCCGCTCGGCCACCTGAGTGGCGGGCAGGCTCAGCGCGCTCGACTGGGTGCCGATGATGATCGGCACCCGCTGCTGGTTGATCAGGCGGGTCGCCTCGCTGGTGGCGGCGTTCGCGTCGGGCGCATCCGCCTGGGCGAACTCGATCTGACGGCCGTTGAGACCGCCACGCTCGTTGAACATCTGCCGGGCGATCTCGGCGCCCTGGAAGGTCTCCGTGCCCAGCACCGCGTTGGGGCCGGTGAGCGGGAACAGCGCGCCCAGCCGGACCGGGCCGTTGTCATCGCCGTCGGCGGAGGAGTCGTCGCCGCACGCGGAGGTCGCGACGAGCCCGAGAATCACGAGGGGAATGAGGAATCTATTGCGGAAAGCCATTGCCGTTCTCCTTGTTCGACGGCGGGAACACCTCGAGGTAGATCGCATCGGCCTGGCCGACACCGCCGCAGATCGAGGCGATGGCCAGGCCACCGCCCCGTCGCCGCATCTCATGAATGAGGTGGACCACGATCCGGGCGCCGGACGCGCCCACCGGATGACCGATCGCCACCGCTCCCCCGTCCACGTTGGTCCGGGCACGCAGCCCGGCCACGTCCATCCCGTAGGTCTCCCCCAACTTGTGGGTGGTGACCAGCGCCGTGGCCGCGAACGCCTCGTTGACCTCCAGGAGGTCGACGTCGGCGAGCGTCGCTCCGGCGTTCTTCAGCACCAGCTCGATCGCATCGGCGGGCAGTGCCGCGGCGTACCGCGGATTGCCGGAGACCGAGGCGAAGCCGAGGATCCGCGCCAGCGGGCGCAGTTCCCGTTCGGCGGCCGTCCGTGGTGTCGCGAGCAGCACGGCCGCGGCGCCGTCGTTGAGGCCGGGCGCGTTGCCCGCGGTGACGGTCGGGCTGCCGTAGACCGTCTTGAGCTTGGCCAACTGCTCGGGGGTCACGGCGGGGCGCGGCGGCTCGTCCCGGTCGACGACGCTGCCGTCCGGCCGGGCCACCGGCAGCAGTTCCGCGTCGAAGCGGCCGGCCTCGTGGGCGGCACCCCACCGTCGCTGGCTCGTCAGCGCCCATTCGTCCTGGGCTTCGCGACCGTATCCGAACTCCAGGCCGACCTCGCCGGTGTACCGGGCCACCGGGGCGCCGAGCACCGGGTTGCGGATGATCAACGGATCCTCGGCCACCACGTCGGCCGGGCGGTTGCCCCAGCGTCGGGGCAACTGGTGCGGCGTCGCGCTCATGTTCTCCATGCCGCCGGCCACGATCAGGTCGGTGAGGCCGGTCCGCAGTTGGGCGTCGGCGACGCCGATGGCGGTCATCGCCGAGCAGCAGGCCCGGTCGACGGTCAGCGACAGTGTCGATTCGGGAAGGCCGGCGAGCATGGCGGCGACCCGGGCGGCGGTCATCGGCGGGCCGGGTAGGCAGGTGCCGAGAACCACCGAGCCCACCTCGTCGGGGGCCACCGCGGCCCGTTCGGCGGCCGCCCCGACCACGAGCGCGCCGAGGTCGACCGTCGGCACGTCGCGGAGGCTGCCGCCGTACCGGCCGACCGGGGTGCGGACGGCGGAGACCACCAGGGTCGCGTCCTCGGATGTCATCCCACTACCCCCTGCTCGCGGAGTTCGGCGATGGTGCCGGTGTCGAGGCCGAGCAGCCCGGACAGGACGACGTCGGTGTCCTGTCCGAGCGTCGGTGCGGCCCGGTCGAATCCGGCCGGGGTGGCGGAGAAGGCCATCGGCAGCTCCGGCGCCGCGATCCCGTCGACGGGCCCGGCGAGCGGATGCTCGACCGGCCGCAGCACGCCACGGAAACGCACATGGGCGTCGTCGACGATCTGCAGGACCTCGAGCACCGGTGCGCACGGCACGCCGTGCTCCCGCAGTGTCTCGATCACGGTGTGTTGGGAGCGGGCGGATGTCCACTGCTCGACGAACGCGTCGACCTCCGCCGCCTCGGCCATCCGTTGTTCCTGTGCGGCGAAGAAGCCGGAGGTGACCAGGTCGGCGCGGCCCATCGCGGTGAGCAGCGACCGCCAGTGTCCGTCGTTGCCGCAGGTGATGACGAGCCAGCCGTCGGCGGCCCGGTAACTGTTGAACGGGGTGAGGCGGGTGCGTTGGTTACCGGTGCGCACCGGGATCCCGCGTCGGGTGTAGAGGTCGGGCGCTTCGTCGAACACCGATGCCAGGAGTGCGTCCTGCATCGAGATGTCGAGCAGTTGTCCCTCTCCGGTGCGGTCCCGGTGCCGCAGCGCGGCGAGGATCGCGATGGTGGCGGTCAGTCCGGCGATCACGTCGCCGGAGGCGATTCCGGTGCGTAACGGCGGATCATCCGCTCTGCCGGTCAGCGACATCATCCCGGACAGCGCCTGCGCGACCAGGTCCATCGCGGGCAGGGCCGCGTTCGGGCCGGTCTGACCGAATCCGGAGATCGAGCAGACCACCGCGCGGGGGTTGGCCGCCAACAGGGTTGCCGGCGCCAGCCCGAGGGCAGCCATCGTGCCCGGACGGAAGTTCTCCACCACGACGTCGGAGACCGCGAGGAGGTCGAGGAAGGTCTGCCGACCGCGATCCTGCTTGAGGTCGATCGCGAGGCTGCGTTTGCCTCGACCGCGTTTGAGCATGGACAGTGACATCTGGTCGCCGTCCGGGCGGCCGAAGCTGATCCCGTCGCTGCCGAGGTACGGCGGATTGCCGCGTGCCGGGTCGCCGGCGCCGGGACGCTCGATCTTCACCACCTCTGCGCCGAGCCCGGCGAGATACATCGTGGCCAGTGGGCCAGACAGGAAGATGGTGAGGTCGAGGACGCGGACCCCGTCCAGTGGGCGGGCCGTCATCGGCCGCCGCCCAGTGCTGCGGCGCAGGCCTGCGCGGTCCGGACGACGGCCTTGGCCAGAGCGGAGGTCTGCGCGGCGCGGATGCGTTCGGCCGGGCCGTAGACCGAGACGCACAAGGGCGGGCGGCCGGGCACCGCGATCGGTGCCGCGATGCCGATCGCGCCGGTCACCCGCTCACCGTGGCTGAACGCGTACCCGTCGGTGCGGGTACGGGCGATGCCGTCGAGCAGGTCGTCCTTGCCGACGATGGTGCGCCCGGTGACGGGCTTGAGGTCGACGTCGTCCAGGTACTGCTCGATCTCGCCGTCGGGGAACAGGGAGAGCAGCGCGCGTCCGGCCGCACCGGCGTAGAGCGGATACAGCTCCCCGATCGAGGTGGCGAACCGGAGGTCGTGCGGCGACTCGTACTGGAAGATCGTCATGCGTTGCCAGCCGACTGCCATGTGCAGGCAGACCGTCTCACCGACCTCGGACCAGAGGTCGCTGAGCATCGGACGGGATTCGCCGACCAGGTCACTGCGTCGCGGATAGGTGGCGGCGAGTTCGAGGATCCCCTCGCCGATGGAGTAGCGGCCGGACGGCGAGTCGTAGTGCAGGAAACCGACGTGTTCGAGGGAGACCAGCAGCCGGTGCACCGCGCTCTTGCTGAGGGTGAGATCGGCGGCCAGGTCGCGGACGCTCTTGCCGCCCTGATGGGCGGCGCAGGCCCGTAGCACTGCCGCGACCCGGTCCACCGAGTCGAGCGTCTCGTCACCACGAACCATGATCGCTCCTGTCCCGCTGAACGGCCATCTGTCCCGTTGGGCGACACCATAGGCATCGGCTTTCGTACAAGTCAAGACACTGACCGTTAAAGATTCTCTGATAAAACAGCAGGTCACAGCGCTGTCGGCAAACTCTTGACCCGCCTGTGCAACATGGCGTACGAAAGGCCCATGCCGTTGCTCGAATCCGCAGTGGATCTGCTCGACCTACACCGGGGACTGGACGACGAGGCCGTCGCGATCCGCGACACCACGCGCCGGTTCGTCGACCGCGAGCTGCGCCCGCACCTCGCCGACTGGTACGAAGCCGGGGCGCTACCGGTCCGCGAGATCGCCCGGACTCTCGGAGGTCTCGGACTGCTCGGGATGCACCTGGAGGGCTACGGCTGCGCGGGGGCGACCGCCACCGCGTACGGCCTGGCCTGCCTCGAACTCGAGGCCGGCGACTCCGGCCTCCGCAGCCTCGTCTCGGTGCAGGGCTCGCTGGCGATGTACGCGATCCATCGCTACGGCGGCGAGGAGCAGAAGCAACGCTGGCTCCCGGCGATGGCGACCGGCGAGGCGATCGGTTGCTTCGGGCTGACCGAGCCCGACTTCGGCTCCAACCCCGCAGGCATGCGAACCCACGCCCGGCGCGACGGCGGTGACTGGGTCCTCGCCGGCACGAAGATGTGGATCACCAACGGTTCGGTGGCCGACGTAGCCGTGGTCTGGGCCCGCACCGACGACGGCATCCGGGGCTTCCTCGTGCCGGCCGGTACACCCGGCTTCACCGCACCGGAGATCACCCGCAAGCTCTCGCTGCGCGCCTCGGTCACCAGCGAGCTGATCCTGGACGACGTCCGGCTGCCCGCCGACGCGATGCTGCCGGACGCGGCGGGGCTGTCCGCGCCGCTCTCCTGCCTCAACGAGGCCCGGTTCGGCATCGTCTTCGGTGCCGTCGGCGCGGCCCGCGACTGTCTGGACACCGCGATCGCGTACGCCCGGGAGCGGGAGATCTTCGACCGCAAGCTCGCGGCCTTCCAGGCCACGCAGCTCAAGCTCGCCGACATGGGCGTGGAACTGGGCAAGGCGATGCTGCTGGCACTGCACCTTGCCACGCTCAAGACGCAGGGGTTGCTGCAACCGCACCAGATCAGCGCCGGCAAGCTCAACAACGTCCGCGAGGCGATCCGGATCGCCCGCGAGTCCCGGACGGTGCTCGGCGCGAACGGGATCAGCCTGGAGTATCCGGTGCTGCGGCACGCCAACAACCTGGAGTCGGTGCTCACCTACGAGGGCACGTCGGAGGTGCACCAACTGGTCATCGGTCAGGCGCTCACCGGTACCGCCGCGTTCCGTTGACCAGTCCCACCCTCCGGCACGGTCGGTACCGGACGCGGCGTCGACCGTGCGGGTAGGGCACGCCCCGTTCGAAGGTGTACTCAAGTCCACTTCGCCCGCGCCGGGACGGACGAATAATCAACCCCATGACGACTCATCCGGTGTATTCGTTCGCTGCCCGTCGGCGGTTGCTGGGCTGGGCGTGCGTCCTGATCGGACTGGCGTTCGCCGAGGTGCTGGTGCTGGCCTGGGTGCTGACCACCCTGACGCTCGCCGCGCTGTGGGTCACTCTGCCGCTGTTCACCGGTGCGGTCCTCGCCGCTCGGGCGATGGCCGACAGCCGGCGCCTCCTCGTGCATCGGGAGCTGGGAATCACCGTCGGGCGGCAGTACCGTCCGCTGCCCTCCGCCGGGTGGTGGGCCCGATTCAGCACGGTGTTACGCGATCCAGCGACCTGGCGCGACACCCGCTGGCTGTTCGTGGACACGACCGCCGGGGTGGCGTTGTTGACGGTGCCGGTCGCGGCCTTCCTCGCCGGCGTGCTCGGTCTGCTCCTACCGCTGGTGTGGAGCACGCTGCCCGCCGGTGCGAGTCTCGACTTTCCGTTCGGCACGACGATCCACGACACTCGCAGTGCCGCCGCCAACGGCATCCCGTGGGGGATCTTCTATCTGTGGTTCTGCTGGCTGATCACCCCGGTGATCATGCGCTGGTACGGCGAACTGACAGCCGTCATGTTGCGCCCCGGCCCACGGGCCCTGCTCGCCGAGCGCGTCGACCAGCTCACCACGACCCGCACCCAGACCGTCGACGCCCAGGCGCAGGAACTGCGGCGGATCGAACGCGACCTGCACGACGGCACGCAGGCACATCTGGTCGCACTCGGCATGAGCCTCGGCATGGTGGAGAACCTGATCGGCGACGATCCGACCGTACGACCGCTGCTGGCCGAGGCCCGGACGCACAACGCGCAGGCGATCGCGGAGCTCCGCGCGCTGATCAAGGGCATCCGGCCGCCGGTGCTCAGCGACCGGGGCCTGGTCGGTGCCGTGGAGTCCCTGGCGATCCGGATGCCCCTGCAGATCGACGTCGACATCGACCATGCGGGCCGGCTCAGCGACTCGGTCGAGGCGGCTGCCTACTTCACGATCTCCGAGGCGCTGGCCAACACGGTGAAGCACAGCGGCGCACGCCGGGCATGGGTACATGGCCGCCGGAAGCACGACCGGCTGCTCCTGGAGGTCGGTGACGACGGCCGGGGCGGCGCGGTGTTCGTGCCGGGGGGCGGTCTGGAGGGCGTACGGCAGCGCCTGGCCGCGTTCGACGGCACGCTGGAGATCGGCGGACCGGCCACCGGTGGGACGATACTGACGATCGCGCTGCCCACCGCCGGCGCGTCCGTCGTCGCGGATCCGCTGCCCGGCGAAGCCGATGCCGAGCTCTCGACGCCGACGGGCCTCGACAGCCCGGTGGGCGGCGCCGAGCGGTAGCTCCGGGTCCGGCCCGCACGTCGACCACCCCGGGCCGGCGCTCCGGGTGGTCCGTGTGCCGCTCCGTCAGCTGTCGAGATAGGCGAGCACGGCGAGCACCCGTCGGTTGTCGCTGGTCGAGAGGTACAACCCCAGTTTGGTGAAGATGCTACTGACGTGCTTGACCACTGCCTTCTCGGAGACGAACATCCGGGCGGCGATGGCACCGTTGGACCGGCCTTCGGCCATCAGCGCGAGAACGTCCCGCTCCCGTGGGCTCAACGACTCGAGGGACCGTCCCCGTGCCCGGCCGGCGAGTAGCTCGGCGATGACCTCCGGATCCATCACGGTGCCGCCCGCGGCCACCCGCCGGACGGACTCGATGAACTGAGCGACGTCGAGTACCCGGTCCTTGAGCAGATAGCCGACCGCGCCCGCGCCGTCAACGAGAAGCTCACGCGCGTAGAGCGGCTCGACGAACTGCGAGAGCACGAGCACCGGCAGCCGAGGCACCACCGCACGGGCCTCGATGGCCGCCCGCAACCCGTCGTCGGTGTGGTGCGGTGGCATCCGGACATCGACGACGGCGACGTCGGGCCGTTGCTCGATCAGTGCCGTTCTCAGATCGGGCCCGTTGTTCACGGCGGCGACGACGTCGAAGCCGGAGGCCGTCAGCAACCGGTGGAGACCGTCCCGCAGCAGGGCAAGGTCCTCCGCCAGTACGACCCGCACGCCTGCACCCCGTCATCGGTGGAAATCGGTCGGCGCATCTTCGCACACATCGGGTGCTCGCGGATGTTCCATCGGCCGATCGTCGGGAGTGGACAGACTGCGGTCGGCTCAACCGCCGGACCAGGGGTGGCGGGTCACGGGGTCCAGACCACGTGCGGGTTGACGCGTCCGCTCCAGTCGAAGACGGCCATGTTGTCCCAGCCGTTGCCGCTGCCGTTGATGTCCGCCGGGTCCCAGCCGTTGCCCCGGATCGCGTACCAGGTCGGCTCCCAGTAGAAGACGCCGACGCCGCCGGCGTTGCGCACGGTGTTCTGGACCCAGCTGAACTGTTGTGCCTGCCCGGCCCAGGTGGCCGGGATGTTGTCGCACAGCACGGTGCCGGGGATCGCGTTCCCCTGGTGGTCGGCGTTCGCCGTGGTGAACTGGTACGCGGTCTCGGCGAGCACCACCGGCTTGCCGTAGCGGGACTTCACGTCGGCGATCACGTTGTACAGGTTCGCCAGCGAACCGTGCCACATGCAGTAGTAGGACAGTGCGGTGACGTCCCAGGTGACGCCCTGGGACCGGATGCCGTCGTAGAACCAGCGGGCGTTGGCGAGGCTGTCGGCGTTGGCGGTGTGGATCCACACCTGGGTGCCGCCGTTGCACGCCTTGGTGGCGCGGTGGCCCTGCTTGAGCAGGCTGGCCAGCGGGGCGAAGTCGTCGTTGACGACCCGACCGGTCGGCCACAGCATGCCCACGTTGATCTCGTTGCCGATCTGCACCGCGTCCGGGGTGGTGCCCTGTGCCTTCAGGGCGCTGCACACGTCGTGGGTGTAGGTGTAGACATCGTTCTGCAACTGGCTCAGGGAGTGGGTGGCCCAGGCCGCGGGCGGATACTGCTTGCCCGGGTCGGCCCAGGTGTCCGAGTAGTGAAAGTCGATCAGGAGTTTGAAGCCCTTCGCCTTGATCGTCCTGGCCTGCTGGAGCACCTTCGCCTTGTTGTTGTAGCCGCTGATCGGGTTGTTCCAGACGCGTAGCCGCAGGTAGTTGACGCCTTTGGCGGCGAGGATGTCGTAGGGGTCGGCCTGGGCGCCGGAGGCGTTGTGGTAGCGCGCCCCGAGGTCGAGGCTGCGTTGCAGGGACGAGACGTCGGCGCCGCGCATGGTGAGGGTGGTGGCCGCCTGCGCGGGGGCGGTCAGGGCCAGCGGGGCGGCGAGGACGACCACCGCCAGGGCGGCCCGGAGGGACCGTTTCATGGCGCTCCTTCACGGGGAGGATGCGATGCCCGCCGGGGAGCGGGCACGTCCGGCGGGGCTGCCGGACGGTTCGGGGACCAGGTGAGGTGGTGGGTACGCCGACCGTGGTCAGAGGCGCATCCAGTGTGGCAGTCAGCCCGCCGAGTGTCGACGCACATCGATGAGTTGGTGGTGGGCGGCACGGGTCAGTGCTCGTGCTCCGCGGCGAGGTCCGCGTTGGCGGCCGCACCTCGAAGTGTGACGAGGGACCAGATCGCGGCGAGGACCATGATCCCTGCGCCGATCGCGCCGGTGACGGTGATCGCGTCGGTGAACGCGGTCGTCGCGACACCGAGGATCGAGGCTCCGGTGCCGCTGTCGACCTCGTCGGCGACCAGCAGGGCCTCGGCCATCGTCGAGGATGCCCGTTCGGCCAGGGACTCCGGCAGGTGCAGCGTCTCGGTTCCGGCGGTGAAGGCCCTGGTGTACCAGGCGACGAGCATCCCGCCCAGGACGGCGGTGCCCAGCGTCGTGCCGATCTCGTAGGCGGTCTCCGAGGTCGCGGCGGCCTGACCGGCTCGTTCGGGCTTGACGGAGCTCATGATGATGTCGTTGCTCAGGGTCAGGCCGATGCCCGCGCCGAGCGAGACCAGCGCGAGGGCGGTCGCGACCAGGGCCGGGCTCGATGTCGGCGCCAGGAACGTAGTCAACCCGAAGCCTGCGGCGGCGACCAGGAGGCCGGCCGCGATGACGTACGCGGGCAGGACGCGCTTGACCAGGGTCGCCGCGACGAATCCGGCGGTGCCGGCGAGAACCGCCTGAGGTATGAGCCAGACGGAGGCCTGGAGCGGGTTGAGGCCGAGCACGAGTTGGAGGTGCTGGATGAGGGCGACCAGCGCGCCGACCATCGCGAAAATCGACAGCAGGTCTCCGATCACGGCGCCCCGGAAGTGCCGCACCGTGAACAGCCGGACCTCCATGAGCGGCGTCGGCAGGGTGAGTTGCCTGCGGACGAAGTGGGCGACCGCGATCAGGCCGACGACGAGGGCCGTCACCGCGAGACCGGTGTCCTTGCCACCGGCCAGGGTCTTGAGGGCGTAGACCACACCGATCATGCCCACCAGGGAGAGCACGACACTGAGCAGGTCGATCCGGTGCAGCTCGGGGTTGCGGCTCTCGGGCAGCAGCAGCGGACCGACGATCACGAGAAGCAGCATCACGGGGATGTTCATCAGGAACGCGGCCTGCCAGCTGAATGCCTCGATGACCCAGCCACCGAGGATCGGCCCGACCGCCGCGCCCACCGACGCCATCGCGCCCCACACGGCCATCGCGTAGCGGCGCTGCTGCCGGTCGAGGAACATGTTGCGCACCAGGGACAGCGTCGAGGGCATCATGATCGCTCCGCCGACGCCCAGGAGGGCCCGGGCGCCGATCAGCATCCACGGCGAGGTGGCCAGCGCGCCGGCCACGGAGGCGATCGCGAAGACGACTGCGCCGATGAGCAGGTTACGTCGTCGACCGAAGCGGTCGCCCACGGTGCTCATCGCCACGAGCAGGCCGGCGAGAACGAGCGAGTAGATGTCGATCATCCACAGCTGCTCGATGCCGGTGGGGCTCAGCTCAGCGGAGATCGCCGGTAGGCCCAGGATCAGGACGGTGCCGTCGATCGTGATCAGCAGCAGGGGCAGGACGAGGACGGCGAGACCGATCCAGGTTCTGGCGGTGGCCTTGGGAGGGGCGTCATTCATCGAGACTCCTGTCGGCAGTCGGCGGGGCGGCGACGTCGCCAAGCTACCGTCCAGATGGTCGGTTAGACAACACAGGCGGTTTGTTGTGGCGGACGAGCGTGCCGCCACACTCCTTCGGACGGGCCCTACCAGGACCCCGGCACGCAAAAGGGCCTGCTGTGCCGAACGGCACAGCAGGCCCCAAAGGCCGCAGGAGAGGTCAGATGGGCGCGGGGAAGGTGCCGTCCGTAGCGAGGTCGAGCAGGAGCCGGCGCGCGGTCGCGATGCTCGCCTCGTCCTCCTCCCCGTGCAGGACCGCGATGGCGACCCCCTCGGCGGCGCGACGCACGAGCTGGACGCGCTCGGCACTCAGCCCGTCGGCGGCGAGCTGCTCGCTCCACCACTCACTGCGCTCCCGCACCACAGCGGCAATCCCGGGGACCGCGTACAGGCCGCTCCAGATCGGCACCGACGCGACGTCGCGCGCCGCCACGACGTCGGTGCTTCCCGCGCAGAGGGCGCGAACGTAGGCGCGGAGCATCTTGCCGGGGTAGTTCTCCGACAGGTCGAGATGGCTGAGGACCGCCTCCTGGAAGCGTTCGTACGCATCCTCCACCACGGCCATCACGAGCTGCTCCCGGCTGCCGAAGTGGTGGATCAAGCCGCTCTTCGACACCCCGGCGGCGGTGGCGACCTGGGCCAGGGTGATGCCGTCGCCTCTCTCCAGGATCATCGGGGTGGCCGCATCGAGCACGGCACGCCGAGTGCGCTCCGCGTTTCGCGTCTGCCGCCCCTCAGTCACCGGCGCACCCACCCTCGACTCCGCTACGGACCATTTGGTCGACACTACAACGCAAGCGGACAGATGAGGGCGTCGGCGTGAACGTGCTCAGAGCTCCCGGTTCCGCGCATCCCAGGCGCGGATGCCGTCCAAGCGCTGCCCCGGCCGGAGTGCCTGCGGAGGGAACCAGAAGATCACCACATCGGTGTCCGCACTCCAACGAGCCAACCGCGCCGTGACCGTCTGGCCGCCGACCGTGCCGACGATCCCTGCGGCGGGCCCGACGAAGTATCCGAAGGTGGGCACTGGGTCGTCCGGCAGCACCTCACCCGACGGCTCGTACCCGATCTGGTGGAAACCGGGCCGGCGGTCGGCACCCTCGACGTCGTTGACCAGGAAGTCCAAGGTCAATTGCTGGGTGGGGGTACGCCGTCCGGCGGCCAACCCGATCGTCACCCCGGGCGCGCGGGGCACGCTGACCGGGACGACGTAGAACACCCGCTCCTCGTCGCCATACCAGATGCCGGTCCGCACGACGTCGCCGATCACCGGTGGGGGTGTCGCGACGCCGGTGGGTGTCTGCTCAGTCGATGCGGTGGCGGTCGCGGTGGGTGCCGGGTCCGGTGGCGCGGCCGGTTCCGGGGGGCGAGGTCGGTCCCACGCGACCGCGACGCCGACGACCAGCACGATCGCGAGCACGATGGTGCCACCCTGGACCGCCCAGCGGCGACGGCGCAGCCGACGGCCGTCGCGCATGATGGTCTCGACGTCGAACCGGCTCCACTCGGCCTGTTCCGTCGCCTGCATCGCCGCACGGAGGCGGTCTGCCTCGGTCATCGATCCCCTCCCCGCGTGTCCGGAAACTCGACAAGGGTCTGACGCAGCTTCTCCAGCGCACGGGAACTCGTGCTCTTCACCGTGCCCACCGAGACCTCCAGCTCGCGGGCCACCTGCAGTTCCGGCAGGTCGAAGAAGTAGCGCAACACCACGATCGCCCGTTCACGAGCAGTGAGCGTGCCGAGAGCGTGCTGCAACGTCCGTCTGGCGGCGACCTCGTCCGCGACGTCATCCCGATGCCGGTGCGGCACCTCGTCGGTGGGATGCTCCCGGATCGGACGCCGCCAACCGTCCACGATGTAGTTGGTCATCACCCGTCGGGTGTAGGCGTAGGGGTCGTCGCGTCTGACTCTCGACCAGGAGGCGTACGTCCGGACCAGAGCGGCCTGCGCGGCGTCCTCGGCCTGGTGATGGTCGCCGGTCATCAGGTACGCGGCGTGTGCCAGCCGTCCCGATGCCGCCCGGACGAACTCGACGAACTCCGCGTCACCCCTGGCCATGCTGCCTCACGACGTCTCTGACGGGCAGCACCGCGAAAAGGTTGAGCCGCCAACGGATCAACTTTCCGGAATCGTCGGCCGTCCTTCTACCACCTGCCACGACCAGCGGCAGGCCCCATGGACGGAGGACCATGAGCTCGTTCGACACCGGGGTGCGGACCGCCCGGGATGCGTTTCCGCCGTTGGTCGTACCGCTGATCGCCGTGCTGCTGGCCGGATGCGCCCCGACCGCCGACGCGGACGCGCGGGCCGCCGAACCCCCCGGACCGACGGTGACCGCCGCACCGACGGTGACCGCCGTTCCCCTCGCGCAACCGCCTCCGCCGCCGGTCGGCTATCCGGCGACGGGCGACAACACGTGGGACATCGCGCCCGGCGAGCCGGGCTCGGGGCGGCGGGGCGCCGGGCAGTTACTGCGCTACCAGGTCGCGATGGAGCGCGGCATCCGGGGCATTCCGCTTGTTGAGTTCGCCGACCAGGTCACCGAGGCCCTCGCCCACCCGCAGGGCTGGACCGCCGGCGGACAGTGGCAACTGCGCCGGGTCGGCCCCGGCCGCCGGCCCGACTTCACCATCTACCTGGCAACCCCGGTCACCCGGGACGTGCTGTGCCAGGACACGCCGGACGGCTACACCTCCTGCCGCAACGGTGATCGGGTCGTCCTCAACGTCGCCCGGTGGGTCAAAGGAGCACCCGGCTTCGGCAAGGACATCGACCGCTACCGCCAGTACGTGGTCAACCACGAGGTCGGTCACCGCCTCGGCATGGGCCACGAACTGTGCCCGGGACGTGGCCGACCGGCTCCGGTGATGCAGCAGCAGACACTGGGGTTGCACGGCTGCACCGCCAACGGCCTGCCGTACCTCGACGGCAGGCGTCACTCCGGGCCGCCCGGGGCCTACGAGGATCGGATCCCGCCCCGCGACCGGGGCATGCCGAGCGACTGAGGCACACCCCTACCGTCAGACCTCGCGACCCGGGTGAAAGCCTCTCCTACCGCCCCTCGCGGAGTATCGAGAAGCGCGATCAATCGCGCGAGGGAAACCGTTCGGCGGTAAGGCGTGGGACGGCCCCGACAGTCGTCTATCCGGGCCGTCCACCACCTATTATTGATCATTGATCGTGACTAGAGTTACCGGCCGTGGGAGCAATCGGGCACGTCCGGCGGTCTCGACTGTGGATCGGCGCGTTCTCCGGCGTAGTGGCCGTCGCCGCACTTCTCACCGTTCTCCTCCTTGACAACGGGAATGCGGCCGCGCAGGCAAACGCGCAGGCAGTCTATTGTCTGGCACCCGAGCGTCGCGCTGACTTCCTGCAAGCTGTCGCAAACCTCAAGCTCGGCGAGCCGGTCGAGAACGCCCCGGATCAGGTGCAAATCGGCACAAGGACGATTCCGCTGCGAGAGTGGCGTGTGGACGGTGCGACCGCCGACGATTTCCGGGTGGCGTGTGCTGCCTTCTCCGCGACCGCCTCGGGCGCGCCCACAGCAACGGCGGGCGGTGGCAGTACGGTGCTCACCTTCGTGCTCGCCCTGGTGACGGCGCTCGTTCCGGTGGGACTCACCTCGTGGTTGAGCTATCTGACGTCCGTTCGCAGGGACGCGGAAGCCCTCCGCCGGTCCCGTACCGACGCCGTCCGCGCCGCAGCCACGCGATTCAGCCAGGCCGCCGAGGCATACCTGCAGTTGCGGGCGAACAGTTCCGCACCCGGCGACGAACTCCTGGCGACGATGCACGAGCGCCGTCTCGAACTGGCCGCCGCACTCGCTCCGGTGACCGCCGCAGCGGGCGACCGGGGCCGTCCGCAGGGGCTTCGGACCCGCCTGGAGACGGAACTACGCGGAGACGTGGTGGGCCGGGCAGGAAAGATCGACAACAGCCTTGCCGAACTCATTCTGACCAGAGTCGGGGCCCTCGTCGCCGAGGCAGAAGAGGTCGCGACCGAGTACGAGAGTGGGACGCGCACGCCGCACACCGCCGGATCCAAGCACGGCATGGGGAGCTGAGCAGCCTGCCATGAACAAGAACCCGTTCTCGCTTCCGGACCGGTCGGACCCGTGGGACGCGCTCGACCCGCTGAGCGGGGACTCCGCGCAGGTCTTGGACCAGTACGTCGCCATCGACAACACTGAGGAGGCTTTCCTGCAGTTCGAACGGACTCTTCCGAGGCCCGACGAGCTGACGAGAAGAGGTCAGTTGGTCGTGGCGATGGGCATGGACGGCGGCGGCAAGTCCTCTCTGATCAACAAGTGCGCATGGAGAGCCAAGGCCAAGGTCGAGGCGGCGGAACATCAGGCTGTGGAGATCGACACCCGCAGCGAGGCCACGGTGACCGACCAGATGGACGCCCGGCTGGCCCAGGTCGCCGAGTCGGTGGCGTACGCGCTTCACCGACGCGGCATCGCGAACTTCGAGGAGCGCGACCGCGAGCGGCTGGCCGGAGAGCCGGTCTGGATCTATTCACGCCTGCAGTACATGGTGAAGGAGAAAGTGATCGTCCTGGTCCGGCTGCCCCGGACCGAACGGATCGAGGAGATCGTTCAGTACGCCCAACTCAGTCAACCCAATCTGGTCTTCTTCGCCGAACTCGGTGGGAAGTTCGCCGAGGGCGCGGTCAGGCCGCAGGTCGAGGGAGCGAGCCACCGTCGCCCAATCTTGCTCGAGGTCGGCCCGCTGAGCAGGGGCCACGGCGCGGCCTTCGTCGAGAACAGGTTCAGGCTCAACGATCTCACGAATACGCACCCCGTACTTGAGCCGGCAGTCGCCGAAAAAATGATCTCCTCGCGCAGGCAGTCCATCCGGGAGTTCCAAAACTTTCTCTACCTGATGTACGAAGGTCTGCGCAGTTCGTCCAGCCTGCCAGAAAGGATCACCTGGTTGGATGTGTTGGAGGTCTACTATCAGTTGGGCCGCGAATAGTGAAAGGTAATCGATGAGCGATGAGTTCGAGCGGGCGCAACCCTGACCCAGGCGCCAATCCCTTCGTGCCCGTTCCCCTGGGGTCTATGTATGACCCGGCGGGCTTTACGATCACCACCCCCGCGATCGAGGAGGCCGCTCGCGCCGTCGCCACCTATCTCTCCGGACGCGGCACCCGGAGCGGACGGGTCCTCGCGGTGACCGGCGAACACGGTATGGGCAAGACCTATCTGGCACAGCACGTGCTGAACCAGGCCCGGGAGACCGCCGACCGCAACGTTCGCACGATGTACCTGCTGGCCCGCAATCAGACATTCGTCGAGCTGTACCAGGACTTCGCGGATCAATTGCTGAAACAGTCCGGCACCGAGGTACTGGATCTGGTCCGCAAGGTCTACGCGGCCATCGTCGCCGACTCGCTGCGCGGTTCCGAGTTGACCGAGCGTATCGCCAATGACCTGGATGCTGGTGCGCTCGACCCGGTCGCGGTGGTGAAACGGTACGGACTCGCGCAGAGCGACTTTCTGCAATCACTGCAGGGCTTGCTGCAGAAGGTGACCTCGCAGACTGAGTTCAGCATCGCACTGACCCTGCTCCTGCGACCCGAGTTCGAAGCGTCCGTCCGCGAGTGGCTGCTCGGTCACGCGCCCGACCCGCTGTTGCGCGAGCGGGGCGTCGAGCAGACCATCGACACCGAGCAACTGGCGCTGCAGGCGATGGGCGTGTTCACGCTCCTCTACGGACACGTCGGCATCCCGTTCCTGCTCGTCATCGACGAGATCGAACAGATCCTGCTGCGCCGCGACCGTCCCAGCGCGGACGTGATCGCCTCGTTCCAGCAGTTTCTCGAGATCTTCGGACGGGCTGGTGGATTCCTCCTGCTGGCCGGCGTGCCGGAGTCGGTGGAGTCGTTCAAAGCGGGCGTGAAGCAGCGCATCGGCGAACCAGTGCGGATGCGACCGTTCACGGCCGAGGACGTGAGCGCCGTCATCACCCGCAACCGGCCGGACGCGGCGGGCGCGGCGGCGCTCGCGCCGTTCACCCAGACCACGGTCGACTATCTTGTGGCGCTGGTCGGCGGCGTGGCACGGACGGTGGTCAGAATGGGCTACCGACTTTACCGGGACGCGGTGGCGAAGGGCGTCGACGTCACACCCGCGATGGTGCGCGAGGCCGTACGCGGCGAGTACGACGTGAGCGTGACGGCAACCGTTCACCGCGAGATCGAGAGTGTGCTGAGCGCGTCCGGCTGGCCGTACGCCATTGATCGCCGCATCGGCCAGCCCGGCGTCGCGGTCGACTACTACGCCGAGGTCCGCGAGGATGCGCACTGCGCAATCATGATTATCGACTTCGTGCTGAGCGAGGACATTGCTTCTCGTATCGGGGAACGGGTCCAGGTCCTGCGCCGCGAGCCGGGGGACGTGGCGGTCATCCTGGTGGTGACCGGCCTGCTGTCAGCCGAGCTCACGGCCGGTCTGACCAACTCGGTCGGCAGCCGCCCGCTGCAGGTCGAGCTGTCCGAGTTCGGCGATGAGTTCTCCGCGGCGTTCAAGTCAGCGGTCGACCGGCTGCTGCCGGCGCGCCCCGCCGACACCGACGCCCGCCCGTGGCTGTCCGACCTTGACCGGGTCGTCCGTCAGCAGTCGAACATCTACCGGCTGTTGGGCCAGACCTCGACGCGGGTAGAGGGCTTCCGGGCGCACACGGACCGCCAGTTCGCCGAGATCGTGGAGTTGTTGCGCGCGCTACAGGCCGGTCCGTCGCAGACATCGCCGGCAGCCGCGTCGTTACCCGACGACATCAAGGCCATGTTCGACGATGCGGATGCCGCGCTGTTCCGGCTCGCCGAGGTGGACACGTTGTTCGCCGAGGCCCTGCGGGTCGAGGGCCCAGCCGCGGCCGAGGGGCCGCGGATGGATCGGCTGGACGCGGCCGAGGTGCTACAGGCTGCCGGTGCCGGCTTCCTGCTGGAGCGGCTACTCGGCGCGTTCCGCCGTGCGGTTGCCACGTGGTACGAGCAGGCGATCAGCCGAGAGCCGGACGTTCAACTGTGGGAGAGGCTGGAGATCGCGTGCCGGCGCTTCGACACGATCTGCGAGACCGTTCCGGGCCTGGCAGTGGAGCAACTGGTCTGGCTCACCGAGCCGGTTGCGGTCGCCCGGCTCGGCCGGAGGCGCCGCACCGTTCCGGAGGGCCTGGAGGGCCTGGGAAACAGGATCCGCGTGACGCTAGGCCGACGCTTCGACCGGCCGGTCGGCTGACGGCACTCCCGATTGCGGGATCACCGGCGGCGCGGGCGGCCGAGGGATGCGAGCCCAGATGGTGTTCGTGACCGCGTGCAGCAGGTTCACGACGACAATCGCCGGCCCCACCACCGAAAGCGTGCCGGGGACCATCGGCTCGAGCAGCAGGGCAAGGATGATCGCGGTGATGCCGTTCTGGTGTCCGAGTGCCAGAGCGACGCGGTCCTCCCAGGGCAGCCGCGCCGTCAACGCGTACCCGACGAGGCACTGCGACCCGAACGCGGCAACGCCAAGCACGACGCCCGCCCACAGACTGACGCCCTCGGTGAGGCCGATGCCGACCGCCAAGGCGGCGAGCCAGAAGGCGATCCGCGTGGCCCAGGACAGAAATCCGTCGATGCGGGGGCGGAAGAACAGGCCGGCGAGCGCCAGGCCCAGCATCAGCATCCGGCTCACCGCCGCTACCGCGACGCCGACCAGCAGCACACGCTGAACGGCGAGTTGCAGGCGCAGGCGAGTGGCCGGACGGGTGCCGCCGGTCACTTTCCACAGGCCATAGGCGATCAGTGCAAGGCCGAGGTTCAGCAATACCTGGACGAGCGCCGACCCCGTGCCGGCTGCCAGTGCGAGCGGGCCGGACGAGGTGCCTCCGACCAGCCACACCGCCAGGTAGACAGTCATCAGTGCGGTGATCGGATCGTCGAACGAGGACCACGCGGCGAGAATGGTCTGCGCGCGCGGAGACAGCCTCGACCGCTCCCGGATGGCGGCGACCGACAGCGGGTCGATCTGCGCGACAACCACGCCGAGGATCATCATCTCGGGTCGGCGGAAGAAGATCCACATGATCCCGGTAATGATCGCGGCCTTAGCCAGCACGCCGACGGTGACGGCCAGAACGACGGTCCGAACATCGGCACGCGCCTCATCCAGGCTGATTCCGGCGCTGCTCGAGAACAGCCCGACCGCGAGCAGGACGGTTGCCACCACCGCGTACGGCTCGGACTGGGCCAGACCGTCGAGACCGAGCCACATCGTGATCAGAGCGCCGGTCGTCACCACTGCGATGAAGGCACCGAGCCGGCCGAAGTCGTGGACCGAAGGGTTTCTCATCACCCGGCGTCCGGGTGGGGTGTGCGGCTGAGCCACTCGGTCTTGATGTCGGTGAGGGCGACCTGATCCTGGTTCAACGTGATGCCGACCAGCGTTGTCCGCGGATCCACGCGGTAGGCGCAGATAGCACCACGTTGGACGTCGAGCACGAGGCGGCGCATGTTCCGGCCGATCGTCGCGTTGACGATCCCGCCGATGTCGAGGGAGTGCTGTTGGAGGGTCGGCAGGAAGCGGGCGTAGAAGTCGCGCCGTCCGGCGGGTGTGTGGCCGGCGCGGAAGAACACCTCCGTGGCGCCCTCGTCGAAGACGTCGTTGACCACGATCAGGCGGCCCTCGTGCAGCACCGCGACGTACTGCAGATCCAACGGATCCAGGACGGCCCGGATCCGGGCGTCCAGGTCGCCGTGGATCTCCGGCGGCACCCATCGCAAAGAGTTGTCGAGCTCGGCGTTCTGGAAGCCGCCAGGATCTTGGCTCCGCTGACCGAAGCCGGCTCGCAACTCGGTCACCAACTCGGCCACGGCCATGTCGGCCTGCCGGGTCGGCTCGTCCCTCAGCGAATGACGGCTCGAGGGGTCAAGGGCGACGCCGACCGCCCGCTCGCCCTGCATGATCGTGTTGCATAGGACGGCACCGCCGTCGCAGTGTGTTACCACGCGGATCAGAGCGCCGGTGCCGACCGGCGTAAGCAGATCGTTCAGGCGGGTCAGCGCGGCCACCAGGTTGCTTCCCATCACGGCATGATCAGTGCGGCTCGGCGCGCCGATCGAGAAGTCCCAGTCGGTCTGGGTGTAGTGCGACAGGTGGTGCAACTGGGGCACTCTCGCCAGGTAGGCCCGGAACGTCTCGCGGATGGTACGCATGGAGTTTCCGACATGGACCGCTACGCGCTCGATGGTGCGATCACCATTGACGCCCGAGGCTTGCTCCCGCACCTCGTGGGTGCTCATGCGGTCCTCCTTTGCCGGTGGCCTTGACAGTGAGCACCAGGGCGACTCTTTCATCGATTGCCACTGATGCGCTTCGGCCGATTGGTCATGTTTCCGGGATGGTGATCTCCAGGTATCGGGGACACCCCGACGGCCAGTCAAGCAGCGGGTCGACCATCTCGTCCGCCCTCAGCCGACGTCGCCACTCCTCGGCGATCGACACACACGGGTGCCGGGGAACGCCAGCCAGGTACTGCGTCGCGAGGTCGTAGGCCTCGTCGGCCAGATCCTTTGCGACCGCGTGACGGTGCTGCTGCGCCTCGACCAGCACGCGGCCCAGGAGTGCACCGATCGTCCACGGATGTGGCTCACCGAGCAGATCGAGCAGTTCCTCATGCCCTTGTTGCGCCTGTCTCACCGCGTCCGCGTCGCTGCCGGCACGGAGCAGGTACACGGCCAGATTGGTCCGAGCCCCGGCAGTGAACGGGTGGCTGCCCAGATTCACGTCGCAGTACGCCACGACGCTGTGGGCAAGTTCGGCAGCCCGATCCTGGTCACCGTCGTCGCTCTTCTCCGCCGCCAGGCTCAGCCGGGTGGCCCAGCTCTGCGGGTGGTCCGGCCCGAAGAGATCCTCGTACGCCCGAAGAACCTGATCGAGGGCACCACGCCAGTCGGTACCGGCCCGACTGAGCCGGCTGGCGATCGCCCAGTGCCGACGGGCCCGCAGGCGCAGCGTGTGCTGGCGTGGCAACTTGGCCGCCTGCATACGCCGGTCGACCATGAGCAGTGTCGTCGCCGCCTGGATGAAGTCGCCTAGTTCGCGGGTGTAGATGCCGATCTCCATCTCGGACCAGAGCGTCTGCCGGCCGGTGTCGCCGAGCAGTCGCCGCCGCCCACTGAGCACTGCGCGCTCGGTATCCAGCGCGCGCCGCATCTGCCCGGCGAGGGACTGGGACACCGCCAGGTTGTGGCGGGCAGTCAACGTCTCGGGGTGTTCGGGACCATGCGTGTCGGCGAAGAGCCCCTCGGCCATCTGGCTGATCGCCAGGGCCCGGTCGAACTGGCCAAGCGCGCGCTGGTTGGCGGCGATGCCGCGGTGCACCACCAGGATGCGGAAGTGATCACGACCGAGCAGGCCGCTGAACTCGCGCAGCATCTGCATGTCGAGCTTCAATGCCTCGCGGTAGAGGCCCAGGGCGCGAAGCGCGTTGGTCAGCTCGTTGGCGAGCCGCAGGGTCAGCAGGTCCTCGGGGTACGCCTGGTGCCATCGATCGAACGAGGCGGCAAGGAGCGGCCGGGCGTGGCGCAGGTGGTCCTGGTCGGCGGTGCGCACCAGGTAGCGGAACTGCCGGACCATCCACTCCCGCACGGCCGGGTCGTCGTCCTCCAAGGCCCCGCACGCAGCGACGTGGCGTTGCAGTTCAGCGTAGATGGACGAGGTCCACTTCGCCTCCGGCGTACGCATCCGGATGTCGGCATCCCACGGCAGCGCGTTCGCCACCCCGGCGAGGGCTTGTCGCACCTGACTGCGTCGTTCCGCCTGTTCGTCCGGGGACATCCGGTCGAGCAGCATCCGCTGCAGCGCGGGCACCGTGCGCAGCGGCTCGAATTCCAGCCAGCGTACCGAGAACAGCCCGACCGCCGCGCCCGTCCAGATCGTCCGGTCGATGTCGTCGCCGGTGATCTCGCTGTCGGTCTCGGACCATAACCGGGCCAGTACCGCCGGCGCACGGAGCAGGCGCAGATCCACCCCGCTGGGGGACAGGAAAGCGCATATCTCGGCGAGGTGACGGGCCCGACGGCCGTACGGGTCCCGGTGTAACAGCTCGAGGACACGCTCGAGCAGATTGCCGAAGCCAGGCGCAGACGTGGCCGCCGCACAGACCGCGTCGAGCGCCGCCGCCAGCAGTTCCTCGCGCTCGGCGACAGTGCTGCCCGGCGCTAGCCGGGGGTCGCGGCCGGTCAGCACCTGCACCAGGTATGTGTGTGCCAGTCGGACACCGATCGGTACCGCCCGCACGGCGTCTGCCACTCTTCCGGCGTCACTTTCGGTGAGGACCACCTGGCCGACGGTCGCGTCGCCGACGACACGAATCAGCCCTTCGACGACATCCTTGTGCGCAAGCGGACCGAGCGGGAGGACGCTGCCGGTCGCCGGCTCGGCCGGGTTCTGCGTGGTGATCAACACATGGCCGTTGCCACCCGTCGGCACCAGGCCGTCGAGCTCGGCGAGATCACCGACGCCGTCGAAGACGAGCAGCCAGCGGCCCGGCGGCGACGCGTCATCCGGTGGAGTGTCGCGGCCAAGCACCTCTATCGTCGCCGCCACGACGTCGCCGCGCGGGCGGACCGCCAGATCGTCGCCCAACTCCGCCAGCGATCGTCGGACCGCCCGCAGGTCGTGCGACGGGATCCACCACACCGTGTCGTAGTCGGCGCCGAAACGCTCGTAGTACTCGCGAATCAGCGCGGTCTTGCCCATCCCACTCACCGCCCGCACCACGACCATCTGGTGCCCGGCGCGGGTGAAGGTCTCGCGCAGTTGGTCGATCTCCTCGTCGCGACCGACGAACGGCACGTCGCGCGCCGGCAGGCCGTTGATGTGGTTCGGTGCGGCGAACAGGCGGCGCGACCCACCGGTGAGTTCGGCGGCCAGGCCGGTCATGCAGAGCGCGCCGAACAGCCGGCCGGCTGCGGACGTCGGGGTGGGTTCGTCGGTGAGGTCCACCACTGCATACGACGGCCCACCCACAGGCAGGACCGAGCCTGGCAGCGCGACCACCACGAGTTCGCCGGCCGGGGCGGGTGATGCCACATCGCACGCGGGAGATGCCAGCACGATCGATGGGCCGTCGCCGGGCCGGGTCGCCGTCGCCGTCGCCGTCGCCGTCGCCGACACCAGGTCGACGTCGATGCCGTTGTTCACCAACTGCCGGGTCAACCACTCCATTCGGAGCTGATCCGTCGGATGGTAGAAAATGCGGATAGAGCCCCCGGTGTGGTCCCGGTGCATGGAGCCGGCTTTGTGGTCCATCGCGGTCACATAGCGGTTGCTCAGGCTGGACGGCACGTCGATGGGCGGGACTGGATCGTCCGGGACCAACGCTGAGGCCAACCGGGCGTACGCCTTTCGGACGTCCGACCCAGCCGGTTCTTTCAACAGCGCAAGGTAGTCGAAGTACGGCTGCGGTGGCAGCGTGAGGAGTGGCACTGAGCCGTCGACATGAAGCGACGCGAACTCCCGGTAGATCTCGCCGCGGCTGCGCTCTTCCTGCTCCGGGTCGCCGCCGAACTGACTGGCGACCACCACCATCGGAAGGGTTCCCACCCGCTGGACGGCCAGATCGGCGGCCAGTCGGGCGCCCTCGCGCACGTTGCCGCTCTGTGGATTGACGCACACCGCAACGCGGTCCGAGAAGGCAGCGATCGCTGCTAGCGTCCGCGGTGAACTACCAGTTGAGGCGTCCACCAACACGTTGGCGTACGCGGTGTCGCGCAACGCACCACGCAGTGCCGCGGCCGTCCCGACGTCGAATGCATCCGTTCGGATGACGTCGAGCCGCCCCGGGCCCGCAGCGTATCGTCGGGCGACCGCACCGTCAGGTGATGCGGTGTCCAGCAGGTCGGCAGCACCGGCGGCGAGGACCTGATCGGCACGGACCTCTTCGGACAGAAGCGGGTACAGATAGTCGTGCACCGGCGCGCCCTCAGCGCTCAGATCCAGCACCAGGGTGTCTCGCCCGTGCCGCGCGAACAACCAGGCCAGGTTGGCCACGACGCTGGTCCGTCCGGTATTGCTCGCCGGGGCCAGGAAGGAGACCGTCAATGGTGCGGGAACAGAGGGCACAATAAGCGGGTCCTTGACGATCATGTGATCTCCGCGGATCGACTGCACAGGACTCTGCGGCCCTACCTCACAGCGTCGTCGCTGCGCGCCTGGCCGGGCACCCCCTGTGTGTCGGTGAAGTTGTCAAACGCCTGGTACTGCTCGGTCAGTTCACCCGCTTCCTGCAGAATCCGGCGTAGTCCGGCCAGCAGAAGTGACTCGTCTATGTTGTCAACCCGACGTAGGTTGACGCCGTCTAGATCGGTAAGATCTGAGATGAGGCTACGATCGCCCTCATGATCCATTCAAGCCCCCAAGACAAGAATGCGGCGGTGGCCGTCCGGCACCGAGGATAAGAGACGGTGTCCGCTCTTACTGAGGTTGATCTTAATGGTCCGGCGGAATGTGAAAGTCGATCCGTTACGGATGCCCGAAACGGCATTCCGGGCGCTCGCCCGAGGCGGAGGCGGAAGCCAGGCGATCAAGGTCCTGCGTCGCGCGCAGTACAGCAAGAACCTCCTTCTCGTTCACGCGACGGTGGCCTCGGCACGACGGCTGAATCATCCGGATGCGGCCACTGCGACGTACGCGTACCGCCAACTGCGCCGGCTAGCCGAGCACGCGCCGGCCACGGCCCGGCGGGTCATCTGCTCGCCGGTCACCGGACTGTGGGCCCTGCGCACGATGCAGGACCTGGCCGGGAAGCGACCGAGCGCCGATCCCGGCGGCCTGGCCGCTCTCGTCGAGCAGTTGGCCCGCCCGGTCACCTCCACAGCCCGAATCTGTCTCGACGCCGATGGGCGGCGGCTGGACATGCGCATCGTCACGGCAGACGTCGACGGTTACCTGGTCGGCGCCCGATCGGATCGCGACCTGACCCGTGACCCGGCCCGGCTGCGGTTGTGGCGTGCCCGGATGAGCGCTGGCTGGGGACTCCTCGCACGGCGTCACGGAGAGGTGGCTGACGAGGTCGCCGCGACCATGTCGATACTGGTGCCCGAGGCCCGGACCGGGCCCGGCCACTCGAGCGCGACACTCCGCCACGGCTTCGGGCTGCTGGTGATGTCCCTGCCCGAGGACTCGCGGTCAGTCGCGACGACCTTGGCGCACGAGGTGCAGCACGCCAAGTTGTCCGTGGTGATGGACATGTTCCCGCTGGTCCGCCCGGGGGTGAACGACCGCTTCTACGCACCGTGGCGGCCCGACCCGCGCCCGGCTGGCGCGCTGCTGCACGGCGCGTACGCTCATCTCGGCGTAGCCGGCTTCTGGCGCCGGGAACTGCGCGCCGAGCCCGACGGCGCAGCCCGCGCGGAGGCCGAGGTGGAGTTCGTCAGATGGCACACTGCCACGGCGCGGGCGACGGCAGATTTGTTGGCCACCGATGTACTGTCGCCAATCGGACAGCGATTCGTAGGCCTGATGAACGAACGCCTCGATCAATGGCGTACGGAGTCAGTCACATCGACAAGCCGCAGAGAGGCAGCCCGCCGGGGCACCGCCCATCGGCATCTGTGGCTGTCACGGAATTCGTAGTGCGGTTCCTTCTCGATGAGCATATGCCGACGGCGCGTGGCCGATGAGCAGCGGCTGGTCGGTCCGGTGGCGTCGTGTTGCCCGGTCGTGCCGCACCGATGATCGACGGGGCAGGCAGTTCGGCGAGGGCATTCGCCGAACTGCAGGTCAGAACGGTGGTCGGCCCGGTTGTCGGCGGGCGGCCCAGGCCCGGACCTTGGCGCGGTTGCCGCAGGTGGCCATGCTGCACCAGCGGCGTCGGCCCCGGGGGTCGAGGAAGAGCCATCCGCAGTCGTCGGCGGGGCAGGCGCGTACCTCGGTGCGGGCGGGGGTGGTGAGCAGGTCGGCGGCGGCGCGGGCACCGGCCAGGAGCGGGAGTCGCAGGCCGAGGTCGTCGGGGAGTGACCAGTGGGCGAGCCCGGTGCGGTCGGTCTCCAGGGTCGCGGCGGCGGCGGCGCGTCGTGCCTCTTCGGCGACGTGCCGGAACGCGTCGGTGTCGTGCGGGTCGAGCAGGACGTCGTGCAGCGCGGTACGCAGCTGGCGAGTCGCCGCGAGCACCTCGTGGGCGGCGGTGGGGTCGCGGCGGCCCTGCTCGCGGAGTCGGGCGACGCTGGTCGGGGTGAGGAGCCTGACGTGCCCGGTCCATACCGCGAGGCGGTCGAAGTCGCGCAGCCATTCGCGTTCCGGGCTGGGTGGAGCGGCCCAGCCGGCCCAGGTGTTGCAGAGTTCGAGGGCGGGATGCCCGCCGATCGGGATGGGCATCGGATAGCCCTCGACGTTCACCCAGTGCATCCCGACAGTGTGCCTTGACTCCGCCCACCTAACCATTAATCTCATCAACACCGGTTAATACTTGAGAACTGGTTAGGTGGATGACATGCACCTGGCAAGGACAGTGCTCGCCGCCCTCACGGCCACGGCCCTGCTGCTCGCTCCCGCCGGCCCGGTGGCCGCTCGGGGCACCGGCACACCGTCGACGGCATCGGATCGTCAGGCCGGACGCGGCCCCCACCCCGAGCCCTGGCGCCCCTACGTCCAGCAGGAATGGACCGGCCCGGCCGGCCGTTACTGCTCGTTCCCGCTCGGCGTCCGCGTCGTCTCGCAGGACATCCGGGTCCGGGTGCTCGCCCGGTATCCCGACGGCACCGTCAAACATGAGGAGTTCGCGGGACCGCTGACCGTGGACTTCGTCAACACCGACACCGGGCAGGCCGTACGCCGGGACGCGGGTGGCTCCGGGCTGCTGGAGTACCGGCCGGACGGCGGCTGGCTGCGTTACACCATCGTCGGGCCGGCCGGGTTCGGGTTCCGGCCGGGCGATCTCCACCCGCGTGGCTACTACATCCTCGACGGCCTGCACGTCATCTCGATCGACGCGACCGGCACCCGTGGACTGGCACTCGCCGTCGGCCGGCAGGAGAACGTCTGCGTCGCCCTCGGCGACGCGGCGAACTGAGCGTGCGACGCGGCCCGGCCCGGCCGCGCGTCCGACGCAGAGGCGGGTGGTAAAGGTCAGCCGGCGGCCGGGTCACGCGTGTCGGCGGGTACGAACAGCGGCGCAGCACGGTGAGCACGTCGATCTGGTGGGCCACGGACAGACGGCCCGGCTACGCCGTTTGCGCCGCTCGCGACGACCAGCCAGCGCATCATGAAGACCTCGGCACCGGCGGCGACGGCGATCCACCCCGTCGGTGCAGGACGGGGCGACGGTGAGGAGGCGGGGTGCTGGCGGCGGACCGCAGACTGGCTGCGCTGCTGCTGCTCACCTCGGTGTCCCCGACCATCGAGGCCGCCGTCGTGGTCTCACTGGGATTCGTCGCGGCGCAGGGTCTGGCGCCGCAGACGGCGGCGGTGTGGCCGTACGACACCTACCACGACCTGCGATGGCTGTACGTCTACCACGACTCCTGGCCCTCGTTCGCGCTCTGGCTCGGCATGCTGGTGGTGGCTCGGGGTCTGTTCCACACGCTGCTGGTGGTGTTGGCGTGGCCGGGCGAGGTGCCACGACCGCCGGTGCGGTGGCTGCTGCGACGCAATCTCGGGCTCGCCGCGCTGGTGGCGGTCTTCGTCGCGCCGTGGGCGCTGATCTCGGTGGCCGCGTCGGTGGTGGCGCTGTCCTGGGTGTTGCTGGCCTCGGTGGTGCCGATGTTCCTGCTGGCGCCGTTCCTGCAACGGGCTGCGGTGCTGGCGCCGTGGTGGCGGGGGCTGCCGTCGATCTCGCTGGTGGGCTGGTCACTGCTGAACTTCGTGGTGCTGACCATGGCCGGCGCGTTGTGTTGGAGTCTGCCGGGATGGTGGACGGTGCCGGTGGCCACCGTGGCAGGGGTGGTCAACGGGCTGTTGTGGAACCGGATCATCCGTACCGCGCTGATCAATCCGTCGACGCGGTGGGCGTGGGTGCCGGCGACCCCCGTCGCGGTGGTGCTGGCCCTCGCGGTGCCGATGCTCATCCCGGTGCTGGTCGACGCCGTACCGGGCAAGGACCTGCGGGCCGAGGCGGTGGTCCTGGACCACCCGCTGCCACCCGACGTGCCGCAGGCGGTCATCGTCCTGGCCGGTTACGGCTCGTCCTACGGGGGCGAGCAGCCTCCCGACGAGCGGGTCGAACGCTTCTCCTACCGAGGGCTGAGCTCGCACGGCGCTCCCCTGCCCTACGGATCGCGCGACACCGCGATCTCGGTGGCCGACAGTGTCCGACTGCTCGACGAGCAGGTGCGACGGCTGCACCAGCGCACCGGACGACCGATCGCCCTCATCGGCGAGAGCGAGGGCGCCATGGTCGCCCGCAGCTACCTGCAGCAGGGGGCGCATCCCGCCGTTGACACCCTGGCCATGTTCAGCCCCCTGATCAACGCGGGACGCGCCTACTACCCGCCGCCGCACGAGAACCGGGGTTTCGGCGTGGCCACCGGGTGGCAACTGCGGCTGGTGTTCGGCGCGATGCGTCTGGTCGGTGGCCCGCACACCGGTCCCGACGAACCGTTCATCCGGTCCCTGGTCGACGACGCGCCGTTCTATCGCAACCAACTCATGTGCCCCGTACCCGGGATCCGGATGGTGGCCTTCATCCCCACCACCACCGCCGCCGAGGCGCCACCGGGCGAGTACAGCCGCATCCCCGTCTTCGAGATGCCGGGCGTGCACGGTGGCCTCCTCAACCGAAGCCTGGTCGCTGACCGGCTGCTCGCCTTCCTCTCCGGCGAACCGATCCGGCACGAACGCGACGAGTACCCCCTGCTGCAGCGTCTCGGTGCGGCCTGGCAGGCGCCTCCGCTGCCGATCGCCGCGAATCCCGCCTGGTCCCGCTTCCAGCAACCCGACCCCGCCTTCACCGGAAAGGTGTGCCAGCCGACCGGCTGATCCGCCCACCTGCCGTCCCGGCTCCGGCACCGCGGGTCGAGCGGCGGTGGCCAGCGCTCGGACGGTGCCGTCGGCGGCGCGTGAATTCCCCGTTGTGGCCGCCGCGCCCCGGCCCGATCGGCACAGTAGGGGCATGAGGGACGGGGGCTCGACACCGGCCGCGCTCCGGCGTCGGTTCCTCGTCCTTCGCACCGAGGGGTCCACCGGCGAGGTGAGCTGGATGGAACTCTTCATCGACCTGTTCTTCGTGTTCGCGTTCCTGCGGGTCACCAACCTGATGGCCAGCCACCTCGAATGGTTGGGGGTCGCCGAGGGCACCATCGTGGTGCTGATGCTGTGGCACTGCTGGAACTCCTGCGCCTGGCTCGGCAACGTCGTGTACCTGGACAAGGGCCTGTTGCCCCTGGTCGTCTTCGGCATCGCCACGACGCTGCTGATCATGGGCGTCGCCATTCCGGGCACCTTCACCGCCGAGTCCGGCGGCGTCTTCGAACCGCTGCTCGTCGCGTCCGGCTACCTGTTGATCATCTATTCCGTGCTGGCGGTGCTCAGTTATCTGCACTGGTCGCAGGGCCCGGCCGGGCGACGTCCGGTGATCGCGTCCTGGCTGACCTACCTGCCGGCCGGGGTGATCCTGGCCTGCGCGATCTGGCTGCCGCCCCGGCTCGACCTGCCGATCGACGACCGGCACCTGCGGACCGTGTTGTTCGCCCTGGTCATCGTGATCAACTTCAGTGCGCTGCGGGTGGTCAGCAGCGGCAACGCGCAGGTGGTGTCCAGCAGACACCTCGCCGAGCGGCATGGCCTGATCATCCTCGTCGCACTCGGCGAGACGGTCATCTCGGTCGGGGTCAGCCAGGGTCTGGGCGGCGACGAGCCCGTCACCTGGCAGCTTCTGGCCGGAGCCGCACTCAGCATCGCCGTGATCTCCGTGCTCTGGTGGACCTACTTCGACGTCGCGAAGGTCGTCGCGGAACACGCGATGCAGGCTCTCCCCCGCGCCGAGCAGTCCCGGATCGCCCGGGACGCCTACAGCGGCCTGCACCTGCCGATGATCTGCGGACTCATCGTGCTCGCGCTCGGCCTGAAGCACGCCGTCTCCTCCGCCACCGGCACCGCCGACCATCCCTGGCACGCCGCGAGCGCCGTTCTGTTGTTCGGGGGCGTCATCGTCTATCTCGGCGGACTGATCGCCTTTCAGCGTCGCGCCCTCGGCATGCTCGGGCGCAGCCCGGTGGTGGGCAGCGTAACGTTGCTGGCGCTGTTGCCACTGGCGGCCCGTACCCCACCTCTGGGTGCGCTCGCGTTGCTCCTGCTCGGGGTCACGGCGATGGTCGTCGCCGACCGCACCGTGTTCCGGCGACGCCACCGGCAACTACACGCGCGGGTCGACCCCGAAGTCGCCAAGATCCCGGGAGCCACCCCGAAGGAACTCCTCGTCGACCTCGTCTTCGTGTTCGCGTTCATCCAGGTCACTGTCCTCATGGTGCGGGAGAACTCGGTCTTCGGGGTGGTGCAGGGGCTGATCCTGCTGGCACTGCTGTGGTGGGCGTGGGCGAGCTTCTCCTGGGTGACCAACGCGATCCGGCACGAGACCGTCCCGGTGCGTCTGGCGATGATCGGCGTCATGGCGTTGACGCTGATTCTGGGCATCGCGCTGCCACACACCTTCGAGTCGACTCCCGGTGGACTCCCCGGTGCCAGCGTCGTGGTGGCCGCGTACCTCGCCGGTTGGATCGTCCAGGCCGCGTTGGTCTGGTATGCCGCGCGGGACCAACCGGACCTGCCGGCCGTGGTCCGGCAGTCGGCGTGGCCCAGTGCGGTGGCGCTGGCGCTGCTGACCGGCAGCATCGTGGTGGAGGTGACCTTCGGCGACGCGCCACCGATCGACCTGATCATCACGATGATGTGGCTGGTCGCGGTGGTGACCGAGATCCTCGGGAGCTACCGGAGCGGGCTGCGCAGGTGGCGGATCCGCACCGTGCGGCACTGGACCGACCGCTACGCGTTGATCATGCTGATCGCGTTCGGTGAGACCATCATCGCCCTCGGGTTCTCCGGCGCGCAGGAAGCGACGTCGCTGCTGCTGGTCCTGCTCCTGGTCGCCGCCTCGATCGCCATCTGCACCATCTGGTGGTCCTACTTCCACACCGACGCCGGGCTCGCGCACGACGCCCTGCAGGCCGCCCGGGGCGAGGAGCGGGTCCACCTGGCCCGGGACGCCTACACGTACCTGCACCTGCCGATGGTCGCCGGGTTGATCCTGTTCGCGTTCGGCCTGCGCGAGACCCTGATCCTGCACGGCAGCCCCCTGGGCGCCCACACGCACGCCCTGGGTCACTACGCGCTCTACCTCGGTGCGGTCGCCTACATCGCGGCGAACCAGGCGTTCTGGTGGCGGGTGTGGAGGCGGGTCAGCGGCTCCAGGATCGGCGGTGCGGTGCTGCTCACCGTGCTCGCGCCCCTGACCGCGCCGCTGTCCGTGCTGTGGAACCTGGTGCTGCTGGCCGGCCTCGGGATCGTGTTCGCGGCGATCGAGATGCTCGCCAGCCGACGGGGGCGCACCGGCGTCGATCCACAGCCGGCCTGACGTCGCCGCCGACCGGCCCGTGCCGGGCGGGACGGTGGCGCGGGGCCCGTCCCCCGCGCGAGCTACCCCCAGGTGTCCTCTGCGTGGTGACGACCGCGGGTTGCCGGATCCACAGGCTTGACAGGTCCCAGGCTTGTCAAGCCCCACCCGCCCTGCTAGCTTTTCACATGTAAGGTTTCTCTTACACATGGAGGCGGATGATGACAGTGGCCCAGCCGACCGGCGACGAGCTGGTCGAGATGCTGGCCGCACTGGCCAATCCGCTCCGGCTGCGGATCATGGCGAAGCTCGCCGGTGGCCGCGACTACGTGAGCCACCTGGCCCGCGAGATCGGCGTGAGCCGACCCCTGCTGCACATGCACCTGCAACGACTGGAAGCCGCCGGCCTGATCATCGGCAGCCTCGAGCTGTCCGACGACGGCAAGGCCATGAAGTACTACGAGGTCGCCGAGTTCGACCTGCACCTGACCGCGTCGGCCCTCGTCGCCGCCGCACAGACCCTCACCAGCTCCGAACCCGCGACGGGTCCGGCACCGAAGGAGCGCTCCCCATGACACAGACCTGGCCCGAGACGGTCCTCGTACTCGGTCTGCTGCTGTTCGCCTTCCTGATCCTCGGCGGTACCGCCGCCACCGTCCTGGAGTTCCGCAAGAACCGGATCGACGCCCAGCGTGACGAGGAGCTACGGCAGCTCGTGGGCCGCTACGAGAAACTGGCCGAGAACACGCTGGACGCTCAGCAGCGGGTGGCCGCCGACGTCGCCGAGCTGCGGACCCGCACCGCCTCCATCGAGCAGATCCTGCGAACCGTCGAATGACCGGCTCGGCGGCGGACACGATGACGGCCATCACCCAGGACCGCTACGGCACACCGGACACGCTGACGCTGCGTGAGGTCGCGCGGCCCGAACCCAGGAAGGGCCACGTCCTGATACGGGTCCGGGCCGCCGGCATCCACCGGGGAGACCGGATCCTGCTCGCGGGACGGCCGTACGCGGTCCGCATCGTCGGACCCCGTGCCCCGAGGCACCGCATCGCGGGGACCGAGGGCGCCGGTGAGGTGCTTTCCGTCGGCAGCGCCGTCACCGAGTTCGCACCCGGTGACGAGGTGCTCGGTTGGGGCACCGGCCTCTATGCCGAATTCGCCTCGATCCCGGCGAAGAACCTCGTACCGAAGCCGGCGGCGCTCACGTTCGCGCAGGCCGCCGCCATGCCGGTCTCCGGCATGACCGCCCTCCAGGCCCTCGACGGCCGGACCCGCCCCCGCCCCGGACAGCGGGTCCTCGTCATCGGCGCCGCCGGCGGGGTCGGCACCTTCGCCGTCCAGATAGCCAGGGCGTACGGCGCCGAGGTGACCGGCGTCGGCAGCTCCACCAAGGTCGACCTGATCCGGTCGCTCGGCGCCGAGCACGTCGTCGACTACACCCGCGAGGACGTGACCCGGAGCCCCCACCGCTTCGACGTCATCATCGACCTGATCGGTGACCGCCCGGTGAACCGGCTCCGTCAGCTCCTCGCCCCGACCGGAACGCTCGTCCTGGTCGGCGTGGAGAAGGGTGGCCGGCTGCTGGGTGGGTTCGAACGCAACCTCATCACGATGCTGACCGCGCCCTTCATGCGGCAGCGTCCGGTGCGACCACTCTCGTCGATCGGCCGCAAGAGTGACCTGCTGGCGCTCACCCAGCTCGTCGACGCGGGCCGCCTCACGCCGGTCGTCGACCGCACCTTTCCACTCGGACGGACCGCCGAGGCGTTCCGCTACCTCGCCGACGAACACGCGCGCGGCAAGGTGGTCATCACCCTGTGAGGCGTCGCCCGGTGCCCGCCTTCGCGCGTGGTGCTGGTCGGCGGGGTGGTTCCATAGACCCGGGGGTGGAAAGCAGTCAAGGGCGTGTGCTGGCCGGCCTGTTGGACGCGGCGGAGGACGCCTCACCGGTCGAGGCGGTCGAGGCGGTCACCCGTGAGGTCGGTGCCGCGCTCGGCGCGTCGGACGTCTCGTTCCTGATCGTCGATCTCAGTGGTCGGGCATTGGTGCGGTTGGCGCACGTGCCGTTCGACGATGCGGGTGGCACCCGCCGCCACGGTGACGAGGTCGCCACCGTGCAGCCGTTCGATCAGGGTCCCGCAGAGCAGGCGTTGCGGACCCAGACGGTGCAGGTGACCAAGCAGGCCCACGGCTGGACGGTGTTGGCGCCGGTCACCGACCGTGGTGAGGCGATCGGTCTGCTGGAGATGACGCTACCCACCGAGCCGACCGCGCAGGCGCTGGGGGAGATCGCCCGCACGGCGCACGCGTTGGCCTTCGTGGTGATCGCCAACCGGAGACACACCGACCTGTTCGAGTGGGGTCAACGCACCACCCCGTTCACGCTGTCCGCGGAGATCCAACGTCGCCTGCTGCCGGGGTCGTTCACCTGTGAGGCGAGCGCGTTCACGCTCTCCGGGTGGCTGGAGCCGGCTGCCAGCATCGGCGGCGACACCTTCGACTACAGCCTGGGCCGCGACGTCCTGCACTTCAGCGTCACCGACGCGATGGGTCACGGCGTGTCCAGCGCGCTGACTGCCACCCTGGGAGTCGGGAGCCTGCGCAACACCCGCCGCCTCCCCGCCGGCCTGGTCGAGCAGGCCGACGTCGCGAACGCCGCGGTGGCCGAACACGCCGTGGTGCGCGGCAGCTACGTCACCGCGGTCCTGGGTCGCCTCGACCTCCGCACCGGGGTCTGCGCGCTGCTCAACGCCGGGCACGTGCCGCCGCTACTGGTGCGCGGCGGGAAGACGCAGCCGGTACGGCTGCCGGGGAACCTCCCGCTGGGCATGTTCGCCGATGCCGAGTACCAGCACGAGGAGGTCACGCTGCAGCCCGGCGATCGCCTGGTCGTGGTCACCGACGGCATGTTGGAACGCAACGCCGCCGGCCTGGACCTTCCGGCGGTGTTGCCGACGCTGCGTGACCTGCACCCGCGCGAGGCCGCCCGGGCGTTGGCCGACGCCGTGCTCGAGGTGGCCGGACCCACCCTGGCCGACGACGCGACGCTGTTGATCCTCGACTGGTACGGAGGGCACGAGCGCGGTCGGCTCGCCAACGCCGGCGCCGATGCGGAACGCGCCAGCGCGGCGCTGCCCGACTGACCGACTCCTGCCGGTCACACCGCCGAAGGGCGATATGTCGCTTCGGCTGCCGGGACGTCGTCGTAGATGTCGATCACCCGATCCACCGAGGTGATGTTCAGCACGCGGCGCACCGCGGGCCGCACGCCGGCCAGGCTGAGCCGTCCGCCGGCCTCGCGCGACGACTTGAACATCACCACCAACGCACCCAGTGCGCTGGAGTCCATGAACGCCACCCCGGCCAGGTCCACCACCACCTGTCGGTCACCGGCGTCGACGAGCTTCTGCAGGGTGCCCCGCAACCGCGGGGAGGTGGCCATGTCGAGGTCACCCTGCACCTCCACCACCGTGCACCCCCGGCCGGGACGGGCCGACACCTGCAGATCCACAACAGCCTCCTCACGCGTGCCGCACACCAGCCTATGCGCGCGGCGGCGAAACCACCGCGAACGGGCACACCGCACGGCGGCACTGTGGCCGTTTCAGCGGATCAGGCCCGGGTACGGTGGATCACAGTCGGTACGGCACCGGGAAACCGACGCGGCCACGGAACGGCCGAGAGGGAGCTGCGGGAATGCGCGTGACCATGACACTGTCACTGCCACGACAGCCCTCTTCGGTGACCCGCGCCCGCCACGTCCTGACCACTCTGCTCAGCCTCACCGACGTCGGTGAGGAGGCACGGGATCACCTCGCGGTGATGATGTCCGAGGCCTGCGCGAACGCGGTGCTGCACGCCGACAGTGGCAGCACCGTCGACGTGACGATCCTCATCGACGGTCACGACTGCCTGATCGAGGTCGGCAATCGCGGCGACACCCCCGACGACACGCAGCTCGCCGCCGAGTTGCCGGATCCGCTGACTGTCGGTGGTCGTGGACTGCCTCTGATCGGCGCCCTCGCCGATACCGCCGCCTTCCTCGACGCGGACCCCGGTCACGTGCTGCTCCGCCTCACCAAATACCTGAGCACGGTGGCGGCGCCGTCCACCTCCTGAGGATCCGGGCTCGTCGGCTGAATCCCCTGCCGATCGCCCGGGCGGTCGGGTCGGCTCGCAGCATCGCGCACACGCGCAGGGTGCCGACCAGGATCACCGGGGCCCCGTCCGAGTGCGCGTGCGGCCGTACTCGGCCAGTGCGTGGAACGCGGCCTTCGGCGTCCACGAGCCGTCCGGCAACACCCGCACGATCCCTCGCGCGGCCAGGTCGTAGTCGTGCGCCGGGTCACCGGTGGTCGGTAGGTGCCGGTTCGCGAAGGTGTACACGAACGCCGCCTCCACCCCGCCGGCTTCGTAGTCGTGCAGCAGATCCAGCACGTAGCGAGCCTGGCCCTCCTCGTCACGCTCCAACTCCGCGGTCAGTTTCGCCGCACGGCCGTGCTCGTCGTACGTCACGGGTTCCGTTCCTCCCGCGACATCGGCCGCGCCGCGATACGTGCAGCAGCCGAACTCGGTCACGGCGTACGGCTTGCCCTGGCCCACCGCCGCCGCCAGGGTCTGCGGGAACGCTGCGGCATTGGTCGCGTCGCGGTAACCGGCGTCGCTGGCGATGATGTCGAACGAGGCCCAGTCGACGTCCTCGAACGGGATCGAGGCGTAGCCGAGGGCACCGCCGAACCGGTCCCGCACCGCGGGCACCGCCTCGGCGAGGAAGTCGCGCACGGCGGCGCGCGCGGCAGGAATCGCTTCCCGCATCCTCATCGGTTCGGTCAACAGCGCCATGCGTTCGGCAAGGTCACGGCCGGGTAGAAAGCCGTTGGTGACCAACGAGATCTCGGAGCCGGCAAGGTACACCACCGAGGCGCCGCTGCGCCTCAGCCGCTCGGCCCGCTCGGCGCCGTCGAGCACGAACGCCATGAGCTCCTTGCGGTCGAGACCGTTGGTGAACGGGCAGTACCAGACCTCGAGTCCCGCCTCGGCGGCGATGTGCGCGGTCAGGTCCAGCCGCTCCTGGACACCGCCGGTGATGCGAACCGCGTCGCAGTGCAGTTCCTGACGGATGACGCGGAGGTCGCGCCGCACGGTCTCGGGGGCGAACGGTTCGTGGGTGGTGGATCCGGCACTGACGAAGCCGGTGTCGTAGTTCATGCCGAAGACGCGCATCGGGGACCCCTTCTCATCTAAGGTACGCCGAGTACCCTATAAGGTACTTCCAGTACCCTGCAAGACATGGGCACCAGGCGCCGGGGCGCGGAGCTGGAACAGGCCATCCTTCACGCGGCGGCGGAGGAACTGCGCGAGTCCGGCTACGCAGGGCTGACCATGGACCGCGTCGCCGCCCGGGCCGGGACCAACAAGAACGCCATCTACCGCCGGTGGCCACATCGGGCAGCACTGGGGATCGCGGCATACCGCTACCTCTCCGACGCCGTGATGCCGAACCCCGACACCGGCAGCCTGCGGGGCGACGCACTCGACATGCTGCGGCGGGCGAACGAGACGTGGTCCTCGCCGCACGGAACGGTCCTCCGCGCCCTGCTGGCGGCGGCGGCGGACGACCCGGCGCTGCTCGACCTCATGCGCGAACGCTCGGGCGCGGACACCATGGACCGCGTCTGGCTGAGCATGCTCGAACGTGCCGTGGCACGCGGCGAGGCACCGCCGAGGGCCGCCCATCCGCGCGTCGCGACAACGCCCATGATGCTGCTACGAGCCGAGTACGCGATGCGCGGCGTCCCCTCGGTCCCCGACGAGGTGCTCCTCGACATCGTCGACGAGGTCTTCCTGCCCCTCGTACGTGGCCGCGCCTGAACACCGACGGACCGAGCAGCATCGTCCATGCGCCGGGATTCGGTATCGGCACCCGGGGCATGGCGCCGGCTCGCGCGGCGGGTCCACCTGTCGGGGGACGCGGACGGTGGGACTCACCCGTCTGGCGTACGCGGCGGGTCAGGTCGTGGGCCGACGACCCGAGCCCGTTCTCCGCGCAGCATGTAACGCATCGATCATCGACGGACGCCCTCGGCCGGACATCCGGCCCTGGGCGCGTGGGAGGAGAACCCGATGCGCAAACGATCACTGCGGCAGAGACTGGCCACGACGACCCTGGTGGTCACCCTGGTGGCCAGTGGCCTGGGAACGACGGCCGGGGCCGCCCAGGCCGCTCCCGTCACCGCCGTCACCGCGGCGGTGAGTGCCGCGCCGGTGACGCAGGCCGCGGCGGGCGCCTGGCTGCTCCAGGGTGTCTTCCCCGACCCGATCACCTGCCACATCGCCGGAATCGCCTCCGGGCGGGAGTACGTCTGCGTCTGGTACGTCCTCGCCTGGGCCCTCAACGTCTGGCAGGAGTAGCAAACCCGGCGTCGTCGCTCCCCTCGCACACCGTCGAGGAACACCGCACGGATGACAGCGTCGCCCGGTCCGCGATGACGGACCGGGCGACACCTGTCGGTCCGGCAGTGAACTCGCCGACGGCGACGGCGCAGAGGCCGGGGGCGGCCTGGGCGATCGCGGCGGTCCACCTGGCGCCTCATGGGGCTGGTCCCCGGCGGACCGGGACTGCTGATCGGCGCCGCTCGCGACCGCCGTCATGCCGGCTCGGGTACGCCTCCCGGCTCACCGTCGTCGGGCGACGGCTCGACCGGCGCCTCCGGTAGCTCGCCGGGCGTGTCGGGAAGAAGCTCACCGACGTCGTCCGGCACGGGCTCACGAGGGTCGAGGGGCGGATAGACGTCCGGATCGAGGTCAGGATTTGTCATCGGGCAATTATCCGCCACGACCGGCTCCGCCGCCTCTCACACGGCAGGCCAGGGGGCGGCCGACCCCGGGCCGACCGCCCCACCCGGTCAGGCGGCGCCCACCCGGTCGAGGCCCAGCCGCCGGGCGTACCTGCCGTAGGCCACCGGGCCCAGGCGGGAGAGCACGAACCAGACCGGGCCCGGGATCACCGCTTTGAGGCTCTCGGTGTGCTCGGGCCTGGCGTCGTGCAGCAGCATGCCGAAGATCATCGGCAGCTGGCTCTTCCGCGCCGAGGCCAGCCCGTGTTTCCCGGCTTCGGCCCACTCCTCGTCGGTCAGGTGTTTGTCGATCAACGTCAGCACGTGGGCCTCCTCGGCGTCCAGGTGTGCCGACATCGGCGCGATCAACGCGTCGAGGGCTGCGGCCAGCGCTTCCCGGTCAGCCTCAGTCGCGGTACGGCGCCACACGGTCGCCCGCTCCTCCACGTCGGCCAGTGCCGCGTGCAGGCTCTCGTGCTGACTCTCCATGGTCTGGACCAGCGGCGCGATCTCGTCCGGACCGCGTTGCAGCAACTTCGGCCAGACATGCGTGTCCTCACCGGTGTGATGCGTGTGCAACGCGCCGGTGATCAGCAGCACGTGGTCGGCGACGCGGGCGGTGGTCGGGGCGTCATCCGCAGCCACTGTCCGGACCAGTGCCGCGGCGGTCGGGAACTCGCGCCTGAAGAGGCTGTGCACGACGTACATGTCACGGCTGTCGGCCATGGTCCTTCTTTCCGCTCGATTCGAGGAAGGGCGGCTTCCACCTGTGTGGACCGACCTTCCGCTGAAACCCGTACGTGACAGGACATCTCGTCCGGCCGCGTACGGGCCCGAGGTACCCACCGACGACGCTCACCACGCCGGCCGAGCTCGTCGGTTCGGTCGCCGCGCCGACGACGGTGACCGGTTGTTCGTCGCGCACCAGGCTGAACGGAGGCGCTGACTACGGCGAACAGGGAAAGCAGCGGCCGGGGTGTGCTCCGGCTCGCCTATCGCACCTTGAGCACGGTGTGTCGCGCGGCGTCGGTCACCGCCCGCTCGACCGCCGCCACCGCGTCGGGTTTGGCGTAGAGCCGGTCGCCGAGGACGAGCACGTCCAGTCTCGACGAGTCGAAGGTGCGGAACGCCTCCGCGCCCGCCCGGGCGGTGGGCTGACCCTTCACGTTCAGCGACGTGTTCATCAGCACCGGTGTCCCGGTCAGCCGCTCGAACTCGTCCAGGATCCGCCAGAACCGTGGGTTGTCCGTCTGATGGACGGCCTGCACCCGAGCGGTGCCGTCGTCGTGCACGACCGCCGCGATCCGCTGCGCCATCGGTGGTCGTACCGGCACGGCCACCGTCATGTGCCGCATGTTCGTCCCCGGCGGTATGACGAACCAGTCGTCGGCTCGCTCCGCCTTGACCGCCGGGGCGAGCGGGCGGAACTCCTCGCGGAACTTCACCGCGGCGTTGACCCGCTCCCGCGCGCCACGGTCCCTCGGGTCGGCCAGGATGCTGCGGTTGCCCAGTGCTCTCGGGCCGAACTCCAGCCGGCCCTGGGCCCAGCCGACGATCCGGCCCTCCGTCAGCAGCCGTGCGACCGCCGCCTCGGCGACGCCCTCACCCACCGGCACGGACCAGTACGGTTGGTCGGCCGGAGGTCCGTCCTCGGTGACGTCCGGGCCGAGGTAGGTCATCGACGGGTAGTGGGCGCCGGAGACGGCCGGACCGGCCAGGGCGAGTGCGGCGCCGACCGCCGTTCCCTCGTCGCCGGCGGCCGGTTGCACGTACACGGAGTCGACCAGGCCGGAGGCGGCCAGTTTGCCGATCGCGACGCAGTTCAGCGCGACGCCGCCGGCGAACGCCACCCGCCGCAGCCCGGTCCGCCGTACCCAGTACGACAGCAGGTGGGTCAGGGCCTGTTCCACGCGTTCCTGGGCGGCGCTGGCGAGGTCGATGTGCTCCCGGGTGAGTTCCTCGCCGGCGCGTCGTTGCGGGCAGGCCCGCTCGGTGAGCCAGTCCCGCGAGGTCGCGAAGGTCTCCCGGGCCCACGGCTCCCGGTTGAGTCGCAGCAGCGGCACGTCCAGCCGTCCGTCCGGTTGGCAGTGCACCGCGTCGGCCAGCACGTCGCGGTACCGCGCCGGGTCGCCCATCGCGGCGAGTGCCATCACCTTGTACTCGTCGCTGTTGGGCCAGTAGCCCAGGTGCATGGTGAGGATCGCGTAGAGGAGGCCGAGGCTGGCGCGGTAGTCCAGTGCGGCCAGGCGGGTCAGCTGTCCGTGCCGCCATGCGTAGACGCTGATGGCGTACAACTCCCCCATGCCGTCGACGACCACGACCAGTGCGTCGTCGTAGCCGGAGGGGACGGCGGCGGTGAGGGCGTGCGCGTGGTGGTGGGACACCGGTGTCACCCGGTGCCGGGCCAGGGCGGGCATGAACCGGTGCAGCAGCTCGGTCTGTCGGGCCGGGTCGAGGATCTCGCGGTAGCGGCGTCGCGCGTACTCCTCGCCCTCGGCGAAGACCCGCATGTGGGAGTGGTCGAAGTTGTGGGCCACCGCGTCGACGTCGGTGGCGTCCAGACCGGCGATCGTCAGGCAGCTCGCCATCGCGTCGGCCGGGAACGCGTGGTCGAACTTGATCCCGGAGTACCGCTCCTGCTGCACCGCGGCGACCAGTTCGCCGTCGACGACGAGGGCGGCGGCGGAGTCCAGTCCCTGGAACAGGCGCGCCTCCCGCTCGTCGAGGCCCGGGAAGCAGGACTGTTTGAGTTCCGCCGATCCGTGCAGCCCGCTGTAGCCGAGCACGACCGCCCGCCGCTGACCCGTCATCTCTTCTCCTCAGGGGTGCAGTTCATGGTCAGCCGTCGGCGCGGTTGCGCCAGCGGAAGGTGCGTACCGCCACCACGAGTCCGATCAGGCACCAGGCGCCGAGCACCAGCGCGATCCGCCCGTGTTCCCAGTCGCCGGCCACCTCGTGCGCGGCGAAGGAGTCGGGCAGGAAGACCGATCTCATCCCTTGTGTCATCCACTTGAGCGGGAAGATCGTGCCGATGCTCTGCATCCAGGTCGGGAGGGAGGCGAAGACGAAGAACACCCCGGAGACGAACTGGAGTACGGTCGCCAGGGGCGACACGATCGCCGGAGCGGTCCGGCCGTTCTTCACGATTCCGGCCACGCCGATGCCGAGCAGGGTGCAGGCGATCGTGCCGAGTGCGGCCACCCAGAGGAAGGTGAGCCAGGGGCCGACGGTGGTGGGCAGGGTCAGGTCGTAGAAGATCACGCCGATCCCGATCAGCAGCACGCTCTGCACCAGCGCGGTGAACGCCACTATCACGATCTTGCCGGCGAAGTAGGCGGACTTCGGCATGGGTGTGCCGGCCAGTCGTTTCAGGCCGCCGATGTCCCGTTCCAGGGGGATGACGATGGCGAGGTTCTGGAAGCTGCATCCGAACAGTCCGGCGGCGATCATGCCGGCGACGAAGTACTGCTCGTAGACGACCCCGGCGGCGATCGGTTGGCCGTGCAGCGCCGAGCCGAAGATGACCAGCAGGGTGAGCGGGAAGGCGAAGGTGAAGACCATCGCCGAGCGTTCGCGGACGAGGGAGAGGAACTCGACGCGGGTGCGGGCGGCCACCACCCGGAGCAGTCTCGGCATGCGGGGGGCCGGTGCACGGTGTCCGCCGGTCGGCGCGGTCATGGCCGGGTGTTCGGGTGTCGGGCGGGCGCCCTCGCTGACGGTGGTCATGCCGGTCCTCCGGTCACCGGTTGGCGGGTGTCCGCGCGCGTCGGCGACTGCCCGATCATCTCCAGGTACACGTCCTCGAGGCTGGGGCGCTGGACGACCAGATCGGGGACGGCGCCGCCGAAGCGCTGGGCGAGTTCGCGCACGACCGCGGTCGGATCACCGGTACGCAGGCTCTGTGTTCCGTCGGGTCCGGTCCACCGCACCGTGGCGGTGGCACTGGCCCGTCCGCCGAGGGTCTGTGGCGTGGCGATCGCGACGATGCGTCCTGCGGCCACCACCGCGACCCGGTCCGCGAGGCGTTCGGCTTCCTCCAGGTAGTGGGTGGTGAGCAGGATCGTGGTGCCGTCATGGGCGAGCTGGGTCAGCAGTGACCAGAAGCGGACCCGGGCCTCCGGGTCGAACCCGGTGGTGGGTTCGTCCAGGAAGAGCAGCTCGGGTCGGCCGACGATGCCGAGGGCCACGTCGAGCCGGCGACGTTGACCGCCGGAGAGCGCGGAGGCGCGTACCCGCGCTTGGCGGGAGAGCCCGACCAGCTCGATCACCTCGTCCGGGGGGCGGGGCGTCGGGTAGTAGGCGGCGACCGATCGGACCCAGTCGCGTACCGAGAGGACGCTGGAGTAGGTGAGGTCGTCGGCGCGTTGCAGGACGACGCCGATCCGGGCCTTCCACTCCGGTCTGCCGTCGGCGGGGTCGGCGCCGAGTACCCGGACCTCACCGCCGTCGCGGCGGCGGTGCCCGGCCAGGATCTCCACGGTGGTGGTCTTGCCGGCGCCGTTCGGTCCGAGCAGGGCGAAGACCTCGCCTCGACGGACGGTGAAGTCGATCCCGTCGACCGCCGGTCGTCCGTGGTAGGACTTGCGCAGCCCGGACAGCACGATCGCGTCCCCGTCGTGGGAGGTGGTCACTGTGGCGTACCTTCCCGCCCGTCTCCGGTGTGCCGCACCGGCATGCGTCGCCACTGCGACAGGTCGGCCGGATCGTGCGGTGCGCGGGCGCAGACGACGTACCGTCGCGGGGCCATCGCGGTGTCCCGGCCGGGTAGCCGTTCGAGGCAGGCCCGGTGGGCTCGGCCCGGCGTGGTCGCGTCGCCGTTGGCCAGGTACGCCACCAGTTCCGGACGGCCGTGGTCGTCGGGTACGGCGAAGACCCGGGCGCCGGCGGTGGGCAGCGCGTCGTCGAGCAGGTGCTGGGTCTGGGAGAGTTGGATCCAGTTGGAGTCGACGAAGCGCCAGTCGGCATCCCGGGTCAGTGGTGCCACTGCGGTCACCTCGCCGAGCCGGTCCAGGTCGACGTCACCCGCCGCCGCTTCGACGAGCAGCCGTTCGACGGCCGTCAGCAGCAGTGCGCTCTCGGCGTCGGTGATGCGGTGGCGGTCGGCGGTCAGCACGCCGAGGATCATCTGCCCCTCTTTGTCCAGCAGGCGGAAGGCGAGCAGCGCGCGGATCTCCCCCCACGACCGTGGCACCACGGTCGACTCGGTCAGTGCCCGGCGCGCCTCGGTTGGGTCCGTCGCCGTCGCGTCGGTCGCGGCCGGTGTCGGGGGTCCGGACCCCATGGCGGCGCTGGAGTCGTTGAAGGTGCAGCGGCGGGCGACGTGGATGCCGCGCTCGTCGGTGATCCGGGCCAGCCGGTCCATCTCCTGGGGTTGGCCCGCCGGATACCGGTTGGCGCGCAGGACGGCGGTGCCGGCCCGGTGGATGAGTTCGTCGAAGCCGGCGCAGGTGACCTCCACCGACACCAGGCTGTCGGTGGCCAGCGGGCCGATGTAGTCGTGCAGCCGGCGCTCGTAGCGGTTGCTGCACAGGGTCGGCATCGCGATCTGGCGGTGGCCGGTGCGGTGGCTCAGGACCGCGCAGACGGCGGCCAGCACCGCCATCGACGTGCTGGCGCCGGTGCGGGCGGCGATGTGCGGCAGGGCCAGGGCGGCGGCGCGTGACCAGAGCCAGGAGGATGAGGATCCGCCCGGCCCGTCGGGTGCCGGTGGCACCGCGTAGAGGTTCTGCGGGATGGTGGTGAAGATCCGTTCCCAGTAGCGGAGCGCCTCCTCGGCCCGGCGTCGTCCCCGCTCGGAGCGCTCGGCTGCGGCCTGGTCGAGGGGTTGGTGCCCGTGCGGGCCGACCTGTCGGCGGGTGGGATCGGCGGCGAGTTCGGTGAACTGTCGGGCCAGCATCACCATGCTGGGCAGGTCGACCACGACATGCGAGTAGACCACGGCCGCGGCGGTGGGTACGCCGTCCACGGCGGTCACCGCGACCCGGATCGGCAGCTCCTGGGACAGGTCGAACTCCTCGCTGCGCAGGATGCGGATCAGTTCGTTCACGAGCACCTGCGTGTCGGCTTCCTCGTCGGCGGTGAACACGTCGACGGCCAGTTCGCCGGAGCGCAGCACCTGCTGGGTCCGCCCGTCGGCGGGGAAGAGGGTGCGCAGTGCCTCGTGCCGGGCCATCAGCACCTCGACGGCGGCCGTGACGTCGACCATCGAGGCACCGGGTGGCAGTTCCAGGGGGCCGGCGGCGAACCGCCCGTACGGCTTCTCCTTGGCGATCCAGCTGAGCATGTTCGCCTGTCCGAGGGTGATCGGTCCTTCGCCGTCCCGCTCACCGGTGAACCGGACGCGCAGCTGGTCCACGTGCGTCAGCTTCACCGCAGGCGGCGCGTCCTCGGGTGGGGGCACCAGGTCGATAGGTCGGATTCCCATCGTTTCTCTCCTTTGGACCGGCCGCCACCCCATTCCCGGCCCGGTCGACGAAATGGCAGGTCACCGCCATAAGCCAATATCCGGATGGCACCTAACGGCCAACGCTAGATCCGCCCGGACCCTGGAGTCACTTCGGGAAATCCCCACCTTCGGCATTGACGTTTATCAGATCATTACAGGGGTTTCCCCAATTCACCGAAGCATCTGGATCTGCCTATCGTCTGCCGTGTGGCCGGGCGGCCGGCGCTGCCGACCGGCGGGCCGGACCCTCCAGCGAGTCGCCTCGGTCCAGGCATCCGCGCCGACATCGCGCGCCAACGGTGCACCGCCTCGTCGACGCCGCCCGGGCGGGCCGCCCCGCGAATCCGGAGGAACGAGTGGCCGACACCTTCTCCCGTACGCACCGGCCGGACCTGGTCCGGTCGGGTCCCGTCACGACACGTGCCGTCGGGGCACCTGGGGTGCCCCCGACCCCGCAGGCGACGGTCCTGCGGGGCGACACCGTCGATCGGGCGCGGGACGAGGGCCGGCGTGGCGCGATCGCACCGCCGTCCGACCTCGTGCGGGCGGCCACCGTCCTGCACCGGGTCGAGGCGTTCACGCCCGCCCGGTCGTGGACGGTCGAGGAGATCGGGGCGGCCTGCGGGCTCAACCGCTACCAGACGAAGGTGCTACGTCGGATCCGAGGCATGGCGGAGGTCCGGGCGGACCCCGACGGTGACCTGTTCGACCTGCTCGTACCGGCAGCCGGCGCGGCGCTGCGCGGGCTGCCCGATCCCACCGTCGTCCGTTACCTGCTCTACGCGCACACCCTGCCCGATCCCGCTCCGTCGCACGTCCTCGCCGCCGACGAGCTCCGGAAACGGCTCGGCCTGTCCGGAACCGACGCGTTCGCGGTGACCCAGCAGTTCTGTGCCAGTGGACTCGCCGCCGTCGACATCGCCGGTGAGCTGCTGCGTGCCGACGGCGATCCGATGGCCAAGGCCCTCGTGGTCACCGGCGAGAAGGCGTTCAACAGTGTGCTGCGGTACGTCCTGCACGTATCGATCACCGGCGAGGCGTCGACGGCCCTGCTGGTCGGCCTGGACACGCCGGACGGGTACCGCTCCGGTGGGCTCGCCGCCGGTCCCGGCCGGTCACCCGACGGTGCGGGCAGCCGGGTGCTCTCCTACGCGGCCCGCACCGAGGGCGAGTTCGCCGACGGGTTCCGGATGTCCGCCGAGCAGCTCCGTCGTTTCGGCGACACCTACAACACCCACCTCTGGACCGCGATGTCGGACGCGCTCGCGCAGGCCGGAAAGGAGCTGTCGGACATCGCCATGGTGATCCCGCACAACGTCAACGCCTCGCTCTGGCTGCGACTCTGCGCCCAGGTGGGCCTGGACCGGCGGCGGGTGTTCCTGGACAACATCCCCCGCTACGGCCACTGCAACTGCTCCGACCCCTTCCTGAACCTGGTCTCGATGCGCGAGCGCGGCCTGCTCCGCGAGGGCGAGTCGTACCTGCTCACCTCGGTCGGGATCGGCTCCAGCTACGCCGCCATGGTCATCGAGTACTGAGAGGACGACGTGGACACGGGCTACCTTCGCTCGCTGAAACAGCGCCTGCTCGGCGATCCCGCCGGCCGGCTGGTCCTGATCTGCAACTTCGAGGCCGAGCACCGCTGGGCCCGCCAGCACGTCGGGCTGCCGAACCCGGGATTCGCCACCGGCACGAACGTGGTACGGCGGATGGAGGAACTGGGTGTCCTGCTCGCCGGCGCCGACGACGTGCTCGTCTGCAAGTACCCGCTGGATCCGCAGTATCGCGCCTACCTGGACCGGACCGGTCTGCCGGTGCCCGAGATCGTCGTGCCGGAGAACGTCTCCGCCGACCGTTCCACCACTGAGGACGTTCTCGACTCGCCGGTACTGCTGGCCCGGCTCGCGGCGCTCGGTGCCGCCGGCGCGCGGCTGCTTCCGATGGCCACCACGGACCTGGAACAGAAGCTGGCCGAGAGCTGCGGTGTGCCGCTGGCGGTGCCGGACGCGGCGACCTTCGAACGGGTCAACGGCAAGATCTACGGGCGCCGGCTGACCGCCGCCGCCGGGCTGCGCGTCGTGCCGGGCGACGAGTGCGAGACCTGCGACGAGTTGGCCACGGTCCTGGAGCGGTACCGTCCCGCCCTCGCGGCGGGCCGGCGGATCGTCGTGAAGGACTCCTACGGGGTGTCCGGCAAGGGACTGCTGGTCCTGGACTCGCCCCGCAAGGCGGACCGGATCCTGCGGATGGTGCGCCGGCGGGCCGAACGCAGCGGAGACGACCGGCTGCACGTCGTGGTCGAGGAATGGTTGCCGAAACGGTACGACCTCAACTACCAGGTGACCGTGGCCCGGGACGGCGGGATCCGGCTCGACTTCGTCAAGCAGGCGCTCACCGACGGTGGCGTCCACCAGGGACACATCATGCCCGCCGCGCTGACCGACGCCCAGCATGCCGAGATCGACCGCGCCGCCCGGCTGGTCGGTGCCCGGCTCCGCGACGACGGTTACACCGGAGTGGTCGGGGTGGACGCCATCGTCGACCTCGACGGCGTGGTGTACCCGGTGCTGGAGATCAACGCCCGGCTCAACATGTCGACCTACCAGGGCAGCCTGGCCGAGCTGTGCCAGGCACCCGGGCAGGTCGCGCTGGCCCGGCAGTACCCGCTGACGCTCACCGCGCCGGTGTCGTTCGCCGACATCGACCGAACGCTCGCCACGCTGGTCGACCCGGCCGGTCCCGACCGGGTCGTCGTCACCTGCTTCGGCACCGTCAACGCCGACGCCGACCGGCCGCCACCGTTCCACGGCCGGTTGTACGCCCTGCTCGTCACCACGGACGCCGATCGTCTGAGGGCCCTGGACGATGCCCTGCGCGGGGCGCTCGCCACCCGACTCACCGCCACCCGCCCCAGCCAGGAGGTCTCCCCGTGAGCAGCGGAGCAGAACCGGCCGACGCCACCGGCGAGATCGTCACCGATCCCGCCCTGATCGCCGAGTTGGCGCAGCGGTACGGCACACCGCTCTACGTCTACGACGGCGATCACCTGCGGCGCCGCTTCGAGCGGCTGCGTGCCGACCTGGATCCGCGCATCGACATCTTCTACTCCATGAAGGCCAACCCCAACATCAGCCTGTGTGCCCTGTTGCGGTCGCTCGGCGCGGGGCTGGAGGTCTCCTCCCTGGCCGAGTTGACCACCGCCCGGCGGGCCGGGGTCGGCGCGGACGACCTCATCTTCCTCGGACCGGGCAAGTCCGACGACGAGCTGCGGGCCTGCTGCGCCGAGGGCGGGACACACGCGGTGGTCGTGGAGTCCCTCGCCGAACTGGCCGCGTTGGATGCCCTGCCGGAGGCCGCCGGGACGCGGGTGATCCTGCGGGTCAACCCGGAGTTCGAAACGCACGGCTCGCGGCTGGCGATGGGCGGCAAGCCCCGCCAGTTCGGCATCGACGAGGAGATCCTGCGGGGTGCGAAGGCCGCCGTGACCGCGCTGAACCGGGTACGCATCATCGGGGTACACGCCTATCTGGGAACCCGGATCCTGGACGTGGAGACCGTCGTGCACAACACCCGGGGCGTCCTGCGCGTGGCCGAGTCCCTCGCCGGGGAACTCGGCGTACCGCTGGAGACGGTGGACATCGGCGGCGGCTGGGGCGTTCCGTACTTCGACAACGAGAGCGACCTCGACGCGACCGCCGCCGCCGAGGGGGTGAACCGGGCGGTGGACGAGTTCCTGGCGCGGTACCCGGACACCCGGATCATCACCGAACTCGGGCGTTACCTGGTCGGCTGGTCCGGGACGTACGTGCTGCGGGCCCGCTACGTCAAGCAGTCCCGTGGTGAGTGGTTCGTGGTCGCCGACGGCGGCACCAACCACCACATGGCGGCGGTCGGCATCGGCAGCTTCGTCAAACGGAACTTCCCCGTGCGGTCGTTGACCCGGCCGGACACCTCGGCGAGCGAGGTGTACACCGTCACCGGGCCGCTCTGCACCCCCAACGACGTGATCGCCAAGCGGGTCCGGCTGCCCGAGGTACGCCCCGGTGACCTGCTCGGGGTCAGCCGCTCCGGCGCGTACGGTCCCAGCGCCTCACCGGTGCTCTTCCTCAGTCACGGGCACCCGGCCGAGGTGCTCGTGGTGGACGGGGTCGGTCACCTGGTGCGTAGCCGCGACACCGTCGACGATCTGCTGCGATCGCAGCGTCTGGTGTCCTTCCCCGCCTCCTGATCCGCCCGTTGCCGCCATCCCCGGTCGGCCTACCCGAAAGGACCCGTCATGGACCGCAGCAAGGTCGTCTCGCAGATCGAGCAGTCTCTCAGTGACGTGCTGCAACGCCCGATCTCCGGGCTGCCCGAGGAGACGAGGCTCTTCGAGGACCTGCACGTCGACTCGACCTCCGTGCTCGAACTGCTGATGGCGTTGGAGGACGGGGTCGGCATCGACGTCGACCCGGAGCGGCTGGAGATCGCCGACTTCAAGACCATCGGCACGGTGGCCGACTACGTGGTCGCGAACCTGGACGATCACGCCTGAGTGGGAGTGAGCATGCCGCTGTCCCTCACCTCGGCCACCGCGTTGGTGCGCCGCGACCGGCTGCCGCCGGCCACCGACGACGACCGTGATGCCATCCAGCGGGACATCCTGCGCCCGTTCGGGGTACGGCCGGATCCGGGGCGGTTGGCGCAGGCGGCCAACGTCGGGTTCACCGAGTTGGCCGAGGACCTGCTGCGGGAGCTGCCGATCGACAGCCCCGACCTGTTGATCTTCGCCTACGGCATCCCGGATCCGTCGTCGCTCAAGCACGTGACCCCGTACGTGAACCACCTGCTCGGCGATCGCAGCCACAGCTTCGCCATCTCCGAGCAGGGGTTACGTGCCCCGTACACGGCGTTGAAGGTGGCGGACGCGTACGCCCGGTCGGGGCGGTGCGCCAGCCTCGCGCTCTTCGTCTGCGAGCAGAACAGCCTGCCGTACCACGATCCCTTCGTGACGGACCACGAGCTGACCAACTCCGGTGCCCTGCTCGTCTTCGGCGGTGGTGGCGGATGGGAGTTCGTGGGTACCGCGCCGGTGTCGAGCACGTCCGGGCTGGGACGCCTGATCGGGGCGATGACCACCGGGTCGGGCGTGGACTCGACGCTGGTGGTGGCGGGCCCGTGGGTCGACGCGGGCACACTGGCCGCCCTCGGGCTGCCGGTCCACCGGGTCGACGCCGGCAGTTACTGCACCGGCGTCTGGCGGGAGTTGGCCCGGTCGCATCGCGCCTGGGCCGACGAGTACCGCACGCTCGTGCTCTGCGACACCGACCCGCGTACCGGGCGTAGCCAGGCCGGTCTGCTGCGCCGACGAGCGAGCACCGCGCCGGAGTACGCGACCGCCGCACCCGTTTCCGCATCGACCCGAGAGCAGGCACCATGACACCGCCCCGGGCACCCGCCGATGTCGGGTCCATGGTGCCGGACACCACGCTGCCCCCTGCCCCCGCACGGTGGTACGCCGACGCGCTGGACGAGTTGCACCACCGGCTCTCCCCGACGGGCCCGGTGCCCTCCCCCACCGGGCACGTGGTGGCCTCCCCGGCGGCGCTACCCGCCGCTGCGCCCGGTGCACTGGCCCGGTTCGGTGTCGTGGTGTCCCGCGCCGCTTCCGGTGCTGCCACACCGTCGGCGCACCCCACGGTCCCCGACCCCGTCGGCGACGGTCGGTCGACAACGATCGTCCCGGTGCCGCAGGCGGTCGCCGAGGCGTTCGCCACCGGCCTACTCCACCTGCACCGACGGCTGCTGCACGAGGTGCTCCGGCACACCCTGCGTCATCTGGGTGCCCGCACCTCCGCCGGCACCACCCTGCTGGCCAGACAACTCGTGCAGGCCCAACTCGCCGAGGTGGCGATCCGGCTCGCCGAGGTGGACGCGACGCCGCAGGCGCGTCGGGACCAGAACGTGGCGGCCCGGTGGCGTACCCACCGCCGTCTGGTCGGCGTCGGTCGTGACCTGCTTCGGCTGCTCGGCGCCAGTGGCTTCCTGGTCGACGGGCCGGCCGGGGACCTGCATCTGGCCGAGGTCGCCGGCAACGTCTACCTGCACCCGGGAAGGAGACAGGGCGATGGCTGAGGTGAACCGCGGCGGCCCGCTGGTCGGATCGGATCTGCTCGACGACCGGATGCGGGCGCTCGACCGCCACTGCTGGTCGGTGTCGGGCGAGTTCCGCAAGCTCGGCGAACTGCTCGACCAGGATCCGGACGCCATCGACGACCACCTCGATCTGCCCGGTGTCCTGCTCTACCGGTTCTTCTCCATTCCCCGCCGGTACTGGCCCGCACTGGACGTGCCGCCGCAGGTCGCGGCGGTGTGCGGTACGTCGCTGGCGCAGGCCGTCGTCTGGGAACGGTTCTCCTACGCCGACCCGAACGTGCTGCTCGCCGGTCCCGGACCGGCGCTGTCCAGCGACGCCATCCACGCGCTCGCCGACGAGGAACAGACCGACCGCTGGTTCCGTCGGTTCGCCGCACGGCCGGACCACACCTTCTTCGCGGTCACCGAGCCGGCCAAGGGTTCGGCCGCCACGGAGTTGACGACGACGCTGCGGCCGGCGACGGACGGCGACGGCTGGGTGCTCAACGGGGAGAAGACCTACGTGGGCAACGGCGCACGGGGCCAGGTGGGGCTGGTGTTCTGCCGGCGCGCGCCCGGTCCGTGGGGCATCGAGGCGGTGCTGGTGGATGCCTCGTCCCCCGGTTTCAGCGCCGAGCTTCTGCCGTCGGTCGGCCTGCGTGGTGCACGGATCAGTCGGATGCGTTTCGAGGACGTCCGGATTCCCGCCCGCAACCTGCTGGGTCAGCATCGGCGGCCCACCCAGCGTGGCCTGCACGGGGCCCGACAGGTGTTCTACCGCGCCCGTCCCGGGATCGCCGCGATGGCGGTGGGCTGCGCCCAGGCGGTCTGCGACCACGTACGCGGGCAGGGGGTACGCGACGGTGGGGCCGGTGGGGACCGGTTGGCGGCCGTCGAGGACCGGATCGCGGCGATCCGTCGACTCATCCAACGGATCGCCGCCGACATCGACGGTGGCCTGATCGATCCCCATCGCATCGCCGCGGCGAAGGCCGGGGCCGCCCGGGTCGCCGAGGACGCCACGGTGCTCGCCGCCGAACTGCTGGGGCCGGCGTCGTTGCTCGACGATCCCTGGCTGGAGAAGGTCTATCGGGATGTGCGTGCCTTCGAGTTCATGGAGGGCGCCGGCAACGTACACCTGTTGTCGGTCTTCCAGGGACTGCTGAAGGGCAGCGGCGCCGGTGCCGTCGAGCCGGAGGGTGTGCGCTGATGCGCCTCGGCATAGACCTGTTGCCGCTCGGTGCGCTGGATCGTCTCTGCGAGCGGGCCTGGTTCACCCGGTACGCCTTCGCCGCCGCCGAGATCGAGTACGCCACGACGTTGGCTCCCCGACGGCGGCGCGAGTTCCTCGCGGGTCGGTTCGCGGCCAAGGAAGCGGTGTTCAAGGTGCTCGGGACGGGCCTGTTCGAAGGAGTGGCACCGTCCGAGATCGTGGTGGCCCGAGCGCCCGGTGGCGCACCCCAGGTCACCCTGGCCGGGGCCGCCGCCCGGATGGCGGCGCAGGCGGGTGTCTCCGGCCTGACCGTCTCGATCACGCACTCCGACGACATGGTGGCGGCGGTGGCCGCCGGTTGGTGAGCGGGGCGGCTCAGTCCTCGCCCGTGGGGTGGGGCGGGTCCGGTGGCGCATCGGCGGAGGGCAGGCCGCTCGACGCCATCGCGTCCAGGCGTCGGGCGAGCCGCACCCGGTTGCGGACACCGAGCTTGACGAACACGTGGGACAGGTGCATCTCGACCGTCTTCTCGGTGACCACCAGCACGGCGGCGATCTCCCGGTTCGTCAGGCCCTCGCGGACCAGTTCGGCGACCTGCCGCTCCCGGCGGGTCAGGCCGGCCAGTGCCGCACGGCCGTTCCGGTGCCGGGCCTCCGACGCACCGCCGCGCCGGCTGCCCTGCCGGTCGGCGGGACGGGCGAGGGTGCGGGCCCGATTCGCCGCCGGGGTCAGGCCGGCGGCGGCCAGTTCGGCAGCGGCGGCAGCGGCCATCTCGGCAGCGGCGGTCGGCTCCTCGGTGACGAGCAGCTGTGCGCGGGCGAGGAGAGCGAGACCGACCGCCCCGTGGGGTCGCGTCGCCGTGGTCGGGCCGCTCAACGGCTCGGCGGGGACGTGCTGGCGGGTGGTTCCCGTGGCCGCGGCGACCTCGTCGACGGCCGCCGCGGTGACTGCGGTGACGTCACCGGCGGCGACCGCCGCCCGCACCACCAACTCCTGGTGGACCATCCGGGTTCCCGGGTCGACTCCGCGCAGCGAGGTCAGCGCGGGCACGGTCGTCAGCAGGTCCAGGCAGCCCCGGGGATCGCCCCCGGCTAGTCGCAGCTCGGCGAGCATAAGGCGGGTCAGCATGGCCGACCAGCCACCGGAGTCGGCGGCCGACGGAGAGCAGGAGAGGTCCGTGCAGCCGCCGATCGCGTCCCCGGGGCGGCCCGACGTGCCGGCCGCACAGCCCCCGGCACACCATCGGTCTGCGGCCGAGCGACCGGGGGCCGAGTCCGCCGGGCCGGGGCCGCGTGGGCCGGGACGGTTGCCGGCCCGCTCCGCCGCCACCCAGCGGCGCAGGATCGCCGCCCGTTGCCGCAGATGCGGGCTGCCGGAGCGGTAGGCGACGTCGGCGGCCATGGCCGCGGTACCGACGGCCACGGTGTGGCGGCCGGTGATGGCGAGGATCCAGGTACGCGCCAGCAGCGCGTCGCAGAGCGTCACCACATCGGGTCCCGGCCGGGCTGCCCGGGCCGGGCGATCGGTCGGACTCGCCTTGACCCGCTCCAGGTGCCGCAGCGCGTCGGGGTAGCGCTCCAGCGCGAACTCGCTCCAGCCGATCCAGTAGATCGCGTCGGGGTGGGCGGCCAGTTCTGCGTCGCCCGTGGCGTCCAGCAGGGGCACCACGTCGGTCAGCGTCGCCGCCGCCGACACGAAGGCGCCGGTCAGCCCGTCGGCGGCGGCGAGCACCGCCTTGACGCGGATGTGCTCCGTCGTCCTCGGTCGGTCGTCCTGTGCCAGCCGCAGTGCCGTGGTGGCGGCTGCCCGAGCCGCCGCGGCCGATCCGTCGGCCAGTTCCAGGAACGCCTGCTCCAGCAGCAGGTTCACCCGGCTGGACCGGCAGGGCGGATCCGGGGTGACCTCTTCCGCGAGCAGGTCGCGGGCGGGCGCGGGCTCGCCGAGCGACAGGCACAGCCGTACGCATCGGATGACCAGATCGGCCCGTTCGGCGGGCGGTGTCGCGACCGGCTGCCGTAACGCGGCCAGCAGCATGTCCCGGGCGTGCCGGGGCCGTCCGGCGGCGGCGTAGGCCGTGGCGACCTGGCGCAGGAGGAGGTGCCGGTCGGTCGGTGGGCTGCCGACGACGGACGTCAGCCGCAGTGCTGCCTGACGCCACCGGGCGGCCGTCTCCGGGGAGTCGCGCTCGACGGCTGCGGCGGCGCGGCGGAGCGTGCCGGGTGCGGTGGCGTCGTCGGGGGTGGCCACCAGTGCCAGGTGCGGCGCCCGGGCGACCTCCTCGTCCGGGGTACCGGCCAGCGCGGCGGCGGCCCGGGCATGGGCGCCGAGCCGCCATCCGGGTTGGCTGCCGTGGTACACCACGTGGCGTACGAGAGGATGGCGGAACCTGAACCGGGTCGTGTCCGGCACGTGCCGGACGATGTCGGCGCCGGCCAACTCGTCGATCGTGCGACGGACGGTCTCCTCGACGAGTTCGGCGACCACGCCGACGGCCGGCAGGTCGAAGACCTCACCGACCACCGCTGCTCCCGCTGCGGCGAGCCGACTCTGGCTGGAGAGTTCGTCCAGTTCGGCGGCGATCGCGGTCTCCGCTGCCGAGTAGGTCCGGCCGGGCTGCGCGGTGGCGGGTTCCGGTGCCGTCCCCGTGTCGGGGAAAGCGGTCCCCCGCGCGGGCGTCAGGTCGTGCGTCGAGGCGCGCGCGCCGTCGAGCAGCGCCCACAGGTAGCGGGGATTGCCGCCGCTGCATCGGTACAGTTCGTCACTCTCGGCGTCCGAGACACAGTCGGCGAGCAGGGTGCGTACGGCGGTCGGCGACAGGGGTGTGAGCGGTAGCCGCACCAGCGAGGTGCCCGTTCTGGCCGCCGCGCCGCGCAGTCTCGGTGGTGCCTGACGGGTGCGGTAGCCGAACGCCAGCAGCGTCGCCGCCTGCGGCGGGGACTGCACCAGGTAGCAGAGTGCGTCGATGGTGTCGTCGTCGGCGCGGTGCAGGTCGTCGAGGATCACCACCAGAGGTCCCGTCGATGCCAGGACCTCCAGCATGGACCGGATGGCGCGCAGACGTCGGAAGTGCGGCACCGTCGGCGGTGCGGGTCCGTTCTCGGTGCGATACGGGAAACTCGGGAAGATGTCGGCCAGTACCCGGGCGTCGTGTGTCGGCAGGGCGCCCCAGGCGTCTGCCCGCACCGTACGGAGCCGGTCGTCCAGGGCGTCGATGAGGGCGCCGAACGGGAAGACCGCTCCGCCCGGTGGGACCCGACCGGTGAGCACCGGAAGGCTGCGACGCTGGCACCGGTGCGTCAGCTCCGCGAGCAGGTGGGACTTGCCGATGCCGGGGTCTCCGCTGACCTCTATCAGTTGGGCCCCGTCGGTGAGGCGCCCGATCGCCTGGTCCAGGCGGTGGAGTTCGCCGTCCCGGCCGACCAGGGGGTCGCTCGCTCGACCTGGTTGCCTCCCGATCGTCGTCCGACCGGGTGACGCGCTGGACACGCCGTCGGCTTCCCCACCCACCACGGGGATAGATTGTAGTCGATGATCTACGCTGGGTGAGCGACTCAACGCTCTGAGTACACAACTTCCCGAGGTGCGGTCAGGGGTGTACGGGCACCTGGTCGCCTCCGACGACGGTAACGTCCACCCAACCTTCCGACCGACATCGACATCGAGGTGTGAGATGGCGTACCTGAGCCCGGTCGTCGTGCAGCGTGTCGAGGCCGCTGCCGTGGCGGTCCTCGCCGTCGTGGTGACCGTCGCCGTGGGGTACCCGTGGTGGTCACTGCTCGCACTCTTCCTCGTCTTCGACCTGTCCATGCTCGGCTACCTGCGCGGCCCGCGTCTCGGCGCCGTCTGCTACAACCTGGCGCACTCCTATCTGGTGCCCGCCGCGCTGGGCGTGGTGGCCGTGGTCGCGGCCGGGTTCGGTGACCGGATCGACTGGATCGGCATCCTGGCCGTGGCGTGGGCGTTCCACATCGCCGTCGACCGCGCCCTCGGCTACGGACTCAAGACGGCAGAGGGCTTCGAACACACCCATCTCGGTCTGATCGGGAAGGCTCGACAGGCCGCGCTGACCCGCCGACAGGAACGGGATAACACAAGATCATGAGACCCGTCGATACGATGGCACCGTCCACGTAGTACGGACACGGGGGTCGGGGTGCGGGTGGGCGAGGACACCAGTCTGGGGCGGCTGTTGCGGCACCATCGGGCGGCGGCCGGGCTGACGATCGAGGAACTCGCCGACCGATCGGGCGTGAGTACCCGGGCGCTGAGCAACCTGGAGCGTGACCTGGTCCGCCGGCCGCAGCGCCGGACCCTGACCGCAGTCCTCGACGTGTTGGCGCCGCCCTCCGCCGACCGCGCCCTGATCGAGCAGACCGCCGACGCCGGCCGCCTGTCGCCCGGACCGTGCCCGATGCCGGCACCGCCCGCAGACTTCACCGGTCGGGCGGAGGCGCTCGGCAGGCTCGGTGACCTCGCCGAGTCGGCACAGCCCTCGGCCGTCGTCGCGGTGCTGACCGGCCAGCCCGGCGTGGGCAAGACGGCGCTGGCGCTGCGCGCTGCCCACGACCTCGCCGACCGGTACCCGGACGGGCGGTTCTTCGTCGACCTGCGCGGCACCCATCAGCACCCGGCGACCGCCGGTGAGGTGTTGCAACGGCTGCTGCTGGCGCTCGGCTTGAGCGAGTCGCGGATACCGACCGACGTCGACGACCGGGCCCGGATCTACCGTGGGCTGCTGCGACACCGGCGAGCGCTGCTGGTGCTGGACAATGCGGCCTCCGAGGAGCAGGTACGGCCGTTGTTGCCCGGCGACGGCCCGGCCCTGGTGCTGCTCACCTGTCGGCGGTGGCTCAGCGGGTTGGAGGCGGTGCACTGGCTGCCGCAGGAGCCGCTGTCTCCGGCCGAGTCGACGGTGCTGCTGCGGACCATCGGCCGGGTCGAGGGCGTCGCGCCGGAGCGGATCACCGCACTGGCCGGGCACTGTGGGCACCTGCCGCTCGCGATGCGGATCGCCGGGCAGCGGCTACGCGACGACCCGACGCTCACCGTCTCCGACCTGAACGCTCGGCTCGCACAGGCCCGGGACCGCGTCGCCGTCATCGAGGGTGACGACTCCGGCCTGTCTGCGGCGCTCGCGTTGTCGTACCGCTGGCTCCCGGTGACCGGGCGCGCGACGCTGCGGCGACTGGCGCTGATTCCGGGTCCGGACTTCACGGCGGACGCCGCCGCCGCCGTGTGTGGGGTCGAGTTGGCCGAGGCCGAGGATCGGCTCGACGGGCTGGTCGAGTCCGGGCTGCTCGGGCTCCGACCACCGGACCGTTACGGCCTGCACGACCTGGTCCGTGACTTCGCCGCGACCTGTCTGGAGCGGGACGAACCGTCGGCCGTGCCGGCGCTGCGGGAGAGCCTGGTGACCTGGCTGTTGGAGGCGACCGTGCGAGCCGGGCGGCACTTCGAGCCCGGTGGGCCGGCGGCGGATGACGACTCGGACGCGGACCGGGCCCGTGACTGGCTCGACGCCGAGCGGGCGAACTGGCTCCCGGCGCTGCGGATCGCGGCCGAGAGCGGGCAGGACGATCTCGTCGTGGCGGTCTCCGACGCGTTGCACTGGTTCTCCGACCAGCGGATCTATCTGGACATCTGGCCGGAGGTCTTCCGGCTGGCCGCCGAGGCGGCGACCCGCACCGGCGACCTGGCCCGGCAGGCCACGCACCTGAACTATCTCTCCTGGGCGCAGACGCTCTGTCTGAACGACGCCTCCGCCGGCCTGGCCACCGCCCAGGCGGCGCTGCGGTCGGCAAGGCGCGCCGGTGACCGTGCCCAGCAGGGCTGGGCGCTGCTGTACGCCGCCTCGGCGCAACTACGGCTGCGCGACTTCGACGCGGCCCAGCGGCTGCTACGGCGGGGAGGCGGCGTGCTGCGCGCGGCCGGGGACCACGAGGGCACGGCGCAGGCCATGTCGATGCTCGGCATCGCGCTGCGGGCGCTCGGCCGCACGCCGGACGCGCTGCGGGTGCACCGGCGGACGCTGCGGCTCCTGCGCGACACGAGTTTTCCGATCGCTGCGGTGCCGCGCGCCTACTCGGACGCGATCACCTGCCGGTGGATCGGGTTGAACCTGGCGGATCTGGGGCGCTGGGGTGAGGCGGTCGGCATCCTCGGCGAGGCGGTGGCGGGCGCGCGCGCCTGCGGGCTACGGACCCAGGAGCTGGGGGCGCTGATCGAGCTGGCCGAGGCGCTGCGCCGGACCGGCCGCAGCGCGGAGGCGGGTGAGCACCTGGCGGCGGCGATCGAGCTGGCCGGGGTGCTCGGTGATGCCGAGAGCGTCGCTCGCGCCCGTGCGGCGCAGGCCGAACTGAACGCCGGTGCGGCGCAGGCCGAACTGAAGGCCGGTGCGGCGCAGGCCGAACTGAAGGCCGGTGCGGAAAGGGGTTGAGCTACGGCGGCCCGGTGTGGCGCAGGTGTGCAGAGCCGCAGGGTGCGTGCGGGCCGGTGGGCCGCAGCCGGGTCAGGCTGCGGTGGACGGCACCGCCGGACGAACGTCCCGGGTGCGGGCGACCGCGAACGCGTGCAGGATCGGATTGACCTCGTGGTGGGGAGCGATCCATCCGCAGCCGGCCAGGTCGGCGAGCGCTGCCGCCGGTGGCGTCGGCGCGGCCAGCGCGCGGACCGCCGCGCGCAGCGACTCCGGCATCTGCCGGTAACCGCGGTCGAGGGCCGCGCCCACCGACAGGTCTCCGGCGGTGAGGGCCTCCAGGTGCCGTCCCGGCCGGGCGAGTTGCGCGGTGAGGCGCGCGATCGACCATCCGTGCCGGGTACGGACCCGGTTCGCCACGATGCGCAGCGCCAGCGGAAGGCCGTGGCAGTGCCGCGCCAGCTCGGCTATGCCGGCGTCCGGGACCGCCGGTCCGATCATCCGGTGCAGCGCCAGTTCGGCGTCCGGCGCGGGCAGCGGTGTGAGGACCCGCCGGGCGCGCCTCGGTGGCAGGCTCAGCGGCCCGGACGTGGTCACGACCGCCACCGACTCCCCCCGGTGCGGCAGCAGCGGTGCCAGCCGGACCGCGTCGGTCGCATCGTCGAGGATCAGGAGCACGCGCCGCTCGTCGAGCAGCCGCCGCCACGCCACGACTGCGCAACCGTCGTCGTCGGGCAGGTCAGCGCCGAGCGAGCGGGCCAGGTCCCGGGCCAGCGCGGCGGGGTGCGGGGCGGACGAGCCGCGCAGCGCAACGAAGCGCACCCCGTCGGGGAAGTCGCCGCTCAGTCTGGTGGCGGCCTGTGCCGCCAGGGCGCTCTTGCCGATGCCCGGTAGCCCGGCCAGTTCGATCACCCGGTGTCGGGACACGGCGCCGGTCAGCCGGTCGAGGTCGTCGTCGCGCCCGGTGAAGCAGGGTGTCAGTCTGGGTAGGCCGATCACCGCCGGCTCGATCCGGACCGCGGCGCGCAGCCGATCACCGTCGTCCGGCCCGAGGCGCAGGGCCTCGGCCAGCGCCGTGAGGGTGCCCTCGTGCGGGCGACGGATGCGTCCCCGCTCGATGCCGCCGATGGTGCGCAGGCTGACGCCCGATCGTGCGGCCAGGTCGTCGATGGTCAGTCCGGCGGCGGTACGCAGCGCCCTCAGCGCGGAACCGCCGGCGAGTCGTCCGTCGTCACTCACAGCCCCGTCCCCGGTGTGTGTTCGGCCGTCCCCAGCGACGCTAGTGATTACGCTCCGGTAGGAGCAGCGCTGGCGTTGTGTTACTGGCCACATGCTCACGGTGAAGTTGCCGGTCTTTCTGCATGGTTCTGCGTCGTCACTCTCGGTTGACTCTGGGCCATGCAGACCTTCCGAACCGCCCTGCGAGTGGCCGCTGCCACCACGCTCGCGCTGTCCACTGTCGGCCTGACCACGGGCGGTGTCGCCGCCGCCCCGCCGGCCGCGCCATCCGGCGTACCCGCCGCGAATCTGTTCGAGAGACTGTCACCCGCCGTACAGGAGCGGATGGCCGGGCAGGTGGCGCTCGTCGACGCCGCCAGCGTCATCCGATCCGCCGTGGAGGCAGGTGCCCCGCGTGGTTACGCCGGCCTCGGCCTGGTCGACGGCCACGTCACGCTCTGGTGGAAGGGGGCCGTACCGGCCGACATCGCCACCGCCGTCAGAAGCGTCGAGAAGCTCGCCGAGGTACGGGTGGAGCCGGCCCGGTACAGCGGGAGAGAGTTACAGGCCGCGGCGGCGAAGCTGCGCCCGGTCGTGGCGAAGGATCGTGCGGATGCCGCGCACGCCGTGCGGATCAAGACCGACGGCAGCGGGCTGGAGGTCGCCGTCGACACCACCGGCGGTGCGAAGGTCCCGGCGCTGCCCGCCACCGGCGTCAAGACCAGCACCGTCGCGGCGGAGAAGCTGGAGCAGCACGCCACCCGCTTCGACGACGCGGCCCCGTGGAAGGGTGGCGCGCGCATCTGGAACGGCGGCGGCGCCCTCTGCACGTCCGGCTTCGGGGTGCGCGATCTCGCCGACGACACCCCGTACGTGCTGACCGCCGCGCACTGCGGGCCGCTCGGCGGTGAGTGGTTCGACGGCGTCGGCGACCCGATCGGGTTCATCGTCGAGCGCCACGAGCCGCACGACATCGCCCTGCTCAGCGCGGCGTCGGCCGGCAGTGACGTGTACGTCGGCGGCCTGCACGAGTCGACGACGGTGCCGGTGGCGGGCTGGACCCAGGTCTTCCCCGGCCAGATCCTCTGCCAGTCCGGGCAGACCACCGCCGAGATCCACGGCGCCCCGATCTGCAACCTCGAGGTGCAGTTCCACTACACCGACGAGCAGGACCTGGTCGAGGCCACCCAGTTGGACGGCGGGGAGACCGGTTACGGCGGCGACAGCGGCGGCCCGCTCTACCAGGTGAACCCGAACGGCTCCGTGTTGGCCGCCGGCACCCACACCAGCGGCGCCGGCACCGGCATCGGTTTCCAGGACTTCGCCACCGTCCGCGACGACTTCGGCGACATCGTCCCGGTGACCGCCACCGCCGGTCCGGCCACCTGCCAGGTGTCCTACCAGGTCACCACCTGGTCGGGCGGGTACACCGCGAACGTGACCGTCTACAACTCGGCCGCCGCCGTCAACGGCTGGCAGCTGACCTGGAACCTGCCGGCCGGCAGCACCGTCACCACCCCGTGGAACGCCGCAGTCACCCAGAACGGCACCGCGGTCACTGCGTCGAACCTGGCCTACAACGCCAGCATCCCGAACGGCGGGGCCGTCACCTTCGGCTTCAACGCCACCGGTACGCCGAACACGCCGGCACCGTTCACCCTCAACGGCAACACCTGCGCCTGACCGATCACGCACCAGGGGCCTGGCAGCGCACGCTGCCCGGCCCCTGTTCGCGCGCCGCCCCCCTTCCCGGGGACCGCCGTCTCCTCCACTGGCCAGCCCTCTCCTGGGACCGATCACCCAGCCGAGCGCTCGCGTCCCCACGCTGCCAGCGGCTCGAGTGCGTCGTTGAGGCGCGCGCCGCTCTCGGTCAGCGAGTACTCGACGCGAGGCGGCACCTCGTCGAAGGAGACACGACGTACGACACCGTCCGCCTCCATCTCCCTCAGGTGTGAGGCCAGGACCTTCTCGGTGATCCCCGGAAGCAGTCGACGCAGTTCGCCGAACCGCCGGCAGGGGTGCTCGTCAAGAGCCCAGAGGATCAGCACCTTCCACTTGCCGCCGATCACCTCCATCGCGGCATCGATCCCGCACACATGTCCGTCCGGTGCGCCCGGCCGGTTCAGCGTCGTCATGCCCCCACCTTCTGACCTGCTCGCGCACCCCGGGGTAACCACCCACTCCGAAGTGCGTACTTGTTCATCATCGGGTCCCTGGCCAGGCTCACCCGTATGGCACCGAACACTGCTGGAACCTCCGTCACGATGCTGGGCCTCGGCGCGATGGGCACCGCTCTGGCCCGTGCCTGGATGGCCGCCGGCCACCCCCTGACCGTCTGGAACCGCACCCCAGCCCGTGCCGCGGCGTTCGATGCCGAGGGCGTACGGGTCACGGACAGCGCGGCCAAGGCGGTAGCCGCGAACACCCTGGTCGTCGTCTGCCTGCTGGACGACGCCGCTGTCGAGGAGGTGCTGGCCGGCACCGACCTTACCGGCAAGGACCTGGTCAACCTCACCACCAGCACCCCGGTGCAGGCCCGTGCCCGCGCCGAGTGGACCCGCGAGCGCGGTGCTCGCTACCTGGACGGCGGCATCATGGCCGTCCCTCCGATGATCGGCGTTCCGGAGGCCGGCGGGTACGCCTTCTACAGCGGCTCACGGCAGCTGTTCGAGCGGCATCAGGAGACCCTGAGCGTTCCGACGGGCACCACCTATGTCGGCGAGGACGCAGGCTTCGCGGCCCTGCACGACGTGGCCCTGCTCAGCGCGATGTACGGGATGTTCGCGGGAGCCGCGCACGCCTTCGCGCTGATCCGCAGGGAGGACATCGATCCCACGTCGCTGGCCCCGTTGCTCGCCGACTGGCTCGTGGCGATGGCCCCGGCGGTTCACCAGACCGCCGATCAGCTGCGCAGCGGCGACTACACCACGGGTGTCGTCTCGACCCTCGCCATGCAGGTGGCCGGCATGCCGACCTTCCTGCGCACCGCTGAGCAGCAGGGCGTCAGCCCGGAACTGCTCAGCCCCTACTTCGCGCTGATGCGCCGCCGCCTCGCCGAGGGCAGCGGCGAAGAGGACCTGACGGGCACGATCGACCTGCTGCTGCGGTGACCGGCGCACGCACCTACCACGGCCGACGGCGGGTTCTGTCGGCGTCGAAAAGCGTGGTGCGGACTCGGTAGTCCGGGCGAGTGCGGGAGCGGTGGCGTGAAGCTGCCGTGCGGGGCCGCCACCGCGGGGCGTCCCGTCCCGACCCGACCCGCTGACCGCCGCAGGCCCGTGTCGTCGTCTATTCGGCCCGCAGTGGCAGGTCCGCGAGCACCTGCCAGCCCGCTCCGGGCACTCGGCCGGCCTCGAAACGGCCGCCGAGCAGGTGCACCCGTTCCCGCATACCGATCAGGCCGTAACCGCCGCCACCGGACCTACTCGGCTGGTCGGTGTGCCGGCCGTCGTCGCGTACCTGCACGCGGACCGTACCGTCGCCGGCCCGGACCGTCACGGTGATCTCACGGGCGCCGACGGCGTAACGCCGCGCGTTCGTCACCGACTCCTGCACCAGCCGCAACACCGTGGTCGCGACCACCGCCGGCACGGGCTCGGCGAGTTCCACCGCCAACCGGACCGGCCTGGCGCCTCCCGCAGTGGCCGTCGCCGCGCGCAGGTCGGCGAGCAGGTCCGTGGAGGGCGTCACCGGTTCCGCGCCGACGTCCTGCAGCATCGCGACCATCCGCTGCATCGCCGACAGGGCGTCCGCGCCGGCGCGTTCGATCACCGGCAGCACCCGCGCCGGAGCGCCGGGATCCGGCACGGCCACCGCCTGCGCCGCCTGGGCCTGCACCACCATGCCGCCGATGTGATGGGCCACCACGTCGTGCAGCTCCCGCGCCAGGGCCACCCGCTCCTGCAACTGCGCCGCGACCACCACCGCCTGCCGCTCCCGCCGGTGCCGGGCGTCGCGCACCCGCAGGTACCACCCGGCGAGAATGGCCACGACCGGCAGGACCCCGCTCCAACCCAGGTCCTGAGGAGAGCCCGGGTGCGCCGGGCGTAGCACGCCGACCGCCAGACAGCTGAGCAGGAGCAGCCCCACCAGGCCGGTGGCGGTGGACCTGGAAGACCGGCGGACCAGCGCGACGATGACGGCCAGCACCGAGGCGATCTCGGCTGTCCCCAGCCCGCTCGCGGCGGAAGGGACCGCGACGGCGGCCAGCCGCAGCACGACCGACCCCACGAGCAGGACCACCATGACACCTACGGCTGCGGCAACCGGCCAGCGAGACGCCAGCAGTGCGAGGGCACAGACCGCGAGGAAGCCCGGCAGCTCCCACCGCCCGTCGTAATGTCCCACCTCGCTCGCCGCCGCCCCGTCCAGGAGCAGCGCGATCACGAGCAGCCCGGCCAGGGGCCAGTTCCAGGTGATCAGACCTCGCCAGTCATGCTTCACGCCGCCATCACCGCAGTCCTCGCATCGGTCCGGATCCCGGGGCAGTCACCGGCGACGACAGTGCCGCAGGTGCACCGATCCGGCGACGACGAACCGTACCCGAGCCGTACAGTCTCCGGTGTCCCTCTGTCGTGTGTGGAGGAGCTGCCCGGGATGGTGAGAACACGGTGGTGACGGCGCCTTTGCTGCGGCAGCTGCCGTGGGTGGTTCTGCTGGCGCTCCTGGCCCTGATCGACGTGCAGATCACCGGGGAACTCGACACCGCGGGCCGGGCGTGGTTGGTCCCCGGCATCGTCGTGACGGCGGCCTTGGCGCTGCTGGCACAGGCGCGGCCGGTCGCCGGGGCGCTGGGTGCCGCGGCAACTCTGGTCGTCTCGACGGGGCTACTGCGGGCAGTCGATGCCGAGACGCTGGGAGGTCTGGCGTTGACCGAGCGCGGCGCCCAGGTGATCGTCATCGTGGCGGTGGTCCGGCGCGTTTCCGCTGTCGTCGCCACCGGCCTCGTCGGATTGGTCCTGGCCGCCGGGGTGGCAGCGAAGCACCTCCGGCCGGAGCACTGGTCGCCACCCGTTGGATCGGTGCCCGAGCCGTGGTGGAGTGTCTCGCTGTCGGACATGGCGATGGTGGTGCTGCCGGTGGCATTCGGGTGGTATCTGCGGGGTCGTGACCGGCAGCGGGCCCGCACGAGTCGGGCAGCGGTGATCGCCGTACAGCAGCGGGAGCGGCTCGGCCTCGCGCGGGAACTCCGCGACGTGGTGACGCACCAGGTCACTGCGATGATGGAGCAGGCACGGGCCGCGCAGGAGCGATCCGCGTCGGACCCCGGCGCGGCGGTCGAGGCGCTGCCGGTGATCGAACGCTCCGGCATCGAGGCGCTGGCCGCGATGCGTCACCTGGTCGCCGCGCTGCGCGAGGCCGAACCGGGCGCCGGCCGGGCACCGGCACCGCTGACCCGGACCACCGACCTGGCGGCCGACCTTCGGGCGATGACATCAGCCGGTAGTCCGCCGGTCCGACTGACGGTCGATCTGGCCGAACCGGTGGCCGACGAGGTCGCGACCTCGGTGCTGCGCCTCGTCCAGGAGTCCGTGACCAACTCCCGTCGCCACGCCGAGGAGGCACGGGAGATCCTGGCGTCGGTACGCACCGAGCAGGGGCACGTCCGGATCGAGGTCCGCGACGACGGCAGGGCGACCCGGACGATCCGCAGACCTCACGGCGGCTTCGGACTCGTCGGCATGCGGGAACGGGTGCGCCTGCTCGGCGGCCGGTTCACCGCCGGCCGTACGAGCGGCGGCTGGCGGGTGGTCGCCGACGTGCCCCTGCACCGGGCCGAGCGGTAGCACCGGATCAGCGGTGGACCAGGCAACGCACGGTAGCTCCGGGCGGCACTGCACCGACCCGTATCATTCGTGCTCGATGGGCGGTGGACCGTCCGCCTTCCCGGCGCGCTCCGCCAGTGGACTCCGAGAAGCGGTCACGAGGACGGGGACGGTAACCGGTGCGGGTCTTGATCGCCGATGACCAGGAGCTGATGCGCGTCGGGTTCCGGATGATTCTGGAGGCCCAGCCGGACATCACCGTGGTGGCCGACGTCGCCGACGGGCGAGCGGCGGTCGAGGCGGCGCGTCGGCTGCGCCCGGACGTGTGCCTGTTGGACATCCGGATGCCGGGCCTGGACGGACTACAGGTCACCCGGCTGCTCGCGGGTCCCGACGTGGCCGATCCGATCGCGGTCGTCGTCATCACCATGTTCGACGACGACGAGTACGTGGATACCGCCCTGCAGTCGGGGGCGAGCGGGTTCCTGCTCAAGGACTGCGGACCGGCCCTGCTGGTCGAGGCGGTCCGCGCGGCCGTACGCGGCGACGTTCTGGTGGCGCCCCAGGTCACCGTCCGGCTGCTGCGTCACTTCCGGCACCGGCCGCAGATCGGGACGACCGCACCGGTGGAGGCCCTGACGGAGCGGGAGAGCGACGTCGTACGGGCGGTGGCCCGGGGACTGACCAACCAGGAGATCGCGGGCGAACTGTTCGTGGCGGTGTCCACCGTCAAGACCCACCTGGCTGCCGCGCAGTCGAAGCTCGGCGTCCGCAACCGGGTCGAGGTCGCATCCTGGGCGTGGCGAGCCGGTCTGGTCGACGCCTGACGGCACCCGATCGTCGGCCGGGTCGACGCGGTGGCGCCGCCTCCACCTTTCGAATGAGGCGCGGCGCGTGATCTCCGCCCAGCGCCGATCCGATGCCGGCTCACGGCCGGAGGAGGCCGCAGCCTGTGTTCGGCAGTCTCTAGGGCATGAACACGCCGCCGCCGTACGAGGCGAGCCCTGGAGGACTCCACGATGATGGCGCTGCAGGTCCTGCCGTACGCGCCGTGACGGCGTACGACCGGTTCATCTGCTCGTCGACATCGGCTGCCTGACCGACCTTCACCCCACCAGCGCGTGTTCGCACCGTCGCTGTCCCGCACCCCATCAAATCACCGCCGGCACCGTACGACCTCAGAGCTGAAGAGCAGTCGGTGCGGCGGTTCGCCTGAAAGAAGAGAGAAGCAGAACATGGCATTCACGGTCTATCTGGCGCTGTTCGCAGTGGCCGCATCCGCAGCCGTCTTCGTCGTGGCCCGCAAGCGCCTGAGCCTCGCTGCCGCGTCGGGACTGTCGGCGCTCACCTTCCTGGGCATCGCCGCAACCTCGATCATCTGGGTGCAGGTGGCCATCAGCGGCATGGACGGCTGAACGGCTACTGCGGGTCGGTCGGGAACCAGCCGGCCCGACCGAGGGCGCCGGGTAGCCGGTCCTTGCCGAGCTGGTCGCCGATCCACGCCGCCGTCTCGATGACCTTCGTCGGGTCGAGGCCGGTGGGGTGGCCGGAGCGGTGCAGCGCGTACGTGAGGTCCTCGGTGGCCACGTTGCCGGTGGCGGCCGGGGCGAAGGGGCATCCGCCGATCCCACCGACGCTCGCGTCGAGCACGGTCACGCCGGCCTCGACCGCCGCCAAGGCGTTGGCGATGGCGGTGTTGCGGGTGTCGTGGAAGTGGGCGCGCAGCGGCACGCCCGGCGCCGCTGCCGTCACGGCGGAGACCAGGGCCCGCACCTGGGCGGGTACGCCCACACCGATGGTGTCGGCGAGGGCGATCTCGTCGGGTTCGCCCTCGACCAGGCGGCGCGCCAGGTCACCCACGGTCGCGGCGGAGACGTCGCCTTCGAAGGGGCAGCCGAACGCGGCGGCCACGGTCACGCTGGCCCGGACTCCGGCGGCGTGGGCGGCCTTGGCGATGTCGGTCCAGGCGCCGAGCATGGCGTCGACGGAGGCGCCCTGGTTGCGCTGGCTGAAGGTTTCGGTGGCGACCACGACGCAGTTCACCTCGTCCACTCCTGCCGCCAGCGCACGGTCCAGCCCGCGTCGGTTGAGCACCAGGCCGATGTACGATACGTCGCTGCGTCGTGGCACTGCGGCCATCACCGCTTCGGCGTCGGCCATCTGCGGCACCCGGTCGGCGCGGACAAAGGAGACCGCCTCGACCCGTCGGGCTCCTGCCTCGACACAGCGCCGGATCAACTCGATCTTGCTTGCTGTCGACAGGATCTCGGGCTCGTTCTGCAGACCGTCCCGTGGAGACACCTCCACCACCTGAACCACCATATGTATACAATCTCAGACTGTCAGAGCGGCGGCAAGGGTGCCGACGACATGCGGCTCACACGACGGAGGCACGGGTGACGAATGCCGCGGAGGACGCGTACGAGGCGCTGCGGAGCGCGATCCTGAACGGCTCGATCGGCCCGCGCGCCCGCCTGGGCGAGATGGAGTTGTCCCGGCAGTTCGGCGTCAGCCGGACGCCGATCCGGGAGGCACTGCGCAGGCTCACCGCGGAGGGCCTCGTCGTCTTCCAGCCCAACCGTGGGGCGCGGGTCGCCGAATGGTCGCTCGGCGATCTGCAGGACATCTACGAGATCCGCGCCCGGCTGGAGAGCTACGGCGCGGCCCTGGCCGCCAAGCGCATCGACGCCGAGGTCCTGGACCGGCTGGACGCGCTCTGCGACCAGATGGAGGAGTTGGCCCGGCGGATGGGTCCGCAGGACCTGGACCGGATCGCCACCCTCAACGCCGAGTTGCACAACTCGGTCCTGAAGGCCGCCGCCAGCCCTCGGCTCACCTCGCTGCTGTCCGCGGTCGTGGAGGTGCCGCTGGTCGTGCGGGCGTTCCGCCTCTACACGCCGGACGCCCTGGCCCGCAGCATGGCGCACCACCGGGACCTGGTGGCGGCGCTGCGGGCCAGGGACGCAGAGTGGGCGTCGAGCACGATGCGGGCCCACGTGCTGGCCGCCCGGACGGTGCTGTTGGACGGCATGGTGGACCGCCCCGACCTGTGACCGGTCCGCCGGGCCCGCACCCGCCTCCCCGCCGTCGTGGGCGTCAGCTCCCGGGCGCTCCGGGTTTGATGCAGGCCACCTCCCGGTCGGCGCCGATCGGCGTCAGCCGCACCTCGGTCTGTACACATCGGTCCTCACCGACCGGGCAGCGTCCGTGCAGGACACATCCCGGTACGAGCTGGGTCGGACTCAGCGGGTCACCGACCAGCCGGGCCGGGGCCAGTTCCTGGTCGGGATCGACGGGCAGGGCCGCCGCCAGCAGGGCGCGGGTGTACGGGTGCTGTGGATCGGAGAACACCAGCTCGGACGGGCCGGTCTCGACGACCCGCCCCCGGTACATGACGGCGATGCGGTCGCTGACGTACCGGACCGTGTGGATGTCGTGGGAGATGAACAGGTAGCCCATGCCGAGTTCGGCCTGCAGGTCGGCGAGCAGGCGCAGGATCTGGGCGCGGACCGACAGGTCGAGGGAGGACGTGGGTTCGTCCAGCACGACCAGGGACGGCTCGGTCACCACGGCTCGGGCGATGCCGACTCGCTGCTGCTGCCCGCCGCTGAGTTCGCCGGGATACCGTCGTGCCATGTCGGGGGCGAGTCCGACCTGTTCGATCATCTGCGCGACCCGGTCACGGCGCTGTGGTGTGGTCATCGCAGGCCGGTGGATGGCCAGTGGTTCGCCGATGATGTCGGCCACCCGCATCCGGGGGTTCAGCGACTCGAACGGCTCCTGGAAGATGATCTGTATCTTCGCGCGGAGCTTGCGCATCTCGGCGGCGGGCAGCGCGAGCATGTCGGTGCCGTCGAAGCGTACCGAGCCCCGGGTCGGTTCGATCAGGCGCAGTGCCAGCCGCCCCAGCGTCGACTTGCCGGATCCGCTCTCGCCGATGACCGCCACGGTCTCTCCGGCGTCCACCGAGAGCGACACGTCGTCCAGCGCGTAGACCCGCGTGCTGCCGCCGACGTGGAACTCCTTGCTGACGTTGGTCAACTCCAGCAGACTCACTGCGCTGCCTCCTTCTCCTGGGGCAGGTGACACCAGTACGTCCGGCCGGAGGTCTGGGTCACCGCGGCCGGGACCACCTGGGCGCACGGTGCGAAGGCGTGCGGGCAGCGGTCCCGGAAGGGGCATCCGGACGGGTAGTCGATCAGGTCGGGCAGTCGACCGGTGAGGTGCACCAGCGGCTGACCGGGCCGGGGAATGGCGCGGATGAGCGCCTGGGTGTACGGGTGGCGGGGGTCCTTGAGGACCTCCCGGACGGTGCCGTGTTCGATGACCTTGCCGGCGTACATGACGACGACCCGGTCGCAGTACTGCGCGACGACACCGAGATCGTGGGTGACCAGGAGCATCGAGCGGTCGTGTTCGCGGACCAGGCGGCGGATGAGGTCCAGGATCTGCCGTTGCACGGTCAGGTCCAGGCCGGTGGTCGGTTCGTCGGCGATCACGAAGGTCGGGTTGAGCAGCATGGCCATGGCGATCACCACGCGTTGGGCCATGCCGCCGCTCAACTGGTGGGCGTAGCCGTCGAGGACCCGGTCCGGTCCGGCGATGCCGACGTCGGTGAGGGCGGTACGGGCCCGGTCCCGGACCTCGCCGTCGGCCTTGACCCCGTGCGCGGCCATGATGGTGGCGAACTGCCGGTGGATGCGCATCACCGGGTTCAGGGCGCTGAACGGGTTCTGGGCGATGAAGCCGATCTCCTTGCCGCGTAGTCGGCGCAGCTCGGTGCGGCGCAGGCCGAGCAGGTCGACCCCGTCGAAGCGGGCGGTGCCCTCGACCACCCGGCCGGGGGACCGGACCAGGCCGAGGATGGACCGGATGGTCACCGACTTGCCGCATCCGCTCTCGCCGACGACGCCGACGATCTCGGCCCGGTCGACGTGGAAGTCGACGCCGTTGACCGCGTGGACCAGGCCGTCGGGTGTGTCGAACCGGGTGGTCAGGCCGTTGACCTCCAGCAGGCGTCCGGCGGAGCCGTCGGACGGCGGCGGGGTGGGCCGACTGTCGGGTCGTCGTCGCGCGTTGAGCAGGCTCATCGTTGCCTCGCCCGGCCGAAGGTGTCCTGCAGTTCGTCGCTGATGGCGTTGAAGCAGAGCACGGTGAGGAAGATGGCGAGTCCGGGAAAGACCGAGACCCACCACTGGCCGGTCGTCATGTTCTGCGCTCCTGTCTGGATCATCGCGCCCCAGCTCGCGTCGGCGGCGTTGATGCCGATGCCGAGGAAGGAGAGGGAGGCGATCACGACGATCGAGTGCGCGACCGCCAGTGACGCCTGGGCCAGGATGATGCCGGTCATGTTCGGCAGGACGTGCCGGAACATCACGCGCGGCCCGGTCGCGCCGATGGCGTGGGCCGCCTCGATGTAGCGGCTCTCCCGGATGGTCAGTCCCTCGCTGCGGACCAGTCGGACGAAGCGGGGGACGTTGATGATGGCGATGGCGACGACGACGTTCTCGATGTTGTTGCCCATCAGCGCGACCAGGGCGATGGCCAGGATCAGCAGCGGGAACGCCTGGAAGACGTCGAGGGCCCGGACGACCCGTTCGCCCCACGGTCCGCGGTGCAGGGCGGCGAGCCCGAGCAGCACGCCGATCACGAGTGAGATCAGCATGCCGGCGAGGGCCAACGGGATGTCCACCCCGGCGGAGGCCACCAGGCGGCTGAACACGTCGAGGCCGAACTTGTCGGTGCCCATCCAGTGCTCGCCGTCGGGGGCGGTGAGGGTGTTGGTGGAGGGTTCCGCCGGGTCGTGCGGCAGTGGAGCGAGATAGGCCGCGGCGAGCATGCTGGTCAGGATGGTGCCGGGCACCCACAGTCGCCACCGTCGGTGGCCCCGGGGTCGTTTCTTGGTCGTCGGGGCGGTGACCGTGGTGGGGTCGGCGGCCAGGGTCTCAGTCATAGCGCACCCTCGGGTCGAGCGCCGCGACCAAGATGTCCAGCGCGGTGAAGGCCAACAGGGTCCCGAGTCCGGCGGCCAGGATGAAGCCCTGCACGGCCGGGATGTCGAGCTGGAGGATCGAGTCGATCGCCCACTCGCCGAAGCCACCCCAGGAGAAGATGGTCTCGATGATGGCCGCGCCGCCGAGCAGCGCGGCGAGGAGGATGCCGCCGTAGGTCAGGATCGGGGTCCGGGCCTGGCGGAAGGCGTACGCGAGGACGGTGCGCTCGCGCAGGCCGCTGGCGCGGGCGAATTCGACCTGTTTGGACTCCAGGGCCGGCACCAGGGAGGCGTACGTGCTGCGGGCGAAGTACGCGGAGTAGTAGATGCCGAGCGTGAGGACGGGCAGCACGGAGTGCGCCACCGCCGATCGGAAGGTGCCCATGTCACCGGCGAGCAGGGAGTCCAGCAGCAGCGCCCCGGTCACGGTCGGCGGTGGTTCGTCCATCAGACCGAGTCGTCCGACCGGTGCCGGCGCCCACCCGGCGAGATAGAAGAGCAGGTAGATCAGGAGCAGCGCCAGGAAGAAGTCGGGGATGGACTGGAAGGTGGTGACGACGAAGCGGGAGGTGCGGTCGGCGACCGTGCCCTTGCGGTAGGCGCCCAGTGTGCCGAGGCCGATGCCGAGGAGTGCGGCGAGGGTCAGCGAGAGGAACACCAGTTCCAGGGTCGCCGGGGCGAACCGCAGGATCTCGTCGAGGATGGGCCGGTCGGTGTAGTAGGACGAGCCGAGGTCGCCTTGGACCAGGTTGCCGAGGTAGGTGACGAAGCGTTCCCACAGGGGCTGGTCCAGGCCGAGTCGGCGTTCGATCTCGGCCAGTTCCGTCGGGGAGGCGGCCGGCCCGGCGATGACGCCGGCCGGGTTGCCGGGCAGCGCGTTGACCAGCAGGAATGCCAGCACGATGACGGAGAGCAGGCCGACCGGGAGGAAGAGGATCCGTCGGCGGGCGTATCTGAGGACCCGCATCACGCACCTCCCGGTTCGAGCAGGGTGGTCGCCTCGTCCAGGGTCAGGACCTGTGCGTACTTGGCGCCGAGGTCGAACAGGGCGGCCTCGTGCGGGCGTGGGTCCCGGTCGAGGCAGGCGTCGGCGACGACGAGTGGCACGTAGCCGTGCTGCAGCGCGTCCACGGCGCTCGCCCGGACGCATCCGCTGGTCGAGGCGCCCGCGATAAGCAGGGCGTCCACTCCCATGACGCGCAGGGTGCTGGCGAGGCTGGTGCCGAAGAAGGCGCTGGCGTACTGCTTGGTCACGACCGCCTCGCCGGCGGCGGGTGCCAGGGCCGGCGGCGCGGCGGCGAGTTCGCTGCCGCGTTCGAAGACCCGCAGGGCGGGCACCTTGCGGGCGAACAGGCCGCCGTCGATCCCGCCGGGGGCGAGCTCGACCCGGGTGTGGATCACCGGGACGCCGTGGCGTCGGGCGGCGTCGAGCAGGACCGTGCAGGCCCGCAGGGCCGGCGGGTTCTCGTCGCCGGCATAGAGGGGGGAGGCCGGGTCGAGGTAGGCGCGCACCAGGTCGACGATGAGGAGCGCGCGGCGGGTGCCGTGGCCCAGGTCGCCGCCGAAGCCGGCGTCGCGGTAGTCCGCGTGGAGGTCATTCACCGTGTCCGCCTCTAGATGACGCCGCTGGCACGCAGTTCGTTGATCTCGGCCTTGGCCAGGCCGACGATGTCGGTCAGCACCTGGTCGGTGTGTTCGCCGAGGCGGGGGCCGGTCCATTTGACCCGGCCGGGTGTCCTCGACAGTCGCGGTACGACGTTCTGCATCGGGAACTCGCCGAATTCGGGGTGGTCGACTCGGACGATGGCTTCGCGAGCGGCGAAGTGCTCGTCGTCGAGCATCTCCGGAGCGCGGTAGACGCGGCCGACCGGGACGTCGTGTTTGATCATGACGGCCATCAGGTGTTCGGTGTCGTGCCGGCCCGACCACTCGGCGATGATCGCGTCGAGTTCGCCCTGGTGGTGGCCTCGGGCGGCGTGGGTGGCGAAGCGGGGGTCGGTGCTCAGTTCGGGCATGTCCATGGCCGCGGCCAGGCGCCGGAAGACGGTGTCCTGGTTGGCGGCGATGAGCAGCAGGCCGTCGTCGCGGGTGGGATAGACGTTGGAGGGTGCGATGTTCGGCAGGATCGCGCCGGTGCGTTCGCGGACGTGGCCGCCGAGCGTGTACTCGGGCAGCAGCGACTCCATCATCGCCAGGACCGCCTCGTAGATCGCCGAGTCGACGATCTGGCCGCGACCGCTCTGGTCGCGTACCCGCAGGGCCATCACCGCACCCAGGGCGGCGAAGGTGCCGGCGAGGGAGTCGCCGAGGCTGACGCCCACCCGGCTGGGCGGGGTCTGCGGGTCGCCGACGACGTAGCGCAGGCCGCCCATCGCCTCGCCGACCGAGCCGTAGCCGGGTCGGCTGGAGTACGGTCCGGTCTGGCCGAAGCCGGAGACGCGCACCATGACCAGGCCGGGGTTGTCGGCGGACAGGTCCTCGTAGCCGAGGCCCCAGCGTTCCATCGTCCCGGGTCGGAAGTTCTCGACCACCACGTCGCTCTGCGCGATCAGCTGTCGGGCGACCGCCTGGCCCTCGGGTGTGCGCAGGTCGACGGTGATCGACTTCTTGTTGCGGGCGACGATCGGCCACCACAGTGACTTGCCGTGTGGCTTCTCCTGGCCCCACTCGCGCATCGGGTCGCCCTGGCGCGGCGGCTCGCACTTGATGACGTCGGCGCCGAAGTCGGCCAGCAGTTGGCTGCAGAAGGGGCCCGCGAGCAGGGACCCGAACTCGATCACGCGCACGCCGTGGAGCGGTCCTTCGTGGTGCGTATCGCTAGACATGGACACCTCTCATAGCAGCCACCCGACTGGGTGTTTGTATACAATAGTTCTGCGTCACCCGCTGTCAACAGCGGCTTTTACCGGCCAGAGCCAAAGCTGATTCCCGTGATGAACCTCCGTGCATACAGGACGGTCAGTGCGGTGCCATGCGGGTCACCCGCCGAGCCGGCGGCCGAGCAGTCGCCCGAACGCCAACGCCGGGGTCACCGCCATTCCCCCGCAGAACGCGGCGCCGCTGGTGGCTCCCATGCCGATGGCCTCACCGACGGCGTAGAGACCGGCGACGACCCCGCCGTCGTCGCGGCGTACCCGGAAGGTGGGGTCGACGTCCAGGCCGCCGAAGCTGCAGAGCAGCGCGGCGGCCGACCGCACCGCGTAGAAGGGCGGCCGGGCCACCCGGTGGTCCAGGGCGCGTCGGCCCAGCGGGTCGACGCCCCGGTCGACCGCCAGGTGGTACGCCCGCACGGTGCGCCGCAGGCCGTCCGGATCGATTCCCGCCCGCACGGCCAGGTCGGTGAGGTCGTCGGCGACCCAGGCGACGTCCCCCTGCCGCGCCTGGGCGCGCAGCCCGTCCGGCCCCCACGCGGGCACCAGGGGTGACCCGGCGTCGACGGCCGCGTCGTCGCAGACGATCCAGAACGCGGCTCCCGGCTGGCTCTGCACGGCCCGCTCGTGACGCGTGACGTCGCCGAGATCCTCGGCCACGAACCGGTCGCCGTCGGCGTTGACCCAGATCTCCCGGGGTGCGCGTTCGGCGGGCGCCAGATGCGCCACCTCGGACCAGAAGTCCACCCGGCCCGGCGTCGAGCGACGTTCGAGCAGGCCGAGGCGCGGGGTGTGCAGGTCGGCGAAGCGGACGGTGGCACCCAGCGGCGTCGCCATCTCGACCGCGTCGCCGGTGGAGGTGGGCTCGGCGTTGGTCACCAGGCGGGGTGCGCCCGGGGTCACCGCGGAGAACATCTGCGGGTTGGCCCCGTACCCGCCCGACGCCAGCACCGTGACGCCGGCGCGCAGCTCGCGGTCACCCTCGGGGGTGCGTACGACGGCGCCGGTGACGGTGCCGCCCTCGGTGGTCAGTCGCAGGGCGCGCGAGCGCAGCCGCAGGGTGACCCGGCCGGCGTCCACCTGCGCGGCGAGCAGTGGTCGTAGCGTCTCGCGGATCGAGCGGCCCCGGTCGACGCCCCAGTAGGTGCGGGGTCGGGAGTACGGCGAGTGCCCGTGGTAGAGCACCGGCATACCGGGTGCGAACGGGAAGCCGTTCTCGTCGAGCCAGTCGACGACGCCGGGTGCCTCGTCGACGGCCAGGCGGATCAGGGCGGGGTCGCCGTGGCCGTGCCCGATGCGCTGCACGTCGGCGAAGTGCCGGTCCGGGTCGTCGTCGATGCCGGCGGCGCGTTGCCGACGGGTGCCGGCGGCGCTCATGTGCCCGGCGGAGACCCGCAGGGTGCCGCCGATGTCGGTGCCGGTGTCGACCAGGTCGACCCGGAGCCCGGCCCGGGCCGCCTCGATCGCGCAGGGCAGACCTGCGGTGCCGGCACCGATCACCAAAACGTCGGCGTGGCCGGTCACGGTGTCCGCCCGGATCCGGTGACGAAGGAGACCACTGCGGCGGCGAACTCCTCCGGCACCCGCCACGGCAGTTGCCCGGTGGTGTCGGTCAGTTGGATCGACGTCGCGTCCGGACGGATCAGCCGGGCGATGTCGTCGCAGTGGGCGAGCATGTCGCGTGCCGCGGTGAGCAGCAGGACCGGGCAGGGTGCGGTGCGCAGCGGCTCGGTCGGGTCGTAGCGGAAGGCGGCGCGGTAGGCCCAGTTGTACCGGTCGAACACCGAGGCGATGTTGGCCACCGCGAGGTTGACCAGCTCCGGTGGCTGTTCCCAGATGTCCAGGTAGCGCGCCCAGAGGTCGCGAAGATGCTGGCCGGACGGGTCGATCGGCTTGTCCGGCGCCCAGGTGGCACCCAACTGTTCGCGTTCGGCCCGGTCGAGCACGAGGCCGGACAGGATCGCGTGGGTGACCCGGCCGGGCGTGGCCAGGTCGGTGACCGCCAGCGCCAGGGAGGCGCCGGTGTGCTGTCCGGCGACGGCGAACTCGTCGATGCCCAGCGCGTCGACGGCGTCGAGCAGAAGGCGCGCGTAGCCGGGGATGTCCGGGGGCTCGGGCGGCGGGTCGGACTGCCCGTACCCGGGGGTGTCGAAGGCGTACGCGCGCAGTGATCGGCCGAGCGCGGGCATGGCCGGCGCGAAGACGTTGGAGGCCTGCGGCGACTCGTGCAACAGCACGAGGGCCGGTCCCCGGGTGCCGCTGCTGCGGTAGTGGATCTGGGCCCCCTGCGGGCCCACGTATCCGCGCATGTCACTCCCCTCGCTCGATCGGTGGGGTGGGCGGCGGGGGCCGCCGCTTCGGGGCCGTCGACCGCGCGGAGCGTCGTTTCGGGCTCCCGCCGGGTGCGGGCGACGCGGGGCGGTCGCCCTCGACGGTGCTCTCCCCGACCGGGTCCGGCCGGTCCTCCACCCGGGTGGCCTCGGGTTCCGGTCCGGCGTCGTCGGGTCCTTCGGCCGCGCGGGGGTGCCGGCCGGTCGGTGGGGTGTCCCGGACGAGGTGGGCCGGCACGGCGGGACGACCCACGACGGTCGCGGCGATCGTGCCGCCGGTCGCCGCGACCGCCCGTCGGGCGCTGTCCACCGCCGCCGTCACCGAGGCCATGTCGCCGATGAAGGAGACCGTGACGAGACCGTCGCCGATGCGGCTGACGCCGATCACCGTCACCTCGGCTGCCTTGGTCATCACGTCGACGGCGACGATCGAGGCAGCCAGTCCGCGCGTCTCGACCATGCCGAGCGCACCCGCATTCCACAGGTCCACGTCAGTCCTTCACATAGTTGACCCACGCCTCGGTCTCCAACCGGTCGACGATCGCGACGATGGTGGAGTCCACGGGCGCCTGGCTGGATTGCCGTTCCGCCAGTCGTGCGGCACTGCCGCAGGCGACCAGGACGACCTCGCCCCGGCCCGCGCCGACGGTGTCGACGGCGACGTACGGCTCCACGGCGTGTCCCTCACCCAGGGGCGTGACGACGAGCAGCTTGGCGCCGGTCAGCGTGTCGGCCTTGATGGTGCTGACCACCGACCCGATCACCCGGGCGATACGCATACCGGATCACCTCGTTCCTCTATCGCCGGGACCAGGGCGTCTTCTCGAAGGCCTGCCGGACGGCCTGCCGGGCCGACTCGATCTCCGCGTGCAGCCCGGAGACCCACAACCGACCGAACTGGCCGACGCCGCGCACGTCCACGATCTTGACGTCGGCGGACTTCTCCACCTCGTTGCCGACGGCGGAGATGTAGGCGGCCGGCTGGCACTCCACCACCAGCATCGACTCGCCGGCCACCAGCAGGGAGCCCTTCTTCGACCGGTTGACCAGCTGCGCCTGATAGGCGTCGATGTTGGAGACGACCTTCGCCGAGACCAGTTCCGCAGGCTGTGCGTCGGCCTCGGTCATCCCGAGCAGGTCGAGGATGGTGCGACCGGCCTGGCGTACGGCGTCCTGCGACATCGAGTGCAGTTCCGTCATGCCGTACTGGCGTTCGACGACCTGGGAGCCGGGCCGGACCCCGGCGCCCTTGACGGCCGCGTCGACCAGGGCGTAGACGTCGCTGCCGGGCGAGATCTCCAGGAAGAGCTGGGACATCCCCTCGACGACCGGGTCACCGGACATCACGCTGCCGAGCAGTGCGGCCATCTGTGGCTGGAGTCGGTCGACGAAGGCGTACGTGCGCAGCTCGACCTCGCTGCCGGCCATGTCAGCGCCGACCCACGAGCAGCGAGAGGGTGCCACTGCGCCGACGTTCGCCGCTCTGCAGGACGCGACCGGTCGGCGTGCTGACCTCCTCGACGCACTCGCGTTTGCAGGACAGCTCCGAGCAGTCGCCGGTGAATCCGGCGTCCCGGGCGGCCTGGAGGAGATCCATGTCCCGCATCGGGCCCCAGAACGGCTCGTTGTTGTTCCAGGTGTCCCAGTCGATGAGGAACTGCACCAGCGGGTCGAGTCCGGCGTAGCCGGGGAAGTCCGCGTGGATCATCATGCCCCCGGGGGCGAGTAGCCGGTGGCACTCGCGCAGGATGGCGCGTACCGCGTCCGGCGGCACCTCGTGCAGCACGATGTGCGAGACGATCAGGTCGAAGTGCCCGTCCGGGAACGAGGTCGCCTCGGCGTTCTGCTGCGAGAAGTGCACCTTGCGGCCGAGTGACTCGGCGCGGGCGTGGCCATAGCGCAGCAGGGCCGCGCCGACGTCGATGCCGTGCACCTCGGCGTTCGGGTAGGCGTCGACGTAGGGCAGCGTCGAGTTGCCCACCCCGCAGCCGATCTCCAGGATCCGCTTCGGGCGGAAGTCCCGGTGGGACTGCTTGAGGTAGTTGTTGACCACGGACTGGCCGTAGTCGTCGTTGAGGGCACCCATCTGGCCCATGGCGTAGACGTAGACGCCCCGGTCGTAGAGGGCTCCGGCGGTGAGGTCGTCCGCCACGTACTCACCCCGGTAGCCGCCGGGCATGGCGTGGATGTCGATGCCCCAGAAGTACCAGGGCAGTTCGAAGGCGGGATCCAGGTCGAGGGAGCCGAGCCCCCGTTCCGCCCGCTGCGCGCGGGCGGCCAGGTCGTCCCACTGCCGGGCGATGCTGTCGGCCACCACGTTCCAGAGCAGGTCCTGGCTCGCCCGGCGCACGGAACTCCAGAGCTGGTAGTACGGCTCCGGTTCCATGGCGCGGCGGACCGCCTCCCGGTCCCGGGGTGCGACGCCCATCTCCTGTTGGTAGCGGGGGGCGACGCGGTGGGCGTACAGCTCCCGGACCCCGGGGGTCACCTCGGTGGAGATGTGCGACTTCAGTGCCCGGACGAAGTTCTCGCGTGCGAGTTCGTCGTGGTTCTCGCGGGGCAGGACACCGTGCTCCTGCTGCGTCATTTCCCCTCCCCCACCTGTGCGAAGGCCTGCCGGATGACCTCCCGGTAGGACTCCGGGGTCTCCTCCCGCACGATCTCCTCGCGCCACTCGTAGAAGACCCGCAGCACCCGGGCGACGAACGCCGCCGCCTCGGTGTCGCGGGCCTGCGCGTCGGCGTCGGAGACCGGGTAGGCGTCCACGGCGCCGCGCTCGACCACCCGCCGGTCGGCGAGGATCTGTTCCAGGGTCGTCAACCGTTCCCGCAGCACCCACACCTCGGAGGAGAGGGTGACCACGGTCGAGACGAGGGCCTCCATGCCCGGTTCGGCGAAGAACTGCGGGCGGGCGCCCTTCGCCTTCTTGGGCAGCGACTGCCCGGGCAGCGGTTGCGCCTGGTCGGGGCGGCCCACTCCCGGTCCGCCGAACGCACCCAGAGCCTTGAGCGTCTCGTTGGCCACCGTCGAGGCGTCGGCGTCCGGGTTCGCCGACAGCACGGCGGCGGCGACGGTACGGATGGTCCGTTCCGCCTCTTCCTCGGCGCTGGTGCAGCCGCACGAGCAGTCGTCGGCGTCGCCGCACCCGGCGCCCGTGCCGCCGGAACCGGTCGGTGCCGGTGGCGCGGGCGTCGGCGGTGGCGCGTCCTGTCCTGCTCTGCGGACGTTGATGCCCAGGTTGCGGGCGAGGTCCTCCGCGTGCGGCGAGATCAGGTCACGCGCGCCCAGAAGGATTTCGCGCGGCCCGGTCGACCGGGCGACGTCTTCGATATCGACCGCAGTCCATACCCGACTCATGTATCAACTCCTTCGACGAGCACGCGGCGCCCTGTTCAGGCCTTGGTTCCGCCCCGGGTGGCCCCGGTCGGCAGGATCGCCTCGACCTCGCCGTGCGGGCGCGGGATGACGTGCACGGAGACGACCTCACCGAGCCGGGAGGCGCTGGCCGCCCCGGCGTCCGTGGCGGCCTTGACCGCGCCGACGTCACCGCGCACGACCACGGTGACCAGGCCACCGCCGACGTACTCGGTGCCCACCAGCACGACGGTGGCGGCCTTGACCATCGCGTCGGCAGCCTCGATCGCCGCGACCAGGCCGCGGGTCTCGATCATTCCGAGCGCGGACATCTGCAGGTCAGCCATGACAGTTCTCCTCCGGTAGTTCGTCGGCGGACGGGTGTCCGCCGCTGTTCAGGGCCTTGCGGGTGTGGCGGGGGTGCTCGTTCATCGCCCGGTCACCTGCCGGGCGATGCGGTGCACGAGCACCTCCAGCGGGGTGCGGGGGGTCGTCTGCGGACGCGTTCCGGTGGACCGTGCGCCGCCCGGTGCCGCCGACGGCGTGCCGCCGGGCCCGGTGCCGCCGGTGGGCTGCGCGGATGCGCGGCTGGGTGCCGGTTCGCGGGGCGGTTCCAGGCCGGTCTCGGTCCGGCAGCGGGCCCGCAGTTCCTCGACCGTGCCGCCGCGGTGGAAGCGGGGCAGCTCCGCACGGTTCGCGGCGATCTCGGCGCGGAGTCTGCGGGTCTGCTCCTCGTCGACGCGGTCGCCGACCAGGACCACCCCGTAGCGGCGGGCGCCCTCGACGGTGACCAGTCCCCGTTCGACGTCGTGGCGCACCTGGTCCGGGTCGCGTTCCAGCGGGTCGCCCCAGCCGCCGCCACCCCACGTGACGAAGTGCAGCAGGTCGCCGGGGCGTACGCCGACGTGGTCGCACTTGGCCGGCACGGTCTGCTGCGATCCGTCGGCCCGTTCCAGGATCTTCGTGCCGCGCTGGCCCGGCTCACCGCCCAGCACACCCCAGGGTTTGGTGAACCACCGGTCGTCGTGGATGGAGACCTCGCCCGGTTCGAGAAACCGGTAGCCCACCCGGATGCCGTTGCCGCCGCGGTGGCGGCCGGCGCCGCCGGAGTCCGGGATCGACTCGTAGGACTCGATGCGCAGCGGGTAGTACGCCTCCAGGTACTCGTTCGGCACGTTGGTGAACGAGGGCCACATCGAGTGGCCGTCGAAGCCGTCGCCGATCGGTCGGGCGGGTACCCCGCCGAAGCCGATCTGGTAGAGCTGGAACCAGGTGCCGGAGCGGTCCAGGCCGGAGTACATCAGGTGCGGGCTGGACGAGAAGCCGGCCGCGCAGAGGAAGTCCGGCTGGCACTGGCCGAGCAGCCCGGCCAGGACGTCGAAGAGGCGGCCCAGGGCGTGCGTCCGGCAGGACAGTGCCGCCGGTCGTCGGGGCTTGAGCAGGCTGCCCTCGGGGATGCGGACGTCGACCAGTGGATAGAACCCGTCGTTGAACATGATCAACGGGTCGACGGCCATGATGGTGTACACGCCGAAGAACATCCGCAGCACGTTCTCGTTCAACAGGAAGTTGATCGAGCCCTCGGCCTGGTCGCTGGTGCCGGTGAAGTCGAGTACCACCCGGTCGCCGTCGCGCCAGAGGGTGCACCGGATGCGGAACGGCCCGCTGCCGCGCCCGTCGTCGTCGATGTAGTCCTCGAAGGTGACCGGCTGTTCGGGCACGACCTGCCGGAACAGCTTCGCCATGGCCTGCCGGTTGCGTTCCAGCAGCAGGTCCAGCGTCGAGAGGTAGGTGTCCAGGCCGAAGCGCTCGCACAGTTCCCGGACCCGGGTCTCGGCGGTCCGGCAGGACGCCAGCACCGCGTTGAGGTCGGCCCGGTTCCAGTTCGGCAGGCGCACCTGGTTCAGGACGGTGTCCAGCAGCTGCTGGTCGAGCGTTCCGCCCCGGACCAGTTTCACCGGCGGGACGATGACGCCCTCTTCAAAGATCGACACCGCGTCGGTCGGGAGGCTTCCCGGCACCTTGCCGCCGACGTCGCTCATGTGGCCGAACATCGCCGCCCAGCCGACCAACGTCCCGTCGGCATAGATCGGCAGCAGCACCAGCCAGTCGTTGGCGTGGCTGATCGCGCCGTCACAGGCGTACGGGTCGGAGGTGAAGAAGACGTCGCCCTCCTCCACCGTGCCGTCGTAGCCGGAGAGGAAGCCGTCGATGAAGGAGCCGAACTGTCCGGCGACCATCCGACCCTTGCGGTCGGCGATCAGCGGGAAGGCGTCGTTCTGTTCGCGGATGCCCGGGGACATCGCGGTGCGCAGGACGACCGCGTCCATCTCGAAACGGGCGTTACGCAGGGCGTTCTCGACGATGTCGAGCACGGCGGTCTCGACCTCGACCGGACGCTGGGGCCGGGTCGTCTCGACGATGACGGCACTCATCGGAGCCCTTTCTCCTCGGCGGGCAGGATGAGCAGGTTGCCCAGCCTGTCGACGCGCGCGACGCAGCCCGGCAGGACCAGGCTGGTGGAATCCATCTCGACCACGATCGCGGGCCCGCGCAGTTCGTCGCCGGCACGCAGGGCGGTGCGGTCGTAGAGGGCCGCTTCCTGCCAGCCGCCGTCGACGTACACGCGTTGGCGGCCGATGACCGCGCGGGAGGCGTCGTGGTCGCCCGACTCGATCTCGACGGGTCTGATCCGTTCGGCGTCGGAGACCCCCACCGCGCGGATGTTGACGATCTCGTGCTGCTCGTCGAGGGCGAAGCCGAACAGGCGTCGGTGGGCCTCGTCGAAACCGTCGCGCAGCGTGGGGATCAGCGGCTCCTGGCCGGACGCCGGGACGCCGACGGGGACCTCGAAGCCCTGCCCGTGATAGCGCACGTCGGCCTCGAAGCGGACCGTCCGGGCCTCGGCGGGCACCTCGGCCCGGTCGAACTCGGTGTCGATCTGGGCGGCCAGGTCGGTGAACTCGCGCCGCAGGTGCGTCTCGTCGAGGTCGTCGAGGGGGCGGACCAGTGACTTGTTCGCCTCGGCGCGCACACCGGTGGAGGCGTCTCCGTAGGCGCAGAGCACCCCCGGGGACTGCGGGATCACCACCGGCCACGAGCCGAGGAGTTTGGCCAGGGCATTGGCGTGCAGGGGGCCCGCACCGCCGAAGCCGAACAGGGCGAAGCGTCTCGGGTCGTAGCCGCGCTGCACCGAGACCAGTCGCAGGGCGCCGAGCATGTTCTCGTTGACGATGTCGATGATCGCGGCGGCGGCGGCCTCCACCGTCACGCCGAGCCTGGTCGCCACGGTGCCGACGGCGGTGCGGGCCTTCTCCACGTCGAGGGGCATCGCGCCGCCGAGCAGCGCGTGCGGCAGGTAGCCCAGCACGACGTTGGCGTCGGTGACCGTGGGCAGGACGCCGCCGCGACCGTAGGTGGCCGGTCCGGGCAGGGCGCCGGCGCTGGCCGGGCCGACCCGGAGCGCGCCGGTCAGTTCGGGCACGTGGGCGATGGAGCCGCCGCCGGCGCCGACGGTCTGTACGTCGATCGAGGGTGATCGGACGGCGAGGTCGGCCACGGTCGTCTCGCGGCGGATGACCGGGGTGCCGTCCTCGATCAGGGCGACGTCGGTGGAGGTGCCGCCCATGTCGAGGGTGAGCAGGTCCCGGAAACCGGCGGCCGGTCCGAGGGCCACCGCTGCGGCGACGCCGCCGGCCGGTCCGCTCATCAGCAGGCTGACCGGGATGTCCTCGGCCCGTTCGAAGGTCATCAGTCCGCCGTCGGAGCGCAGCACCCGGCGGTCGCCGACCAGTCCTTCGGCGACCAGTTTGCTGCTGAGGTTGCGCAGGTAGGCGCCGACGCCGGGCCGGACGTAGGCGTTGGCGACGGTGGTCAGGGTCCGCTCGTACTCGCCCAGCTCGGGCAGGACGCCGGCGGAGGTGGAGACCGGTACGTCGGGTGCCTCGGAGGCGGCGATCTCGGCGGCCCGCTGTTCGTGGGCGGGGTTGGCGTAGGAGTTGACGAAGCCGATGGCCAGGGCGTCCACACCCCGGTCGACCAGGTCGCGGACGGCGGCCCGCACGGCCGACTCGTCCAGCGGGTCGATCTCGGTGCCCCGGGCGTCCAGGCGGCCCCGGACCTCGCGGACGTCCTCCAGTGCGACCAGTTCGGCGGGTCGGTCCCAGACGATCCAGCCGCCGAGTCCGCCGGGCACGAACGACCGGGCGATGTGCAGGACCTGCCGGTAGCCGACGGTCACGATCAGGCCGACCCGGGCGCCCCGGCGTTCCAGGACGGCGTTGGTGGCCACGGTCGTGCCGTGCAGGAACTGACGGATGTCGGCCGCGCGGGCGGTGGCGTCGGCGAGGACCCGGGTCACGCCCTCGACGACGCCGACGGACTGGTCCTGCGGCGTGGAGGGCACCTTCGTGCGGCGGGTCCTGCCGGTCGCCTCTTCGATCAGAAGGACGTCCGTGAACGTGCCACCGACGTCGACTCCAAGTCGGTACATCAACGACCTGCTTTCTCGGGAACGTCAGCTGTCTCGGAACGTCGTCGTCGGCCCGACGGGGACCGGGTGTGGGCCCCGCCGGTCGGCGTCCCCGGCGTGTGCACCGGGGACGCCGGCCGGGTCAGGAGACGGAGATGTCGTAGTAGTTGACGTGGCCCTGGGAGTAGCTGACGAAGCCCGTCACACCGTCGCGGAAGGCGTAGAACTTCTGGGAGTCGACCAGCGGGATGGCCGGCATGTCCCCCACCATGAAGTCGTTGACCTGCTTGACCAACGCCTCCCGCTCGGGGCCGGGCTGGGTCTCGAGGATCTGCCGGGACAGCCCGTCGACGGTCGTGGAGCTGTAGTTCTGCAGGTTGGTCAGGCCGCCGGTGGAGTAGAAGACCTGCAGGTAGTAGGCGGGGTCGGGCACCAGCGGGGTGCTCGTGGCCAACCAGCTCTGCAGCTTGCCCTCGCGCTTGGCGGCGTCGAAGTCGGCGCCGGAGGCGACGTTGTTCAGTTTGACCTCGATGCCGACCTTGGCCAGTTGCGACCGCAGCAGGACGGCCACCTGTTCGCTGTGTGCGCCGACGTTGGCCGCGTTGTAGGCCAGCTCCATCGGGAAGCCGTTGGGCAGGCCGGCCTCGGCCAGCAGTTGCTTGGCCCGGTCGATGTTGTGGGTGAAGGGCTGCGCCGCCGCCGGGGCGCCGAAGTCGTCGTGGATGAAGTCGCTCGACGCCGTGGAGTACCCCTGGTACGCGGAGTCGACGATCGCCGTGCGGTCGACGGCGTAGGAGATGGCCTCGCGGACCCGCTTGTCGTCGAAGGGCTCGGCCTTGAGGTTCGGCACCAGCACGTCGATGTTGGGGTAGAGCACCCGTTCGAGCCGGACGCCGTCGCTGTTCTCCAGCGAGGAGAGCTGGTCGAAGGTGAGCGCGCTGGCGACGTCGACCTGCCCGCTCTGGGCCAGCTGGAGCCGGTTGGAGGTGTCGGCGACGGCACGCACCACCACGTCGGTCACCGTGGGCGTACCCCGGAAGTAGTTCTTGTTGGCGGTGAGCCGGACTTCCTTGCCCGGGTCGAACGAGCGCACCTCGTACGGGCCGAAGGTGGCGGTGTTCTCGCCCAGCCACTTGTAGGCGTACGGGTCGTCGCCGGTGGCGTGCTTCTTGGCCTCGACCGAGTCGTAGATCGTCATGAAGAAGGTGCTCAGGATGGAGACGCTGACCGCGTTCGGCTGGGCGACGTTGATCGTGACGGTCCGGTCGTCGGTGACGGTGACCGGGTTCTCGATGTCCCATCCGCCGATGCCCATGAGGATCTTGGCGATCGGTACGCCCTCGCTGTTGACCATGCGGTCCACGGACCACTTCACGTCCTCGGCGGTGAGGGCGTTGCCGAACTGGCTCTTGGCGTCGCGGAGGGTGAAGGTCATCTGCTTGCGGTCGTCGCTGAGCTCCCAGGATTCGGCGAGCTCGGGCTCGATCTGGTCCGGGGTCTGGAGGGTCGTCGCGCCGGCCTCGGGCTTGGTGAAGCGCACGAGCGTTCCGGAGATGTTGGGTAGCAGGTCGATCGAGATGAAGCCCTGGTAGCGCTCGGAGTCGAGGCTGGAGACCACGCCGGGCGCGGCGACGGTCAACGCCTGACTGCTGCCGGCGTCCGTGTCGTCGCCGTCGTTTCCACTACAGCCCGCGACTACCAGGCTCGTCACGGCGAGCGCCGCCACGGCGCGCATCCGAACGGAAGTCGTTCCCATGCCGACACCTCCACATTGTGTGCAAGGTTGCTTTATCAGGCGTACTTGACTTGGTGAAGCGGATCACAGGATGCGATGTTTGTATACAGGTTGCCGGCTGTCAAGGCCTCGTTCAGCCAGATCGGGGCCACCCCGATCAGTCAGGAGCGGGCAGCCGACGGTCAGCACGGCAGACGCCCGCACGCACCGGAGCACGTGCACCCCTGCCAGGCTTTGCATACATGGACTTTGCGACACCCTAGCGCCGCACTGAGCCCAGAGCTACTAGCTGCGAAGCCAGCGCGAGTGCCACTCGCGGACCTAGACGCCCTCCCACGGATTACATACAATCCGCCTCAACGTGAAGGAGGTCACCGTGACTCATGCCGGTAAGCGACGGGTCATCATCGATCAGGTGCCGCACCGCGTGTGGCGGGCAGCGGGTCTGCCCTTCGGACTTCTCACCCGCGAGATCAACGCCGACCCGGAGACCGGAGCGCAGACGCTGGTCGTCGACGTCCCGCCCGGCTGGCACATGCCGGCGCACTGGAACGGCGCCGACCTCGAACTGCTGGTCCGCGACGGCGACCTGACCATCGCCGGGCGCCAGTGCCGCCCCGGGCACTACCTCTTCCTGCCCTCGGGCACCGAACTCGGCCCGATCTCGTCGGAGCACGGCGCCACGTTGATCTTCTGGACCGACTCCCCCTTCGAGGTCCGCACGGACGCACCACCGGCACCGTCGACACCGCTGGGCGAGACCGTCGACATCTTCGACCAGGCCAACTGGCAGCCGGTGCGGGAGGCGTTCGCGGGGGTCACCGACACCAGCAGCCACGGCGACCTCGAGGTCCCCACCCAGTGCATCCGGCTGCGCAAGGTCGAGGAGAGCGGCAAGGACACCATCCTGTTCGTCCTGCCCCGGAGGTTCGCCAAGACCGCCCTGGAGTTCCACCACAGCACCGAGGAGATCTTCTTCCTCGGCGGCTGGTGCGCCACCGACCCGGAGCACGTGTACCACGCCGGTGAGTACCTGTGCTGGGCGCCGGGCGTCATCCACGGCGTGGTCACCGGCTGGGAGGCCATCTGCCTCTCCAAGCACCACGGACCACTCACCAGCCCGCAGATCCCCCTCGGCGCCACCAGCGTGGACGCCGAACGGTGACCCGGTTACCCCACGAGGGCCACCGCCGCAGCGCACCGGGGACGCCGCGCCCGCCGTTCGTCGTGCGCCGCGACGAGCTGGAGTACGAACTGATCTCCGCCCTCAACCACAACCCGGACGACGAGGGACTGGTGCACCGTCTCGTCGACCGGGACACCACCGGCGATCCGGAGTGCGAGTTCCTCACCGGCGTCTACCGCATGGAACCCGGGATGGCCCACCCGCTGCACCTGCACGCCGACTCCGCCGAGTTCTACTACGTGCTCTCCGGGACGGCCCGGTTCACGCTGGCCGACGAGGAGTTCGAGGCGGGACCGGGCACCGCGATGTACATCCCCGCCGGCGTCGCCCACGCCATCGAGACCGGCAGCGCCGACGGCATGGAGCTCGTGTACTCCTTCAGCACCCCCGACCTGCGGGGAATCGGCACCAGGTGGCTCTAGCCGGACCCACCGCACATCGACGCAACCGTGGATCGACGAAGGAGACGAGGGTGCGCAGCATCGAACATTGGATCGCTGGGGCGTCCGTCGCCGGCAGCGGGTACGCGACCGTGTACCAGCCCGCGACCGGCGAGCCCCAGGCACAGGTCGCGATCGGCGCCCAGCCCGAGATCGACCAGGCCGTCGCGGCGGCCACCCGGGCCTTCGAGTCGTGGGGCGACGTGTCCCTGTCCCAGCGCGCGAAGGTCCTCTTCCGCTTCCGTGACCTGGTCGAACGGCACGAGGACGAGTTGGCGAGGCTGGTCACCGCCGAACACGGCAAGACCGTCGAGGACGCCCGCGGCGAGGTGATCCGGGGCCGGGAGGTCGTCGAGTTCGCCTGCGGCATCCCGCAGCTGCTCAAGGGCGCCTACTCCGACCAGGTCTCCACCGGTGTCGACTCGTACTCCCTGCGCGCGCCGCTCGGGGTCTGCGCCGGCATCACCCCGTTCAACTTCCCGGTGATGGTGCCGATGTGGATGCATCCCATCGCCATCGCCTGCGGCAACACCTTCGTCCTCAAGCCCAGCGAACGCGACCCGTCCGCGTCGAACCTCGTCGCGCAGCTCTACGCCGACACGGGCCTGCCCGACGGCGTGTTCAACGTGGTGCACGGCGGTAGGGAGGCGGTCGACGCGCTGCTCGACCACCCGGACGTCGCGGCGGTGTCGTTCGTCGGTTCCACCCCGGTCGCCCGGCACGTGCACCAACGCGCCGCCGCCTCCGGCAAACGGGTGCAGGCGCTGGGCGGAGCGAAGAACCACGCCGTGGTGCTGCCCGACGCCGACCTGGCCGAGGCGGCACGGCAGATCACCTCGGCGGCGTACGGGTCGGCCGGGCAACGGTGCATGGCGATCTCGGCCGTGGTCGCGGTCGGCGACGCCGGTGACGAACTGGTCGACCTGCTCAGGCGGGAGGCCACGGACATCGTGGTGGGCCCCGGCGACCAGGTGTCGTCCCAGATGGGTCCGGTGGTCACCGACGAGGCGCGCGACCGCGTCATCACCTCCGTCGACGGTGCGCAGAAGGCCGGGGCCACAGTGGTCGTCGACGGCCGGGACCTGCGGGTGGACGGCCACGACAACGGATACTTCGTCGGCCCGTGCCTGCTGGACCGGGTGACCCCCGACATGGAGGCGTACCAGCAGGAGATCTTCGGACCGGTGCTGGTGGTGTTGCGGGCCGAGAGCCTGGACGAGGCGATCAGGATCATCAACGCCAACCCGTACGGCAACGGCACCGCCCTGTTCACCTCCGCAGGAGCGGCGGCCCGCCGTTTCGTGCGTACCGTCTCGGTCGGCATGGTCGGGGTGAACGTGCCGCTGCCGGTGCCGATGGCCTACCACTCCTTCGGCGGCTGGAAGGCGTCACTCTTCGGCGACACCCACATCCACGGCCAGGAGGGCGTGGCGTTCTACACCCGTGGCAAGGTCGTCACCTCCAGGTGGCCGGGCACCACCCCGACGGCCCGCCCGGACTTCCACTTCCCCACCGCCACCTGACCGGTCGGCGCTGACCGGCGCGGACCTTTCTACGCCGGTCAGCGCATCCGGCCCCTCGCGGCTATGGCGCGGATGTCCCGGACGGGGCAGTGGCGCGGTTGATGGCGGCCTCGACCGCAGTCCCGATGCGGCTCAAGGCCGCCAGGTCGCAGGGTTCGAGCTGGTCGATCAGGTACTCGCGGACCGCCGTGACATGTCCCGGCGCCGCGGCCACGACAACCTGGTGGCCGGCCTCGGTGAGGGTCGCGTTGGTGGCTCTGCCCGCGCCGGGGATCCGTGAGCGCGCGATCAGTCCACGTTTCTCCAGCCGACCGACGACGTGCGACAGGCGGGACAGCGATGCCGCTGCCCGCGCTGCCAGACGACTCATCCGCATCGTGCGCTCCGGCTCCTCGGACAGCACCGAGAGCACGATGTACTCGAAGAACGTCAGCTCAGACTCACGTTGCATCCGCGCGTCCAGGGCAGCCGGCAGGCTGATCATGATCGCCGAGTTGGCCAGCCATGCCGCCCGCTCGTCGTCACTCAGCCACCGGGTTCCGGTGGACCTCGCCGCTGCCCCTTCCCTGGTCATGAGGGCACCCTACGCGTCAGTTGTTGACGCTTCAAGTTCAGGCAGGTAGAACTTGAAGCGTCAAGTCAGCCGGGTGGCGCCGGTGGATCGACCGGGAAGGACCACGCAATGCACACCACCTCACTGGGCGGACTCGACGTCTCGCGCATCGGCCTCGGGGCCATGGGAATGTCGGCCTACTACACCGGAGCCGGCCGCGACGAAGCCGAGTCGATCCGGACGATCCGGCGTGCTCTGGACCTCGGCGCCACCCACCTGGACACCGCCGAGGTGTACGGGCCGTACACCAACGAGGAACTGGTGGGTCGCGCGATCAGGGGCCGCCGCGACGAGGTCGTCCTGGCCACCAAGTTCGGCCTCGTCTCGCACACCGGCAGACCGGGAACGGACAGCACCCCCGCCAACATCCGCATGGCCGTGGAGGGCTCCCTACGACGGCTCGGCACCGATCACATCGACCTCTATTACCAGCACCGGGTCGACCGCGGCACCCCCATCGAAGACACGGTAGGAGCGTTGCGCGAACTGGTGGTCGCGGGCAAGGTGCGCCACATCGGCCTGTCCGAGGCGTCGGCGACGACGATCCGCCGGGCCCACACGGTGCATCCGGTGGCCGCCGTCCAGACGGAGTACTCGCTGTGGACCCGCGACCCCGACGGCGCCGTGCTGAGCACGCTGCGGGAACTCGGCATCGGCCTCGTGCCCTACTCGCCGCTCGGACACGGCTTCCTCACCGGCGACATCCGCTCCCTCGACGGCCTGGACGCCACCGACTGGCGGCGCACCAACCCCCGGTTCACCGGCGACAACCTCACCCGCAACCTGCGTATCGTCGAGGAGGTCCGCGACGTCGCCGGCGAGGTGGGTGCCACGCCCGCGCAGATCGCGCTGGCCTGGCTACTCGCGCAGGGTGAGGGCATCGCGCCCATTCCGGGCACCAGGCGCGTCGACCGACTTGAGGAGAACTGCGCCGCCGACGGCATCCGCCTCACCGCCGGCCAGATCGCCCGCCTGAACAACCTGACCCCGGCCTCCGGCGATCGACACGCCGCGGCCGACATGGCCGGCATCGAAGGGTGAGGACAGTGGACGCACGCAGCGGCTGCACAACGGATCGCCGGGCGGTCTGTCCGAGGTCAGCAGCGTCGTCACGTCCGCCGTCAGCAGATGGTCAGATCGTGGAGCCGCCCGGCACGCCGCCGATCCGGTGCCCGCCCGACCCCGCCTGGACGGCACGTCGTCTGCCCCGACCAGACAGACATCGACCCGATCTGGAGACCTTCATTTCGGCCATCGGCTCCCGAGCGACGAGCCTCGCCGTCGGCGACGCCGTCTTCGGCCGCACCAACAAGGCACGCCTCGGTGCACTGGCAGAGAAGGTCGCCATCGAGGCAGACCTGGTCGCACCGATGCCGCGCACACTCGACTTCACCGCCGCTGCGGCCGTCCCGCTGGCCGGCACCACCGCCCTCCAGGCCATCCGCGACGCCCTCGCGGTCCAGGCCGACGACAGGCTGCTCATCACCGGTGGCTCCACCATGGTGGGCATGTTCGCGACCACCCTCGCCGCCCGGACCGGCGCCCACGTGGTGACCACCGCCTCCGCCGCGTCCGAGCCGCTCCTGCGTAACCTCGGCGCCGCCGAGGTCATCGACTACCGATCCCGACGCGTCGACGCCGCCCATGCGCGGTTCAGCAGGATCTTCGACCTCGTCGGCGGTCCTCAGGTGACCGCATTGCTGGAGTTGGTGTCCCCTGGCGGCCGGTTCGTGACGATCACCTCGACCCCGACGCCCGGATCGATCCGGTACGACTACCCGATGCCCGCCTGGCGTGCCGCAGCCCTCGAGACGGCCCTGTGGCTCGCCACACGCGGGCCCCGGCGGCGCGCACGCGCTGGAGACTTCACCTACCGGTTCCTGTCCATGCGTCCCAGCGGACAGGACCTGCGTGATCTGGACAGGCTCGTCGACAGCGGCACCCTACCGGTGAAGATCGACAGCACCTACCGAGCCAGGGGTACGGCGCCGGCCGCCCCTGCGGCCGGTCCGTGGATGCGGTCCGGCCTACAGGAAGCGCTCGGGATCGAAGCTTTCGAGGTCGATGATGCGCACCCGCGGAAGCACGTTCGTGAAGCAGCCCGCGTCCTCTTCGATGTCGAATATCTGCAGGCCCGGCAGGTCGGCGAAGCCGGCGTTGAGGAACTCCTTGAATCCGACGATCGCGACCTGATGATCACGTTGCAGGAGTTCGCCGACCTGCGGTAGGAAGTCGCCGTCATGGCTTGCCAGCATGACATTGCCCGAGCGCCGGGCGATGGCCTCCAACGTCCGCTGGATGCCGATGTCCACCACCTTCTGATCCGGCGACCCCGCGAGCGGGATGGGCCGGTACTCCATGCTCAGGAGAGCCCGGACGAAGGGCATCGGCAGACCGCCACCCGAGGCGTTGAGGAAGAACAGTCCCTTCACCGGCCGCTGCCACGTGTCCCGCGCGAACTCCCGCAGACGCTCCCACCGGGGTCGCTCGGCGGGGGCCGGCCGGCGTTCCAGAACACTGTTGCCGAGCGTGGCATCGATGTTCTCCCCGTCCACGATGAGATATGTGACGGGTTCCGGTGTTTCGGGCATAGACGTGCCTCTCAAGTCGAACAGCGAGCGCGGACCGGTCGAGCCCGCGCGGTGACGCGCCGGAGAACACTGTGCTCATGGTCAGGGTATTGCCTACCAGCCCGGGCGGTCCGGCCGAGGCCGGACCGCCCGGGGATCGGTCAGGCGCGGGTGCGCTGCCGCAACCTGGTCGACACGACCGCGCCGATCGCCATGAGGACCGCGACGACCAGGGACGGCAGGGCGTCCGGCCGGTACAGGAGTTCCCCCGACGGCCCGGCGTTGCCCAGTTGATGGAGCGTGCCCAGCAGGAGGGTGGGAGCGGCGGCGATCAACAGGCGCTGGTCGGCCGTCGCCACCCACAGGAAGGCGGCCGCACCGGCTATCACCATGCCGGCGGCAACGATCTGTGCGCTCGTGTCGACCCTGCGCAAGCCTCCGGCGGAGATCAGGTGCAGGGCGAGGATCCCGGCGGTGACCAGAACGGCGTTGACCCGGGGTGCTGGCGGCACGTCCGCCGGACGCCGCAGGCCCACCACGATCAGAGGCGTGGCGAGAACCGGCGCCCACCACTGTGGCAGGGAGTTGAGGAACAGGTACTGGGAGATCGCGGTCGGCACCACCGCCGCAGCCACCACCAGGACGGCAGCGGTGCGGGTACGTCCCGCGACGAGCGCCACCAGGGCCGCGCCCACCATGATCGTGTGGATGCCCTGATTCCGCAGGACGGCCAGAGGGTCCGAGAGTCCGCCGAACTGGAACGCCTCGACGATGTCGTCCAGGCCGATGAGCACACCCAGCGCCAGCAGCGCCATCGCGGCCAGATGGATGCCCTGCCAGAGCAGGACGGCGGTGGGTCGCGCCGCGGTGCTGCCGCCGTGTACCCGGAGGGCGCCCCGGATCAGCGAGGCCGCCTCCCGGACGCTGGGCCAGCGGCGGGTGGTCGGTTCGTCACCGATCAACGTGTCGATCAGCTCGTCGGCACGTTCGCGGCGGTAGCTGGCCGGGTACGCCCGCAGCAGCACGCGGTAGCGCTTCTCCAGAACATCAGAACTCATGCTGGTCTGATCCTCCCGATAGAAGGTCGGGCGCTCCCCTGGGGGGAACCCCCTTGCGGCAGGCGGTCCATGACCACCCGGGCGGCGCGGGCGAGCCGGTCGGCTTCCTCGGCGAGTACGTGGTAACCCTCGTCGGTGAGCCGGTAGTAGCGACGGGCACGCCCGTTGACGATCTCTTCACCATCGGCGGTGATGAGTCCCTCGCCGAGCAGCCGGTCGATCACCGAATACAGCGAGCCGGCAGCGAGTGTCACCCGCTCGTCGGACAGCTCGGTCACCCGCTTGATCACGGCATAACCGTGGAGCGGGCCACCGAGCAGGGCAGCAAGGACGAAATACGACGGTTCTCGGAGCGCGGGACGCGAAGTAGATCGCATGACGCTCAATATACAAGCTAGATGAGTATCCAGCTAGGGTGACCATACCGTCCACTGGAGCTGGATCGAGCTGTGCGTCGCCACGCCCGCCGGTCGAGCGTCACCGTCGGACAATCACGGGATGACGATGTCGACCGCCACCACACCCCATCGCCACCAGCTGACCCGATGACCTCACCGTCGGCCGCACGGACGGCAGGTCCGCAGCTATGCTGATTCTTGCCATGCGTCTGCAACGAATCGGCTTGGTCGCAGCAGCCAGCTTCCTGGCGGCGACAGCCGGGTGCGCCGGATCCGAAGCCAACGATCTTGGACAGCCGGCGGGGCCAAACCCGGCCCAAACCCGGGAACTCCTGACGACGCCCTCCACGGCTTCTGGTGACACACCGCGAGATCTGCTGAGCCGGGACGCCGAACGCACCTATCCCACCAACTCGTACTCAGGAATGAGCGCCGATGGAGCGGCGCTGGTGATCCACCGCGTGCCAGTGCCACGAGTGGACGAACTCGACACCGGTCTGCGCCTTCGACACCCGGAAATCCAGTTGGCCTTCGCCGACGCGCAGCATCCACGCACCGTGCTCAACGAGGTGTCGGACAGCATCAAGAAGGACATCCCGTACTGGCAAACCGAAGGAGTGGCCGTCGCGTCCGTGGCACCCCGCGCCGACGGGTCCGGCGTCATGGTCATGGTCGACCAACCGACCGCGGACCTGGCCGCCGCCATGCGGGAACGATACGAGTTCCCGAACCTCAAGCTGACCCAAGGCGAGGTCGCCCCCGCCTGACGCCCCTTCCTCCTCATGCAGATCAACCTGGCACCAATCCGTACCGGCAGCAGATCAACGTCCAGCCGAGCCGCTGCCGCCACACCCATCGGCCAGACTGCGCGCCATGCCCGATCTCGGCATCGCCATTGCCTACAGGACTCGCCAGCGTGCGGCTGCTGCTGCTGCCAGAATCCCGGTGCACACCGCGGTCGTCGTGGTTGCGCCATTGCCGTCTCCGGGCGGCGCCAGGCAGGCTGTCGATTCATCGCCGCCAGTCAACGCACGGTCCGGCTGGGCTATCGGGACGCGCCGACCCGCAGCCTGACCGGCATGCGGAGCCAGGGGCTGTTTCGCAGGCGGTGACCCGGTTACGGCATGTCGTGGCGCAGTGCCACTGCCGGGACCGCCGGAGCAGTCCGCCGCCGCGACCGTGTTGTACAGGACGAGGGGCACCGACACTGCCGGCAGCGCTTCGTCACGGTCGCTACACGTCAGGTCGAGCAGCCATTGAGGGTTGTTCTGGTGCGCCACCGTGGTGGGGTGACCGGCTTGGCGCCGGTCACCCGTCCTCGCTCACCCGGTGGGCCGCCGCGACGGCATCACCCAGGGGGCCGGGCCAGCGGTGTCACGGACTGCGTAGTTTCGCCAGCGCGTCCAGGGCGATTCCCCGGGCCGTCTTCGCCTCGGTCGCCGCGATCAGGTTCTGACCGTCGATGTTGCTGTAGTCCGGATGCGAGGAGGCGCATCGGCAGTTCTGGTCGAGGTAGACGTGGATCTGCCACCAGGCGTATCCCCACCAGCTGACACCGGCGTAGGGGATCTGGAAAAAGCCGGCGGAAGTGCATGTATAAACGGTCGAGATGTAGATCGGGTAGGTCGGCCACTGTTCGTCGCTGTAGTTGAAGCCTTCTGGCACGATCCCGCAGCTCACGGGGAAGGTGGCGGCCACCCGTTGGAACGCCTGCACGAGGAGGTCGGTCAGGCCGGCGGTGCCGAAGCCTGCCCGCGTCCGGGCGATGAGGGCGATCGGTCCGACCACACCCAACGCGGCACCGAGGTCGTTCCATGCGGCGTAGCTGTTGGCCGGCAGGGAGGTGTAGAGGGTGGAGATGCGGGTGACGCATGAGGTGGCGTCCTGCGCCCACTGCTGCAGGATCTGGTCGTTGAACCTCTCGATGTCGGCGAACTCGATGACGTGATGGACGGCGCAGGCCCGCACGTCTGCCGTCGCGATAGAGGTCATGTGGGAGACGATCTCGTTGCGGGACGTCTGGATCTCGCTGATGATCGCCTGGGTCGCCTGCTCCAGCGACAGGCCACTGCTGCCGCCGCTGTTGAGGAATCCTTGCAGGGACTTCCAGTACCCGTACGCCTTCTGCACGTACCCGTAGACCTTGATGATGGTCGCCAAGTCGACGGCAGCGCTGGCTGGTTTCGCCGGTACCGCTACCACGCCACCGGCGAGCGCCAGCGCGGTGAACACACTCAGCAGCTTGCGTCGCATCGTCACTCCGTACCGGTCGGCGAGTGGGTGGAGGTCACGGTCACGCTCCTTCTGCTCGGGGTTCGGTCATGCACAGGTTGCTGACCGTTTCCGTCCCGGGCAACGCCCTTCCTGTCATCCATGCACATCGATTGAGAAGGGACTTGTTGGTCTTGTTGCCCCCTGGGCGACGGCCCAGAGGTCGCGCTGGACTGATCGAATGCGACCGCAGAGGATCGTCGTTGTCGCGGCAGCGCGTCAGTGAGGGTCGCCCGTGCTCGGGCGGGTTCCGGATGCATGTCGCACTGCTTCCCCGACGCGTGTGCTCGGCTGTCCGTTACCGATCGATCTCGGTCGGTAGGCCGTTGCGTTCGAGGAGCAACAACAGCACCCACAGGTTCGGCACCCGGCGGACCTGGACCGAAACTGGCTTCTCGGCGCCGCGGATCCAGATCTTGAGCCGAACCCGACGCAGTCGTACCACGGCGATGTCGGAGAAGGACGCATACCCGCCGGCCGAGGCGATCCCGTCCGGGGTCACCGTGAGCGGCCCGAACTCGACGCGTCCAGCCGACTCCAGTTCGGCGAGCACCTGCGGGAGGCGGGCCGAGGCCGAACGGCGCTCCACCTGCTCGCCAAGGTCCTCACCGTCGACCAGCGGCGGCTTCTCCAGGTTGATCCTGGTGCCGTCGGCGAGCCGCAACCGACAGCGGTGCATCGTCGTCGCGCCGCTCTCGCTGTACATGCGAAGGTGGTAACGCCAGACCTCGGCGATGTCGGTCCAGGCGATCACGTGGGTGAGTCGGGTGTGGTCCTCGGCGGCCAGCAGGCCGCCGTCGCACAGGTAGAACCGGCGCCTGATCAGCCGCCGGGTGTCCACCGCGCCCCACCCGGCGAGCAGCACGGCCGCACCGGTCAGACCACCCATGACCACGATCCCGACCGTGGCGGTGACTGCGGTCGTGGCAAAGCCGAAGATCACTGCGAACCCGAGGAAGATCAAGGTGGAGGTGACGCTGAGCGAGTAGGTCGGCCGGAAGGCCCTCTCCACCCGACCGAATCCGATCTCCCGCGCGGCGTCCTCTATCGAGTCTGGTAAGCCGGACATGCTTTCAGGCTAGAGCGCCCAGGCCACGTCGAGGTTCTGGAGACGCCGAAGCCGCCTGGCAGGTCGTTGGAGAGGCCCGAGGAGGAGTACCGGTCCCGGAGACTGACCAACAGCGACGCTGGCCGGAGAGACTCCGGCGGTAGACAGACCGCTTTCGCTGACATCGCGCCCTGCCACGGCAGGAACGGGCACGGCCGGGATGTAATCACAGTGGAGCCTGCGGGTTCGAGGGCCATCGTGGGGGTGGATCCCCCGCCGTGCTCCCGTCACGGCAGGTCCAAGGTGTCAGGACTGACCGAGCCGCTCGGCCAGGGAAACGATGATCCCTTCCGGCCCTCGGACGTAGGCCATCCGCCACGCTCCCTCGTACTCACCGATGCCGCCGACCAGTCCGTAACCCTCATTCGCCGCCCACTCGACAACGGCCTGCACGTCATCGACCTCGAAGGCCACGTTGCGCAGTCCCAGCTCGTTGGCCATGGCGGTCGGCGAGCCCGTTACAGGCTCGGGCCGCACGAACCTTGAGAGCTCCACGCGGGCGCCGCCGTCGGGCGACGTCAGCATGACGATCTCGGTACGGGAGTCGGGAATGCCGCAGACCGTGTCCAAGAATTCGCCCTCCACGAACGTCCTACCCTCGACCTGCAGGCCGAGCGCCACGAAGAAGGCGCACGCCACATCGAGATCCGCGACGGTGATGCCGACGTGGTCGAAGCGCCGCACAAATGACATGAGGTGATCTCCAATCGCCCTGCCGACCAGCGCCTCCGCCCCGGTCGGCGTTCTCGGCACCTGAGCCGATTCACCGGGCCTGTCGCCACCTTATGCATCCATGACTCGGGGAGGCCGAAGTCCAGGACCGTGTCGGTCTTCGGATCACGGGAAGTGCGTTCGGGGAGCAGCCCGCACCGTTTCGTTCGCTCTCACCGCCCGACGCCGAGCTTCCGCGCGCATCTCGGCCTTCGCCATGACATCGAAGTCAACTGCCTCGATCTCGTTCGCGTCGGCCCAGGCTGCCTCGGCCTCTCCCCTATCGTCATCTCCCGACCGGCGGTGCTCGTTGTGGCCCGGCCTGTCGTTCGCCGGGGGCTGGCAGGCTAGGTTGCTCGGATGAGTCTCCTCGATGACGTCGCGAGGCGTGACAACTGGCGATGCTGGGTCTGCGACGAGGTGGTCGACGCCCACATGTCGGTGAACGACCCGCGCGGTCCCAGCGTCGACAGCCGTACCGCCGACAAGAAGGCCAAGGTCACCGAGCGGCTCGCGCATCGTGCCTGTAACACCCGCAAGGGCGCGGTCAAGGTGGTCATCGCCTGGCCGGACCGTCTGCACGTGGTGGAGCCCGCACCGCTGATCGCCGTCGCCGAGCGACTCGAACGCAAGGGGGGCCGCGAGTTGGTCGCCCGCTGTCCGAGCCGGAAGGATGCCCAGGAGGCGGCGGACTGGCTGGTCGACCGGTTCTCCCGGCTGGTGCCCGGGATGCCGGTGACCGCGAGTGTCGACGCGGGCGGCGGGCAATACCTCGTCGCCTTGGCCACCGGTCGCCGCTGACCGGCTGCCGGGTCGATCAGGTCGTCGCCGACCCGGGCAGCCCGCAGGATGATCAGCGACGACGGTCCGCACATCCTTCACGCGACCTGAAGCAGCGGATCTGCTGCGAAAGCGCTAGGCGGGATCCCGCTGGTCCAGCCACGCGAGGATCACCTGGTTTGTCTCGTCCGGCCTCTCCTGTTGGATCCAGTGACCGCAATCGAGGCTGACCACGTCGGCGTTCGGCACGAAATCTGTCAGTCTCTGCGACCTCGCGACCGTGTCGCGGTCGCCGTAGATCATGAGGGTGGGTTGTCGGATGATCGGGTCCACGTCCGCCAGCAGATGCCAGTTGCGGTCCAGGTTTCGATACCAGTTGACGCTGCCGGTGAATCCGGTTGCTTCGAAGGCGGAGACGAAGACGGCCAGTTCGCTGTCGCTCATGATGGGCTCGCCGGGTGGGGTTTTCCTCCTGGCGAGGTTGATCATCGCGTTGCCCGGCTGCGGCGCCGTGAGGGGCACGTCCCTGCGGTACAGGTTCCGCAGGAACTGGAACGTGTTCTCCTCGAAGACGGCGTCCGCGACGCCCGGCTGCCGGTTGAAGTGGACGAAGTAGAAGTCGCCTCCGAGCATCTCCTCCATGGCCTCGATCCAGGGCCTGTCCCCTCGCTCGAGGTACGGCAGGCTCAGGTTGATCACCTTGTTGACCCGCTTCGGATGCAACAGGGTCAGGCCCCAGACGACGGCGGCACCCCAGTCGTGGCCGACGAAGGTGGCGTCGGCGTATCCGTAGTGATCGAGCAGTGCGACGAGGTCACCCGACAGGTGGGTGATGTCGTAGTCGGTGACGTCGGTCGGGCGGGACGAGTTTCCGTAGCCTCGTTGGTTCGGGACGATGACGTGGTAGCCCGCTGCCGCCAGGGCGGGCATCTGATGGCGCCAGGAGAAGGCGTGCTCCGGCCAGCCGTGACAGAGCACGACGGGGTTCCCCGCGTGCTGCCGGCCGACTTCGAAGACTTCGAGTTCCACCCCGTTGACGGCGATGCGGGTGGGCTCGGGAAAACCGTTTGTCATGCCGGCATCCTGCCGACCGATACCGGTCACCTCCTGACCGGTTTTCGTGAAAGTGTCGGCGGGGTGCGAGCCGACCGGTTGATGGCCATCCTCCTGCTGCTGCAACGGCGCGAGCAGGTGACAGCAGCGGAGGTAGCCCGGGAGTTGGAGGTATCCGAGCGCACCGCCCGCCGCGACCTCGACGCCCTGGGTGTGGCCGGGGTTCCGGTGTACTCCGTGCAGGGCCGGGGCGGCGGCTGGCGCCTCGTGGGCGGTGCCCGCACCGACCTGTCCGGGTTGACCGCGGGTGAGGCCCGCGCCCTCTTCCTGGTCGCCGGCCCGGCTTCGTCCGCGACGCCGGCCGTGAAGGCGGCGCTGCGCAAACTCGTCCGAGCTCTGCCGGAACCCTTCCGGGTGCAGGCCGAGGCGGCAGCGTCGTCGCTCGTCACGGACCCGCAGCGATGGGGGTGGAGCCGGGTCGAGCCCCGACCGCCTCGCTTCCTCGACGCGCTCCAGGACGCGGTGATCCGTGGCGTCCAGGTCCGGCTCGGCTACGTCGACCGCGACGGCACTGCAACCGAGCGCACCGTGCACCCGCTGGGCATCGTGGCCAAAGGCCCCTCCTGGTATCTCGTCGCCAACACCGACGCCGGTCGGCGGACCTTCCGCATCGACCGCGTGTCCACCGCCGTTGCGACCCGCGACCCGGTGCACCGGCCCGACGACTTCGACCTCGCCGAGAGTTGGCGCGCGATCGCCGACGAGGTCGATCGCAGGCGGACACCCCTCGAAGTGCAGGCAGTGTGTACGCCGCAAGGGATAGGCGTGCTCCGGATCGGATTCGGCAGTCGGCTCGAGGTGGGAGGTTCCAGGCCCGACGGCCGCATCGAGGTCGTGATCCGCGGCAACGACGAACACACCCTCGCTGGCGAGTTGGCCGGGCTGGTCGAATGGATCGAGGTGACCGGCCCTCCGGGAGTACGAGGCCACCTGGCCTCGATCGGCAACGCGCTCGTCGGACGATACGGGTAGGCGTGGCGTGCCCTGGCTGGCGCCCGTGCGTACTCGGTCTCAGATGTGATCCGGACACGGCGCCGACGCGAGTGTCGGCGCCGTGTCCGGTGGGGCTGCCTCTGCCGGGTGGTGATCAGTTGGAGCGTGAGAGCAATTGGTCGGCGGCGCGTTGGATGCTCTGGCTGAAGTAGGCGACGTCGGTGTAGTTGGGGGTCGGCTCTTCTCCGTTGTCCCAGTCACAGTCCGAACCGGCGCTCACGATGCCGACCTGCTCCCAGATGCCGTTGGGGAGACGGTGCAGGGCGGGCCCACCGGAGTCACCGGCGCAGTGACTCTTCTGGTTCACCGACTTCGCGCAGATCGTCGACCTCGGGTACTCGGGGTGCTCATCCCACCAGGGATCGTCGAAGCACTGCTCGTCCGGCAGGAACGGCAGCTTCACCTTGTGGAGAAAACGTTCCTGAGGGTCGCCTGACTTCTTCGTGCCCCAGCCCGCCACGGTCAGCGTCCGCACCTGTCGGGGCTCGGTGGCCAGCCGCAGGACGGGCAGGTCCAGTGGCCGCTCCAGCTTGACCACCGCCCAGTCCGGTCCATTCCACCACTCGGTTCCGCCGATGTGGGCGGTGGATCGGGTCACCGTCCGGCGCGGGTGCTTGAGGTCGACGGCGCCCGAGACGACGGTGAAACTGTCGCCGGGCTGTTCATCGACGCAGTGCTGGGCGGTGAGCACCAGTTGCGGGTGGATGAGGGTTCCGCCGCAACCCACCGGCAGGAGCCGGACCATCCACGGGAACTCACCGGGCGCGGCCCGTTCACCGCCGCTGATGGCGGCGGCCGGAGCGGCCGACACCAGCACGGCGGCCACCGCCACCACGGCGACCAGGAGTCGTTTCACACGCATCTGACACCCTTCGAAGATCTACCGGTACGGAGGTAGAACGGAACTCGACGGCATCTTCGTTGCATTCCGGAGGCAATCGGCGCGCCGGATCGGACAGCGCACTGCGCAACGCCCGAGCGGCACGTCCACTGAGCTGGCATTCCGCATCGCGCCACGGCTGTCGGGGTGGAGCCATCCTGGTGACCTCGGCGCACCGGTGGGCACCCGACACAAGAGGTACGGAAAGTGTCGGGTGATCGGGGCCGGCGCCGTCGCACGATGGGGGTATGGATGACAAAACCCTGGTATCCCGTTTTCTTCGGGACGGCTTCGTCAAGCTGGAGGGCGCCGTCGCGCCGCGTGTCGCGGCGGACTGCGCGCGGCTGCTCTGGCGGGAGACGGGCTGCGACCCGGACGATTCAGCGACGTGGACGCAGCCCGTGCACTGGGTGCCCGGCTTGGCGCAGGGGCCGTTCGCCGCCGCTCCGAACTCCCCGTTCCTCCATCACGCGTACGACCTGCTCGTCGGTGCGGGACGCTGGGAGCCGCGTTACTCGCTGGGCGCGTTTCCGCTGCGCTTCCCGCACGAGGAGGAGCCGGACGACGCGGGCTGGCACATCGAGGGCAGTTATCTGCCGGAGGGCGAGAGTTGGTACTTCACCAATCTGCGCTCCCAAGGGCGGGCACTGCTGATGCTGTTCCTGTTCAGTGAGGTCGGTGAGGCGGACGCCCCGACCCGGATCCGGGTCGGCTCCCACCTCGACGTGCCGAAGGTGCTGGAGAAGTACGGGGAGGACGGAGCGAGCGGACTGGCTCTTGCGCCTGACCTGGTGGCGGCGTCCGAGCACCGGCCACTCGCCCTCGCGACCGGATCTCCGGGTGATGTCTTCCTGTGCCACCCGTTCCTGGTGCACGCGGCGCAGCCGCACCACGGAACGCGGCCCCGCTTCATGGCGCAACCGCCGCTGATGCCAGCCGCGCCGTACGAGCTGGAGCGGGCCGATGGCGCATACTCACCCGTAGAGATCGCGATCCGTCGGGGTCTCGGACAGGATGCCCTCGGTCCGGACGGGGACGGCACCGACCGCAGCGCCGTGGCGACTCGCTCCGTGCGTTCCTGAGCGCCTGGCAGAAAGTCGTGTCGGTAACCCCGGGAAGCCGGAGGCCGGTGACGGGTGGCAGGCAGGGTATGGGCGAGTACGGAGACGGGGTTGGCAGTGGTTCTGCGAGTCAGTGGCCGCAACGCGCGGTTCCAGCAGTGGGAAGCTCTCCTCGGTAATCGGACCAAGCGGCAGCGGCGTGGCGAGTTCCTCGTGCAGGGCGTACGGCCGATCACCATGGCCGTCGAACACGGCTGGCAGATCAGGGAGCTGCTCTACGACAGCAGTGTTCAGCTGTCCGGCTGGGCCCGCGAGACCCTGGACGCGGTCCGGGCCGAGACGTTCGCCGTCTCCCAGGACCTGATGCACGAGCTGGGAGGCAAGGCAGACACGGTTCCCGAGCTGCTGGCCGTGGTCGCGTTGCCGGAGGACGACCTGCGTCGTGTCCCGGTCGGTCCGACCATGCTCACCGTCGTGTTCGACCGGCCCACCAGCCCCGGCAACATCGGGACCCTCGTGCGGTCGGCGGATGCCTTCGGCGCCGGTGGTGTCATCGTCACCGGCCACGCCGCCGACGTGTACGACCCGAAGGCGGTCCGGGCGAGCACCGGCTCGCTGTTCGCCGTGCCCGTGGTCCGGGTGCCCTCCCACCAGGCCGTTCTCTCCTGGGTAGCGGACCTCCGCGCCCAAGGCATCGGCATGAGCATCGTCGGCACCGATGAGCGCGGCAGTCTGGACGCCGCCGAGTACGACTTCACGCAACCCACCCTGGCGTTGATCGGCAACGAGACCACCGGCCTCAGTTCCGGCTGGCGCGAGGCATGCGACCAACTCGTCCGGATTCCCATGGTCGGATCCGCCAGCTCCCTGAACGCGGCGACCGCCGCGACTGTCGTGCTGTACGAATCGGCACGTCAGCGGGCCGCCGTGGCCCGGCGGTAGGGTCCTCCGGCCTCAACGTCTGGCCACGATGGCATCGGGGTCGATCCGACCGGAACCACAGCGGCGAACGACGCGGTTACCAAAAGGTGCCCTGGGCTCGGCAAAGTGCTCTCTTCCGGGCCTGGCTCCTTGCCCGTACGGTCGGTTCATGGCTGTTCACTTGATCGATCCACCCGGGTTGCCCGAGATCCCGATCTACAAGCAGGTGTCGGTGGCAACGGGTTCGAAACTTGTCCACGTCGCCGGTCAGGTCGCGTGGGGAGGCGGCGATCTGGCCACGCAGGTCGAAGAGAGCTACCTCAATGTGGGCACGGCGCTGGCCGGCGTCGGGGCTACGTTCGCTGACGTGGTCAAGCTGACGATGCACGTGGTCGACTGGAAGCCCGAGCTCATGCCGCAGGTGCTGGACGGGATCGCCCGCGCCTCGGCGAAGCTGGGTGTCACCATCGAGGCGCCCGCGTCGCTGTTCGGCATCGTGGCCTTGGACGTCCCCGAGCACTTGGTCGAGATCGAGGCGACGGCCGTGATCGACTAACCGCACCGATCAACTCGGGAAGCGTGTGCGCGAGTCCTCGATGTGGCCCAGGTATGTCTGGGTCCAGTCGCACATGCCGTCGACCACTGTGCGTAGCGCCTGGCCGGCCTCGGTCAGCGAGTAGTCGACGCTGGGCGGCACAGTCGGGTACACGGTGCGCTCGACCAGGCCGTTGCGCTCCAACGTACGAAGGTTCTGCGCCAGCACCTTGTGGCTGATGCCGCCCACCTCGCGGCGTAGCTCGTTGAACCGCATGGTCCGCAGGCCGAGGAACTCGATGATGAGAAGAGACCACTTGTTGGCGATGTCCGAGAAGATCTCCCGCGCCAGCGAATCGGCCCGAGCCAGGTCGGCCTCGGGCGGCAACACGCCGATCTCCTGTCTGTTCCCCATCCGGCCCACCCTAGTTCACCCCCGAGAAAGGGCGCCCGGACTCTGACTCCTGGGCGCCCCTGTCGACCTGTCGGCCGCCACTGCCGCAGCCGTTCGCGCCCGACGCTGATCGGGCGGGCGGCCAGTGCGGCGAGGCGGTCGGCGCGCGTGCGGACACTCCCAGATATCCAGCGACACTGCAGGTGCGGGACCGTACCGTGAGCTCATGCCCACGCAGGTGATCGTGCTCAACGGCGGATCGAGCGCAGGGAAGTCGGGGATCGTCCGTTGTCTCCAGGCGATCCTGCCGGATCCGTGGCTCGCCACGGGGGTCGACCGGCTTATCGAGGCGATGCCCGCGACCAGGCGTTCGCCGGAGAGTATCGAGCTTGCCGCAGACGGCACCGTCATCGTCGGGCCGGAGTTCGACCGGCTCCAGGAGGCGTGGATGGCCGGGGTCGCCGCGACTGCTGGCGCCGGTGCCCGGGTCATCATCGATGACGTCTTCCTCGGCGGCGCCGGATCTCAGCAGCGGTGGCGGGCCGTGCTCGACGGCCTGGACGTGAGATGGGTCGGTGTCCGCTGCGATGCGGAGGTCGCCGCCGGCCGGGAGATCGCCCGTGGCGACCGGATTCGAGGGATGGCCGTCGCGCAGGCTGACGTGGTTCACCGGGGCGTGGTGTACGACCTGGAGGTCGACACCACGCATACCGAGTCGATCCGGTGTGCCCACGAGATCGTGGCGTGCCTGTAGTAGTCCTCGGTATCCGACTCGCCGTGGAGCCCTATGAGCGGGACACGGTTCAGTAGCCGAGCAGGGCGATGATCAGGGAGGAGACGGCGGCCGTGAGGAGCACACCGCCGGTGCCGAGCCCGGTGACCGCGCTGACCGGCAGGGCACGGTTGCGGGCCACCGGCACGGCTGCGAGCGAGACCAGCGTGATCAGCGCCGCCACCACGTGGATCAGCGGGTAGCCGATCAGGGCGGCGACCGGGAACAGGTGCACGCCGACGACGAACGCGATCCAGGCCGGGATGATGTCGCGGCGGCGTACGGCGGCAAGGATGCCGGCACCGAGCGCGGCGAGCGCGAATTCGATGCCGACCACGATGCCGAAGGTGCGGCTGGTCTCCGCGGTGAACGACGTGCCATCCGACCAGTGCCGCCAGGCCGCGAGTGCTCCGAGTACCAGCACGAGCACGGCCGCGATCGAGGCGGCGACGAGTGGCTTGCGCCAGCGCGGTGGAGGTGCTTCCTGTGCCCAGCCGAACCAACTCATGGCGAAGAACCCGAAGACGACAGCGGTGGCTGCCGCATCGCGGACGTGTTCGGCGATCATCGATCTCCCACGGTGGCGGCGGCTCTGCGGTAGGAAGCTACCAGGTGGGCGGTCGCCGACCGAGCGGCCCACCTGGGCAGTTGTTCACGTACCGACTCGTAGCTGCCGTGTCCGGAGCTTCCTGATCCGTGCCGCTCTCCGCGTGAGGATCGGTGACCGCGTGGGAAGGCGCACCGTGAAGCGGGCGCCTCGGGCCGGATGGCCCTCGGCCTCGATGGTGCCGTGGTGGCTCGTGACGACTTCCTGGAGCAGCGCCAGTCCGAGGCCGAATCGGCGGTCTCCGGAGCCTGGGCCGCGGTGGAACCGGTCGAAGATCCGTCTGGCGTCCGCCTGGTCGAACCCGTTTCCGGTGTCGGCGATGACGAGTTCGGCGCAGTTGTCGACGGTCCGCAGCGTGACGGTGATCCGGCCTCCTGCGGGGGTGTGGGTCAGCGCGTTCGCCAGAAGTTCGCCGACGACGCGGCGCAGGGCCGACTCGACACCGGGCACCGGCAGCGGGTCGGCGGGGATGTCCAGGGCGAGGGTGATCTGACGTTCGGCGGCGCGTTCGGTCTCGGCGGCGACCGTCGTCGCGATCAGTGCGGTGAGGTCGACCGGCGGGTCTGGTGGCCGGTCGGCGGGTGCGGCGGCGAGGCGCGCGGAGAGCAGCAGGTCGTCGACGACTTCGCCGAGTCGGCGGGTGGTGCCGATCAGCCGCTCCAGGTCGTCGAGGTTCGTGGGGGTGCCGTCGTTGCGGGCTCGTCGGGCCATCAGTTGGGCTCGGGTGTGCACCTGGGCGATCGGGGTGCGCAGTTCGTGGCTGGCGTCGGCGACGAAACGGCGTTGTCGGGTCAGGGCTTCGGCGAGTGGTGCGACGGCGCGGCGGCCGACGATGACACCGGTCAGCATGGCGGCGAGTACGCCGACCGCTGCGGCGAGGCTGAAGGCGAGCAGAAGGTGCCGGCGGTCGGACAGTTGGAAGCGGGCGTCGAACACTGCTTGGATCACGCGGTCGCCGCGGGCTTCGGTGCGGATGTGGTAGGTGGTGCCGTTGCGCGTGAGCGTGGTGGTCTCGGTGGTCCGGGTGGTCGCCACGGCGTCCAGTGCGCCGGTCAGCGGGAAGCCCGGTGGCGGTGGGTTGAGGCCGGTGTGCACGGTGGTGCCGTCGTAGTGGAAGATCCAGCTGCAGGCGGGTGGGCCGGCGATCGAGCCGTGTGCGGTGCCCCACGCCAACTCGCGTTGGATCTGCGCTTCCTGGCTGTGGACCAGGATCGCGTAGGAGATGCCGCCGGCCAGGAGTAGTAGGGCGCCGATGGTCAGGCCGACGAACAGGCCGATGCGGAGTCGGGTCCGTCGGAGGATCGCGTGGTCGGTCGCCTGCATCAGAGGGTGCCGAGCCGGTAGCCGAGGCCGTGCACGGTGCGTATGACCGTGCGGCCGAGTTTGCGGCGGAGGTAGTAGACGTAGGTGTCGACGATGGATGCGGCGGCGGCCTCCTCGAAGACCCTGCGGCGCAGGGTGGTTCGTGGGTGGACGGTGGTGGGTTGGGCTGCCAGGACCCGCAGTAGTTCGAATTCGCGGGTGGACAGGGCTATTCGGGTGCCGTCGGGTAGGACCGCGTCGCGGGGTGCGAGGTCGAGGAGTCCGGCGCCGATACGGAGTACGTGGGTCGGCTCGGTGGTGCGTCGGCACAGGGCCCGGACGCGGGCGCTGAGTTCGTCGAGGTCGAAGGGTTTGATCAGGTAGTCGTCGGCGCCTGCGTCGAGTCCGGCGATCCGGTCGCCGACGGTGCCCAGCGCGGTGAGCATGAGGGTCCGGGCGGGGATCGCGCGGGCGCGTAGCCGGGTGACGAGGTCGAGGCCGTCGAGGGCGGGCAGCTTACGGTCGATGACCATGACGTCGTAGGGTCGGGTGAGCCCGAGATGCAGTCCGCGTTGGCCGTCGGAGGCGCGGTCGACGAGGTAGCCGTCGTGGCTGAGCGTCTCGGTGAGTAACTCGGTCAGGTCGTCGTCGTCCTCGACCAGCAGTAGCCGGTTCGATCTTTCCCCCCGCATGTGTCCACGATCCCATAGATCCATGCCGATGCAATAACCAATAGTTGTCTCTTCAACTATGTGAAACCGCCATCGCGGGTGGGTGTGTGGTGTCGGAGTGTCGGGCTTCCCGACGCGCGATCCAGCTCAGCATCGGCGTGGTCATCAGGGTGGTGACCAGCGCGACCAGGACCAGCACGGTGAACAGGGCGGGGTTCACGATGCCCGCCTCCAACCCGACGTTGAGCGCGATGAGCTGCATGAGGCCGCGGGCGTTCATCAGTGCGCCGACGCGCAACGCGACACCCGACGGCTCCCCTCGAAGCCTGGCCGCAGCCCAGCAGGCGCCGAACTTGCCGACGATCGCCGCGGTCACGCACGCCAGGGCGAAGAGCAGCACCGGCGGTGAGCCGAGCAGTCCGAATTCCGTGCGCAGACCCGAGTAGGTGAAGAACAACGGCAGGAAGAGCGTCGCCGCGACGGGCGTGAGGGTGTCCACCACCCGGTCGGTGTTGTCGGTGCGCGGCATCACCACGCCGACGGCGAACGCGCCGAAGACCGCGTACAGCCCGATCTCGTCGGTGTACCAGGCGACCAGGAAGAGCAGCGCGACGGTGCCGAGCAGCCGGGCGCGGTCGTTGAGAGCGCGGTGGGTCATCAGCGCGGTGGTGATCGGACGTCCGCCGAACCAGAGCAGAAGTCCGAACAGGAGCGTGCCGCCTGCGGTGACGATCGCGGGACCGGCGCGGCCGGAGGCGACAGCGAGGACGGCGGCGAGCATGATCCAGGCGGCCAGGTCGTCGATCGCGCCGCTGGCCAGGGAGAGTGTGCCGTGCCGGGTGCCGGCGTGGCCGCGTTCGGTGATGATGCGGGCCAGCATCGGGAACGCGGTGATGGCCAGGGCGACGCCGACGAACGCGGCGGAGACCCCGAGTGAGGTGCCGTCGGCTCTGACCGGGACGGCGTCGGCGGTCACCAGGACCAGCAGCACTCCCAGCAGGAGCGGCGCGAGGACCCCGGCCAGGGAGACCACTCCGGCGGTGCCGGCGAGGCCGGCGACCCGGTGGGCGCTGAACGCGTACCCGGCCTGGAACATGAACAGCACCAGACCGACCTGGCCCACGACGTAGAGGATCGGCAGCAGGGGTGCGGGGAACAGGGCGTTCTGCACGTCGGGCAGGAAGAGTCCGAGCAGCGACGGACCGAGCAGTACGCCGGCGAGCATCTCGCTGACCACGGCGGGCTGGCCGGCTTTGCCGAGGAGCCAGGCGACTCCTTTGCAGAAGATCAGGATCACCGTGACGGCGATGAAGAACCGTGGTGCCAGCTCTGTGGGGGTCATCGGACCGCCTTCTCGAAGTAGGTGGTGCACAACCGTTTCCGGCGGGCGTCGACGACCATGAAGGTGCCGAAGACCAGTTGTCGGACGCTGCGGCCCACATCGGCCCACCGGTCCCGCAGCCGCATGGCGGCCAGCCGCAGCCGTCCCGGGCCGGGGTGCCCGGGCGGGGTCAGGTAGGCGGGGCCTCGGCTCGGCAGCGACCGGGTGTGGGAGGCCGAGGAGGTCAGGGCGTACCGGCGCAGGACCTCGCGGGTCGCCGCGCGCAGCATGATCGGCGCGGTGCCGCGGGCCGGGCAGGCCCGGTTGGCGGGTACGCCGAACGGGATGAAGTGTGCGTCGCCGCGCGCGAGCGTGCGCCAGCGGTCCGGGGCGAACCGGCCATCGGCGGCGGCTCCCCCTCGGTGGAAGGCCGGGTAGTTGAACAGCAGCACCGACCCGGTGGGCAGGGACAGCCCCGTGGGCAGCGTGATCGGTGCCGAGGTGATCCGGTGGGCGACGCCGAAGAGCGGGTACACCCGCAGTGTCTCGTCGATGACCCGGTCGAGCGCGTCGTCGTCGGCATCGTGTTGGAGCTCGGGATGTGTGGCCAGCGCCAGCAGCACGTGCGCCATCGCCTCGGACATCTGCACGATCGCGGTGTTGAAGAAGGCGCCCTGTAGGTACCAGGCGGTGTCCTGGGTGGAGAACGGGGGTGGCAGTGTCACCGGACACGTGCCTGCCTCGATCCGGTCGCGCAGGTGTCGGGTCAACCGGTCGCGTCGGTGCATGTGGCGCGGCCCGAGGCACTTGAGCGCGGTGACGACGTCGTCGGCGTTGGCGACGATGAGGGCCCGGGCCGCGGGTGTGGCCACCTCGTCGAAGACCAGCTCGTGGTAGACCTCGGCCCAGACCGGCATCATCAGGTCACGCAGCCGCACGTGGCTGGTTCGGTCAGCGGGTAGTTCGTCGAGCACCCGGCGGGTGGCGGCGGTGGCGAGGGCGTCGGCGCGTTCCCGGCGGATGGCCAGGACCCGTCTGGTGGTGGCGGCGACCGTCCGGTAGCGCTCGCCCGGCTCCAGGTGTTCCTGGTGCATCTGCGGCCCGGGTGCCAGCCAGTACCAGAACAGGTCCGACAGTCCGGCTCCCCGGCTGCGGCCGTCGGCGGCCGGGTCCGCGTACACCCGCTCGAAGTGGTCCATGCCGACGGTGGGGCCCGGGACCGGAATGCCCTCACTGCCGTTGACTCTGGCGAAGACCCATTCCCGGAGCCGGACGACGGCCGGTGGCAGCCAGTACGGGACGGTCCAGGCGGCGCCGCACACCATCAGGACGGTCAGGACGGTCGTTGTGCTCATCCGGGTGCCGCCGTGGTGACCAGGTCGCCGGTCAGGTCGCCGGGTACGGCGGCGCCGGCCAGCGCCATCGCCCGGTCGAGGTCGGCGTGCAGCAGGTCGAGGACGTGCCGCACGCCGTCGGTGCCGCCCACGGCGAGGCCCCAGAGCACCGGGCGCCCGATCAGCACTGCGGTCGCGCCGAGTGCGAGCGCCACCAGGATGTCGGTTCCCCGGCGGATGCCGCCGTCGAGCAGCACCGGTAGTCGACCCTCGACGGCGGCGACGATGCCGGGCAACGCGTCGAGGGTGGCGACCGCTGCGTCGAGTTGTCGGCCGCCGTGGTTGGAGACCAGCACACCGTCGATGCCGTGTGCGACGGCCAGCCGGGCGTCGGCGGGGTGCAGGATCCCCTTGAGCAGGATCGGCAGCGTCGTCAGATCCCGCAGCCGGCCGATGCGTCCCCAGTCGAGCCCGGCGTCCATCTCGATGTCGCGGATCCGGCCGCTCGGGTCGCGCATGTTCTCGCAGACCAGGCCGGGTGGCAGGTCGACGAAGCGGTGCCGCAGGTCGCGTTCGCGTCGGCCGAACACGGGCGAGTCGACCGTGACGACCAGGGCGCGGCAACCGGCGGCCTCGGCGCGCCGGACCAGGGCTGCGGTGAACGCGAGATCCGACTGTGGATAGAGCTGGAACCACAGCGGCCCGCCGACGGCGGCGATCTCCTCGACCGGCCGGGTCGCGGCCATGCTGACCACCATGATCGTGTCGGCGTCGGCGGCGGCGCGCGCGGTGGCCACCTCTCCCTCGGGGTGGGCCAGCCGGTGGAAGGCGGTCGGTGCGATCAGCACCGGCATCGAGACTCGCCTGCCCAGAAGTGAGATCCGCAGGTCGCGGTCGCGCGTGCCGCGCAGGATCCGGGGCAGGATCCAGCGTCGGGTGAAGGCGTCCTCGTTGGCGCGCAGCGTGCGTTCGTCGCCGGCCCCGCCGGCGAAGAAGTCCCAGTGCACGGGGTCCAGGCGACGCCGTGCACCGTCGGCCACGTCGGCCAGGTTGAGCTGCGTTCCGTCCAGGGTGAGCATGTCAGCCCTGTGCGCTGCTCAGGCAGCGGTCGAGGAACGCGGTCAGCGGCGCGACGTGGACATCGGGTCGGTCCCACTGGTTCTCCAGGTTCTCCGCCAGGTGGTGGGTGTCCACGACCTGCCCGTCCCGGTGGTAGCGGACGACGGGGTGCAGGTAGGCGGCGGCGTGGGCCTGGCCGACGACGTTCTGGGCGACCCGGCCGACCGTGATGTCGAACGGATCCACCTGGTCGTGCTCGGGGCCGTACTCCAGGGTCACGACGAAGGCGTGCCGGTGGTCGTGGTCGGCGGTGCGCAGGCCGGTCTCGGTGAAGTAGTCGACGGGTACCTCGTCGTGGTAGCGCGCGTGTGGTCCGGCGACGGTGACCACGTCGGCGAGGAAGCCGAACTGCTGCCACAGGGCGGAGGTGCGGTTGACGCGGGCGATGATGGCGTCGGTGATCGACTCCGCGGTGGCGTCCAGCGCCGCCGACGGCCAGGGCGTGTCGTCGTACCGTCGTTCGAGGATCTTGTGCAGGGCCCGCACGGCGTACCGGAAGCCGTGGATGAAGCCGCTGGTGGAGCGTTTGAAGTCGCGTTGCTGGCTGAGGGTGCCGGCGAAGTAGAGGTCGGGGACGTTCACCGACTCCCAGGCGGGGGTCTGGGCCGGGAAGCGGTCCTTGATCGTCAGTTCCGGGCGGCAGGTGTCGTCGAAGATCGACGGGTCGAAGGCGAATCCGGTGCAGGCGAGCACCCGGTCGTACCAGAGTTCCTTGGTCACCTCGTCGGCGCGGGAGAACGCGAACGTGACCCGGAAGCCGGTGCCGTCGCGCTCGATGCGTCGGACGTCGCCGTCCAGGATCGCGTTCGCGGACTTCAGCTGGTAGGTGTCGAGGAAGTTGTTGTTGACCGCGCGCAGGTGCCCCACGTAGTGGGTCCGCCAGGCCATCCGGACCGAACTCGGCCCGGCGAGATGGATCAGGGTGGTGGTCTCCATCAGGTTGTCCGCGGTCTCGAAGGCGGAGTTTCCCTTGCCGATGATCAGGACCTTCTGGTCGAGGTAGTCGCGCGGGTCGACGGACATGTCCGCGTACTGTTCGGCGAGTTCCAGGCCCGGGATCTGCGGGAGGTACGGCCGGGAGACACCGGTGGCGACGATGAGGCGCCGCGCCCGGTAGGTCTGTCCGGCCTGGACCTCGAAGATCCCGTCGACCTTGCCGACCGACGTCACCCGGGAGTCGTAGCGGACCTTCGCGCCCGTCTTCGCGGCGAAGTCCGCCAGGTAGCGCAGCATCACGTCGGCGTGCGGGAAGTACCGCTCGGTGTAGCCGGTGAACCGCAGTGCGGGATCGTCGCTGAGCAGCGAGTTCCAGTCCAGCCGCAGATTCGCCTCGGGATCGTCGGAGCCGGTGTGCGGCTTGTTGATGGAGATCAGTTGCCGGTGGCGGGGATAGCGGGCGAAGAACGCCCCCGGGATGTCCGCGCCCTCCAGCACCAGATAGTCGTGCTTACCGTCGGCCTCCAGCAGGGCGGCGAGCTGCAGGCCGGCCGGCCCGGCCCCGATGATCAGATAGTCAAGCGTCACAGCAGCCACCTCAGGTGAGAGAGTTCGGAGAAACGTCGACAGTCGCGATGACGTCGGCGGCGCGCCGTACGTCACCGTCCAACGGCCGGTCCGGGTCGATCGGCGGTACGGCCGCGACCAGCGCGGCCAGCACCTCGGCGCAGCCGGGCGCGGTCGGTTCACGGGCGCCGACGTACGCGGCCTGGCGCAGCCCCACCGCGAGCGACCCGACGATCAGGTGCAGCAGCCGGGCCTGGTCCAGCGCCCGCAGCGCGGCCTGGGTGCCCAGCGGGATGACGTCCTGGTTGTGCAGGTTGGTCGGCAGGCTCTGCATGCTCGCCGGTACGGCGTCGCGGCGGATCTCGGCGACCAGCGCGGTCGCGGCCAGTTGCACGCCCTGTAGGCCGTGCTGCTGTCCCGGTCCAGCGGCCAGCATCGGTGGCAGACCGCCGTTACGGTGCGGGTCGACGAGCAGGTCGAGTTGACGTTCGGCGAGGTTGCCGACCTGCGCCACGACCATCGACAGCAGGTCGGCGGCGAACGCGGCCGGTTGGCCGAAGAAGTTGCCGCCGTGCACGACGAGGTCCTCGTCGGGAAAGAACAACGGGTTGTCGCTGACGCCGTCGAGGTCGGCGGTGACGACGGAGTCGACGTAGCGCAGGGCGTCCTGCGCCGCGCCGAGCAGTTGTGGTGTGCAGCGGATGCTGTAGGGCTCCTGTAGTGGGCGTGTGCCGGACGGCACGAGCCCGGCGCTGACCCCGCGCATGTACGCGCCCACGTCGGTGGCACCCGGGTGGCCGTAGGCGCGCAGGAGCCGGGCGTCGAGGAACTGCGGGTCGCTACCGAGCAGGTCGGCGAGCAGGCAGGTGAGCATCTGGACCGCCCGGTGCGAGGCGCGCACCGAGTCCAGGGCGAGGGCCGCCGCCGCGGTGGTCAGCGACGTGCCGTTGACCAGGGCCAGGGCGTCGCGGCCGTCCAGTGGCAGGGGTGTCAGACCCGCCTTGTCCAGCGCCTCGGCGGCGGGCAGTCGTACGCCGTCGAGGTAGGCGTACCCGCGTCCTCGCAGGGCCTGGGCGGCCGCGCCGAGTGGGATCAGGTCGCCGCTGGCGCCGACCGATCCCAGTCGGGGCACCGCAGGGACGAAGGTGGTCGCGAGCATCGCGGTGAGGGCGTCGATGACGTGCGGGGAGACTCCCGATGCGCCTCGGGCCAGTGACCGGGCCCGGATCAGCAGGGTCGCGCGGACGACCTCCGGTCCGAGGTCCGGGCCCTGCCCCGCACCGAGGTGCGCGAGTGTGTTGTCGGCCTGGTCGCGCAGCTCGGCCCGGCCCGCGTACCCCACCAGGGCACCGAAGCCGGTGGTGGCGCCGTACACCGCGCGGTCGTCGCCGAGCACGTCGGACAGGAACGCGCGGGCGGTCGCGACCCGTTGCCGGACCTGGGGCCCGACCACGACCGTGACCGGTTCGCGAGCGGCGCTCAGGTCGGCGATCCGCAGCGGGGCCGCGAGATCTACCTTTCTCGTCATGCGACCGGACCTTAGAGGCGGAATCTCAGAACGCTCTGAGATCAGCTCGTTACGTTGCGCTGCATGCCGCTCGATTACCTGATCATCGGAGCCGGACCGGCTGGACTCCAGCTCGCCGCCCTGTTGCAGCGCGACGGTCGTGACTATCTGGTGCTGGAAGCCGGTCCCACACCCGGCACCTTCTTCACCACCTATCCCCGGCACCGGCAACTCATCTCGATCAACAAGATCTGGACCGGTTCCGAGGATCCGGAGTTCAACCTGCGGGCGGACTGGAACTCGCTGCTCACCGACGATCCGGCGCTGCTGTTCAAGAACTACAGCCGGCGCTACTTCCCCCACGCGGACGACCTGCTGCGGTACCTCGCCGACTTCGCCCACGGCCTACAGGTCAGATACGACACCCGGGTCACCCGGGTCGCACGGGACGGCGACGTGTTCACCGTCTGCACCGGCGAGGACACCCTGACCGCCCACCGTGTCGTGGTCGCCACCGGGGTCTCCCAGCTCTACGTCCCGCCGATCGAGGGCGTCGCACTCGCCGAGCGGTACGACACCGTCAGCGTCGACCCGGACGACTTCACCAACCAGCGTGTGCTCATCATCGGCAAGGGCAACTCGGCCTTCGAGACCGCCGACGCGCTCGTCGAGACCGCCGCGGTCATCCACGTCGCCGGCCCGCACTCGATCAAACTGGCGTGGCAGTCCCACTACGTCGGGCACCTGCGCGCGGTGAACAACAACTTCCTCGACACCTACCAGCTCAAGTCACAGAACGCGGTGCTCGACGGCACCGTCGAACGGATCACCCGACGCGACGACGGCGGCTACCGCATCGACTTCCGCTACGCCCGCACCGTCGAGTCGACCCGGCACCTCGACTACGACCGGATCATCCTCTGCACCGGGTTCCGATTCGACGCGAGCATCTTCGACCCCTCCGCCCGACCGCGACTCGTGCACAACGACCGCTTCCCCGAGCAGAACTCCGCCTACGAGTCGGTGAACGTCCCGGGCCTGCACTTCGCCGGCACCCTCACCCAACAACGCGACTTCAAACGCTCCACCAGCGGATTCATCCACGGCTTCCGGTACGGCGTGCGCGCCCTGCACCGCATCCTGACCGTCCGCCACCACGACTCACCCTGGCCGTCCACACCGCTGGAGAACACTCCGGAGGCGATCGCCGACGCCCTCATCACCCGCCTCAACCGCACCTCGGCACTGTGGCAGCAGTTCGCCGTCCTCGGCGACGTCGTCACCGTCTCCGGTGACACCGCGCGCTACCACGAGGAGGTACCGGTCGACTACCTGCACGACGGCGGCCTGGGACCCGCACCGTTCGCCGTCGTGGCCACGTTGGAGTACGGACCGGACCACGACCAGGTCGACCCCTTCGACATCACGATCCCCCGCATCGCCGAGAACGACGCCGAACACGCCCACGACGCCAGCTACCTGCATCCGGTCATCCGGGTGCACCGCGGCGGGCGGCTCGTCGCCGAGCACCACCTCGCCGAGAACCTCGAGAACCACTGGGACCTTCCCGCCGTGCACCACCAGCCACTCGTGCTCTTCCTCAAAGGCGTGCTGTCCGATGCCGACTGAGATCTGGCCACAGCCCGTGCTGGACCTGCTCGCCACCGGCGGCGACCGACCGGTCTTCCGCGACGGCGACCGGACGGTCACCGCCGCGCAGATGTCCGGACTGGTCCGCCGGATCGCCGCCGGACTACGCGCCGCCGGAGCCGGGCCCGGTGTCGGAGTGGCCCTGCAACTCGGGGTCACCGCCGAGGCGTTCGCGACGATCATCGCGGCCTTCGCCGTCGGCGCCCGGGTCTCCGGCATCCGTCCCGACCTGCCCTCGGCGCAGCTCACCCACCAACTCGACGACAACCCCCTGCACGTCACCGACGCGCACGTCACCGACCTGGCGGCCACCCCCGACCCCGGGACCACGCTGGTCGCGGCCGGACGCCTGGACGACATCGCCCGGATCACCTGGACCAGCGGCAGCACCGGCACCCCGAAGGGCTGCGCCCAGACCTACGCGGCGATGAGTGCGGCCTGGGCCCCGTACCCGGACCGCTGGCCCCCGGCGGTCGCCGACCTCGCCCCCCGCCTCCAGCGCTACCTCGTCTTCGGCTCGCTGAGCAGCCAGGTGATGCTGGAGTACGCCGTCCTCGCCCTGACCGCAGGTGGCACCCTGATCGCCGACCGGTCCCCCGGCTTCCCGGGGATGATCAGCCGGAACCGGGCGACCGCCAGCGTGATCACCGTCGGTAAACTGCACCAACTCGTCCAGGACCACCGCACCGCACCCACCGACCTGAGCAGCCTGCAGGCACTGCTGGTCTCCGGCTCCCCCCTCGCGCCGGGTCGGCTCGCCGAAGCACTCGACGTCCTCGGCCCCGTGATCTTCCACGGTTACGGCCAGACCGAGACCGGCATGATCACCATGGTGACGCCGGCCGAGATGCTGGTCTCCCCGAGGGTGCTCGCCTCGGTCGGCCGAGCACCCTCGGTGACCGAGCTGTCCATCCGTGACGCCGACGGCCGCCCCGCCACCGAGGGTGAACTCTTCGTGCGGACACCGGCGCAGGCCACCGCCTACCAGGGCGACCCCGTCGAGACCGCCGAGGTCTTCGTCGACGGTTGGGTCCGCACCCGTGACCTCGCCCGCCTGGACAGCGACGGCTACCTGCACCTGCTCGGCCGGATCCGGGACGTCATCATCGTGCACGCCACCCTCGTGTACGCCGGGCCGATCGAACGGGTCCTCGCCGCCGACCCCACCGTGGCCGAGGCCTACGTAGTCGGCCGACCCGACGACCTCACCGGGGAGGCGGTGCACGCCTACGTGGTGCCGGCCGACGGCCACACACCCGACGCGGCACGACTGCGTGCCCTGGTGGCGGAGACCCTCGGAGGGGCGTCGGCGCCGCAGACGATCCAGTCGATCGAGCGGGTGCCGGTGGGGCCGAGCGGTAAGCCGGACAAGCGCACCCTGGCACGCATGACCTGTTAGCAGCACTACGATGCCCCGCATGTGGTGGGATCGCGGCAGTGGCGGGGCCGGCCGGCCGTGTCCCGGTCGAGACGGGCTGGCCTGATGAGCCCCGGTGGCACCGACGTGAGCCTGCTGGAGCTGGTGGCGGGTTTCCTCGTCGCGATCACGCTCATCACGGTGATCACGATCGTCCTGCGCCGCCGCAGTGGCCGCCAGGACCTGCTGGGCACCCAGGTACGCGAGATGCAGACGCGGGCGGCGGCGTCCCCGGACGCGGACACCTGCCTGCGGGACGCGGCCACCCGGATCGCCGACGCCCGCATGCGCGAGGCGGCCTCCCGTGATCCCGTCCCTGCTGAAGCCCCTTCTGACGCGCCGACGTCCGACGTGTCCGACGCGGATGCGGCGGCACCCGGCGTGGGTTACCCGGATGCCACGGCGCAAGAGCGATCAGCTCAGGACGCCACTGCTCCGCCGGCCGGGTGGCCGTCGGCGCCCGGCGGGAAGAACGACGCGATGGCCGACACGTTCGCCTGGCTCCGGATCGCGGCACTGGTGGAGGCCGGGCAGCGCGAACAGGCGATCGAGCTGCTCAGCACCACGATGGCCATCTCGACAGACGAGGCGGAGATCCTCGTCGACGGCCTGAACGACACGGGCCGCGAGCAGCGCCCCGGCTGACCGCCGGTGGCGCAGACATAGGCTGGCTCGGCGTCGGCACCACCCGGACGGAGGAAGCAATGTCCCGCACACCGCTGTCCCTGCCGCAGCCACCCGCGCGGGCACCCGAGTTCGGTCGGGACGCGCTCATCGTGTGCGAGAACCTGGTGCGGATCTACCAGACCGGTGCGATCGAGGTGCAGGCACTGCAGGGACTGGACCTGACCGTGGACAGCGGGGAACTGGTCGCCGTCGTCGGTGCATCCGGGTCGGGCAAGTCGACGCTGCTGTCCATCCTGGCCGGCATCGACGCCCCGACCGCCGGACGGGTCCGGGTCGACCGGTGGAACCTGCTGGGAATGTCCCGCACCGACCGGGTGCACTACCGGCGGCACACCGTCGGGTTCGTCCGGCAGCAGACCGCCAGCAACCTGATCCCGTACCTGACCGCACGGGAGATGGTGGACCTGCCGATGACGGCGGCCCGCACCGCGAAGGCCGAGCGCCGGGACCGCGCGGCCGAGCTGCTGGACAGCCTCGGTGTCGCCGACTGCGCCGATCGGCGCCCCGGTCAACTCTCCGGCGGACAGCAGATGCGGGTCGCGATCGCGGTGGCGCTGGCCAACCGACCACGGGTGCTGCTCGCCGACGAGCCGACCGGCGAACTGGACGCCGCCACGTCGGCGGAGGTCTTCGGCGTACTGCGGGACGTCAACCGGCGCTACGGCGTCACCGTTGTCGTGGTGACCCACGACCCGCAGGTCAGCGGTCAGGTCGAACGGACCGTCGCGATCCGGGACGGGCGCACCAGCAGCGAGGTGCTGCGCCGCACCACCACCGACGCGGTGGGCGACACGCACATGGTCGCCGAGGAGTACGCCGTGATGGACCGCGCCGGGCGGGTGCAGGTGCCCCGCGACTTCCGCCAGGCGCTGGCGCTGACCCGACGGGTCCGGCTGGCCCTGGAACCCGACCACATCACGATCCGGCCCTCGGGAGACGGCGAATGAACAGTGAGCCGCTGTTGCGCGTGCGCGACGTGCACCGGCGCTTCCGCACCGGGCCGAGCGTCGTGCACGCCCTGCGTGGTGTGTCGTTCGACGTGGCTCCCGGTGCCATGGTGGCACTCGTCGGCCGGTCCGGGTCAGGCAAGACCACCCTGCTCAACACCATCGGCGGCCTGGATCGCCCGGACTCCGGCACCGTGCACGTCGACGGCACCGACGTCACCGCGCTCGACGAGGACGGTCTGTCCCGGCTGCGGCGCGAGAAGGTGTCGTACATCTTCCAGAGTTTCGGGTTGATCCCGGTGCTCTCGGCCGCGGAGAACGTCGCCGCCCCGCTGCGGCTGGCCCGCATGGCCCCGACGGAGCGTGAGCGGCGGGTCGCGTTGCTGCTGGATCTGGTCGGTCTGGCCGACCACGCCCGGCAGCGTCCGGCCGAACTCTCCGGCGGCCAGCAGCAGCGGGTGGCGATCGCCCGCGCGCTGGCCGCCTCGCCCCGGCTCCTGGTCGCCGACGAACCCACCGGGCAACTGGACGCGGAGACCGGCCTGTCGGTGATGGCCCTGCTGCGTGGGGTGGTCGAGTCCGAGGGTGTCACCGCCCTGGTGTCCACCCACGATCCGGTGATGATGGCGTTGGCCGACCGGGTGATCCGGATCCACGACGGGCAGCTCCACGACGAGACGGCCGGACGGCCGGACGAGTCCGTGCCGGGCGCGGAGTGACGCGCCGATGCTGAGGCTGGTCAGTCGGCGTGCCCGCGCGCAGTGGCCGTTGCTGGCGGCTCTGATCGGGGTGGTCACGGTCGGCGCGACCCTGCTGGGCACCTGCACCCTGCTGAACACCCGCACCGCCGAGCGGGCGCTGGAGGTCGCCATGGGTCGCGCCGCTCCCGCCGCCGTCGACGTGACCGTCTACACCGGCAGCGTCGAGGGTCCGGACGCGCGGTCCGTCGCCGCCGACACCCGCACCGTGCTGGCCGCCGCGCTCGCCCCGTTCCCGGTGACCATCACCGCGCGGGCCTCGACCGTGCTGCGGGCGTTGCCGCCCGGGCTCGCCGCGGGCACCACCGTGCCGGCCCAGGCGTACCTGTCGGGGCTCGACGACCTGCCGACCCGAGCCGAGCTGATCGCCGGGGGCTGGCCGCGCGGGCGTGGTGACGCGGTGGTGCTGGAGTCCACCGCCCGGTTGCTCGGCCTCGCCCCCGGCGACCGGGTACGCCTCGGCGCCGAACTGGCCCACGATCCCGTCCCGGCCGTCGACGTGACCGTCGTCGGTGTGGTGCGCCCGATGCCGGGTCGCGGCTGGGACCGCGACCCGTTGGCCGCGGCAGGCGTCGCCACCGGCCACCAGGACGGCCGTTTCCGGCAGCCGGTCAACGCTTACGGACCGTTCCTCGTCGACCTCACCGACCTGCTCACCACCGGCGCCACCGTCGACCGGATGGAGGTCACGGCCCATCCGGACCTGTCCCAGGTCACCCGCCGCGACCTGGAGACGGTGGCCGGGGCCGTCCGTAACGCCGACAGTCTGTTGGCCGGGACCCTCGGCGAGCGCGTCCGGCTCGCTCGGGTCGCCTCCGACCTGCCGCTGACCCTGCGTACCGCCGACGAGCAACGGCACGCCACCGCCACTCTCGTGCTCGCCATCGCCGTCCTCGGCGGTGTCCTGACCGCGACGGCACTCGTCCTCGCCGGCCGGCTGACCGCCGGCATACGCGCCGACGAGACCGCCCTGCGGACCGCCCTCGGCACCAGCCGCCGTCAACTCGCCGCCACCGCGACACTCGACGCCGGGTTCGTCGCCGCCGTCGCCGCCGCGCTCGCGATCCCGGCGTCGTCGGCCCTGCACGCCGGCCTGACCCACCTGTCTCCCCTGGCCGACGCCGGCCTGGGCGCCCGGCCGGGCATCACCGGTGCGCAGGTCCTCGCCGTCGCCGGCGGTGCGCTGGCGCTCGCCGCTGTCCTGACCGTCCTGGCGATCCGGCCGGGCCCGGCACCCCGCGACCGACGCACCCGCCGCGAACTGCTGGCCCGCTCCGGCGCCGACCTGATGCTCGCGGCTCTCGCCACGACCGCGTGGTGGCAGCTGTACGCGCAGCCCACCATCGCCAGCCCTCGCGCCGACACGGTCCGGGTGCTCGCACCGGCGCTGCTGCTCGCCACCGGTGCCGCCCTGGCGCTGCGGGTGGTACTGCCCGCCCTGCGTGGCGCCGACCGGCTGGCGTACCGCGCGCGTGGGCTGGCCGTGGTGCTGGCGGTCGCCGAAGCCGCCCGCCGGCCCCAGGCGGCCGCCGCCGGTCTCCTCGTCGGGCTGGCCTGCGCGGCGGCGACCTTCGGCCTCGCCTTCGACGCCACGTGGCACCAGTCGCAGCGCGACCAGGCGGCGCTCTCCGTCGGCACCGACCTGGCGTTGTCCCTCAGCGCGACGCCGTCGTCCGGAGACGGCGTGGACGTCGCCGCGGCTACCTCGGGGGCGGTGAGTCCCGTTCTCCGCCGGGGTACCGCCGTCGGTCAGTGGCTCGGCACCGCCGGCGACGCGCCGCGCCTGGTCGCCGTCGACACCACCCGCGCCGACACGCTGCTCCGCGGACGACTCGACCACGACCGCACCTGGACCGATGTCGGTGCGCGACTCGCCCCACCGACCCGCGCCACCGGCCTCCCGCTCGCCGCCGGTGCGCCTCTGCTGCTCAGCGGCACCGCGACCGGCGACACTCCTCTCGCCGTGACCCCCCAGCTGCTGCTGCAGGACGCCGCCGGTCTACGCCTGCCCTGCACCGGTCCCCCCGTGCCGCTCGACGGCCGGGAGCACCGGCTGCCCGCGTGCGCGACCGCCGACGGACTGCACCTGGTCGCGGTGTCCCTGCCGATCACGGCCGATCCCGATGCCGCCGTCGGCAGCCGCGTCGCCGTCGCCGTCACCCTCACCGTGCCGCCCAGCGGATCGGCTGACGCAGCGAGGTGGACCGCCACGTCCGCGCCGCCGATCCCGACCAGGCTGCGCGATCCCACCGTCGTACTCGCCGCCACGCCGACGCAGACCGCGCTGCGGATGGCGGCAACCGTCGACCTGGGTGGCGCGGACGGCGCCCGCACCCTCGTCGCCACCGCCTTCCCCGACCCCGGCCCGGTGCCCGTCGCCGTCTCCGCCCGCTTCGCCGACGCGGTCGGCGGCATCGGCACCACGCTCAGCGTCACGGTCGGCACCACGCCCGTCCCGATCGTCGTCACCGAGGTCGTGCCGACCGTACCGTCGGCCCCCGGTGCCGTCGCCGTCCTGGCCGACCTGGACATGCTGTCGCGCGCCCGCGCCGTCACCGGCGACCTGACGTTCCCGGTCGACGCCTGGTGGGTCGGCCACCCCACCGGTCCCGACATCGCCGAGCGGGCCACCGCTCTGCACCTGGGCACCGTCACGACTCTCGAGGCGGAGACCGCCCGTCTCACCGGCGGCCCGTTGCACGCCGCGCTGCCCGCCGTACTGCGGCTTCTCGTCGCGGCCTCGGCCCTGCTGCTGCTCGCCGGCGTCGTCCTGCACGTGACCTGCGATCTGCAGGCCCGCGCCGTGGAGGTGGCGCGGCTGCGCGGCCTGGGGATGACCCGGCGCGGCATCCGGGCCGTGCTCCTCGGTCAGCACACCGTCATCCTGCTGCCCCTGCTCGCGGCGGGCGCGGCCGTCGGCGCGCTCGCCACCGGCCTCGTCGCTCCCCTGCTGGTCCGCTCCGACACCGGCGCCGCGCCCATCCCGGCCGTCCAGCCGCACTGGCCGTGGCCGGCCGAGGCTGCGCTGCTCGCCGTCCTGCTGGCCGCCTGCCTGCTCGCGGTCGCCGCGGTGGTCACCGTCCAGGTCCGCCGGGCCGACGCCGCGCATCTGCGGGTGGCTCCGTGACGCGGCGGCCGGCCCTGCGGCGGCCGGCGCCGCACTGGCCCAGCGTCCGCGGCCGGGGCCGGGCCGACGCCGGGGCGTTGCTGCTCACCGCCGCCGTCATCACGGCCGTCGCGCTGCTCGCCGGGGCCGTACCGGCGCTGCTCCGTGCCGCCGCCGACGACGCCGTCCAGGACACGGTCCGCCGCGCGGGCACCGACGCGAACGTTCTCGTGCACGCCGACTGGGAACGCGACGACGGGCCGACCGGCGGCCGGTTCCGGATGTCCCGCCTCGCCGAGGACGTCGAGGACTTCCGCGAACGGGCGGCCTTCGCGCTCGGACCCGACCTGGACGCCGCGTTGTTGCCGCCCATCGCCGTGGTCAACACCCCGGTCCTCACCATCACCGGCGGCAACCTGCCGCGTACCTTCCAGCTCACCTACCTGGCCGATGACCTCGGCGGCCCGGACGTGACCTGGATCGCCGGCAGCGCACCCGGCCCCACGGTCCCCGAGCGGTCCGTCGAGGTCCCCTATAACGGACCGCCCTGGCCGGTGCAGGTCGGCCTCTCCGAGGCCGACGCCGCCGCCCTCCGCCTGGGCCCCGGCGATCGCCTCGCGGTCCAGGACGGCCAGGGCAACGGCAAGGACGTCCGGATCAGCGGGATCTATCGACCCGCCGACAGCGCCGACCCTGCCTGGCGACTCGCCCCGGCGCTGCTGCGTCCCGCGCCCGGTGCCGACGGGGTGGGCACCACCCGGTTCGCCGGTCTGCTGTCACGCGAGTCGCTGCCGGACGCCCGGCTCGCCTTCGACCAGGACCAACTGCGGCGCACCGTCCACTTCGCCCCCGAACCCGGCGCGTTGACCTGGGGTGCCACCGCGACGCTCGCCGGCCAGGTGGTCAAGCTCAAGGCAGCCTCCGGCTCGTCGGCGGTCCGCGACGACTCCCTGAAGTGGGAATCGTCGCTCGACAGCGTCCTACGCGACTCCCGTACCCAGATCAGCGCCGCGTCCGTGCAGGCCGCCGTCCTGCTCGGCGGAGTGCTGACCGCCACGGTACTGGTCCTGCTGCTCGCCGCCGACCTGCTGGTCCGTCGCCGTACTCCGGCACTGGCCGCGGCTCGGCAGCGCGGTGCGGCGCTCCCCGACCTCGGTGCGGAACTGGTCGTCGAGTCCACGATGGTGGCGCTGTCGGCCGCCGCCGTCGGGCTCGTGCTCGCCCGCGCGGCCGCACCGGGCGTCTCCTGGACCTGGGCCGTCCCCGTGGTCCTGGCCGGTGCCGTGGCCGGGCCGACGTTCGGGATCCTCGCTGCGGCCCGCGCCAGCCGCGACCGGCGCCAACCGGCCAATCCGGCCGCGCGGCGGTGGATCCTGGCCACCGGCCGGCTGCGTCGTGCCGCGGTGGAGGCGACTCTGCTGATCGCGGCGCTCGCCGCCGTCGTGACGCTGCACCAGCGCGGGCTCCTGCCCGTCGCCTCCGACGACGATGCCGGCGAGCTGACCGGCGACCTGGTCCTCCCGATCAGTGCCGTCGCGCTGGGCGCGCTCGCCGGCGCGCTCGTCGTGCTGCGGCTGCTGCCCGTCGGAGCGCGGTTCGCGCTGCGCCAGTCCCTGCGCTCACGCCGTCCGCTGGCCGTGTTCGGCGCCGCGCGGGCAGCCACCACGGCCGCACGGGCGCTGCCGCTGCTGGTGCTGATCAGTGCCACGGCGCTCGCGTCGTTCGCGCTCGTCGTCGGCGCCACCATCACCCGGGGTCTGACCGACGGCGCGTGGAGCACCGTCGGTGCCGACGCCCGTCTCGACGTCGGTGCCGACGCCGCGAGCGCGACGCCCGCACTCGCCGAGCGCATCGCTGCCGCACCCGGGGTCGAGCAGGTCGTCGTCGCGCAGGTGACCGACTCGGCGCGCGTCTTCACCGAGTCGACGCCGCTCACCCCACGCCTGGTCGTCGTGGACGCCGCCGCGTTCGCGCGCCTGCTGGCCACCACCCCGCTGCCCGACGCGCCTGCGCTGGCGCGGCTCGCGACACCCGGCCCCGGCTCCGCGGACGTCCCCGCGCTGGTCCGATCGGGCGGCGGCGACGTGCCGACGGGCACCCGGCTGCAGCTGTCACGGGACGGCGGCCCGGCGATCCGTCTCACCTCGGTCGGTACCGCTCCCTCCGTCGGCGGCGCCGGCGACGTCGTCATCGTGGACGCCACGGCCCTCGGCGAGGCGGGGCTGCCCGCCGTTCCGAACACCGTCTGGGTGACCGGCTCCGGTGCGGCGCAGGCCGTGTCGGCAACCGGCGTCGCCGCCGATGTCGTACTGCGCACGGACGTGCAGCGGGTGCAACGAGCGGCTCCGCTGACCGCGGGGACACTCCGACTGGCGTGGACGGCCGCGATCGTGGTGTTGGCGCTGGGACTGCTCGGCCTCACCCTCGCCGCCGCCGCGGGTGCCTCGGAACGGTGGCAGACCCTGAGTCGGCTGCGGACCCTCGGCCTGCGGCCCCGCGACGCCCGCTGGGTCGCCGCCGGAGAACTGTTGCCGCCGGTCGTGGTCGCCGCGGTGTGCGGCCCGCTGCTCGGGGCCCTGCTCGCGCACCTGACGCTCGGCCCGCTCGAACTGCGGCTGCTCACCGGTCAGGCCGCCGATCCGGCGACGGTTCTGCCGTGGTGGCTGCTCGGCCTGTTCGGTGCGACGTTGGTGGCGACGGCCGCCGCAGTCGTACCTGTCGAGGCGGCGCTGCGGCGACGCGACCGGCTGAGCGAGGTCCTCCGCGCCGGCGAGTGACCGGCATCCTGGTCGACCGTGGTGCCGTGGTTCATCGTCGCGTGGTGAAACACGAACCCACCCCATTGAACGAGACTTCGATATTTACCGCAAGTAACATCACCTTCACCCACGGTGTGGCGAAGGGTGCGACACCGGCCTCGCGGCACACCACAGCCGGATGCGGAGGTCGGAGATGCAGGACGAACAGCACCGTCGTCGGTCGGTGAGTCGCCGGGACGTGATGCGGGGCGCGGCCGTGCTCGGCGGTGCCGCCGCAACGGTCGGGTTGGCCGCACCGGGCAGCGCGACGGCGGCTCCCGGCCCCGCAGCGGTGCAGCCGGCACGGGCCAGCCTGGCCGGGCTCGACGACTGGCTGGGCTCCCTGGTGCAGGTGGCGAGCGTGGCGGCGAACGTCCTGCCGATGCTCGTGCTGGCGCAGCGGGGGCAGACCTCCGACCCGTACCAGACCGGTGGCGTGCAGTTCGAGGTGATCAACATTGATGGTGAACCGAACCTGTACGCGCACAACGTCTCCGGTGACGACGTGGGACTCTCCTACACGTTGACCCAGTCGGAACCGGCGACGAACACCAGCGTGTACCAGCCGCTGCCCAAGGGCGGCGCGTACAAGTGCGAGCCCGATCTGCACGCATTCACCGACGGCCAGGTCTTCGTGGCCCCCAACCCGGCTTCCACCGGGTTCACCGGTGGGCTGGCCCGCACGCTGAGTTTCGCGGTACGCGGCCTGACGATCGGGGCCGTGGTGCAGGTCGTCGGTGGCGTCAAGCTCTCGGTGACCAAGGATCCCGCGACCGGATCGTTCACCGCGGTCATCGAGGCCACCGGCACCCCGAAGACGCTGCGGGCCCAGGTCGAGGCGACCGGCCCGGACGGCAACGTGGTCCGCGCGGTGTGGGACGCCTCCAGCTCACCGAACCGGCCCAACAACGACACCATCAACCTTCCGCTCCCGGCCGGGGTCAACCTCGACCCGGTGGTGCAACTGCTCCAGCTCTACGTGGACCTCGACGCGCCGGGACTGGACGCGGTCACCGCCGACCGCCGCAGCCGGGTGGTCTATCTCTGATCGATTCGCTGCGCCGACCCTCGTCCCGCCACGGGGGCTCGGTCGCTCAGGAACGGGCAGACGGTACGGCGCAGGCGCCTCAACAACTGGCGAGCGTCTCGGTCAGCACCTCCAACAGTTGCCCATGTGCCGGCGCCGGACCGTCGATCCACCCAGGAATACCGATCACCGAGACCAGGTCACGCAACTCGTCCATCCGGGGAATCCAGTACATCCGGTGTTCCGGGTTCGCCTCGCAGCAGGCCACATCCTCCAACGCCTTCCCCCAGGCACCCACGGGCCATGGCTTGGCGGCCTGCTCCACAGCCTGCTCCACGGTCATTCCCAGCGCCGTGGTCACCGCACCGAACACGGTCGCGTTCCACCTGCCGTCATCGACTCGCCCCCGCTGCTCACCGAGCACCCCCGCAGCGAGAAGCCCTGCCCGATCACGAGCTCGCGGGTCCAGATACATCAACCGCAGCAACCGGTCATCCCAGGGCTTACGGTGCGACGGATCGGGCTTCGGCTCCAGATAGTCAAGAGCGAAGGTCACCGACAGCGGCCCCCGCACCCCGTCGAACGGCTCCACCACGGACGGTCCCGGAGCGCGATACCGGGAGTCAGCCGGATCGACCGCGCGACCGTTCTCCCCCACCAGGTCAAGAATGGTCTTGAAGACCGGCAGCAACCGGTTGGCCGGATCCTGTTCACTCAACTGCACCAACTCCTGCCGGATCTGCGGATGCAGCAGATCGCCGGTGTTCTCCCGGAGGAAACTCTCCGCCGCCGGCCAGTCGGGCTGCGCCAACCACTGCGTCAGCACCTCGGAATCGGCACGCTGCACCGCATTCGGCGACACCTCACCGGCGACTGCGAACGAGGCCATGCTGAACGCCCGGGCCGACCAGTGCACCACACCATCCGGACCGACAACCTGCCACCTCGCATCGGGACCCGCACCATCCGGACCGATCACCGGCAACCCGTAACGACCGACCACCGTCGTCACCTCGGAGACCAGCCCCGTCGCCACCACCAGCGGCTGCTGTCGACGGCGGCCGAACTGCAACAACACCATGCCGAGGGCAGACAGCACCGCACTGCGTGGCCCCAGGCCCTCGCCCGCATCGACCACCACCACCGGACGCGCAGACGACTGCGCCGCCACCACCACCGCCGAAGCCTGCGACCACTCCCGCCACCGAGCCATCTCACCCACCACCACCACACCCCGGTCATCGGCTACCCCACGGCGACCACGGCCGACCGACACCTCGGCGACAGCGGCACTCTCGTGAGTGGCTGCCACCGACTGAGCGCTCATGGGCGGGCCGAGCGAGACTGGCTCCTCACGAGGATTTGCTCGGCCGCCGTCGTGCTCAGGCCAGTCGTCGGAGACCATCAGGTAGTTGGGATCACGCCACCCATCCACCACCACCGGGCCTACGGCAGCCGGGACAAGAGCCGGATAGGGGTACGTGACCATCGCCTTCCGACCATCACGCCACCGCACCCATACCGTGGTCGCGTCGAACCGATACGCCACCACGGCCCGCGGCGATCTGCCACCGATCCGCTGCCCGAAATACACCATGAGCTTGTCGACTGACATCTGACCCGCGGCACTGATCGTGCCGAGCCGGGCCGGCGTCGCCTGCTCGCCCGGCTCCTGCGGCCAGCCCTCCACCACCACGGGCCTCCGTTCCGCCGGATCGAAGACCGGGTACGGGTACGTGACGGTGGCCTTCCGACCATCGGGCCACCGCACCCACACCGTCGTCGCGTCCACCGTGTAGTCGACCGTGGCATCGGGATAGCGCTCCCCGATACGCACGAACCGGTTGTTCGCCTTCAGAGTCCTCTGCTTCAGGGCGGCGCGGACGAACCGCGCCGACGGGTCCGGTTGGCGTGACCAGCCGTCCGCCACCACCGGACCGGCAGCAGCAGGATCGAATACCGGGAACGGAAAGGAAACCATGATCTCCGTGCCACCACCCGGTGAACGCGCCCACACCGTCGTCGCGTCGTATCGGTACTCGACCTCGCCCCCGGCCGCGAAGTGTGCGCCCAGCGACACGTGGCGGCCGTCGAGACGCAGCTGGCCGCCGCTGTCCGGCTTACCGGACCGAGTTGCCGCCGCCAGGTCATCCGGCTGCTGCGGCCAGCCCTGCACCAGGGTCGGCGTGGCACCACTCGTGCCGAAAGTCGGGGTCGGGTAAACGACGATGGCCTCGTTGCCATCCGGCAGCCGTACCCATACCGTCTTGTCGTCAGTCCAGTACTCGACGGTGCCGCTTCCGTGCCTCGGCCCCAACTGCACGACGCGACCCTGGATGATCAATTTTCCGTTGCGGAGATCGCCGGTGGACGCTGTCTCCTCGGGAGGCGGCCAGCTCACCCAATTCACCGCCGGCCGGACGGCCGCGTTCAGCGGCTCGTCCAGATCCATCAGAACGGGCAGCGATGTTGCCGGACCATCGTCCTCTTCGGGCGAGAGGTCCGAGTCCATCAGATAGTTGGGATCACGCCAACCATCCACCAGCACCGGGCCCGCAGCAGCGGGATCGAGCACCGGGTGCGGGAACGTGACCATGGCCCTCCGACCATCACGCCACCGCACCCACACCGTCGTCGCATCGAATCGCAAGCCGACCAGGCCCTCGGTCGACGTCCCATCGATTGTCTCTCCCAGCGCAATCGTGCGCCCGTCCACAGACAGATGACCGCCGTGCGTCACGGTGACGCGCCGGGCCGTCGCTGCCCCTGGGCCCGGTTCCCGCGGCCAGCCCTGCACCACCACCGGCTCCGCACCCGGCGGATAGAAGACCGGGTACGGAAAAGTGGCCATCGCCTGTTTGCCACCCGGCAGAGTCAGCCACACCGTCGTCGCGTCGAACGCGTACAGAACCTGAGCATCGGGGTACTTGTCGGCCCCGAACTTGACCCGCCGGTCGTTGACCCACAGTTCTCCTCGTGACAGCTTGCCGGTGCCCCACTCCGTCGTCGCGTCCGGCTGTCGTGGCCAGCCGTCCTCCACCGAAGGTCCGGCAGCAGCCGGGATGAGAGCCGAGTACGGATAGGTGGCCATGGCCCTTTCGCCACTCGGCAGAGCGAACCACACCGTGGTCGCGTCATACCGGTACTCCACCTCGGTACGACGGTATCTACCCACAGACACCTTGCGGCCGTCGATAACAAGTCGACCCGCACTGTTCGTCATGCCGCGCCGAGCCGCCGTCGCCTGCGTACTCGGCCCCCGTAGCCAACCATGGACGAACGTCGATCTAGCGCCGGGCGGGCCGAACACCGATTGCGGGTAGACGACCATGACTCGATCACCGTCAGGCAGAAGCACCCACACGGTGGTGTCGTCGGTCCAGTACTCGACCCAGACGTTGGCGTACCTCGACCTCGTCGACACCTCACGGCCCATCACCATCAGGGTCCCGGACGAGAGCCTGCCGGCGGACGCCGTCTCCTTCGGCGGCTGCCACCGCTCCTCACTCAGCTGACTCGGCCCGCCAACATCGCTTTCCGCGCCGCCCACACCCACCGCCGGCGCTGCCGGGGCATCCACCATCGATAGATCGGCCAGATTCACCACGGACATGGGGGCCGGGTCCATCGTGCCGCCCGGAACTGTGGCACCTGCGTGACTCGATCTCAGCCGCACGTCGCGGCCCATGACCGGCAAGTTCCGGTTGCGGATCTTGCCGGTGGATGGTGCGCTCTGCGGCGGCTGCCACGGATCCTCCGTCAGTTGACTCGGCTCGCCATCGCTGGCTTCCGCGTCGCTCACACTCGCCGCGGGTGTTGCGGGGGCATCCGCCAACGACGTGTCGGCCGGATCCACCACTGACACAGCATCGTCATCAGCCGTTCCGTCCAGGTCCATCGGGCCGGACAGTGACTCCTTCTCACTGTCGTGCCACATGTCCGCCCGGAACTCCTCGTCCTGGCGAATTACATCGAGCGAGACCGGATCCTCACCCTGATCCACCGGGCCACCGTCCCAGTCGGCAGAGACCATCAGGTAGTTGGGATCACGCCAACCATCCACCACCACCGGACCCGCAGCAGCCGGGGCAGCAGCCGGATAGGGGAAAGTGACCATGGCTTTCCGGCCGTCACGCCACCGCACCCACACCGTCGTCTCGTCAAACCGGTACGCGACCGGTCCCTGAGTCGATGTCCCACCGATCTTCTTCCCGAAGTACAGGAGGAGCCGGTCGACTGAGATCTGGCCGAAGGCACTGACTGTGCCGAGTCGGGCCATCGCCGCCTGCGCGCTCGGTTCCCGTGACCAGCCCTCCTCCACCTCCGGCTTACGGTCAGCCGGGTCGAAGACGGGATACGGATAGGTGACCATGACTTTCCGGCGATTGGCTAAACGCACCCATACGGTCCTCGCGTCGTACGCGTAGTCGAGCGGGCTGTCGGGGTACTTCCTCCCCAGTTGCACGACACGGTTGTTGACACGTACCTGTCCCTGCACCAGATTGCTGCTTCTGAACTCCGCCATCGCGTTCGGCTGCTGCGGCCAGCCCTCCACCATCAGCGGTCCCGCGGCCGCCGGGTCGAAGATCGGATACCGATAGGTGACCATGACTTCCCGGCCGTCCTGCGAACGCACCCACACCGTCGTCGCGTCATACCGGTACTCGACCTTGGTTTTGGCCTCAAGGTGACCGGCCAGCAGCACGACGCGGCCGTCGACAGCGAGTCGCTTCTGCCTGTCCAGAGTGCCGGGACGAGCCGCCGACGCGAGCCCACTCGGCTGCCGCTCCCAGCTTCCGATCACCGTCGATCGATCGTAACCGGAGCCAAAGACGGGATTCGGAAAGACGACCATGGCCTTTCTGCCATCCGGCAGAAGGACCCACAGCCTCGTATCGTCAGCCCAGTACGTGACCTCGGTATCGCCGTACTTGGTTGGCAGCCGCACCGAGCGACCCTTCACGGTCATCGTGCCGCTATGGAGCATTGCGGAGGACGCTGCCTCCTGCGGAGGCATCCAGCCATCGCTCCTCAGCCGACTCGGCTCGCCACCGCCCACCACCACGCCGGTGGATCCCGGCACCGGCACCACCGTCGCCTGCAGTGATCCGTCCAGCTCCATCGGACCGCCGCCCGGCTCGGGCCAGTTGTCAGAGACCATCAGGTAGTTGGGATCGCGCCAACCATCCACCACCACCCGACCCGCTGCCGACGGACCGAAGACCGGATGCGGGTAGGTGACCATGGCCTTCCGGCCATCACGCCACCGCACCCACACCGTCGTCTCGTCAAACCGGTACGCGACCTGGCTTTTGATAGGGCTCCCGTCGTGTGTCGGCCACAACGGAACCTCCCGCCCGTCGACATCCAGACCGTTGTCACCGGCGGTCCCGAGCCGGGCCATTGCCGCCTTCCCGCTCGGTTCCCGCGGCCAACCCTCCTCCACCACGGGACTGGCACCAGCCGGGTAGAAGGCCGGGTATGGATACGTGACCATGATTTGCTGTCCACTCGGCAAGATCAGCCACACCGTCGTCGCGTCATACGTGTACCGGAGATCGGCATCGGCGTGAACGTCGGACCCGAGAACCACTCGTCGGTGGTTCACCCAGAGTCGACTCCCCGACATCTTGCCGCTGTGCCACGTGGCCGTTTCGCCCGGTTCGCGTGACCAGCCGGCCTCCGTCACCGGCCCGGCCGCCGCCGGGTCGAAGACCGGATGTGAGTGGGTAGCCATGATCTTTCTGCCATCAGGCAACAGCAGCCACACCGTCGTCGCGTCGTACCGGTACTCGACCTCAGTCCCGCCGAGGCCGTTCAGCGTTATCCGGCGACCGTCTACAGAGAGCCGACTCTTACTATCCGGAATGCCTCGCCGAGCGGCCGTCGCCTCCACGCCGGGCACCCGCCGCCAGCCCTCGACTATTCTCGTTCTGGTGCCACGCAGACCAAAGACCGGGTGCGGGTAGACGACCATGACCCGACCGCCATCAGGCAGCTGAACCCACACCCTCGTGTCGTCGGTCCAGTACCCGACCGTGGTGCTACGGCTCACCGGCCTCAGCTTCACGAGGCGGCCCATCACCGCCAGTTTCCCGGTGGTGGAGAGCGTGCCGACAAACGCCGCTCTCTGCGGGGGCTGCCAGTGCTTGTCCGAGTCGAGGACCGGCGGAGGGACCGGATCGACCACCGGCAGAAGGGCCGGATCCACCGTCGCGTCCACGTCCATCGGTACTGGCAGCGAGGCCCGGTCGCCGACCCACATACCCTCCCAGAATTCGTCGTCCTGGCGAAAGTCGTCGCCCGGCATCCCGCTGCCCCCACGCAGCCGGGCCCGCCATTCACCGTCGACCAGGCGAAAGTCCCCGGTCCGCTCGTTGGTCTCCGGATGCAGGCCGTGGACGCCCGTCCCATCGACAAGCACCGGCACATCGAGCCAACCCGGGTCACCGCCTCCTGACTGCCGCACCCTGATTTGGCTGACCAGACCTGTCGGGGTCATCTCAACCCTGAGCCACCCCCGCTTTCATGGAGCTTCTTGATCATGGTCTGATGGCCGTGGGGAGGAAGTCGTCCGTGGCAGCACCGAAGAAGTACCCCGATGA
>NZ_JBEYSG010000011.1:152814-197939 GCF_040642635.1 Micromonospora sp. NPDC047793 | reverse complement strand
TGGGGGCGGGGGTGGGGGTGGGGGTGGGGGTGGGGCAGGGGGGTCAGGCTGGGGGGCGCCACTGGGCGGCTACTGCGGCGGCGCTGCCGAGCAGGCGGGGGGTGATGGTGCCGAGGGCGGCGTCGCGGGCGCGCAACGCCAGTCGGCCCCGGCTCTGGAGCACCGCCGACATGCGGCGGGTCTGCCGGACCACCGTCGCCGCGCGGGGGCGGCGTGTCCGGTCGTACGCGAGCACCGCGTCCGGCAGCGTGGACTCGCGCAGCAGGGCGGCCAGCGTGACGGCGTCCTCGAAGGCCAGGCAGGTGCCCTGCCCGAGGTGCGGCGGCATGGCGTGGGCGGCGTCGCCGAGCAGCACCACCCCGCCCGGCCCGACCGGGAAGCCGTACGACTTGGGCAGCGGACGCAGCTCGCGGATCTCCTGCTGCACCAGGTCGGCCGGGTCGGTGGCGGCCAGCAGTTCGTCGACCGGTGCGGGCCAGCCCGCGTACCAGCGTCGCAGCAGCGCCAACTGGGTCTCGGGCGGTTCTGGGCGCGGCGCCCCGGCGGCGGTCGCCATCCAGTAGATGCCGCCCCGGCTGGACCCGCCGGAGGAGCCGCGCTCGCCGAGGGAGGCGGCGGCGAAGCGGTAGCCGGCACCGAGGATCTCCCCGCCGACGGGTGCACCGCCGGTCAGGTCCGGTGCGCGGTACCACGGGATCACCGCGCGCCAGGCGGCACAGCCGGAGCTGACCACGTTCGCCTCCGGGGCGAGCTGACGGCGGATCACGCTGTCGGCGCCGTCGGCCGCGACCACCAGGTCGGCCTCGAACGTCTGCCGGCCGTCACCGACCGCCGGCCGGGCCCCCGGAGTGGCGCGTACGGTGCGTACCGTCACGCCGGTACGCAGCTCGACGCGCTCGCCCAGGCCCGCGATCAGCGCGTCGTGCAGGTCCTCCCGGTGCACCACGACGGGCATGCGCTCGACCGGGGTCTGCCGGGGCTGCACCAGCCAGTGTCCGTCCGGTCGGCGCACCCCGCCGTCCGGCAGCGGGGTGGCGATGGCGTCCAGGCCGGCACCGAGGTCCAGGGCACGCAGCGCGCGTACGCCGTTGGGCCAGAGCACCACGGCGGTCGGCTCGGGACGGATGCGGTCGGCCCGTTCCAGCAGGGTGACCTGCCATCCCGAGCGGGCGAGCGCACCGGAGACCGCCAGGCCGCCGAGCCCGCCGCCGACCACGACCGCGCTGCGCACGGGCTCAGCTGTCGCGATCGGCGGGACGTGCCGCCGCGCCCTCGGCGACGGTCGGGGTGTCCTCGTCCTCGTCGGTCGGGGTGCCGGGGTCGGCGGCGTCGGTCGGGGTGCCGGGATCAGGGTCGGTCGGGGTGCCGGGGTCGGATTCGGCGGGGTCGGTCACCTCGCCGGGGGCCTCGCCGGTCTGTCGCCAGTGCGCGAACTGTTCCTCGCTGACCACCCGGTAGCCCTCCGGCACCGCCGGCTCGCTGCTGCCGCCACGCGTCGCCGAGAGGTCGACCTGGGAGACGTCCGAACCGGCCGGTGCCGCGGTGGCGGTCGGCAGGCCGATCGGGATCAGGTACTCACGGGGCCCGCGCACCCGGAGGAAGTAGATCAACGCGCCGACGAAGACCAGCGCCGCCGTCCAGACGTTGAGGCGTACGCCGAGGATGCTGGTGGCGTCGTCGGTCCGCATCATCTCGATCCAGAACCGGCCTGCGGTGTAGCCCATCACGTAGAGGGCGAACGCACGACCCCGGCCGAGGCGCAGCTTACGGTCGAGGAAGAACACCAGTGCGGCGACGCCCACGTTCCAGAGCGCCTCGTAGGCGAAGGTCGGGTGATAGAGCCCCTCCTCCAGGATCGGCCGGCCCGCCTCGTCGCGCAGCGCCTGACCACCGTCCATCCGGTGGATCTCCAGCCCCCAGGGCAGGTCCGTCCGGCCGCCGTAGAGCTCGTTGTTGAACCAGTTGCCCAGTCGGCCGATCGCCTGCGCCAGCGGCAGGCCCGGCGCCAGCGCGTCGGCGACCACCGCGAACGGGATGCCGAGCTGCCGGGCGGCGATGTAGGCGCCGACCGCGCCACCGGCCACCGCACCCCAGATGCCCAGGCCGCCCTCGTGGATGAAGAAGACCTTGATCGGGTCACCGCCGGTGCCGAAGTACGCCGCCGGGGAGGTGATCACGTGGTAGATCCGGGCGCCGATGATGCCGGCCGGCACCGCCCAGAGGGCGATGTCGAGCACCGCGCCGGGGGCGACGCCACGCTGGCGCAACCGTCGCTCGGTGACCCAGCAGGCCACCACGATGCCGGCGATGATGCACAGCGCGTACGCCCGCAGCGGGATCGGGCCGAGATGCCATACGGCGGTGCTCGGGCTGGGCAGGGCGGCCAGGGACGTCGGCGAGGCGAGACTCACGGGTGCACACGCTACCGCTGCGGACCCCCGGAACGTCACCCCGGTCCGCCTCGTGTGCCCGGCATCCGTGGCCCGCTGGGGCTTTTGTCCTCAGGAACGTCGCACGTGTGCCCCGGGCGCGTCGCGCATACCCGGGGCACCGGCAGATCGCGTACCGGTCGACTCAGCGGGCCGGGTTGCGGACGCCCTCGGCCAGTTCCGCGCTCAGCGTCCGCAGTGCGGTCAGCCCGGCCTCCTGGTCGGGGGCGTCGAGCAGGCAGCGGATCAGCGCGCTGCCGACGATCACCGCGTCGGCGTACCCGGCGACCGTGGCGGCCTGCTCCCCGGTGCCCACGCCGAGCCCGACGCCGACCGGGATCTCGCTGATCTCCCGGACCCGCGACACCAGCACCGGCGCCGCCTCCGAGGTCTGCGCCCTGGCCCCGGTGACCCCCATGATCGCGGTGGCGTAGACGAAACCACGGCAGTGCGCGACGGTCATCGCCAGCCGGGCGTCGGTGGACGACGGGGCGACCAGGAACGTGCGGTCCAACCCGTGCGCGTCCGACGCGGCCAGCCACTCCTGGGCCTCGTCGGGGATCAGGTCGGGAGTGACCAGCCCGGTGCCGCCGGCCGCCGCGTAGTCCCGGGCGAAGGCGTCCACGCCGTACCGCTCGATCGGGTTCCAGTAGGTCATCGTCACCACCGGCGCGCCGGTGGCCGCGACCTCCTCCACGATGCGCAACGTGTCCCGGGTCCGCACGCCGCCGGCCAGGGCGATGTCGCTGGCCCGCTGGATCACCGGGCCGTCCATCACCGGATCGGAGTACGGGATCTCGACCTCGATCACGTCGACGCCCGCCGAGACCATCGCCGTCATCGCGGCGATGCTGCCCTCGACCGTCGGGAACCCGGCCGGCATGCAGCCGACCAGCAGCGCGCGGCCGTCGGCCCGAGCCTTCTCGAACGCCCCACCGATCCGGCTCATGCCGCCGCTCCGCTTCGCTCCGAGCCGTCACGAGCTACCCGGACGAGATGATTCGCTCGCTGACGCTCGCTCATGCCGCCGCTCCGCTTCGCTCCACGCCGCCATGAGACACCAGGGCGCTGCACCGACGATTCGCTCGCTGACGCTCGCTCATGCCGTCGCTCCGCTTCGCTCCGAGCCGAGGATGCCGAAGTACTCGCCGGCGGTGTGCACGTCCTTGTCGCCCCGGCCGGAAAGGTTGACCACGATCGTGGGCTCTCGACCCAGCTCGGCGCTGAGCTTCGGCGCGACGGCCAGGGTGCCGGCGAGCGCGTGCGCGCTCTCGATCGCCGGGATGATCCCCTCGGTGCGGCAGAGCAGCTCGAACGCCGCCATCGCCTCGTCGTCGGTGACCGGCAGGTAGCTGGCCCGGCCGGTGTCGTGCAGCCAGGCGTGCTCCGGACCGACGCCCGGGTAGTCCAGACCGGCCGAGATCGAGTGCGACTCGACGGTCTGGCCGTCCTCGTCCTGCAGCACGAAGGTCCGCGTACCGTGCAGCACGCCGGTGGAACCGCCGGTGATGCTGGCCGCGTGCCGCCCGGTGGTCACCCCGTCGCCGCCGGCCTCGAAGCCGTAGAGCCGCACCTGCGGGTCGCCGACGAAGGCGTGGAAGATGCCCAGCGCGTTGGAGCCGCCGCCGACGCAGGCGGTGACCGCGTCCGGGAGTCCACCGGTGAGCTCCTGGCACTGGGCCCGCGCCTCGTCGCCGATGCCCCGCACGAAGTCGCGCACCAGGGCCGGGAACGGGTGCGGGCCGGCAGCGGTCCCGATCAGGTAGTGCGTGTCGTCGACGTTGGCGACCCAGTCCCGCATCGCCTCGTTCATCGCGTCCTTGAGCGTGCGCGAGCCGTTCGTCACCGGCACCACCTCGGCGCCAAGCATCCGCATCCGGGCCACGTTGAGCGCCTGCCGCTCGGTGTCGACCTGGCCCATGTAGACCACGCAGTCGAGGTCGAACAGGGCGGCTGCGGTGGCGGTGGCGACGCCGTGCTGACCGGCTCCGGTCTCGGCGATCACCCGCTTCTTGCCCATCCGCCGGGTCAGCAGCGCCTGACCGAGCACGTTGCGGACCTTGTGCGCGCCGGTGTGGTTGAGGTCTTCCCGCTTGAGCAGCACCCGGGCACCGACCCGGGCGGAGAACCGACGGGCCTCGTAGAGCAGCGACGGGGTGCCGGCGTAGTCGCGCAGCAGACCGGCGAACTCCGCTCGGAACGACTCGTCGGCCATCGCCGCGCGGTGTGCCGCGTCCAGTTCGTCCAGGGCGGCGACCAGCGCCTCCGGCACGAACCGACCACCGAACCGACCGAAATGTCCGGCCGAGTCCGGGAAAGACGCCTGCTCGCTCACGCTGACACTCCGCTCCGCTGCGTGCCCCCGCGAGGCACCACCGCACCGATGATTCGCTCGACAGGCTCGCTCATGCCGGCACTCCGCTCCGCTGCGCGCCGCCACCAGTCACCGCGTGGATGATTCGCTCGACAGGCTCGCTCATGTCAGATCCCCTCGCCACGACGGCGTCAGCGCGCCGGGCGGGGCGTGGCAGGATGGTTGCCGGCGTTGACCAGTTCGGCCACCGCCTCCCGCGGACTCTTCTGGGTGACCAGGCCCTCGCCGACCAGCACCGCGTCGGCCCCGGCCGAGGCGTACCGGATCAGGTCGTGCGGACCGCGTACGCCCGACTCGGCGATCTTGACGACGTTGCTCGGCAGACCGGGTGCGATCCGCTCGAACACCGACCGGTCGACCTGCAGCGTACGCAGATCGCGGGCGTTGACCCCGATCACCTGCGCACCGGCCTCCAGAGCCCGGTCGGCCTCTTCCTCGTCGTGCACCTCGACCAGCGCGGTCATGCCCAGCGACTCGATCCGCTCCAGCAGGCCGACCAGGACGTTCTGCTCCAGCGCGGCGACGATCAGCAGCACCAGGTCGGCGCCGTGCGCGCGGGCCTCGTGCACCTGATAGCTGGAGACCACGAAGTCCTTGCGCAGCACCGGGATGCTGACCGCCGCCCGGACCGCGGCGAGGTCCTCCAGCGAACCACCGAACCAGCGACCCTCGGTCAGCACGCTGATCGCCCGTGCGCCACCGGCCGCGTAGCCACCGGCGAGCTCCGCCGGATCGGCGATGTCGGCGATCTTGCCCTTGGACGGTGAGGAACGCTTCACCTCGGCGATCACCGCGACGCCGGGCTGGCGCAACGCGGCGTACGCGTCCAGCGGTGGCGGGGCGGCAGCGGCGAGTTCGCGGATCCGCTCCATCGGGACCTGCTCCTGCCGCCGGGCCACGTCCTCGCGGACGCCGGCCAGGATCTCGTCGAGCACGCTGACGGACGCTGCCGGGCCGGCCTCGTTCCCTTCCGCGTGCGGATGCTCAGCAGTCACCAACGGACTCCCCTCTCCGGGTGTCATGGGCCGATGCTAGGTGCCACCACCTGGCACCGACCGGTGGGGGTATGGCGCGCCTCACGAAATGGGCTGCGGCATAATGACCGACCTGCGCGAACAGGGCGTGACTCTCCGTCACCCCCTTATCGACGCCCACCCATATCGACGGCAGTCTTGACCTTACCGGTCACCCCCCGTCGAGGCCGGTCGATGCTGTGAGCAAGCTCAAGGCCGAACGGCCCTTTGCCTGCTCAGGGCCCCTGCCGCAGTGTTGATGTCGTAGTCATCACCGCGAAACGTGAAACGTGCAGCATCAGACTCGGGCACACTCGATGACGCGCCTGCCCCATCGCCACGACGATCTCTCCCCGGGGTGATCATGAATTCCTCCGCGCCGCAGCAGACCATCGGACTCACCACCATCTCGCGTACCGTCGCTTCGCTCGCCGTCGGTGTCGTCCACACGCTGGAACGCGCCGTCGTCGGGCCGACCCGGATCCGGACCGCGCGCGGCAACGCCTGGGAGGCCATCTGCGCCGACCGGGCCCGGGCCGACCAGCGGGCCGCGCTGGACCAGCTGGTCGCCGAACTCGCCGCCAGCCGCGCCCGGGACCGGCAGCCGGTCGGCTGACCGGCCGGGCCGCTCAGCGCTCGGTCGGGTCCTCGCCCCGGTCGAGCGCGTCCCACGCCTCGACGGTGCCGGCCCCGTGGATCGGTCCCGCCGCCGGTGCCGACTGCCGGGACCGGCGCTCGTAACGGGCACCCATCGCCGGCCAGTCCCGCCCACGCAACGCCGTCAGCAGCCCACCGGCTGCCGCCAGCACGCCGCCGAGCAGGGTGAGCGCCGGCCACTGCCGGGCCACCTCGTCGCCGATCTCGGCGACCAGCCCGTACCCGCCGCCGGCGGCCATCATCAGACCGAGCAGCGCCAGCAACCCGCCGAGCACCTGCCGCAGCCGGCCACGGGTGGCCAGCACCGCGCCGCCGCCGGCCAGGCCCACCAGGGCGAGCGCCGGCAGCCAGGGCAGCAGTTGCGTGCCGGTCCGCCCCTCCTCCAGCAACGGCGTCGGTACGCCCACCACGTCGGTGTCCAGCGCCCAGGTGCGGGTCACGGCCCAGAGCGCCAACCCCGCACCGGCCAGGCAGAGCAGCACGGCGTACGCCAACCCGCGCCGGCCCGACGCGGACCGAACCTGCCCACTCATCGGGCGGGCCTTTCGCTCGCGACTGCGGGACTCCGCTGCGCTACATTCCTCGCGCTCACCGAGCCCGCCCTTCGCTCGCGACTGCGGGACTCCGCTGCGCTACATTCCTCGCGCTCACCGAGCGGGCCTCAGTGTCTCGGCGGCGGCGATGGCGGCGAGCACCGCGGCGGCCTTGTTCCGGGTCTCCTGGTCCTCGGCGGCCGGATCGGAGTCGGCCACCACCCCGGCACCGGCCTGCACGTACGCCCGCCCGGCCCGCATGAGCGCGGTGCGGATGGCGATGGCCATGTCGAGGTCGCCACCGAAGCCGAAGTAGCCGACGGTGCCGCCGTACAGGCCCCGGCGTACCGGCTCCAGCTCCTCGATGATCTCCATGGCCCGCACCTTCGGCGCTCCGGAGAGGGTGCCCGCCGGGAACGTCGCGGCCAGCGCGTCGAAGGCGGTGCGGTCGGCGCGCAGCGTCCCGATCACGGTGGAGACGATGTGCATGACGTGGCTGTACCGCTCGATGGTGGCGAACTCCGGCACCTCGACGGTGCCCGGTCGGCAGACCCGGCCCAGGTCGTTGCGGCCCAGGTCGACGAGCATCACGTGCTCGGCGCGTTCCTTCGGGTCGGCGAGCAGTTCGGCGGCGAGCCGGGCGTCGGCCTCCGGGGTCGCCCCGCGCGGACGGGTGCCCGCGATCGGGTGCAGCAACGCGCGCCGCGCGCCGTCGACCTCGCCGGTCACCTTGAGGTGTGCCTCCGGCGACGAGCCGACGATGTCGAAGTCGTCGAAGCGCAGCAGATACATGTACGGGCTCGGGTTGGTGGTGCGCAGCACCCGGTAGACGTCCAGCGGGTCGGCGTCGGTGTCGCGTTCGAACCGCTGGGCGAGCACGATCTGGAAGCACTCGCCGGCCCGGATCGCCTCCTTGGCCGCCTCGACCGCCTTGGGGTAGCCGCCCTCGGGGGTACGGCTGCGGACCTCACCGGCGCGGGGACGGCGGACCGTGGAGACCATCGGCGGGATCGGTCGGGACAGTGCGGTGGTCATCGCGTCCAGCCGGCCCACCGCGTGGTGGTAGGCGGCGGCCACCTGCGTCTCGCGGCCCGGGTCGTCGAGCGGGGGCAGGACCGCGTTGGCGACCAGGATGGCCGAGCCGTCGAAGTGGTCCAGCACCACCAGGTCGGTGGCGAGCATCATGCCCAGCTCGGGTACGCGCAGGTCGTCCTCGGTGAGCGAGGGCAGCCGTTCGAAGCGGCGGATCAGGTCGTAGCCGAGGTAACCGACCATGCCCCCGGTCAGCGGGGGCATCGTCCCGTCCGACTCGCCGGGCGGGCCGGCCATCGCCGCCACCGTGGCCCGCAGCACCTCGACCGGGTCGCCCGTGGTGGGCAGCCCGGCGGGCGGCTCACCGAGCCAGGCCGCCGAGCCGTCCTGTTCGACCAGGGTGGCGCTGCTGCGGACGCCGACGAAGGAGTATCGGGACCAGGCCAGTCCCGACGAGCCGACGCCCTGCTCGGCGGACTCCAGCAGGAACGTGCCGGGCCCACCGGCGAGCTTGCGGTAGACCCCGACCGGTGTCTCCGCGTCGGCGAGCAGCCGCCGGGTGACCGGCACCACCCGCCAGCGGGCGGCCAGGTCGGTGAAGGTGGCCAGATCGGGGCTGACCGTGCCGTCGGTCATGCCGACGCTCCGGTATGCCCGGATCGCGCGTACCGCCCGCTCACGAGGTCACCTCGCCGGAGGCGACCGGGAGTTCGGTGAAGAAGCAGGTGCGCTGGCCGGTGTGGCAGGCCGCGCCGACCTGGTCGACGCTGACCAGCACCGCGTCACCGTCGCAGTCCAGGGCCACGGACCGGACGTACTGGTGGTGGCCGGAGGTGGCGCCCTTGACCCAGTACTCGCGGCGGCTGCGCGACCAGTAGGTGGCCCGGCCGGTGGTCAGGGTGCGGTGCAGGGCCTCGTCGTCCATCCAAGCCACCATCAGCACCTCACCGCTGTCGTGCTGGCGGACCACGGCGGCCACCAGGCCGTCGGGGGTGCGGCGTAGCTGTGCGGCGATCTCCGGATCGAGTCGCGACGGCCGGTCCGGGCCGCCCGGCGGCTCCGGCGGGGAGAGGTGGGCGCCGCTCGTCGGCGCGTCAGGTACGGGCACAGTGACCCATTGTCCCGCACGCGGCGCCGGAACCTGAGAGGGCTCCCGGCTGGCGGACGGCGCGGGACCGACGGGCTGGCGCAACTGGGTGACGTACCGGTCCAGGCGCCCGTCGAGCAGGGCGTCGGCGAAGTCGGCGCCGGCCACCTCGGCCACCTCGGCGGCGTACGGGCGGATCAGCGGCAGGGTGCCGGCGACCAGCCGGACCGCCGCCGCCCAGAGTTGCCCGGTCGATCCGGGCAGCAGGCCGAGGCAGCGCAGCATGTCCTGGCGGTAGCCGGGCGGCGCCACCGGCAGGTCGAGCGCGGCGGCGAAGGCCGAGCGACGGGACACCACCCGCACCGAGGGGTTCGCCAGCCGCAGCACCGAGGGGCAGAGCCGGGCCAGGTCGGCGGCGGCCAGCCGGACGCCGAGCGGGTCGTCGGCGTCGCGCGCGGCGGCCACCTTGCCGAGCGTGGCGATCAGGTCCTCCAGCCGAGGTTCGTCGGCCGGCTGGCAGAGCACGGTCAGGTTGATCCGGTCCCGCCAGTGCGGGTCGGCCCAGAGCAGCCGCGCCGGGGCCGTCACCGGCAGCCCGAACGCCCAGTCGGCCGGCTCGCCCAGGCGCGTCACCCAGGACCGGATGTCGCGGGCGGCGACCGAGACGTGGGTCAGGCGCCCGGAGTGCTCTGCGAGGTAGGCCCGGCGCTCGGCGTACGGGGCTCCACCGACCAGGACGTCGACGTCGACGTCGCTGTGCGGGGTGGCGGCTCGACGGGCGTGGCTTCCGCGCAGCAGGATGCCGACCACGGGCCGGTCGGCGGTCGCCCGCAGCCGCGCGGCCCAGTCGTCGAAGAACCCACTGTCCGGTGACGGAGCGTGATCCACTGCGCCATCGTGCCGCAGGTCCGATCCGGGCGCAATGCCCCACAACGGACATGGTGTCCGATACGGAGGCTAAAGCCCGTGCTATGGCGAAATCGGGGCCTGGCCCGTCCGAAAGAATTCAACTACCGTTGATTTCAACAGCCGATGAATTTTGGAGGTGGGCGATGGTGGACGCGATCGCCGTCCGGGGCCTGGTCGTGGACCGGGGCGGACGGCGGGTACTGCACGGGATCGACGCCGGGGTGCCGCGTGGCGCGGTCACCGGGCTGCTCGGCCCCAGCGGCAGCGGCAAGACCACACTGATGCGCGCCGTCGTCGGGGTGCAGGTGGTCACCGCCGGCACGGTGACCGTGCTGGGCCACCCGGCCGGTGCGCCGGAGCTGCGCCACCGGGTCGGCTACCTCACCCAGGCGCCGAGCGTCTACGCGGACCTGACGGTGCGGGAGAACGCCCGCTACTTCGCCGCCCTGCACGGCCGGGGCCGGGCCGAGGCGGACCGGGCGGTGGCCGACGTCGGGCTGGCGCCGGCGGCGGGACAGATCGTCGGCACCCTCTCCGGCGGGCAACGCAGCCGTGCGTCGCTGGCCTGCGCGCTGGTCGGCGAGCCGGAGCTGATCGTGCTCGACGAACCCACCGTCGGGCAGGACCCGGTCCTGCGGGCCGAGCTCTGGGCGAGGTTCCACGCACTCGCGGCGGCCGGCACCACCCTGCTGGTCTCCAGTCACGTGATGGACGAGGCGGCCCGATGCGACCGGCTGCTGCTGATCCGCGCGGGACGGCTGATCGCCGACGACACCCCGGCCGCGATCCGGGCCGCCGCCGGGGTCGACGACCTCGACGAGGCGTTCCTGCGGCTGATCCGGGCCGGCGAGGCCGGCACCGGCACCACGACCGCCGAGGAGGCGTGATGAACCCGCGCATCCTGGCCGCCACGGTCGGCCGCATCCTGCGGCAACTGCGCCACGACCGACGGACGGTGGCGCTGCTGGTGCTCGTGCCCACCGCGCTTCTCACCCTGGTCTATTACATGTACGCCGACCAGCCCACGCCGCCCGGCCAGCCGTCCACGTTCGACCGGATCGCGCTGGTGATGCTCGGCTTCTTCCCGTTCATCATCATGTTCCTGGTGACCAGCATCGCCATGCTGCGCGAACGGACCAGTGGCACGCTGGAACGGCTGCTCACCACCCCGCTGGCCCGCACCGATTTGCTCTTCGGGTACGGCATCGCGTTCGGGCTGGCTGGCGCGGTGCAGGCCACCATCGCCTCGGCCGTGGCGTACGGGGTCTTCGGCCTCGAGACCGCCGGCAGCAGTGCGCTGGTGATCCTGATCGCGGCGCTGAACGCCGTGCTCGCCGTCGCGCTCGGGCTGCTGTGCAGCGCCTTCGCCCGCACCGAGTTCCAGGCCGTACAGTTCATGCCGGTCGTGGTCGCCCCTCAACTGCTGCTCTGCGGGCTCTTCGTGCCTCGCGACGAGATGGCCGGCTGGTTGCAGGCGATCAGCGACGTGCTCCCCCTGTCGTACGCCGTCGAGGCCCTTCAGGAGGTCGGCGCGAACGCCGAGCCGACCGCGACGATGTGGCGGGACGTGGCGGTGGTCGCCGGTGCGGCGGTGTTGGCGCTGGTGCTCGCCTCGGCCACGCTGCGACGGCGCAGCGGCTGACGGACCACCGAGCGGGAAGAGAGGGCGATGGCACGGCGCAGCGGACGGCGACCCGGCAACCCGGCGACCCGGGACGCCATCCTGGCGGCGGCCCGCACCGCCTTCGCGGAACGGGGTTTCGACGCCGCCACCATCCGGGCCGTCGCCGCCGCCGCCGAGGTCGATCCGGCGCTGGTGCACCACTACTTCGGCAGCAAGGAGCAACTGTTCCTGGCCGCCGTGCAGGCGCCGGTCGACCCTCGGGAACTGTTGCCGGCGGTGCTCGACGGCGACCGCGACGGGATCGGGGAACGACTGGTCCGGACGTTCGTCGCGATGTGGGACTCCCCGGCCGGCGCCGCCGGGGTGGCCCTGCTGCGCTCCGCGGTCGGCAACGAGTGGACCGCCCGGCTGGTCCGGGAGTTCCTGACCACCCAGGTGCTGCGCCGGATCCTCGACCACCTCGACGTCGACCCGGCCCACCGGCCGTTGCGCGGCGGGCTGGTGGCGAGCCAGTTGATCGGGCTCGCGCTCATGCGGCACGTGGTCCGGCTGGAGCCGGTCGCCTCCGCCGAGCCGGAGACCCTGGTCGCCACCGTCGGGCCGACCGTGCAGCGTTACCTCACCGGCGAACTCGTCGGCTGAGCCCGGCTCAGCCGCCGGCCGCCGGGTGCAGCATCTCGTCGAACAGCCGGGGCAGTTCGTCGTGCCCGGCCACCGGGCGCGTGAAGGCGAGCCGGGTCCGGTGCCGGGCGCCGGTGTGCCCGAACGAGACCAGCATGCCGTACCTGTCGATCCGCTCCACCCGGGGCGCCCCGTCGACACCGGCCAGCCCCAGCCGGCGGCACAGGTAGGCGGTCAGCCGGTCGGCGTACCGGTCGGCGAGGTCGGCCAGCAGCACCGCCTCGACCGGGTGCAGCGGGTCCGGCTCCGCCTCCGCGTACGCCATCGGGTCGATCCGGCGACGCGTGCCGGCGCGGTCCCACTGGGCCTGCTCCACCTCGAACCGGCACAACCGGAACCGGGTGCCGACGTCGAGCAGGTCCCCGGTGGCGTCCACCTCGGCGAAGTCCAGCGCGGCGGCACGTTCCTCGGCGCCGGCCAACTGGCGCACCCAGCCGGAGACCAGCGCGCGGCCCAGCGACGGCGCGCCCGCGGCGGGCGGCAGGTCCAGCACGTCCAGCGCCACGGCCAGCGGGCGGTCCGGACCGGTGGTCCGCACGGCGGCGGTGAGGTCGCTGACCACCGGCACCAGCAGCAGCACCCGGCCGTCGCGGTCGGTGACGTGACGGACGTGGTGCAGACCGGGCCGGCAGGCCACGTGGACGAGACCGGCCAACCGGCCCGCGACGAGGGTACGGACGATCTCGGCAGGGCTCGGCCGCATGGCACGACCTCCTTCTAAGGTTAGGCTTACCTAACCCGAAGACTAGGGCATCGTCCGGGCCACGTCCACCGGATCCGCCCACCGCCGTCATCGCGTCCGCCCGACCGATCGACCGCCGTCGCGCCGCCCCCACCGGCCACTACCGCGTCTGCTCCAGCCACGAGGCGTAGAGCAGGCCGTAGACCGAGTCCGGGTCCCGGATCAGCTCCTCGTGCGGCCCGCGCTGCACGATCCGACCCCGGTCCACCACGATCACCTCGTCGGCGCCCTGCGCGGTGGAGAGCCGGTGCGCGATCGCCAACGTGGTCCGCCCCCGGGTCACCGCGTCCAGGGTCCGTTGCAGGCGCACCTCGGTGGCCGGGTCGACCGCGCTGGTCGCCTCGTCCAGCACCAGCAGATCCGGATCGGCCACGTACGCCCGGGCCAGCGCCACCAACTGCCGCTCCCCCACGCTCAACGCCTCACCGCGCTCCCCCACCCGGGTCGCCAGCCCGGCCGGCAACCCGTCCAGCCAGTCGGCCAGCCCCAGATCACTGAAGGCCGTGGTGAGCTGCTCGTCGGTCAACGCGGGACGGCCGAACCGCACGTTGTCCGCCACCGACGCGTCGAACAGGAAGCCGTCCTGCGGCACCATCACCACCCGGGACCGCAACGAGTCGAAACGCACGTCGGTCAACGCCACCCCGGACAGCAGCACCGCGCCCGCCGTCGGGTCCATCAACCGGGTGAGCAGCTTGGCGAAGGTGGTCTTGCCACTGCCCGTCTCGCCCACCACCGCGACCCGGCTCTTCGCCGGGATCTCCACGCTCACGTCGTGCAACACCGTCGGCCCGTCCGGATAGGCGTACCGCACCTGCGCGAAGCGGATGTCCAGCGGCCCGGCGGGCAGCTCCCGCCCCTGCGGACCCGGGTCGGCCACGTCCGGCGAGACGTCCAGCACGTCCAGCACCCGCCGCCACCCGGCGATCGCGTTCTGCGCCTCGTTGAGCACCTCCGTGGCGATCTGCACCGGCTGGATGAAGAGCGTCACCAGGAACAGGAACGCGGTGATCGCACCGATGCTCAACGTCTGGTCGGCGCCGAGGACCACGCCGAGCACCACCACCCCGGCCAGCGCCACCCCGGCCGCCAGTTCCCCCACCGAACTGCCGAGGATGCTGATCCGGATCGCCTTGCGCTGCGCCTGCTGCTGGCTGTCGATCGCCTCGTCCAGCCGCCGCGCCGTCCGACCGGCGATGCCGTACGCCCGGATCACCGGCGCGCCGACCACGCTCTCACCGACCGCCGCCAGCAACGTGCCGGTCCGCTGCCGCACCACCCCGTACGCGGCGGCGAGCCGACGCTGGAGCAGCCGGATCACCAGCACCGCCGGCACGAACGCCGCGTAGACCACCAGGGTCAGTTGCCACGAGTACGCCAGCATCACCACCGTCGTCACCGCCAACTGACCCAGGTTCACCAGCAGGATCACGCCGCCCCACTGGAGGAACTGGGTGATCTGGTCGACGTCGCTGGTGACCCGGGAGACCAGCGATCCCCGCCGCTCGGACTGCTGGTGCAGCATCGACAGGTCGTGCACGTGCCGGAACGCCCGCACCCGGACCCCGGCCAACGCCGTCTCACTGACCGTGAACAGCCGCCGCATCATCAGGTAACCGCAGGCGGTGGTCACCACCAGCACGGCGGCCGTGACCGCCACGACGACGAACAACGCGTTCAGGTCGAGTCCGTCGGCGATGCCCCGGTCGATGCCCTGCTGCACCGCCACCGGCACGGCCACCCGGCCGACCATGTAGACCAGCGCCAGACCGAGGGTCCTGGCCAGACCGACCCGCAACTCCGGCGACAGCGCCAACCCCCGGCGCAGCGTCCGCCAGGTCGACTCCGCCGGCTCCGGCACCTCCGTCGTCACACTCGCGCTCACCGGTGCCATCCTTCGTTCACGACTGCGGGACTCCGCTGCGCTGCGTTCCTCGCGCTCATCCGGGCCCACTCTTCGTTCGCGACTGCGGGACTCCGCTGCGCTGCGTTCCTCGCGCTCACCGGTCCACCTCCAGGCCGGAGGTCATCGGGGTGACCTCGTCGTACGTCGGTTGCCGTTCGTGGTCGACCTCGGCCTGCTCGTACGCGGTGACCAGGTTGGCGTAGCCGGGCACGGTGGCCAGCAGCGTGGCGTGGGTGCCCCGCGCGACGACCCGGCCCTGCTCCAGATAGATGACCTCGTCGGCGAGGGCGATGGTGGCCCGGCGGTACGCCACCACCAGGATCGACGCGCCGGGACCGCCCGCCGCGGAGGAGCGCAGCCCGGCCAGGATGGCGGCCTCCACACGCGGGTCGACGGCGCTGGTGGCGTCGTCGAGCACCAGCAGGCGGGGACGCCCGGCCAGGGCACGGGCCAGGGTGAGCCGCTGCCGCTGCCCGCCGGAGAGCGAGGTGCCCCGCTCGCCGACCCTGGTGTCGAGCCCGTCGGGCAGCGCGGCGACGAACCCGTCGGCCTCGGCCAGCCGCAACGCGGCCCAGACGTCCTCGTCGTCGACGCCCGCCCGGTCCAGCGAGACGTTGGCCCGGACGGTGTCGTCGAAGACGAACGGCACCTGCGCCACCAGTGCCACGGTGCCGGCCAGCGAATCGGCGGCCAGCTCGCGTACGTCCACGTCGTCGAGGCGTACGGACCCGGCGCGGGGGTCGACCAACCGCACCGCCAGCGACGCCACCGTGGACTTGCCGGAGCCGGTCGGCCCGACCAGGGCCACGGTCTTGCCGGCCGGCACGGTGAAGGTGACCTCGCCGAGCACCTCGGTGCCGGGCAGGTGCGCCTCGGCGGGTTCGTAGGCGAAGGTGACGTCGGCGAAGGAGAGCGTGGCGGGCGCCTCCGCGCGCGGGTCCAGCCGGGTGTTGCCGTACGGCATCTCGCCGGTGGCGTCGAGCACCCGGCGGACCCGGTCCCACCCGGCCACGCTGCGCGGCAGTTCGGCGAGCACCCAGCCGATGGCCCGCACCGGGAAGGCCAGCACGGTGAAGAGGAAGGCGACGCTGACCAGCTCGGCGACCGAGATGGCACCCTGCTGCAACCGGTACGCGCCGACCACCAGCACGGCGAGTGTGCCGAGGCTGGGCAACGTCTCCAGCATCGGGTCGAAGACGCCGCGCAGCCGACCGACCGAGATCAGCGCGTCGCGGAGTTGGCCGGCGCGGGCCGCGAACCGGTCGGTCTCCTGGGCCTCCCGACCCATCGTCTTGACCACCAGCGCGCCGTCGAAGCTCTCGTGCGCGATCTCGCTGACCTCGGCACGCAGCCGCTGCGCACGGGCCTGACGCGGTGCCATCCGGCGGGAGTAGGCAACGTTGAGCGCGAACAGCGCCGGGAACACGGCCAGCCCGACCAGGGCCAGCGCCCAGTCGGTGAAGAACAGCGACGCCACGGCGCCGACCAGCATCACCAGCGTGCCGACCGCGAACGGCAGCGGCGCGATCGGGTGCCAGGCGGCCTCGACGTCGGAGTTCGCGTTGGACAGCAGGGTGCCGGTGGCGTTGCGGTGGTGCCAGGCCAGCGGCAGTTCCAGATATCGGCGGGTGACCCGGCGGCGGTAGTCGGCCTGGAGGCGGTACTGCATGTATCCCGCGCCGAGCCGCCGGCCGAAGATGCCGACCACCCGCAGCACGCTGATCCCGAGCAGCGCGGCGGCGGCCAGGGCCAGCCCGCCGACGCCGACCGCACCGCGCTCGATGGCCGGCACCACCACGTCGCCGACCACCGCGCCGATCACGAACGCGCTGCCCACCACCATCACGCCGAACAGCACACTGCCGCTGACCGCCACCGCGAAGATCCTCGGCTGTTCCCGGATGGCCCGCCCCAGGACGGCCAGCCCGCGACCGAGCACCTCCCGACTAGTCCCGCTCGCCACGTATCTCCCCCGCCGTAAGCCGCCACAATCCTCCCTCATCCTTACCGCAGCACGCCGATCCCGCCGACCCGCTGCGATATGTCTGACGTCACCTCGCGAGCCGGCACGAACCGGGCGGACCGGCCGCGCTCGGCCTACGATCACCACATGCCGCGCTACGCCCGGTCGGAGCGCGAGGCGCTCACCGACCTGATGTCGACCCTGGGTCCGGACGCCCCGACGCTCAACGAGGGCTGGACCACCCGTGATCTGGCCGCGCACCTGGTGGTGCGGGAACGGCGGCCGGACGCCGCCGCCGGCATCCTGATCGGGCCGCTGCGCGACTACTCCGAGCGCGTCCGGCGCGAGATCGCCGCACTCGACTGGGCCGACCTGCTGGACCAGGTACGCCGGCCACCGGTGTGGAGCCCGGTGAGCAACCCGCTCACCGACGAGCTGGCCAACACGATGGAGTTCTTCATCCACCACGAGGACGTCCGCCGGGCCCAGCCCGAGTGGCAGCCCCGCGCGTTGCCGACCGGCCTGGAGCAGTCGTTGTGGCGGCGCGCCTCCACCCTGGCCCGGATGGCCCTGCGCCGGTTCCCGGCCCGGGTGGCCGTGCGGGCACCCGGGCACGGTGAGGTGACCGCCGGTCAGGGCGGCGAGGAACTGGGGCTGATCGGCGCGCCGGGCGAACTGGTGCTGTTCCTGAGCGGCCGGCAGCAGGCGGCGCGGGTGGAGGTCGAGGGCGGTGCCGAGTCGGCGCAACGGCTCCGCAGCGCCAACCTGGGCTTCTAACCGTCTGTGCGGAACCGGTCACGGCGATATCCGAAACGTTATTTGTCCGATCGTTCGGCCCTTCGCACTGCTCCCGTACGCTGGCCGCGCCGCCTCGTGGGGAAGCGGCGCGACAGGGAGCCCAATGCGAAGCTTTGCGGTCTCGGCCCTGCGGGAGCCCCCGTTCTCCGGCGCCCGGCATCACCACACCGAGCAGGTCGCCCAAGAGAGCACCGACTGGGCGCACCACCTGGGCCTGATCAGTAACGGGCAACGACTACGCCGGGCGGACGCGGCCGGGCTGGCCGGACGAGCCTGCCCGGAGGCGTCGCTGGACGGCCTGCGGCTGCTGGCGGACCTGATCTCCTGGCTGTTCGTGATGGACGACGCCTGCGACGAGGACGGCCTGGGCAGCGACCCGACCCGACTCGCACCGACCGTGGCCGCGCTGCTCGACGTCCTGGACCGCCAGGGCACGTCGACGGAGGCGACGTCCGGCACGGCCGGCCCCCTCGGGCTCGCGCTGGCCGACCTGTGTCGGCGCGTCCGGGCCCACCGGCGCCCGGCGGTGCTGCTGCACTTCACCGCGGCCATGCGGGGCTACCTGCTCGCCCTGTTGTGGGAGGCGGCCAACCGCGAACACGGCCGGGTGCCGCCGGTCGACGAGTACGTCCAGATGCGCCGGCACACCGGTGGCGTCTATCCCAGCATCACGCTGACCGATCTGGCCCTGGACGGTTTCCCGCCGGCCGACCAGCGGGCCGATCCCGACTGGGCCGAGTTGGACCTGCTCGCCGCCGACCTGGTCTGCTGGTGCAACGACGTCTTCTCCTACGGCAAGGAGAACCGGGACGGCCCGGACGCGCACAACCTGGTCACGGTGCTGACCGGGGAGACCGGCGACGAGTCGGCGGCACTGCGGGCCGCCGCGGAGCGTTTCAACGCCGGGCTGAGCGCGTACCTGACCGCCGAGAACGGTTTGCTGACCAGCCACGGCGACGCGGTCCGGCCGGCACTCGCGGCGCGCCGCAACTGGATCCGGGCCACCTACGACTGGTCCCGGGCCGCCGAGCGGTACGCATAGCACGACGCCGTCCGCGCCCGATGCGGGGGCGGCGATGATCGTCAGGGCTAGCCGATGCCCCGGCGCAGGCAATACCCTTCGGTAACGAACACCGACGTGACGACCGTCACGCCTCCACCCCCGAAGGCGGCTACAGCGATGGCTCTCGATGTACCGTACCGTTCCATTCCTGACATGTTCCTCAAGCGCGTGGCGGCTACCCCCGACCGCCACGCTTTCGCCCACCCCGGTCCGGACAACACGCCGGTCTGGCTGACCTGGACGCAGGTCTCCGCGCGGGCGAAGGCGGTCGCCGCCGGCCTGCACGGCCTGGGCGTCGGCCAGGAGGACCCGGTGGCGATCCTGGCGAACACCCGGCTCGACTGGGTGATCGCCGACTTCGGCATCATGTGCGCCAGCGGCGCGACGACCACGGTCTATCCGACGACCGAGCCGCAGGACGCCACCTACATCCTCGCCGACTCCGCCTCCAAGGTGCTCTTCGCCGAGGACCCGTCCCAGGCGGCCAAGATCGCCGGCGCGGACCTGCCCGCGCTGACCCACGTGGTCCTCTTCGACGGCGAGCCCGACCCGGCGGCGGCGGTGCCCCAACTGACCCTCGCCCAGTTGGAGGAGCAGGGCGCCCAGCGGCTCGCCGAGGACCCCGAGCTGGTCGACCGCATCGTGGCCGGCATCGGGCCCGAGCACCTGGCCACGCTGATCTACACCTCCGGCACCACCGGCCGCCCCAAGGGCGTCGAGCTGCTGCACGGCGGATGGTGCTGGGAGGGCGTGGCGCAGGAGGCGGTCGGCCTGCTGCGCGAGGACGACCTCCAGTACCTCTGGCTGCCGCTGTCGCACTCGTTCGGCAAGACGCTGCTCTGCGGCTCCACCCACGTCGGCATGCCGACGTACGTGGACGGGCGGGTCGACAAGCTCGTCGAACTGCTCTCGGTGGTCCGCCCGACGCTGATGTGCGGCGCGCCCCGGGTCTTCGAGAAGGTCTACAACAAGTCGGTGACCACCGCGCAGAGCGCCGGCGGCGCGAAGGCGAAGATCTTCGCCTGGGCGGTCGGCGTCGGCAAGGAGAAGGTCGCCCTCGACCAGGCCGGCAAGCCGGTGCCGGGTGGGTTGAAGCTCAAGTACGCGGTGGCCGAGAAGCTGGTCTTCAGCAAGCTCCAGGCTCGCCTCGGCGGGCGGATCCGGGTGCTGGTCTCCGGCGCCGCCCCGCTCAGCCCGGAGATCGCCACGTTCTTCGCCGCGGCGAACCTGCCGATCAGCGAGGGGTACGGGCTGACCGAGAGCAGCGCCGGCAACTTCGTCAACCCGCCCGGCGCGTTCCGGATCGGCACGGTCGGCAAGGCCATGGGCGACCTGGAGTGCCGCATCGACAGCGACGGCGAGATCCTGATTAAGGGTCGGCCGGTCATGCGCGGCTACCACAACCTGCCGGAGGAGACCGCCGCCGTCTTCACCGAGGACGGCTTCTTCCGGACCGGTGACATCGGCAGCCTCGACGCCGACGGCTACCTGCGCATCACCGACCGGAAGAAGGACCTGGTCAAGACGTCCGGCGGCAAGTACATCGCGCCGTCGCACATCGAGGGCATGTTCAAGGCCACCTGCCCGTACACCTCGCAGGCGGTGGTCATCGCGCAGGCCCGCAACTTCTGCACGCTGCTGGTCACGCTGGACCCGGACGCCATCGCCGGCTGGGCCGCGGGCACCCCGCTCCAGGGCCGCCCGTACGCCGAGATCGTCTCCTCGCCCGAGGCGAAGGCCATGGTCGAGCAGTACGTGGCCGAGCTCAACACCAAGCTCAACCGCTGGGAGACGATCAAGAAGGTCACCATCCTGCCGCGCGATCTGACCATCGAGGACGGCGAGATCACCCCGTCACTCAAGATCAAGCGGCGGGGCGTGGAGAGCAACTTCTCCACCGAGATCGACAAGATGTACGCGGGCACGGTCGCCGAGATCTGACGGTCGTCGACACCGGCGTACACGACATCGGCCCCGCGCCCGTTCCCGGACGCGGGGCCGAGGCGTACCCGCTCACAGGTGGCGTCCCCGCCAGGTGGTCTGCTCGGCCTCGGCGGCGAGTTGCTCGGCCATCGCCACCTCCCGGACCTGGCGGCGCAGCGGCGCGTCGGTCAGCGTCTGCACCACCGTCATCGCCAGCACGACCACGGTGAGCAACGTCAGAGTGACCAGTTCCGGCACCTGGGCGGCGACCGGCAGCAGCAGCACCAGCAGGCACACGCCGCCGACGGTCGGCCACCGCAGCGTGCGCAGGACCCGCCAGCCCAGCGCCACCAGCGTCACCAGATAGAGCGCCACGCCACCGTGCAGCACCAGCAACTCACCAGCGGGCAACAGGCTCCCGGCCGAGGTGGCCGGCTCGGCGGCACCGGTGAGCACCCGCTTGAGCCCGAGCGCGAACAGGATCGGGCCGGCGACCAGCGGCAGGTGCAGGTAGGTGTAGGCGTCGCGGGCCAACGCCGAGCGGGCCCGTGGATCCCGGGTGCGGTGCAGCACCTGTTCCAGTGCCAGCGCCAACGTGTCGAAGTACGACCACCAGAGCGCGGCGACCACCGCCACCGCGAGCATCCCCGAGAGGATCACCAGCCAGGTCAGTGGCGTATCGACGACGAAGTGGGCGCCGAGCCCCAACGCGATGATCGTCTCGCCGAGCGCCACCAGCACGATCAGGGCGTGCCGCTCGGCCCAGTGCCCGGCCGAGAGCAGCGTCCAGTTGCTGCTGCCCAGCGCCACCGCCGCCCCGTACTCGACGACGATCGCCGCGATCCAGAACAGCAGCCGCAGCCCGATCTCGCCCGCCTCGTCGGCCAGTCGCTGGGGCAGCAGCGCGGCGGCCAGCACCAGCGTGCCGACCACTGCCGCCCGTCCCATCGCGGCCAGGAAGCGGCGACGCAGCTCGGGGTCGCCCCGGGCCAGCCAGCCCAGGACACCCACCTGGACGACCCGGACCAGGAAGTAGCAGATCGCGAAGACCAACGGCCCGGACAGCCCGCCGGCCGTGCTGCTGAACGCCTGCGGCATGGCGAGCGCGAAGACCAGGGCCCCGCCCATGGTGGCGAACGCCACGAAGGGCAGCACCCCCTGGTCGGTACGGACCAGGTTGCCGATCACCGCGAAGCCGGTCCAGGCCCACCAGAGCAGCACCAGCACGACCACGCACTGGAGCAGGCCGCGCGGCGTGAAGTTGTCGGCGGTGAGCGTGGTGACCTGGATGAAGGCGAAGACGAAGACCAGGTCGTAGAAGAGTTCCAGGCGGGTGGCGCGCGACCCGGGTGCACCCGGTCGCACCCCACGCGACCACCGCACCCCCCGGAGTCCGTCCACCCCGGCAAGTCTGCCCGCCGTCGACCGGCGGGCGAGGTGGATCAGCCGGATCGGCTCCGGCGCGACCCCGGTCAGGCGATGACGCTCGGCTCCCGCCACCGGGGCAGCCCGGTCCGGTCCAGGTCGTAGCGGACCGCGGCGATCCGACCCACCGCCTCGACCAGGTCGCCGGCGGGCAGGGTGAAGGGCAGCCGCAGGAAGCGTTCCAACGTGCCGTCCAGGCCGAACCGGGGTCCGGGCGCCAGGCGTACGCCGACCTCCTCGGTCGCCCGCGCCAGCGCGCTGGAGATCGGGCCGTCCAGCTCGGCCCAGAGCGTCACGCCGCCGCGCGGCACGGTGACCCGCCACTCCGGCAGCCGGTCGGCCAGCGCACCGAGCAACGCGTCCCGTTGCACCGCCAGTTGCGTACGCCGGGCGGCGACGATGCCCGGCGCGGCGGCCAGCAGGTGCACGGCGACGAGTTGGTCGAGCACCGGGCTGGACATGTCGACGCCGACCCGGGCTGCGGCCAGCCGCTGCACCTGCGGCGCGGAGGCCCGGATCCAGCCGATCCGCAGACCGCCCCAGAAGGGCTTGCTCATGCCGCCAATGCTGACCACCCGGGAGTGCCGGTCGAAGCTCGCGGTCGGCGGCGGCAGCACGGTGCCGTCCAGCGGCAGGTCCACGAAGGACTCGTCGATCACCAGGTCGGTGCCGACGGCGTGGGCGGTGGAGACCAGACGCTCGCGCAGGTCCGCCTCCATCAGATGCCCGGTCGGGTTCTGGAAGTCCGGGATCAGGTAGGCCACCCGGGGGCGTACCTGCCGCAGCGAGCCGAGCATCAGGTCGGCGTCCCAGCCGGTGGCGTCGGCGGCCAGTCCGTGGGTGGTGATCCGGGCCCGTCGGGCGGCCAGTGCGGCCAGCGCGTTGGGGTAGCTCGGTGACTCGACCAGCACCCCGCTGCCCGGCGCCAGGGCCAGCCGGAGCACCAGGTCCAGGGCGTGCTGGGTGCCGTTGGTGACCATGATCTGGTCGGGTGAGGTGGGCAGCCCCCGGTCGGTGTAACCCTGGGCCACCGCCTCCCGCAGCTCGATGATGCCGGTCGGGTGGTAGCCGGCCCCGCCGAGGTAGCGGGGCAGGTCCTCGGTCGCGGCCTGGGCTGCCGGCAGCAGCTCCGGCGGGGCGGCCAGCGCCGCCACCCCCAGGTCGATCATGTCCCGGTCGTCGAGCGGGGTCCAGAGACCGTTCGGCGCCACCCGGTGTGTGCCAGGCAGCCGGGTCCAGCTTCCCGCACCCCGGCGGCTGGACAGGTGCCCGCTGTCACGCAGTTCGCGGTACGCGGCGGTGACGGTGGTCCGGCTGATCCGCAGCGCCTCGGCCAGGTCCCGTTCCGCCGGCAGGCGTACGCCCAGTGGCAGCCGCCCGTCAGCGAGCAGGCCACGTACCGCGCCGGCCAGCGCGGCGTAGTCGGGACTGCGCCGCCGACCGGGCAGCGCATGCCACTGGCCGAGCAGTCGGGCCAATTGCGCTCCACGCACCTGACTCGCCATGGCCACTCCCCGAAAATTGGCTCTATGCGCGCCCAGATTGGCCCCTAGAGTGGCACGCGTGACCCTGATTGGCAACCTCCGCCACCGGCCGGTCCGGCGACTGACCCAACTGCACGTCGGCCTCGTCCTCTACGGCTTCAGCATGGCGCTGATGATCCGTTCCGAGCTGGGCCTGAACCCCTGGGACGTGTTCCACCAGGGCCTCTCCCGGCTGACCGGGCTGACCATGGGCACCACGGTCATCCTGGTGGGCGCCCTGGTGCTGCTGACCTGGATCCCGCTGCGGCAGCGCCCCGGCATCGGCACCGTGGCCAACGTGGTGGTGATCGGCCTGGCCGTCGACGCGACGCTGGCCCTGCTGCCCACCGGTGGGCCGCTGCCGGTGCGCGTCGCGCTGCTGGTGGCCGGCATCGTCGGCAACGGCATCGCCACCGCCCTCTACCTCGGTGCCCGGCTCGGCCCCGGCCCCCGCGACGGGCTGATGACGGGTCTCGCCGCCCGCCGGCCCGGCTGGTCGCTACGCCTGGTCCGCACCGCCATCGAGATCGCCGTACTCGCCGTGGGCTGGCTGCTCGGCGGGACGGTCGGTCTCGGCACCGTCGCGTACGCGCTGACCATCGGGCCCCTCGCGCAGTTCTTCCTGCCGGTCTTCGACACCCCCGAGCCGGGCCCCGCCCCGGTCGGGACCGCGCCCGCCACCTGACGACGTCGCCGCGCCACCCCGCGTACCGGCCGCTCCGGCGACCCGCCCGCGACATCAACCCTCGGCAATCGACAGGTGACTCAGAGTCGCAGTGGGTCGGGTGGTGTTTCCTTCCCGCCGCGCTGACGGCAGAATCTCCACATGGGGGAGAACGCCTGGCGACGGACCGACGCGTGGATCTTCGTCTCGTTGGTGATCGCCAGCGGCGCGGGGAGGCACCGGCGTTCCCCGACAACCCGCAGGCCCGAGGGCGTACGCCTGGCCGACGTGATCTCCACCGCCGACCACCTCGACCGGACGCTCCCCGAGCGACACGACATCGAGGGAGCGATCCGCCGGCTGCTCGGCGCCGGCCTGGTGGAGGTCGCCGACGGCTGGTTCCGGATCACCGCCGACGGGGAGCGGCTCTGGCGTACCCGGCCCAGCGCCGGGCTGGCCACCACCGTCGACACCGTCCAGGGCGTGCTCAGTCGACGGCACCCGCCCGGCACCGCGGACTGGCACCTCGACGAGGCCGAGCACACCGCCGCCGTCCAGGAATATCTGGTCCGCTCCGTCCCGATGCCCCGCCGCTCGCCCGAGGGCCACTCCGGCCGGGGCTGAGTACCCAGGTCAGCGGACGGGGTGACCCGCCCCGCGCAGCGCGTCCTTGACCTCGGTGACGGTCAGTTCCCCGAAGTGGAAGACGCTCGCCGCGAGGACCGCGTCGGCACCCGCGCCGATCGCCGGGGGGAAGTGCGCCACCTCGCCCGCGCCACCGCTGGCCACCACCGGCACGTCGACCACCCGGCGTACCGCGGCGATGAGTTCGAGGTCGAAGCCGGCCTTGGTGCCGTCGGCGTCCATCGAGTTCAGCAGGATCTCCCCGGCGCCGAGTTCGGCGCCGCGCGCGGCCCACGCCACCGCGTCCAGCCCGGTCCCCCGCCGGCCGCCGTGCGTGGTCACCTCGAAACCGCTGTCGGTGGTGCCCGCCGGTGCCCGCCGCACGTCGAGCGAGAGCACCAGCACCTGGCGGCCGAACCGGTCCGCGATCTCGGCGATCAGCTCCGGCCGGGCGATGGCCGCGGTGTTCACCCCGACCTTGTCGGCACCGGCACGCAGCAGCGTGTCCACGTCCGCCACGGCACGCACGCCCCCGCCGACGGTCAGCGGGATGAAGACCGACTCGGCGGTACGCCGGACCACGTCGAGCATCGTGCCCCGGTCGCTGGACGAGGCGGTCACGTCCAGGAAGGTCAACTCGTCCGCGCCCGCCCGGTCGTACGCCGCCGCCAACTCGACCGGGTCACCGGCGTCCCGCAGGTCGAGGAAGTTGACCCCCTTGACCACCCGACCGGCGTCCACGTCGAGACAGGGGATCACGCGCACCGCCACCGTCATGCCGGAAAGCCTATCGCCCGGTGCCGGTGCGCTGACCGGCCGTACCCGGGCCCCCGGCCGGCTCACGTGTTAGCAGGGGACCCTTCCTCTACCGCAGGCGGTAACAAGGTGCCCTTCCTTACCGCTCGGCGAGGGTCTCCAGGGCCTGGGCGACGGTGAACGCGCCGGCGTAGAGCGCCTTGCCGGCGATCACACCCTCCACCCCGATCGGCTCCAGCGTCGCCAGCGCCCGCAGGTCGTCCAGGGTCGAGACACCCCCGGAGGCGATCACCGGGGCGTCGGTGCGGCCGCACACCGCCCGCAGCAGGTCCAGGTTCGGGCCACGCATGGTGCCGTCCTTGGTGATGTCGGTGACCACGTACCGCGACGCGCCGGCCTTGTCCAGCCGCTCCAGCACCTCGTACAGGTCACCGCCGTCGCGGGTCCAGCCGCGCGCCGCCAGGGTCCGGCCCCGCACGTCCAGACCGATCGCGACGCGGTCGCCGTACTCGCCGCAGATCCGGTCGCACCACTCCGGGTCCTCCAACGCCGCGGTGCCGATGTTCACCCGCTCGGCGCCGGTGGCCAGCGCGGCCCGCAGCGAGGCGTCGTCGCGGATGCCGCCGGAGAGTTCGACGCGTACGTCGAGCCGGCGCACCACCTCGGCGAGCAGCGCCGCGTTCGAGCCCCGGCCGAACGCGGCGTCGAGGTCGACCAGGTGGATCCACTCGGCGCCGTCCTGCTGCCAGGCCAACGCGGCCTCCAGCGGATCGCCGTAGGTGGTCTCGCTACCCGCGGCGCCCTGCACGAGTCGGACGGCCTGGCCGTCGGCGACGTCCACGGCAGGCAACAGGGTGAGGCTCACGAATCTTGGTCCTTCCAGATCAGGAACGGCGGTTCAGGGCGATCACCACGATCACCGGCAGAACGAGCAACAACAACACGATCAACAACAGCCGCAGCCCCAGGTCGGGCACGAGCAGCCAGATCAGGACGACCGCCGCCAGGGTCAGCGCCACGATCGCGGCACGCTCACCCCGGGAGTACCGGAGCAACCGGCCGGTGCGCCCCCGGCGGACGGTGGGCACGAACCGGCGGACCAGCGCGCGACGCCGGGCCCGGCGGGCCATCGCCCGTTCCCGGACCACCTGACGTCGGGCGGCCTCCGCCTCGCGGACCGCGCGACGACGGGCCCGTTCCTTGCTCACCGGCGCCCCCGCGTACGCCCGGTCGTCGCCGACCGCCGGGCGCTGCCCCGGTCAGCCACCGACGGGCACCGTGGCCAGCCAGTTGCGCAGCAGGGCCGCACCGGTGTCGGCGGACTTCTCCGGGTGGAACTGGGCGGCCGAGAGCGCACCCCGTTCCACCGCCGCGACGAAGTCACGGTCGTGGTGGGCGGTGGTCACCCGGACGCCGGCCTCGGTCAGCGCGGCCACGTCACCGGCCGCGTACGAGTGGACGAAGTAGAAACGGCTGTCGGCCGGCAGGCCGGCGAAGAGCACCGAACCGACCGGCGCCTGCACGGTGTTCCAGCCCATGTGGGGCAACCGGGCGGCGGGAAGCCGGCTGACGCCACCCGGCAGCAGACCCAGCCCCTTGGTGACCACCCCGTGCTCGTCGCCGGACTCGAAGAGGATCTGCATACCCACGCAGATGCCCAGCACCGGCCGACCGGCGGCGACCCGCTCGGCGATCACCGGGCCCGCGCCGACCTCGTCGATGCCGGCCATGCACGCGGCGAAGGCACCCACCCCGGGCACCACCAGACCGTCGGCGTCGGCGGCGGCGGCCAGGTCTCCGGTGACCACCACGTCGGCACCGGCGGCAGCCAGCGCGCGTTCCGCCGAGCGCAGGTTGCCCGACCCGTAGTCGAGCACCACGACCCGGCGACGCGCGTCCTCGGCACCGGCAGGGCGACTGCTCACGTCGGCCACTATCCCTCCCCCGGCAGCAGCCACAGCACACCGGCGATGCTGGCCAGCAGCGCCAGCAGACCGCAGACCACCACCGCGCCGCGCGGCGCGCCCTGCCGGTGCAGGGAGAGCGTTCCGCCCACCAGCACCCCGGCGAAGATCAGCAGCAGCGTCGGCAGCACCGCGCCCATCAGCGGCACCCCCGCCCGGTGACGTCCCGGCCGGTCACAGCGCGCCCTTGGTGCTCGGGATCGCCCCGGCCGCGCGCGGGTCCAGCGCGGTCGCCTCACGCAGCGCCCGGGAGACCGCCTTGAACTGCGCCTCCACCACGTGGTGGGCGTCCGGGTGCCCGCCGGGGCGAGCCGCCCGCAGGACGTCCACGTGCAGCGTGATCCGGGCCGCCTGACCGAACGACTCCCAGATGTGCCGGGTCATGCTGGTCGGGTAGACCGGGCCGATGTACGGCGCCAGCGCCGGCTCGTCGTGCACCACGTACGGCCGACCGGACAGGTCGACGGCGGCCCGGACCAGCACCTCGTCCATCGGCACGACGGCCGAGCCGTAGCGCCGGATGCCGGCCTTGTCGCCCAGCGCCTGGTCGAACGCGGCGCCCAGCGCCAACGCGGTGTCCTCCATCGTGTGGTGCGCGTCGATCTCCAGGTCACCCACGGTCCGCACGGTCAGGTCGAAACCTCCGTGCCGGGCGATCTGGTGCAGCATGTGGTCGTAGAAACCGACCCCGGTGCTGATCTCGACCGCTCCGGTGCCGTCGAGGTCGATCTCCACCAGGACCTTGGTCTCCTTGGTGATCCGCTCCACCCGGGCGGTCCGGCTCATGATGGGGTGCCTTTCGGTCGCGGCGGGGCCTGGCCCTCGCGCTGGGTCTCGTCCACGGCGGCAAGGAAGGCGTCGGTCTCGGCCGGGGTGCCGGCGGTGACCCGCAGCCAGCCCGGCAGGCCGACGTCGCGTACCAGCACCCCCTGCGCCAGCATCGCGCGCCACGCCACGCCCTGGTCGCCGCCCACCTCGTAGAGCACGAAGTTGGCGTCGCTGTCGGCCACCCGCAGACCACGGTCGCGCAGCGCGGCGACGATCCGGTCCCGCTGGCGCATGATCTCCGTGACGGTGCCGAGCAGCGTCTCGCGGTGCGCCAGCGCCGCCCGCGCGGCGGCCTGGGTGAGCGCCGAGAGGTGGTACGGCAGGCGCACGAGCTGCACCGCCGCCACCACGGCCGGGTCGGCTGCCAGGTAGCCCAGCCGCCCGCCGGCGAACCCGAACGCCTTGCTCATCGTCCGGGTCACCACCAGCCGAGGGTGCCCGGGCAGCACCGCCAGGGCGCTGACCGTCCCCGGCCGGGCGAACTCCGCGTACGCCTCGTCGACCACCACCATGCCCGGTGCCGCGTCCAGCACGGCGGTGACCACCGCCGGGTCGAGCGCGGTGCCGGTGGGGTTGTTCGGCGAGCAGAGGAAGACCACGTCGGGCCGGTGCTCACGGATCTGGGCCACCGCCTCGTCGGCGGTCAACCCGAAGTCGACGCCGCGCCGGGCCGGCACCCACCGGGTGCCGGTGCCCAACGCCAGCAGCGGATGCATCGAGTACGCCGGCGTGAAGCCGAGCGCGGTCCGCCCCGGTCCACCGAACGCCTGGAGGAGTTGCTGCTGGATCTCGTTGGAGCCGTTGGCCGCCCACACCCCGTCGCCGGTGAGCCCGTGGCCGACGTACTCGGCCAGGTCGGCGCGGAGCGCCACCGCGTCGCGGTCCGGGTACCGGTTGAGGTCCCGCAGCTCGGCGGCGACGGCCTTGCCGATCGCCTCCACCACCGGCTCCGGCACCGGGTAGGAGTTCTCGTTGGTGTTCAGCCGCACCGGCACGTCGAGCTGCGGCGCGCCGTACGGCGACAGCCCGCGCAGGTCGTCCCGGATCGGCAGGTCGGACAGCTCGGTCATGAGGGTTCCTGACGGAATCGGGCGGAGACCGCCTCGCCGTGCGCGGGCAGGTCCTCCGCGGTGGCCAGCGCCACCACGTGCGGTGCCACCTCCCGCAGCGCCTCCTCGGTGTACTCCACCAGGTGGATGCCGCGCAGGAAGGACTGCACCGAGAGCCCGGACGAGTGCCGGGCGCAGCCGCCGGTGGGGAGTACGTGGTTGGAACCGGCGCAGTAGTCACCCAGCGACACCGGCGAGTACGCGCCCACGAAGATCGCCCCGGCGTTGCGTACCCGCATCGCCCACTCGCGGGCGTCGACGGTCTGGATCTCCAGGTGCTCCGCCGCGTACGCGTCGACCACCCGCAGCCCGGCGGCCAGGTCGTCGACGAGCACGACGCCGCTCTGCTCCCCGCCCAGCGCGGTGCCGACCCGGTCGGCGTGCTTGGTCGCCGGCACCTGCCGGGCAAGTTCGCGGTCCACCGCGTCGGCCAGCGCCACCGAGGGGGTGACCAGCACGCTCGCCGCCAGCGGGTCGTGCTCGGCCTGGCTGATCAGGTCGGCGGCGACGTGCGCCGGGTCGGCGGTGTCGTCGGCGAGGATGGCGATCTCGGTCGGGCCGGCCTCGGCGTCGATGCCCACCACGCCGCGCAGCAGCCGCTTGGCGGCGGTGACGAAGATGTTGCCGGGCCCGGTGATCATGTCGACCGGAGCGCAGTGCGCACTGCCGGCGGCGTCCACCGCGCAGCCGTACGCCAGCATGGCCACCGCCTGCGCCCCACCGACGGCGTAGACCTCGTCGACGCCGAGCAGCGCACAGGCGGCCAGCACCCGGGCGTCCGGCAGCCCGCCGTTCTCCTTCTGCGGCGGCGAGACCACCACCAGCGACCGGACTCCGGCCGCCTGCGCGGGCACCACGTTCATCACCACGGTCGACGGGTACATCGCCAGACCGCCGGGAACGTAGAGACCGACCCGGTCGACCGGCACCCAGCGCTCGGTGACCGTGCCGCCCGGCACCACGTGGGTGGTGTGATCGGTGCGCCGCTGGTCGTCGTGAACCGTGCGGGTCCGGCGGATGGACTCCAGCAGCGCGGCGCGGACCTGCGGGTCGAGGGTCTGCTCCGCCGCGGCGATCGCCTCGACCGGCACCCGGAGCACCTCCGGGGAGATCCCGTCGAACCGCTCACTGGCCTCGCGGACCGCCTGGTAGCCATGCTCACGGACCGCCGTCACGATCGGGCGGATGCGCTCGACGGCCACCGACACGTCGAGTTGGGCACGGGGCAGCAGGTGGCGCGGGTCGGGCTCGCCACCGCGCAGGTCGATCCGGTTCAACACCCCTGCGAGTCTAGGCGGCCCGCCACCGGGCCGACCGACGCCGCCCGCTGTCCGGGACGGTGAGCCGGGACACGCCGGTGGCGGCGAGTCGGGCTAGGCTCGATCACGTGACCGCACGGCTGCCGCTGTTCCCGCTCACCACGGTGCTCTTCCCCGGGCTGGTGCTGCCGCTGCACATCTTCGAGGAGCGCTACCGCGCGCTGGTCCGCCACCTGGTCGACCTGCCGCCGGATACGCCCCGGGAGTTCGGTGTGGTGGCGATCCGCAGCGGCTGGGAGGTCGCTCCCGGACCCGACCGGATCACCCCGGGCACCGGCGAGGTGACCCTGCACGAGGTGGGGTGCACCGCCGACCTGCGGGAGGTCGCCGAGTTGACCGACGGCGGATTCGACATCGTCACGGTGGGCCGGCGACGGTTCCGGGTCATCGAGATCGACTCCACCTCCGCGCCGTACCTGACCGCCGAGGTGCAGTGGCTACCCGAGCCGAGCGGCCCGGACGAGGCAGCCGCGCAGCTCGCGGCCCGGGTCACCGCCGTGTTCCGGCAGTACCTCGGCCTGATGCGGGCCGAGCCCGAGCAGCTCAGCGAGCAACTGCCCGAGGATCCGACGGTGCTCTCCCACCTGGTGGCCGCGACCGCCGCGCTGACCGTGGCCGACCGGCAGCGGCTGCTGGCGATCGACGACACCGCCGCCCGGCTCCGCGCCGAACTGCGGCTACTCAACCGCGAGGCGGCTCTGCTGCGCCAGGTGCGGGCGGTGCCGGTGCCGCTGGCGGAGCTGGCCACGGCGCCGCCGGCTCCGAACTGACCGGCGGCGGCGCGGCACCCTCCGGGTAGCCGACCGGCGACGCCACGGTCCCGCCCGGGTGGTCGAGCGGCGGCCGTGCGGTGCCGTCCGGGTAGCCGGTCGGCGGGACGAACCAGGCCGGGTCGGGCTCCGGCTCGGGGCGCAGCGACGGCCACCGGGACCAGCCGGCCAGCAGGGTGTACGCCACCGCGGCCCCGAACGCCGGCAGCAGCAGATTGCCGTGCGGCACCGGCAGCACCCCGAGCACCATCTCGATGCCGCCGGCCCGCAGGTCGGCGGGTTTGGCCAGCCGGGTGCCGTCCGGCGCGCTGTCCAGCAGTCGCTCGTAGCCGCTCAGCCCGATGCGCCGCCCCACCTGCCAGGCGACCAGGGCGGCGGCGAGGCCACCGGCCACCACGACGACCAGGCCGACGGGTCCCCGGTAGCGCCGCAGCACCAGCCAGACGACGAGCGCGGCGAGCACCCCGAAACCGAGACCGAGCAGGCTGAACCAGCCGTCGGCGGCGATCGGCTGCTCCGGCTGCGCCTGGCCGTAGACGGCCTGGGTGGGGCCGCTCTTGATCACCGGGGTGGCCGGTGCGAGCACCGCCCAGAGCAGCCCCAGCGGGGCGCCCAGCAGACCCATCACGAGCACCGTCAGGGCACCGACCCGCAGCGTACGGGCAGGATGGCGCGGCGGTCCGGTCGGCGGCTGCGGGACGACCGGCGGTGCCGGTGCGGGCGGTTCGGCGGCGGGGGTCTCCGGGCTCACCCGATGATCCTCGCAGTTGCCGCCGGACGCCGCGCACAGTGTCGCCACTCCGCCACCACCGTCGGTGGTGAGCTGCCCGGACGCGTCAACGGCCGAAGGGCTCCAGCATCGCCGCCGCCGCCCGCAGCCACGCCTGCCGGGTCTCGCCCTGGAGTTGGTGGTACTCGATCGAGGAGCCGGTCTCCAGCGCCGGGTCGTACGGCACCACGGTCACCGCCCGGGTCCGGGTCGCAAAGTGCCGCTCCAGGTCGCCCTGCAACGGCAGCCGGCCCGGCGTCGGGCAGGAGATCAGCGTGACCGCGTTGTCGGCCAGCTCCCCCATCCCCTCCTCGTGCAGCAGGTCGAGCATCCAGTCGGCGCTGAACGCGGCGTCCTCGCGCGGCACGGTGGTGACCACGAGCTGGTCGGCGGCCTGCATGACGGTGCGCCAGTTCGGACTCTCCACGTTGTTGCCGGTGTCCACGCAGATCACGTCATGGGTGCGACGCAGCAGTTCGAGCACCCGCTTGACGGTGAACTGGTCCAGTCGTTGGGCGAACCGGGGGCTCTCCTCACCGGCCAGGACGTCGTACGAGCCGTCGGAGGCGTGCCGCAGGTAGTCGTCGAGGATCTCCAGCAGCTCCGGGCCCTCGCGGATCTCGATCTGCACCAGGTCGGAGACCAGATGCCGGATCGTCCGGGCGTGCCGGGCGCTGCCGGCGCGCAGCCCGAGGGTGCCCCGCAACTCGTTGTCGTCCCAGGCCAGCACACCCCGCCCGCGTACGCTGCCGACGGTGGCCGCGGCCAGCACGGTCGCGGTGGTCTTGTGCACGCCGCCCTTGGGGTTGGCGAAGGCGACCACCCGGGGGGTGCCCAGGTCCCGCCGGAGCACGGCGGCGGCCCGTTCCAGGTCACCGCCGGAGTTCTGCGCCCGCCACTCGAAACGTCCCGGACGGCCGCCGACCGCCCCCGGAGGCGCCTGCGCCGGCGGGCCGGGCGGTGCCATCGGCGGCGCGGGGGCCGGCGGCGCGGGAGGCGTGGGCGGCTGGTAGCCACCGTTGTCCAGCAGCGCGTACCGCGACTCCACCGGCGGTGCGGCGTGCCGGTAGCCGTTGTCCAGCAACGTGTACCGCGACTCGCCCGGATCGGCACCCCGCTGGTCGGGACGGCGCGGATCGGCACCCCGCTGGTCCGGACGGCGCGGTTCGGGACGGCGCTGGTCGGGGCGACGCTGGTCGGGCGGCGGCGGATACCCCGGATCGCCCGGATAGCCGGGTTCGACCGGAGGGCCGGACTGTCCCGGGTACGTCGGCGCGGGACGCGGCGGCTCGACCCGGTAGCTCGCCTCGGCCCGGTAACCGGGCTCGCCACCGTACGGCTGCCGGTTCGGCGGCGGAGGGCCGACCGGCGGTGGCCCCATCGGCGGGGGGCCGACCGGCGGGGGGCCGACCGGCGCGACCCGCCCGGAGTAGCCGGGACCGGGACCGCGACGCGGCAACGGCTCGGTCGAAGGTGGTGGTGGTTCCTCGTCGGTGTGTCGCTCGGCGGCCTGGTCACTGCCGCGACCGCCCAGGCGGGCTCGATCCAGCAGCGCCCGCCAACGCGGTGCCGGTTCGGCGGGACGTCCCCAACCGGTCTCGCTGCCGTCCACGGCTCGCCCTCCCCGCGCTTTGGTTTCCGTCTGACAGGCTACGAACGAAACCTTATTCAGGCCACACCGGGCGACGTACCGATGTGTCCGCAACCGTCACGGTGTCGGGCTCGCTTCGCTCTCCTCGGCGCTGTCCACCGAGGTGGAGGGCGTCTCGCGGGGGATGACGGGCGGTGCCGACGAGGAAACCGCCGGTGATGGTGACGAATCCGTCACCTGCGGCGAAGCCGACGGGTCGCGCTCCGGAGTCGAGGGCGGCACGGGCGAGCCCGTCGCGGCGGTCGGCATCGGGGAGGCGGTGTGACCGTGGTCGATCGGCGGGCGGACCACGTCCTGCTGCTCGGGCAGCGGCGGGGTGAAGACGGTGCGCTCCAACCGCCGTACCTCCGGGGCCGGGTCGACCACCCGCACACCCAGCCGGGTCGCCACGCCGCGCAACTGCGCCGGTGCGGCCCGCACCACCAGGGCGTAGAGGCAGGCGCAGCCGGACCGGTACGCGGTGGCCTCCGCCGCCGCCACCTGCGCGCCGCTCTCGTAGAGCTCGCGCAACTCGCGCTGCTGCGGACCACCGCCACCGAGCGCGGCGGCCCGGGTGCGGTAGTCGGTCGCCTCCCGCTCCTTGCGCTCGGCCAGCCGGGTCATCCCGGCGGTCACGTCCTCCGGCAGCCGTTGGGCGGGGATCCGGACGATCTCGGTCTGTCGGTCCGGCAACGGCACCCGGCCGAAGACCACCGCCACGCCGATGTCACCGACGACCGCCGCGAGCGACTCCGGGGTGCGGTACTCGGTCAACGAGACCAGCGCGTACGTGCCGTCGGCGAGGGACGTGCCGGCCAGCGCGGCCAGGTCCGCGGCGGCGGTGCGCTCGTATCCGGGGATGGAGTCGCCGTCGGAGACCCCCACCCGGGTCACCTCGCCGACGGTGCGGTCCGGCACCGGCGGCCCGTTGGTGGCGAGCACGGCGGTGGTCAGCACGGCGGCGCAGGACAGCACCGCCACCCATCCGAGCAGCGGGACCCGGGTCGGTCCCTGGCCGAGTCGGGTCACCGCGGCGGCGAGACGGGGCAGCAGCCGCTGGTCCAACTGCCGCAGCAGGTCGCCGGCACGCACGGGCAGCCCCCTCGTCGGATCGGTCGGGACGGGTGGGGCGCGTCAGTCGCGGAGGATTTCCAGCGCACGTCCCAGGTCGTCAGGGTAGTCGCTGACGAAGCGGACCTCGTCCCCCGTACGGGGGTGCTGGAAGCTCAACTCTCTGGCGTGCAACCACTGCCGATCCAGTTTGAGCCGGGCGGCGAGCGTCGGGTCCGCACCGTACGTCAGGTCACCCACGCAGGGGTGCCGCATGGTGGAGAAGTGCACCCGGATCTGGTGGGTGCGACCGGTCTCCAGCCGGACGTCGACCAGGCTGGCCGCGGGGAACGCCTCGATGGTGTCGTAGTGGGTGATGCTGGGCTTGCCGCCGGAGACCACCGCCCAGCGGTAGTCGTGGTGCGGGTGCCGGTCGATCGGCGCGTCCACGGTGCCGCGCAGCGGGTCCAGGTGACCCTGCACCACCGCGTGGTACCGCTTCTCCACCTCGCGGTACTTGAAGGCCCGCTTCAACACGCTGTACGCCTGCTCGCTCTTGGCCACCACCATCACGCCGGTGGTGCCGACGTCGAGCCGGTGCACCACGCCCTGGCGCTCGGCCGCGCCGCTGGTGGCGATGGTGTGCCCGATCGCGGCCAGCCCGCCGATCACCGTCGGGCCGCTCCACCCGGGGCTCGGATGCGCCGCCACGCCGACCGGCTTGTCCACCACCACGATGTCGTCGTCGGCGTGGACCACCCGCAGGCCCGGCACCGCCTGCGGCACCACCACCGGCGCGCTGGCCGGCGGCGGCAGCGTCACCTCCAGCCAGGCGCCCGCCCGCACCTTGTGCGAGTTGGGCCGCACCGCACCGTCGACCAGTGCCGCGCCGTCGTCGACCAGCGCGGCGGCGGCGGTACGGGAGAGACCGAACAGCCGGGCCACGGCCTGGTCCAGCCGCATCCCGTCGAGGCCGTCGGGGACGGGCAGACTGCGGTGGTCGCCGCCGGCGGCGAAGGTGGCCGTCATGCCCGCTCCCGCCGTCCGTCGTCGGTCGTCCCGGCACGGGGACCCGGACCGGTCTCGGCGCCGTCGCCGGTGGGCGTCGCGTCGTCGTCCCCGGGCGTCGTGGCGGGCCGTTCCTCGCCGACGGCCCGGGTGCCGTCACGCTGACGGCCGGTGAACTCCAGGCCGACCGCGAGCACGACACCGCAGACCAGGGCGCTGTCCGCGATATTGAAGATCGGAAAGACCCGGCCGTACGGGTCGAAGACGCTGATCATGTCGACCACGTGCCCGACGAACCAGCCCGGTGCGCGGAAGATCCGGTCGATCAGGTTACCGGTGACGCCGCCGACCACCAGGCCGAGCGAGATCGCCCACGGCACCGAGCGCAGCGTCCGCGCCATCCAGGCGATCCAGCCCAGGACACCGAGGGCGATCACCGGGAAGATGAAGGTGTAGTCCGAGCCCATGCTCCAGGCGGCCCCGCTGTTGCGGGTCAGCGAGAAGTACAGCGCGCCGCCGAGCAGGCGTACCGGCTCCCGGTCGCTCAGCTCCTGCAGGGCCAGGTGCTTGGTGAACAGGTCGACCGCCACCGCGAACAACGCGAGGCTGACCAGGATCGTGACCGGCCGGCGCCGCGACTTCGTGGCGGTGCCCGGCGCGGCGGTGCCGGGTCCCGCGGGCGGTGCTGCGCTCATTCGCTCCCCATCGACGATCGCGGCGGTGCTGTCGCACCGCCGCGCACCAGTGCCGGGGAGACAGCCGTCAGCGCCGCTCCTCCAGCTGCTTGCAGGTCACGCAGAGAGTGGCCGACGGGAACGCGGCGAGGCGCTCCACCGGGATGGGGTTGCCGCACCGCGCGCACCAGCCGTAACCACCCTCGTCGAGCCGCTCCAGCGCGCGCTCGACCTGCGTGATCCGTTCCAGGATGCTGTTGGCGAGGGAGATCTCCTGCTCCCGCTCGAGCGTCTTGGTCCCGGTGTCGGCCTGGTCGTCCCCGGCCGAGTCGGTCAGCCGGTCGCGCTGCAGCTCGGTGATCTCGCTCAGCGTCTGATCGTACTCGGCGCGCAACTCGTCATGACGGGCCGCCAGCGCGGCACGGATCTTCTCGGTCTCCGCGGCACTGCGGGTGGACTTCGGCGCCGGCTTACGGCCCGCGGTCCTGGTGTCGGCTGGCTTGGCCATAGTCGCTCCCTCGGCCACGGAGCCACGGGAAATCCGTGGCACCTGAACAGGGGCCGCCGACATCGGCTGCCCCAGGTACAAAACGGGCGCGCGGCGACCTGGCCGCGCACTCCGGAGGTTGGCAAGGATACGGAACGTACAGGCGTCCGACAATCTGCCGCACCGAATCGCCCTATCCGCCCCGTTTCATGCCATTACCGGGGCAGGGGGAACGCTAGCAGATCGCGACCACGTCGCCGGCCGGTTCGCCGTCCCCGTACCCCCGGATCCGGCGTCCGCGCGCGGCGGGTGCCGGTCAGCCGGGCGGGCCCACGCCGTCGCGCAACCGGGACAACCGCGACACCGGATCCGGCCCGTCGGCGGCGACCAGGAAGAGTTTGTCGCGGCTGGCCGCACCGGTCCGCAGCGACACGGCCGCCGGGCGGACACCGAGCGCCTCGGCCAACGCGCGACGCGCCGCCTCGGTGGCCCGTCCGTCCACGGCCCGGGCGTTGACGGCGATCACCAGGGCGGGACCGTGCGGACCGTCGAACCGGCCACCCACCCGGGCCCGGGACGCCCCCGGCTTCACCCGTACGGCGACGGTGAGCACCTCGGCCACGGCTCAGCGGCGGCCGGACTCGGAGAGCAGGACGGTGCCGGGGGCGCAGAGCCCACACGGCGTGAAGCCGAGTTCGGCCGCCTCGGCGGCGGGCAGCGGCTCGTGGTCGCGCCCGACCAGGTGCACGCACTCGGCAAGGTGATAGCGGGGTCGACCGTCGACCACCCGGACCTCGTCCGGGAGCCGGGCCAGCCGTGCGGCCTGCTCCGGCGTGATCTCCTGGGCGGCCGGCTCGTCGTCGTACCCGTCGACCACCGCGCCCTCGGCCGGCGCCTCCGCCTCGACCGTCACCGGCGAACCGGGTGGTTGCCGCCACCCGGAGTCGCCGGTGTCGACGGTCGGCGGGACGTGCTGCGTCGGGATGCCCGACGGGCTTTCCTGGACGGTCGGCCCGGTGGCGTCCTCCGTCGCCCGCTCACCACGGGCCGCCGCGCGGCCGGTGGCGGCCTGACGGGCGCCGGTGACCAGGGCCACGGCGGCCAGCAGGCTGGCGCCGATCGAGACGACCAGCAACGGGCTGGAGCCGCCGGCCAGACCGAGCACCAGCAGCACCACGGCGACGAGGATGAGCGCGAGACTGATGATTATCACCGCTCACCCCCGTCGCGTCGTACCGATGAGGCAGGGCGGGCGACCGCCGTGTCGACGGCGGTCACCGGCCCGATTCAGCGACCGGCCTCGAGAGCGCCGGAGCGACCGCCGCCGTAGGAACCGGCGAGCCCCGCGGCGGCCAGGCCGTTGCCGGCGGCCCGGGTGCCGTCCCCGCGGGTCATCTCGGCCTCCAGGCCCTGCCCACGACCGTCGAGGTCACGCAGCTGGCTCTCCAGGTACGCCTTGAGCCGGGTGCGGTACTCGCGCTCGAACTGCTTGAGCTCCTCGATGTGCTTCTGCAGCGCGGTGCGCTTGGCGTCCAGGCCGCCCATGGCCTCCTGGTGCCGCTGACGGGCGTCCCGCTCCAGCGCGTCGGCCTTGGCCCGCGCCTCACGGGTGACCTCCTCGGCCTTGGAACGGGCCTCGGAGAGCAGCTGGTCGGCCTCGCGGCGCGCGTCGGAGACGTGGTCGTCCGCCGTGCGCTGGGCCATCATCAGCACCCGCAGCGCCTGCTGCTCGCCGTCGCCACCCGGCACCGCACCACCGGCGGAGCGGGTCTGCTCCAGCTCGGCCTGCATCGCGCGGGCGGCCTGCTCGGCGGCGGCCTTGTCCCGCTGCACACGGTCGAGCTGCGCCTTGACGTCGTTGAGCTCGGCGGCGAGGCGGGCGTCGCCACCGGGACCGGCCGGGGCACCGCCCCGACCGCCGCGCTCCACCTGGGCGCGCAGCTCGTTGTTCTCTTCGATCAGACGGGCGAGTTCGCGCTCGACCTCGTCCAGGAAGGCGTCGACCTCCTCCTCGTCGTAGCCCCGCTTGCCGATCGGCGGCTTCTTGAAGGCGACGTTATGGACGTCGGCCGGGGTCAGCGGCATCGAAACTCCTCGGGTCAGTTGCGGCCGCGATAGCGCGTCGGTCATCAGGCGGTCCTGATGATCGCCGGCTCTAACACAAACCTCATCAGCACGAACAGGATAACCAGGAGCACAAGGGAGGCCAGGTCGATGCTCACGGTACCAATTCGCAGCGGAGGGATCACACGCCTCAACGCCCAGAGCGGGGGATCAGTGACGCTCCACACGGATTCCAGTCCGGCCGATGCTCCGCGACCAGGTTGCCAACGCCGCCCGTACTGCAGGACGGCGCTCAACACGAAACGGGCCAAAAGAACGATCAGAAAGACATACGTGATCAGGTAGAGAACCTGTAGCAAGATCGACAACACGGCTTGTGGCGTCCCTCGGGTCGGGCGGGTCAACTCAGGCTGAAGAACCCACCCTCAGCGATCTTGGCCTTGTCCTCCGCGGTGACCTGGACGTTGGCCGGCGAGAGTAGGAACACCCGGTTGGTCACGCGCTCGATCGTACCGCGCAGCCCGAACGCCAACCCGGCGGCGAAGTCCACCAGACGGCGGGCATCCGCCTCGTCCATCTCGGTGAGGTTGATGATCACAGGTACGCCGTCCCGGAAGTGCTCGCCGATCGTCCGCGCCTCCCGGTAGGTGGTCGGGTGCAGCGTGGTGATCTGGTAGCGCTGTTCCTCCTCGGGCATCACCCGCTCACGCGGCTGCACCTGCGGCGCCAGAGCCAGGTTGTCCCGGGTGTGGTACGCGTTCGCGCCGGACGACTCGGCGGACGCCCGGGTGATCGACCGCACGCTGGACCGCTCGACCCGCTCCGGCCGCTCCGACTCCAGCCGCTCGGAGTCACCGAGGCGACCTCCGGCACGCTCGCTCAGCCGCCCCCGGTCGCCGAGTCGCGGCCGGGGCGCGGGCGCCTCCTCCACCTCGTCGTCGTCATCGTCGGCGAACTCCTCGGCGTACCGGCTCTGCCGGTACCGCGACTCGCGATAGCCACCCTTGTCGTAACCACCGTCGTCGTAGGCCCGCTCCTCGTCCTCTTCGACCAGTCCGAGCCAGACCCCCGCCTTGCGCAGTGCACCCATCCCCGCGCCCTTCCCGTCCGCCGTGCGGCACACGCCCCCGCCGTGTCGCCTGTCGCGAGTGGGCCGTTCCTGCCCACTGGACCGGAACGGCAATCCTCCGACGCGCAATTCGCGTTGCACGTCACGCCCCCCGTGGCGAGGAAGGCCGTTCCCGCAAACAACACTGATGTAATTTGCTTCCCTCGCGGCCAGGCTACCGCAGCGTGGGACGCATTCCGAGCAACGCGCTCCCGACGCGGACATGTGTCGCGCCGTGGCCGATCGCCGCCTCCAGGTCGCCGCTCATGCCCGCCGAGAGCACCGTGGCACCCGGATGTGTGGCGCGCACCTCCGCGGCGAGGTCGGCCAGCCGGGCGAACGCCCGCTCCGGCTCCCAGCCCAGCGGCGCCACCGCCATCAGCCCGGACAGCCGCAGACCATCGGCGGCGGCCACCGCCTCGGTGACCGGGCCGAGCCCGAGGTCCGGGTCGGCCGAGGAGGGCACCGCACCACCCCTGGACGGGTCGCCGTCGATGCTGACCTGCACCAACACCTCCAACGGCCGGTCCCGTCCGGCGGCTGCGGCGGCCACCGTGGACGCCAGCCGTACGCTGTCGACGGACTGGACCATGTCGGCGTACCGCAGCACCGACTTGACCTTGTTGCGTTGCAGCCGCCCGACGAAGTGCCAGCGGGGCGCGGCGCCGGCCGCGGCGACCTCGGCGGCTTTCGGGGCCGCCTCCTGGTCGCGGTTCTCGCCCACGTCTGTCACGCCGAGCCCGGCCAGCGCGACCACGTCGGCGGCCGGGTACGTCTTGGTCACCGCGATCATCGTCACGTCGGCCCGGTCCCGGCCCGAGGCTGCGCACGCGTCGGCGATGCGGGCGCGTACCCGGGCCAGCCCGGCGGCGAGCTCGGCGCGCCGGTCGGGCCGCACCAGTGCGGGGCTGTCGGTCATCGGCGCCGCTCAGGACCCGTTCTTGAGGAAGTCGGGCACGTCGACGTCGTCGAACAGCACCCGACGCGGCGACTGCGGTGGTGCCGGCACGGCGGGCGACACGACCGGGGTGCTCGGCTGCGTCGGCTGGTTCTGGTTGGTCTTGCGCGTCGGCTCGGCCGCCTTGTACGCCGGAGTGCCACCGTCGAAGCCGGCGGCTATCACGGTCACCCGCACCTCGTCACCGAGGGCGTCGTCGATCACCGCACCGAAGATGATGTTGGCGTCCGGGTGCGCCGCGTCGGTGACCAGCTGAGCGGCGTCGTTGATCTCGAACAGCCCCAGGTCGGAGCCGCCCGCGATGGAGAGCAGCACGCCTCGCGCGCCGTCCATGCTCTGCTCCAGCAGCGGGCTGGAGATGGCCGCCTCGGCGGCCTCCACGGCGCGGTTCTCGCCGCGCGCGCTGCCGATGCCCATCAGCGCGCTGCCCGCGCCGCTCATCACGCTCTTGACGTCCGCGAAGTCCAGGTTGATCAGACCCGGCGTGGTGATCAGGTCGGTGATGCCCTGGACACCGGAGAGCAGCACCTGGTCGGCGGTGCGGAACGCGTCCATCATGCTGATGTTGCGGTCGCCGAGGGCCAGCAGCCGGTCGTTGGGGATGACGATCAGGGTGTCGCACTGGTTGCGCAGCTCGTCGATGCCGGCCTCGGCCTGCACCTGACGGCGCTTGCCCTCGAAGGAGAACGGGCGCGTCACCACGCCGATGGTCAGCGCGCCCAGCTTACGGGCGATGTTCGCCACCACCGGCGCGCCACCGGTGCCGGTGCCGCCGCCCTCGCCGCAGGTGACGAAGACCATGTCGGCGCCCTTGAGCACCTCCTCGATCTCGTCGCGGTGGTCCTCGGCGGCGTTCTTGCCGACGTCCGGGTTGGCCCCGGCGCCGAGGCCCCGGGTCAGTTCGCGACCGACGTCGAGCTTCACGTCGGCGTCGCTCATCAGCAACGCCTGCGCGTCCGTGTTGATCGCGATGAACTCGACGCCCTTGAGCCCAACCTCGATCATCCGGTTGACGGCGTTGACGCCGCCGCCCCCGATGCCGACGACCTTGATGACCGCCAGGTAGTTGTGCGGAGGTGTCATCTCCGGTCCTTTCCCCTCGAGATTGGCTGCTCCCCGACCGGCTTCGGCGTGGCCAGACCTGCGGTCGACTCGGCTGTCACCAGCGAGGTCGCGAGGCAAACCCTCACCCTCTACTAGAGGGTTACAGTTATGTCAACCACTGATCCTCTTCCGGGCAACGTAAGCGCAGCCGAGCGATGTGCCAAGGACCGTTCCGGCGTGTCGCCCGTGGAGCGGGACGCTTCACAGCCTGACCGGCCACTCACCGGAAGGTGACCACGTCCGGCGCGCTGACGTCGATCCGGTCGGCCTCCTCGCGTAGGAGCGCGGTGGCGACCCGGGCCTTGTCCGCCCCGCGTGTCGCGTCACCCCAGAACACCGTGCGGTCGTCACGCAGCAGAACACTGATCCGGGCCAGCCCCTCCACCCGGACCTCGGTCAGCTCACCACGCAACTCTGGGGTGAGCTCGCCGAGCACCGTCAGCCCCGCCCGGGTGTCCGGATCGTCCGGCCCGGCGGCGGCCAGGCGCAGCAGCGGCAGGCCGTCCGGGCGCTGCGGCACCGTCCGGAACGCCACCCCGGCCGCGTCGATCACGTCGAACTGCTGCCCGCGCGGCACCACCGCCACACCGGTCCGTTCCGTCAGCCGCACCACCAGCCCGTCCGGCCAGTCCCGGTGCACGGTGACCCGCTCCACCGGCGGCAGCGTGCCGATCCGCGCCGCCAGCTCGGTCAGGTCCACCCGGGCCAGCGGCGCGCCGTCGGGCACCGCGGCCGCGTCCCGCACCTGCACGGAGGTGACCAGCTCGGCGCCCTCCACCCGCATCTCGCGTACTCCGAACAGGCCGGTGCCGAGCAGCGTCCAGGCGACCAGACCGGCGAGGGCCAGCACGCCACCGGCCACCGCCCAGGGCAGCGCGGCCCGCATCCGCCGACGCCGGGCCCGGGCCATGAACCGCCGGGTGGAGGCGGGTACCGCGTCCCGGCCGGCCCGGACCAGCTGCCACCGTCGGGTGGGACGGCGACCTCCGCCGCCGTCCACACCGGTGCCGCGCCCGCGCGCCGGGCCGGGACTCATTCCGCCGTACGGTCCACGCCGACAACCGCGCCACCACCGGCCGCCACCTGCGGACCGGCGGCCCGCGCGGTCAACACGACCAGCAGCTCGTCGCCCATCAGCGAGATCGGCGGGGCGCCCATCGTCACCACCACGTCACCGGGGCGGGCCCGCCGGGCCACCTCCACCGGCGCGTCCTCCCACGAGTCGACGAAGACCTTCTGCCCCGACGGCAGCGCCACCGCCTCGATCAGCGCCGCCGACCCCTCGCCCGGGCCGCGCAGCTCCCCCGGGCCGAAGACCTCCAGCAGCACCAGCTCGTCGGCGATCGCGAGCGCCTCGGCGATCTCCGCCTGCAGATCACGGGTGCGGTAGAGCCGGTAGGGCTGGAAGACGACGATCAGCCGCCCCTCGCCGGCCACCTCCCGCAACGTCTGCAGAGCCAACGTCATCGAGGTGGGGTGGTAGGCGTACTCGTCGTAGACGAGCACCCCGTCCACCACGCCCTTGCGCTCGAACCGTCGGCGTACGCCGGGGAAGGCCGCCAGCGCCGCCTCGGCCGCCGTCAACGGCAGCTCCAGCAGGTACGTCGCCAGCACCGCCGAGGCGCTGTTGAGCCCCATGTGCCGACCCGGCACCGGCAGCCGGAACTCGCCCAGCGACCGACCGTCGATGTGCGCCCGGTAGCGCACCCCCTGGGCCGACGACGCGATGTCGCTCAGCCGCAGGTCGGCGTCGTCGGCCTCGCCGTAGGTGTACACCCGACGCCCCTCGGCGCGCAGCGTGTCCGCCAGCCGCCGACCACCCGGGTCGTCGGCACACGTGATGACGAAGCCCGCCGGGTCGGTGAGCCGGGCGAACTCGGCGAAGGCCGCCTCCAGGGTGGCCAGGTCGCCGTAGGTGTTCAGGTGGTCGGCCTCGACGTTCGTGATGATCGAGACGAACGGCCGGTAGATGAGGAACGAGCGGTCGCTCTCGTCCGCCTCGACCACGAAGTACTCGCCGGTGCCGTGGTGCGCGCCGGAGCCGCCCTCGGAGATCTCCCCACCGATCACGAAGGACGGATCGGTGCCGGCCCGCTGCAACACCATGGTGACCATGGAGGTGGTGGTGGTCTTGCCGTGCGTACCCGCCACCGCCACCGTGCGCCGGCCCGTCATCGCCGCCGCGAGCGCCTCCGACCGGTGCAGCACCCGCAGCCCGCGCTCCCGTGCCTCGACCATCTCCAGATGGTCGGCGGGGATCGCCGAGGAGTACACGACGGTGTCCACACCGTCCAGGTTGGTCGCCTCGTGGGTCATGTGGATCGTCCCGCCGAGCGCCCGCAGGCCCGCCAGGGACGGCCACTCCCGCAGCTCGCTTCCGGAGACCGGCAGACCCCGGGTCAGGAAGAGCCGGGCCAGACCGCTCATCCCGACGCCACCCACCCCGATCAGGTGGATGTGGCCCAGGTCCTCGGCGGTCAGCGTGCCGGCCGGGCTGAACGTGGTCATCTGCGCCAACCTTTCGTTCGCGACTCCGGGGCTCGCAACCCCGGCTCAC
>NZ_JBEYSG010000011.1:98638-152716 GCF_040642635.1 Micromonospora sp. NPDC047793 | reverse complement strand
ACTCCTCGCGCTCACCGGAGCCAACCTTTCGTTCGCGACTCCGGGGCTCGCAACCCCGGCTCACTCCTCGCGCTCACCGGAGCCAACCTTTCGTTCGCGACTCCGGGGCTCGCAACCCCGGCTCACTCCTCGCGCTCACCGGAGCCAACCTTTCGTTCGGGAACTCGGCCGACTCACCGGTTCACCGCCTCGTAGACGAAGTTCAGCAGTGCCTCGTCGCCGTCGCGCCGGCCGTACCCGGCGGCGGCCTCACTCATCGCGTGCAGCCGCTGCGGGTCGCGGACCAGCGGGATCACCGTCCGCTCCAGCCAGTCCGGGGTCAGCTCCGCGTCGTCGACCAGCAGGCCGCCACCGGCCTCCACCACCGGCAACGCGTTGCGCTTCTGCTCCTGGTTGCTGTGCGGGTACGGCACGTAGATGGTCGGCAGGCCGATCGCGGCCACCTCGGCACAGGTCATCGCCCCGCCCCGGCCCAGCATCAGGTCCGCGGCGGCGTACCCGGCATCCATGTCGGAGAGGTACGGCAGGCTCACGTACGGCACCGGGAGGTCGGTCGGGACCGGCACCGGCTCGTTGCGGGCGCCCATCACGTGCAGCACCTGGATGCCGTTGCGGGCCAACTCCTTGGCCGCCCCGGCCACCGCCAGGTTGATCGAGCGGGCGCCCTGCGATCCACCGGCGACGAACAGCACCGGCAGGTCGGGACGGAGTCCGAAGTGGGCGCGGGCGGCGTTGCGCATGGCGGCCCGGTCCAGCCCGGCGATGGCCCGGCGCAGCGGCACCCCGACCACCCGGGCGTCACGCAGCGACTCGGCCTGGGCCGGCTGGTGCGGGAAACCCACCGCGATGTGCTTGGTGAACTTCATGCCCAGCCGGTTGGCCACCCCCGGTGGCACGTTCACCTCGTGGATCACGATGGGCAGCTCCCGCCGCCACGCGGCCAGGTACGCCGGCACTGACACGTACCCGCCGAAGCCGACCACCGCGTCGGCGCGCACCTCGTCGATCACCTTGCCGGCCGCGCGGGCCGCCGTCCACATCCGGCCCGGGGTACGGACCAGGTTCAGGTTGACCGACCGGGGCAGCTGGTAGGCCGGGATGTTGCGCAGGTCGTAGCCGGCCGGCGGGATCAGCTCGTTCTCCAGGCCCTTGGGTGTGCCGAGGCAGGTGATCCGGACGCCGGGGTCGTGTCGGCGCAGGCAGTCGGCGAAGGCGAGCAGCGGGTAGATGTGCCCCCCGGTGCCACCTCCTGCGAGCACCACCGAACGCAGCGGACCCATCAACGTCTCCTCTCGTCCGCCGACCCGCCACGGCCCCGGCCCTCCCGGGTGCCACGCGGTGCGGCCTGGTCGTCACTGCGCCGCTTGCGTGCCTGGGGTACGGACCCACGGGCAGCCGTCGGCGGCGCCGCGCGGCGGCGTCGGCCGGGAAGCGGCGGCAACGGAGCCCACACTAGTCGGACCCACCGGGCCGGCGGACGGGCATGCAGGGCCCGGGCCGCATCGGGTTCCGCCCGGGCGAACGAGGCCAGCATGCCGACCGCCGCGAGCGTGACGACCAGGGCGCTGCCGCCGTCGGAGATGAACGGCAGCGGCACACCGGTCAGCGGCAGCAGGCCGATCACGCCACCCATGTTGATGAACGCCTGGCCGACCAGCCACGCGGTGGCCCCGGCGGCGGCCAGCCGGCGGAACGGGTCGTCCACGCGGCGGGCGATCCGCAGGCCGGTGTAGGCGAGGACGGCGAACAGCACCACCACCACCGCGCAGCCGACCACCCCGAGTTCCTCGGCGATGACCGCGAAGATGAAGTCGTTCTCGGCCGCCGGCAACCAGGCCCACTTGGTGCGCCCCTGCCCCAGCCCGGTGCCGAACCAGCCGCCGTTGGCGATGGCGTAGCGCGCCTGGACCATCTGGTAGCAGAGCGCGTCGCGGCAGTCGTCCAGCGGCGGCGGGTTGAAGAAGACGGTGAGCCGGGCGAGCCGGTAGTTCTCCTCACCGCGTACGCCGGAGCCGGCGCCGAGCGAGGCCACCGCGACCAACAGGCCGATGCCGGCCAGGCCGATCGCGCCGAGCGCGGCGAAGATCCGCAACCGCACCCCGGCCGCCCAGAGCAGGCCGACCACCAGGGCCAGCAGGCAGAGCATGCTGCCCAGGTCGTTGTAGCCGACCAGGACGAACATCAGGGCCACCACCGGGAACAGCGGGGTGGCCAGCTCCCGCCACCAGCCCAGCGCCGCGCCCTTGCGGGCCAACACGTACGCCCCCCACAGCACCAGGGCGAACTTCGCCAGCTCGGAGGGTTGCAGGCCGAACCCGAACACGTACAGCCAGAGCAGATCGGCCTCCAGCGGGCCGATCCGGGGCTCGCCGTCGGTCAACCGCCCGTACGCCTCCAGCAGGTTCAGCACCACCAGCAGTGCCACCGAGACGGCCAGCGCCGGCCGACCCAGCGACCGGTAGGTGCTGGCGGGCAGCCGCTGGCAGGCCCAGAACACCACGATGCCGATCACCGCGAAGATCGCCTGCCTGGTCAGCGACGTCGAGGCGCTGCCGCCCTGCGCGTAGTCGCGCACGCTGGTGGCCGAGAAGACCATCGTCAGGCCGATCAGCAGCAGCAGTCCGGCGCTGGCGAGCAGCAGGTGGTAGGAGGCCAGCGGCCGGGAGAGCAGGCCACGCAGCGCGGCGAGTCCGCCCACCGCGTCCAGGCCACGCCACGGCCCACCACCCGGCGTCTCGCCGGACGCACCGGACCCGCCGGCACGACCGGTACCCGCCCCGGCTGTCGCGGCACCGGCCGTGCGCGTGCCACCGGCCGCTCCCGATCCGCCGGGTCGCGCCGCGTCCTCGGTTCCGACCGCCGCGGCCGATCCCCCGGTGGTTCCTACCCGGGACGACCGCCGGGTCGACCGCGCGCCGTCGTCTTCTCGCACCTCCCCCACAGCGCCATCATCGCCGCTCCGGGGACCTGACACCGGCGGTACCGGCTGGTCGGCGTGTCGAACGTGCGTTCAACCACACTCCGCCGCCTACCGATCACCCTCCGCCACCCACACACCCCTCCCCACCCCACCGCCCGCCCCGCCCGCGCCCGCCCGCTCGCCCCCGCGATCAGGGAGTAGTGGTCGGCGTTTCATGCCGGTACGGACGCATTCGTCCATACCACGACTCCATGATCGCGGGGGCGAGGTCGGCGGGAAGGCCGCGAGGGCGGGTGGGGCGGGTGGGGGTGGGGGTCAGGGGGTCGGGGGGGTCTGGGGGTCAGCCCATGTTGGCGAGGAAGTCGCTGTAGAAGAGGCCCAGGGCGATGGCGACACCGATGCCGGCGATGATCCAGAACCGGACCACGATGTTGACCTCGCTCCACCCGGCCAGCTCGAAGTGGTGTTGCAGCGGCGACATCCGGAACACCCGCTTGCCGGTGGTCTTGAAGGAGATGATCTGGATCACCACGGACATCGTGATGATCACGAAGAGCCCACCGATGATCGGGAGTAGCAGCACCGTCCGGGTGGACATCGCCATGCCGGCGATCAGGCCACCCAGGCCGAGCGCGCCGGTGTCGCCCATGAAGATCCGGGCCGGTGAGGTGTTCCACCAGAGGAAGCCGACACAGGCACCGGCGGCGGCACCGGCGATCAACGCGATCTCCAGCGGATCCCGGACCGCGTAGCAGTAGTTGTTCGGGTTGGCGGTGTACGACGGGTCGGCGCACCAGTGCCGGTACTGCCAGAACGCGATCACCGCGTACGCGCCGAGCACCATCACCGAGGCGCCGGTGGCCAGGCCGTCGAGGCCGTCGGTGAGGTTGACGCCGTTGGTCGCCGCCATCACCACGAAGATGAAGATGACCACCGCGCCGATCTTGGTGACGTCCAGCGCCGGGATGTCCCGGATGAAGCTGAGCGTCGTGCTGCCGACGGTCTCGGTGTTGGTCACCTCGCCGCTGGCGTCGGTCATGGTGGACGGGAAATAGAGCGCCACGACCCCGAACAGCGCGCCGACCAGGATCTGGCCGAGCAGCTTGCCCCGGGCGCTCAATCCGCCGCTGTGCCGCTTGCGCACCTTCAGGAAGTCGTCGACGAAGCCGACCGCGCCGCAGAAGACCATCAGGCCCAGCAGCACCAGCGCGGTGATGGTCGGCTCGACCTGGGCGATCTGCGCGTCCGGCAGGGTGGTCAGAGCCAGGTGGCCGGCCACGTACGCGATCACGGTGGCCAGGATGAACACCACCCCGCCCATGGTCGGGGTGCCCTTCTTGCCCTGGTGCATCTGCGGGCCCTCGGCCCGGATCGGCTGGCCGGCCTTGAGCCGGGTGAACACCTTGATCGCGATCGGGGTGCAGAACAGCGAGACGAGGAAGGCCACCCCGATGGCCACGATGACCGCTCTCACGAAGCGTCACCCTCGCCGTCTGCGGCCACGTCGACGCGCAGCGCGTCGGCCACCTCCCAGGTCCGGTACCGAGAGCCCTTCACCAGGACGACATCGCCCTGCCGTAGCTCGCTTCGCAGCACCTCGACGGCCGCCGCCTGATCGGTGAGCAGCACCGACTCTCCTCCCCAGTCACCTACCGATGTCGCCCCGTGGTGAATCGGCGCCGCGGCCTCACCGACCACCAGCAGCCGGGCGACGCCCAGCTCGGCCGCGAGACGGCCCATGTCGGCGTGCCCCTGCGTCTCGAAGTCACCCAGCTCGGCCATGTAGCCGAGCACCGCGACGGTACGCCTCCCGCTGCCGATGCCGGCGAGCGCACGCAGCGCCACCGCCATCGACGCCGGGTTGGCGTTGTACGAGTCGTCGATCACGGTCACCCCGTCGGTGCGTTCGAAGACGTCCATCCGACGGGTCGAGACCAGCCCGAGCGCGCCCAGCGCGACGGCCAGCTCGGTCAACGGCATGCCCAGTTCCCGGGCCACCGCCGCGGCGGCCAGGCTGTTGGAGACCTGGTGCCGTCCGGTGAGCCCGAGCCGCACCGGCGCGTCGCCCTCCGGCGTCACCAGGGTGTACGACGGCCGGCCGCGCTCGTCCAGCGTCACGTCCTCGGCACGGATGTCGGCGTGCGCCGCCTCGCCGTAGCGGACCACCCGGGCCACCGTACGGCTCGCCATCGCGTCGACCAGCGGGTCGTCGGCGTTGAGTACCGCCAGGCCGTCGGCCGGCAGCGACTCCACCAGTTCGCCCTTGGCCACGGCGATGTTCTCCTGGGAGCCGAACTCCCCGATGTGCGACACCCCGACGTTGAGCACCACGGAGATGCGCGGCGGTGCCACCTCGCAGAGGTAGCGCACGTGGCCGATGCCCCGCGCGCCCTTCTCCATCACCAGGTAGCGCGTCGTCGGCCCGGCCTGCAACGCCGTGTACGGGTGCCCCAGCTCGTTGTTGAACGAGCCGGGCGGCGCCACCGTCTCGCCGAGGCGCGCGGTGAGCTGGGCGATCAGATCCTTGGTGGTGGTCTTGCCGGAGGAACCGGTCAACCCGATCACGGTCAGCTCCGGCAGCCGGTCCACCACGGTCCGGGCCAGCCGACCCATCGCGGTCAACGCGTCGGCGACCACGATCATCGGTACGCCGGGCACCTCGCGGGTGCCCAGCACCGCCACCGCGCCGTCCGCCACGGCCGCCGCCGCGTAGTCGTGCCCGTCGACCTTCTCCCCGTCGAACGCGACGAACAGTCCACCGGCGGCGACCTTGCGCGAGTCGAACTCGACGCTGCCGATGATCCGCGCGTCGGGGTCGGCGTCGACCAGTCGACCGTCGACGGCCGAGGCGACCTCGGCCAGGCTGAGCGCGATCACCGCTGCCCCGCCAGGTCCCCGAAGCGGGCCCGCAGCGCGTCGGCGAGCTCCGTCCGGTCGTCGAACGGGTACGTCTCGCCGGCGATCTCCTGGCCGCGTTCGTGCCCCTTGCCCAGCAGCGCCACCACGTCCTGCGGCTCGGCCAGCCGGACCGCCTCGTCGATCGCCGCGCGACGCCCGGCCACCTCGACGATCCGGGCCGCCGTACCAGCCTGGTGGGCACCGGCGAGCACCTCGGCGCGGATCGCCGACGGCTCCTCGGTACGCGGGTTGTCGTCGGTCACCACGACCACGTCGGCTCCCTCCGCGGCAGCGGCACCCATCAGGGGCCGCTTGCCCCGATCCCGGTCGCCGCCCGCACCGATCACACAGATCAGCCGGCCGGCGCTGAGTCCGCGCAGTGCGGCCAGCGCGGCCACCACGGCGTCGGTCTTGTGTGCGTAGTCGACCACCCCGCGTACCCCGCCGGCCACGCCCACCGACTCCAGACGCCCGGGTACGCCACCGCAGGCGGCCACACCCTCGGCGGCGGTCACCGGATCGACTCCGGCGGCGACCAGGGTGGCGATGGCCAGCAGGGCGTTCGCCACGTTGTGCCGGCCGGGCAGCGCCACCCCGGCGGGCAGCGTCAGCCCGTCCGGGCCGTGCACGGTGAAGCGCTGGGCGTACCCGTCGCCGTCGACCTTCTCGGCCCACCACGTGGCGGTCGGGTCACCGGCCGCCGAGTAGCTGACCGTGGCCGGGGTGAAGAGCGGTTCCAGCGCCGGGTCGTCGCGGTTGAGCACCTCCACCGCGCAGCGCCCGTCGAAGAGGCGCGCCTTGGCCGCGAAGTAGTCCTCGGCGTCGGCGTGGAAGTCCAGGTGGTCGGAGCCGAAGTTGGTCCAGCCGCCGACGCCGAACCGCACCCCGCCGACCCGGCCCATCGCCAGGGCGTGGCTGGAGACCTCCATGACCACCGCGGTGACGCCCCGCTCGCGGGCGGCGGCGAGCATCGCGTGCAGGTCGGTGGCCTCCGGCGTGGTCCGCACGCTGTCCACCACGAGGTCGCCCAGGCGCGTCTCGACGGTGCCGATCAGGCCGGTGGTGTGGCCGGCGGCGCGCAGCCCGGACTCGACGAGGTAGGCGGTGGAGGTCTTCCCGGCGGTGCCGGTGACCCCGATCGTCAGCAGGTGCGCGGTCGGGTCGCCGTAGATCGTCGAGGCGACCGGGCCGAGCGCCGCGCGTGGGTCGTCGACCACCAGGACCGGCAGTCCGGTGCCGGCGGCCGACTCGGCACCGGCCGGGTCGGTCAGCACGGCGACCGCGCCGGCCTGGGCCGCACCGGCGGCGAACTCCGCGCCGTGCCGGCGGGCGCCGGGCAGGGCCGCGTACAGGTCGCCGGGTCGGACCTCCTGACTGGCATGGGTCGCCCCGGTCACCACCGGATCGGCGCTGGTAGAGGGCGCCACGGCGAGCCGGGCGGCTAGGTCACCGAGCCGGATTCCGGTCACGGTACGGGGACGAGGATTGCCGCGCACGGCGTCAGACCCTACCCGGTCGCCCGGGTCCGGCCGCACGGCGCGCCTGAATCTCCGCCGCACGAAGTCGAACCGCAGGTGGCGGCCGGTGGATGCGGCAGGCGTACGCCCGACGGCCACGATCGGGCACCCGACCGGCGGGTGTCCCGGCGACCGTCCGCCTCCCCAGGGCGACCGCCCGCCTTCTCGTTAGGACGCGACCAGACGACTTCCGGCGTCGACGACCATTCCCGCCGACGACGGATACGGAAAGACGACGCATCCGGGCACGGTCGCCACGAAAAGGCCGGAAAGCACACCGGCGAATATGCGTACGTCAATTCCTCGGGTCACCGGTGACGGAACCGGTGACCCGAGGATTGACGTCGACGACAGTTACGGGAACACGGTGAATTTCGGGGCCGGATCACTCGACGGCGGCACCCGGAAATGGCGCAGCGCGAAGGTCATCATTTCCTTGAACGCCGGCGCCGCGACCCGGCCACCGCCGCCACTCGGGCTGTGCACGAAGACCGCGATCACGTACTGCGGCTTGTCCGCCGGGGCCATCCCGATGAACGAGGCGACCTCGCCGGGCTGCTTCTTCCCCTCGACCAGCCGCCACCCGGTCCCGGTCTTGCCCGCCACCCGGTAACCGGGCACCGCCGCGGACAGTCCGGTGGCGTTGTCCACGGTGGTGACCGCCTCCAGGATGTGCCGCAACTCGGCGGCGTTCTTCGGGCTGAGCACCTGACGGGTCACCGGCTCCTCGGCCGGTGTCGGCTTCCCGTCCGGCCCGATCGTCTCCTTGACCAGCCTCGGCTGCACGTACGTGCCGTCGTTGGCGATGGCGGCGTACGCGGCGGCCATCTGCAGCGGCGTGGCGTCCACGCTGTGCCCGATCGGCACCGAGCCGTGCGACGACTCGCTCCACTCCTGCACCGGCAGCAGTCGTCCGCCCGCCTCGCCGGGCATGCCCACACCGGTCGGCTTGCCGAGCCCGAACCGCTGCTGGTAGTCGAGCAGCCGTTCCGGGCCGAGCTGGTCGGCGATCTGGATGGTGCCGACGTTGGAGGAGTGGGCCATCATCCCGGACACGCTCATCCGCTTGCCGTCCGCCGGGAACGTGTCCCGGAACCAGGTGTCACCCTTGCGGATTCCGTTGGCGACCGGGAAGACGGTGTCCTTGGTGATGACGCCCTCCTGCAACGCCGCCCCGAACGTGATCGCCTTGTGCACCGAACCCGGGTCGACGATGAAACTGGTGGCCGCGTCCTCCCGGTCGGTGGGGTCGCTCGCCTGCGGTTTCGCCGCGTTGTAGGTGGGATGGCTGGCCTGGGCCAGCACCTCCCCGGTCCGCGCGTCGAGCACCACCGCGGCACCCGTGCTGCCCTGCACCGCCTTCATCTGCTCGCTGAGGATCCGCTGCACCGTGTACTGCAGGTCACGGTCGATGGTGAGCACGATCGAGCTGCCCGGCTTGGCCTTGGTGGTGCGGCTGTAGCCGCCGGGGATGGGCGCGGCCAACGCGCCCAGGCCGACCTCGAAGACACGCTGGCCGTCCTCGCCGTGCAGCAGGTCGTCGTAGCGCGCCTCCAGGCCCTCCAACCCGACCATGTCCAGGCTGGTGAAACCGATCAGGTTGGCGGCCAGGTCACCGCCGGGGACCTCGCGCCGCTCGTCGCGGTGCACGGCGATGCCCGGCAGACCCAGCTCCATGATCTCCCGGGCCCGGGCCACGGTGACCCCGCGCGCCAGGTACTCGAACTGGGAGTCGACGCCACTGATCCGCTTGCGGGGCTTCATCTTCTCGGCCAGGTCCGAAGCGGGCATGCCGAGCAGCGGGGAGAGCGTCTGCGCGGTCGCCGGGATGTCCTCGATCCGGGTCGGGTCGGCGTAGACGTACCGGGCCTCGACGCTGTGCGCCAGGGCGGCACCGTCGCGGTCGAAGATCGCCCCGCGCGGCGCGGGCAGCGGCACGGTTCGCAGCCGGTCGGCCATGCCGCCGTCGGCGTACGCCGGAGTGTCGACGGTCTGGAGCACGACGAGCCGCACGCCGATGGCGACGAAGAGGGCCAACGCGAGCGCGGTACCCAGCCGCAGCCGGCGTCCCGGGTCGGCGAGCCGGGGCGGACGCGGCGCCTTGCGGGCCGGGCGGCGCGGGGCGGCCGGGCGGTCGCCCCGGCGCGGCTCCCGTCCCCCGACGCGACGCCGGGGCGTCCCGGCCGGCGCCTCGCCCCGAGGGGTGCGGTCGGTGACGGTCCGGACCACGGTGGTCCTGCCGGCGGTGGACTCCCGCCGGGATGCGGCACCCGACCGGGCACCGGCGCGGGTGGCGGCGGAGCGTCCGCCGTCGAGCACCTGCAACGCCGGGCGGAACGGGTCCTGGGTCCGGCTGGTGCGCGGGCTGCGCCGCTGCTCGGCCCGGCCGCCGCCGTCCCGGACGGTGCGCCCCCGGGGGGTGTACGCGCGGGCGTCGGAGATGCCGCCGATACCCGGCTCGCCGCCGCGCTCGTCCGGTGCACCCCCGTTACGGGAAGAACCGCGCCGGGAGCCTGTGGCGTCCCGGCGCGGTTCGTCTGATCTCGAGGGCACGGCCTACCCCTCCGAGCCCTGCTGGCTGGTGATCGACACCTGCCCGCTGGCCGGCTGCGGCACGCCGATCATCTTGCCGTCCGGCAGCCGGATGTACGCCAGCTCGCCCGACTCGACCAGCCCCAGACGGCGGGCCTGGGCCTCCAGGTTGCCCGGCGACTCCGACTCGGCGATCTGCTTCTTCAGCTGCTGCTGCTCCACGTCGAGCTTGGCCTGCTGCTGCTGGAGTTCGTCGAGCCGGAACGCATTCTCGTTGATCTTCGTGTTGACGGCCAGGATGCCGAGCACTCCACCGACGACGAGCACCACCACGAGCGCCGCGAACGGTGCCCGGGGCACCCGCACCGGCGGCGGCGGGGCGACCCGCAGCCGCGGCGACTCGGCCCTCTCCGGCTTGCCGGTGTCGGCCCGTTCCACCGGACGCAGTGCGGCGCTGCCCTGGACGGGAAACTCGCGCGCCCCCCGGGCGCGAGTGTCGTCCAGCCGGCTCACCCGGTCCTGCCGCCGGGTGTCGTTCCCGGCTACTCGGGTCCGCTCCGCCGCGATCCGGCCCCCCGACCGCGGTGTGCGCTGCCCGACGCCGGCGACGTCCCGACGCTTGCTCACATTCATATTCCCTCCCCCTCTTCGTCCGTGTCCCCCGGCGTCCGCCGCGGTCCCCCTCCGGTTTCCGCGGCCGACCCCATCCCCGGTTGGTGCATCGCCTTGACCCGGCGCCGGTACCGTTCGCGGTCGGTACGCCCCTGGTGCCGGGCCTGCGGGTCGATCCGTTCCGCCGCCCGTAGCCGCACCGATGCGGCTCGCGGGTTGGCGGCGACCTCCCTCTCCCCGGGCAGCTCCGCGCCCCGGCTGAGCAGCCGGAACGTCGGCTCCGACCCGGGCAGTTCGACCGGGAGGTCGACCGGGCCCGTACTGCGGACCCGGCCGGCGAGCGCCTGCTTGGTGAGCCTGTCCTCCAACGAGTGGTAGGACAGGACCACCATGCGACCGCCGACGGAAAGTGTGTCCAGAGCGGCCGGCAGCGCCGTCTCCAGCACTGCCAGTTCTCTGTTTACCTCGATCCGTAAAGCCTGAAACGTTCTCTTTGCCGGGTGTCCCCCGGTTCGCCGGGCCGGCGCCGGGATCGACTCCCGCACCAGCTCGGCCAGACGCGCCGACGAGGTGATCCGGCCCCGGTCCCGTTCCCGGATGATCGCCGAGGCGATCCGGCCGGCGAACTTCTCCTCGCCGTACACCCGCAGCACCCGGGCCAGGTCCGGGTGCGGATAGGTGTTGACCACCTCCTCGGCGGTCACCCCCCGGGTCTGGTCCATCCGCATGTCCAGCGGCGCGTCCTGTGCGTACGCGAACCCGCGGTCGGGCGCGTCGAGTTGCAGTGAGGAGACACCGAGGTCGAAGAGCACACCGTCCACGGACGGGTAGCCCAAGCGGTCCAGCACCTCGGGCAACTCGTCGTAGACCGCGTGTTCCAGATGGACGCGATCGGCGAACCGGGCCAGCCGTACCCGAGCGTGTGCGAGTGCCTCGGTGTCCCGGTCCAGGCCCACCAGGATCGTCTCCGGATGCGCCTGCAACACCGCCTCGGCGTGCCCGGCCAGGCCGAGCGTCGCGTCGACGTGGACAGTACGGCCGCCTCGACCCAGCGCGGGGGCGAGCAGCTCGAGACACCGCTCAAGCAGCACCGGCACATGCGTGCCGCGTAGCTCCCCCATGTCGCCCCCCACTGGTTGAACCGGTCTCGTTGTCGCGTCCTGCTCGTCGGACGACGCCGTGCCGTCGTACCGCCAGATCCCCATCCGCTCTCGACTCGTGCGCCTGGCACCGGGGAAGGGATGCCAGGAACTCGAAAGCGGCTGGAGATCTCGCAGTACGTCGGGCGTCGCCACGCCCTACAGACCGCCTGGCAGCACCCCCTCCTCGATGTCGGCGAAGTCGTCTTCGCTCTCGGCGAGGTAGGTCTCCCAGGCGACCTTGTCCCAGATCTCCACCCGGGTGCTCGCGCCGATGACCACCAGGTCCCGGTCGAGCCCCGCGTAGCTGCGCAGGTGTGCCGGGATGGTCACCCGGCCCTGCTTGTCGGGTATCTCGTCGTGCGCGCTGGCGAAGAAGACACGGCTGTAGGCCCGGGCCGCCTTGTGCGTCATCGGCTGCGCGCGCAACTGCTCCGCGATGTGCTGGAACTCAGGCGTCGGAAAGACGTAGAGGCAGCGCTCCTGCCCTTTGGTGATCACGACACCCCCCGCCAGCTCATCCCGGAACTTCGCCGGAAGGATCAACCGGCCTTTGTCGTCCAGGCGCGGAGTGTGGGTGCCGAGAAACATCGGCCCAACCCCCTCGCCCTTTAACGGCGTTCGCGCGCCGTTGACCCCCCGGGCCGGTGGGCCCCTCCCGGCCCCACCAATGCGCCCCACTCTACTCCACTTCCCTCCACCCGCAACCAGAATCGACCGCGCGGCGCGTCGCCGCGCGCCACAAAACCGCACGTCAGCCGGGGTGGAGCGGAGTGGAGGGCGGCGGGGCGGCGGACGTGGTCCGCTATCCGACATAGATCCACTCGGGCCGGTCCGGACGCCCGCCGCCCCGCTCACCGACGAAGTGGACAGAACGGAACACCCTCGGCGGCGATCTGAGGGGTGGTCTGGTCCGGTAACCTCGCTCGCGTGACGGACGCGAAGATGCCCCTACGGGCGAAGGTGGCCAGCTCCGTGTCACGGACCGCCGCAGCCCTGTCGCGGGCTGCGGGCCGTGGCGACGGCTCGGTGATCGGTGGCTGGATCGGCCTGAAGATCGACCCGGACCTGCTGGCACACCTCTCCGCCGGACGGGCCATCGCACTGGTCTCGGGCACCAACGGCAAGACCACCACCACACGGCTGGCCGCCGCCGCCGTCGGCGTGCTCGGCCGGGTCGCCACCAACTCCTTCGGCGCCAACATGCCCACCGGGCACACCTCGGCCCTGGCCAAGGCGGGCAGCACCCCGTACGCGGTGCTGGAGGTCGACGAGCACTACCTTGCGCAGGTGATCGAGGCGACCGAGCCGCACGTCGTGGCGCTGCTCAACCTCTCCCGCGACCAGCTCGACCGGGCCAAGGAGGTCGCCATGATGGCGCAGCTCTGGCGCGCGGCCCTGGTCCGCCACCCGGACATCCGCATCGTGGCCAACGCCGACGACCCGATGGTGGTCTGGGCGGCCACCCCGCCGGCCGCCCACGACCAGCGGATCACCCCACCGCACGTCACCTGGTTCTCCGCCGGTCAGCGGTGGCACGACGACTCGTGGGTCTGCCCCGAGTGCGGCTCGACCATCCAGCGCTCCGGCGAGCAGTGGTGGTGCAGCGGATGCCCGCTGCGCCGCCCGCAGCCGCAGTGGACGGTCGACGACGAGGGCGTCCTCGACCCCACCGGCGCCTGGTACAAGGTGAAGCTCCAGCTTCCCGGCAAGGTCAACATCGGTAACGCGGCCACCGCGCTGGCCCTGGCCGCCGAGTTCGGCGTACGCCCATTCGACGCGGTCCCCCGCCTCGGCGACGTCACCTCGGTCGCCGGACGGTACGCCCAGGTCGAGCGGGACGGTCGGCTGGTCCGGCTGCTGCTGGCGAAGAACCCGGCCAGTTGGCTGGAGGCGTTCGACATGGCCGAGCACACCGCGACCCTGCTCTCCATCAACGCCCGCGACCCCGACGGGTTGGACACCTCCTGGCTCTTCGACGTCGACTTCGCCCCGCTACGCGGACGTCAGGTGCTCATCACCGGCGACCGCGCGTACGACCTGGCGGTCCGGCTGGACGTCAACGGCGTGCCGTTCCAGCACGTCCGCACGTTCGACGACGCCATCCGGGCGGTGCCGCCGGGGCGGCTGGAGGTCATCGCGAACTACACCGCCTTCCAGGACATCCGAGCGGAGTTGGACCGTGTCAACTGAGACCCTGCGCATCGTCTGGATCTACCCCGACCTGCTCTCCACCTACGGCGACCGGGGCAACATGCTGATCCTGGCCCGGCGGGCACAGCAGCGCGGCTTCCCGATCGAGGTGCTGGAGGTCCGCTCCGACCAGCCGATGCCCACCACCGCCGACATCTACCTCATCGGCGGCGGCGAGGACGGCCCGCAGGCGCTCGGCGCCCAGCGGCTGCTCACCGACGGCGGCCTGCACCGGGCGGTCGCCCAGGGCTCGGTGGTGTTCGGCGTCTGCGCCGGATACCAACTGCTCGGCACGTCGTTCTTCGCCAAGGGCACCCAGTACCGCGGCCTGGAACTGCTCGACCTCTCTTCCGACCGGGGCGAGACCCGGGCCGTCGGCGAGCTGGCCGGTGACATCGACGCCCGACTCGGCCTGCCTCCGCTGACCGGCTTCGAGAACCACGGCGGCCGTACCCGTCTCGGTGCCGAGGTCTCCCCGCTGGCCCGGGTCACCGCCGGGATCGGCAACGACGGCGCCACCGAGGGCGCGTGGCGCGGCAAGCTGCTCGGCACGTACTCCCACGGTCCGGCGCTGGCCCGCAACCCGGCCCTGGCCGACCTGCTGCTGCGCTGGGCCACCGGCGCACAGCAGCTTCCGCCGCTCGACGACACCTGGGCCGACCGGCTGCGGGCCGAACGTCGGGCCGCGGTGGCCGCCGCCCGGGCATGACCCCGGCCGTCCGGCGGCTCACACGGTACTGGCGATCGGTGCAGCCGGTCGCCACCACACCGTCGGTCGTCCGGTTCGGCCTGCTGCTACTCCTGATCGCCGGGTTCGGGGTGACCCTGATCCTGGTCCCCCACCCCGACCCGACGGCGCTGCCGCAGTTCGGCGACCGACTGGGCGGTCTCGCCCCGGTCGCCGGAGTCCTCGGCGGCGCGCTGCTGCTGGTGGCACTGGTCCCCCGTACGTTCATCACGCTCGCCGCGGGCGCGCTCTTCGGCGCCCTGGAGGGTGCCGCGTACGCGCTGGGGGCCGCCCTGCTGGCGGCGGCGATCGGCTTCACCGTCGGCCGGGTGCTCGGGCGGGAGTTCGTCGCCGAGCGCGTCCGGGGCCGGTTGGCCCGACTGGATCGCTGGTTCACCCGGCAGAGCGTGCTCGGGGTGATCACCGTACGGCTGCTGCCGATCTCCGGCTACGGCCTGGTCAGCTACGGCTACGGCACCACCGGCGCGCGAATACTGCCGTTCCTCGTCGGCAGCGTGATCGCCTCCGCCCCGTCGGCGTTCGGCTACGCCGCCGTCGGCGCCGCCGTCACCAGTCCCGGCGAGGTCAACTGGCTCGCCGCCACCCCCGCCGCGCTCGGCTTCATCGCCAGCGCGGTGCTGCTCACCCGCTGGTGGCTCGCCGAACGCCGACGCCGCACCACCCAGATGTAAGGAGGGGTCCCCTGCTAACAACTCGGCAAGCGCGATCGTGCCGCGCCCCCGCTCTCGCCGCATCGCGCTCCATGATCACGCTCGATCCTGGATCGAGTGGCCTCGGTGTCAGCACGAGACCACTCGATCCCGGATCGAGCACGACCTTGCGACGAGTCGCCGCACCCCGGGAACTCGAAGACGCCGCCTTCGTAGCGCCGGAGCGTGCGGCACGTCTTCTTCCCGCCCACGTGGCCCCACGGGTGCCCGCCGCAGCGCCGGCTCGCACCGCACGCGCGCCCGCATACCGTGCACTGGAGGGCTCGGCCGCCGCACCGAGCACGGCGTTCGAACGTTAGAAAGGGTCCCCTGCTATGCACGAGGCGTTAGCAGGGGACCCTTCCTTTCACCAACAACAGCTCACCTACACCAACAGCTCGCCAACAGCGTCAGGCGACGACGGACACCATCCGGCCGGGGATCACGATGACCTTGCGCGGTTCCTTGCCGGCCAGCACCCCCGCCACCGCTGCCAGCGCGGCGGAACGCACGTCGTCCTCGGCGGCGTCGGCCGGCACCTCGACCCGGCCCCGGACCTTGCCGTTGACCTGCACCGGGTAGGTGACGGTCTCGGCGACCAGCAGCGCCGGGTCGGCGACCGGGAAGTCCGCGTACGTCAGGGAGGTCTGGTGACCCAGCCGCCGCCACAGTTCCTCGGCGATGTGCGGGGCCAGCGGCGCCACCATCAGCACCAGCGGTTCGGCCACCTCGCGCGGGGTCGTCGCCAGCTTGGTCACCGCGTTGGTCAGCTCGATCAGCTTGGCGATCGCGGTGTTGAACCGGATGCCCTCCATGTCGCCCCGGACGCCGTCGATCACCCGGTGCAGCAACTGGCGGGTCTGTTGGTCGGCCGGTTCGTCGGTGACCCGCGACTCGCCGGTCTGCTCGTCGACGACCGCCCGCCAGACCCGCTGCAGGAACCGGTACGAGCCGACCACCGCCCGGGTCTCCCACGGGCGGGACACCTCCAGCGGCCCCATCGACATCTCGTAGACCCGGAACGTGTCGGCGCCGTACGCGGCGCACATCTCGTCCGGGGTGACCACGTTCTTCAGGGACTTGCCCATCTTGCCGTACTCGCGGTTGACCTGGACGTCGCCCAGGAACCAGTCGCCGTCGCGCTCGACGACCTCTTCGGCCGGGACGTAGGCGCCCCGGGCGTCGGTGTACGCGTACGCCTGGATGTAGCCCTGGTTGAACAGCTTGCGGAACGGCTCGAACGACGACACGTGCCCCAGGTCGAACAGCACCTTGTGCCAGAACCGGGCGTACAGCAGGTGCAGCACGGCGTGCTCGGCGCCGCCGACGTACAGGTCCACGCCACCGCAGTCGCCCTCGCCGCGCGGCCCCATCCAGTACCGCTCGTTCTCCGCGTCGACGAACCGTCCCTCGTTGGTCGGGTCCAGGTACCGCAGCTCGTACCAGCAGGAGCCGGCCCACTGCGGCATCACGTTGGTCTCCCGGGTGTACCGCTTCGGCCCGTCACCCAGGTCCAGCTCGACCTCGACCCAGTCGCGGCGGCGCGACAGCGGCGTCTCCGGGTCGCTGTCGGCGTCGTCGGCGTCGAAGGTGCGCGGCGAGAAGTCGTCCACCTCGGGCAGTTCGACCGGCAGCATCTCCTCCGGCAGCGCGATCGCGGCACCGTCGGCGTCGTAGACGATCGGGAACGGCTCGCCCCAGTACCGCTGCCGGCTGAACAGCCAGTCCCGCAGCCGGTAGGTCACCGCGCCCCGACCGGCGCCGGTGGACTCCAGCCAGGCGATGATGCGGGCCTTGGCGTCGGCCACCCCCAGTCCGTTCAGGTCCAGGTCGCGGTCGGGCGCGGCGCTGTTGATCGCCGGCCCCTCCCCGGTGTACGCGGTGCCGTCGAAGCCCTCCGGCGGCTGCACGGTACGCACGATCGGCAGCTCGAAGAGATCGGCGAACTCCCAGTCCCGCTCGTCCTGCGCGGGTACCGCCATGATCGCGCCGGTGCCGTAGCCGGCCAGCACGTAGTCGGCGATGAAGATCGGCACCTGCCCACCGGTGACCGGGTTGACGGCGTACGCGCCGATGAAGACGCCGGTCTTCTCCTTGGTGTCGGCCTGCCGCTCGACGTCGGTCTTGGCCGCCGCCGCCTTGCGGTACGCCTCGACGGCTGCCCGGGGATCGGTGTGCCCACCGGTCCACGCGTCCCGGGTCCCCTCCGGCCAGGCCGCCGGCACCAGCGCGTCGACCAGCTCGTGTTCGGGTGCCAGCACCATGTAGGTGGCCCCGAAGACGGTGTCCGGCCGGGTCGTGAACACCCGGATCGGCGCGGTCGGGGTCGGGAAGTCGATGTGCGCACCGGTGGATCGGCCGATCCAGTTGCGCTGCATGAGCTTGATCGGCTCCGGCCAGTCCAGCTTGTCCAGGTCGTCCAGCAGCCGGTCACCGTACGCGGTGATCCGCATCATCCACTGCTTCAGGTTGCGCTTGAAGACCGGGAAGTTGCCGCGCTCGGAGCGACCGTCGGCGGTGACCTCCTCGTTGGCCAGCACCGTGCCCAGCCCGGGGCACCAGTTCACCGGCGCCTGCGACACGTACGCCAGGCGGTGGTCGTCGACGATCGCGCGACGCTCGGCGGACGACAGCTCGGCCCACGGGCGGCCGTCCGGGGTACGCCGGGTACCGCCGGCGAACTCGGCGATCAGCTCGCTGATCGGGCGGGCCCGACCGGCCTGGCGGTCGTACCAGGAGTTGAAGATCTGCAGGAAGATCCACTGAGTCCAGCGGTAGAAGTCGGTCTCGATGGTGGCCACCGAGCGCCGCTGGTCGTGGGCCAGTCCCAGCCGCCGCAGCTGCTCCCGGTACCGCTCGATGTTCGCCTCGGTGGTCGTCCGGGGGTGCGTGCCGGTCTGCACCGCGTACTGCTCGGCGGGCAGGCCGAACGCGTCGAAGCCCATCGCGTGCAGCACGTTGCGCCCGGCCATCCGCTGGTAGCGGGCGTAACAGTCGGTGCCGATGTAGCCCAGCGGGTGCCCGACGTGCAGTCCCGCGCCGGACGGGTACGGGAACATGTCCAGCACGTACAGCTTCTCGGCGCCGGAGCGCGGGTGGGCCGGGTCGGCCAGCGGGCCGGACGGGTTCGGCGCGTGGAAGCTGCCCTCGCGTTCCCAGTGATCCTGCCAGCGGCGTTCGATCTCGTCGGCCAGCACGGCGGTGTACCGGAACGGTGGGGTGTCGTTGGCGGCTGCCTCGGTCATGGCCTTCTCCTCGCGTCGACCGGCGGGGTCTTCTCCGTGCTGGCTGGTCTCGTGTCCGTGCTCGGCGGCCCGCCCCGGGCCCCGGCGGGCACGAAAAAGCCCCTCGCGCAGGAGGGGCCGCCGTGCTGTCGCGCCGTCAGCGCATCAGCACGGCTCGGTAAGAAGCAGGAAGACTCCGGCCATGACCGGCAGTGTACCGCGACCCCTCGGGCACCGCCGCCCAGTACCCCGTCAGCCGGTGTCGGGGCGACCGTCGCCGACCCGGCCGTCGAGCTCGTCGTAGCGGGTGATCGGGGCCAGCGGCGCACCGGCCCGGTACGCCGCGCGGGCCAGCGCGTAGCCACCCACCGGGGCGGTGAACAGTTGCAGGCCGACCGCCACCAGCACCACCACGGCGGTACGCACGCTCGGGATCAGCAGCAGCACCCCGAACAGCACACAACTGAGGCCGAGGCTGGCCGCCTTGGCGACCGCGTTCATCCGGTGGTAGACGTCGGGCAGGCGGACCAGGCCCACCGCGCTGATCGAGATCAGGACGGTGCCGAGCAGCAGCAGCGCCCAGGCCAGTGCCGTGCGGATCACCGCTGCCCCCGGCGCACCAGCCGGGCCATCGCCACCGTGGCCAGGAAACTCACCAGCGTCCCGGTGAGCACCAGGTCCAGCAGGTCCGGCGCGTCCAGCCGGGCGGCGAGCACCGCCAGGGCGGCCAGGAAGACGAAGAAGCCCAGGTCCAGCGCGGCGGCCCGGTCGGCGTCGGTCGGTCCGCGTACCAGCCGGCCGATCACCACCGCCATCGCGCACGCCAGGACCACCAGCACCACGTCCAGCAGGATCATCGCGACCTCCACGTCTCGGGCGGGTCGTTCTCGGACGGACCACCGTCGTCGGAGGAGCCGTCGTCGGGTCGGCCGCCGCCGGCCGGGTGCGTGGCCGGGCGGATCGCGGCGAGCACCCGCCACTCCAGTTCGGTGACCTCGCGGCGGAACGCGACCGGGTCGGCGGCGTACACGCCGTGCACCCAGAGGGTCGCGGGCTCCCGCCGGATCGCCAGGGTCAGCGTGCCCGGGGTCAGGCTGACCGCCAGGGCCACCGCGGCGACCTCGACGTCGGTGCCGGCCCGTAGCGGCACCCGCACCACCGCCGGTTCCAGTCGCGACCCCGGCGTGAGGATCTCCCACGCCACGGCCAGGTTCGCCTGCACCAACCGGACCGCGAAGTAGCCGGTGAACCGTAGGATCCGGCCCAGGCGTACCACCGTCCGGCGGGCCAGCGCCGGTGTCGCGCTCATCGCCCGGTCACCGCCCGCACGTAGCCGGCCGGGTCGCGGAGTCCGTCCGCCGCCGTCTCCGCCACCGTCAGCAGCGGCTGCGCGGCCAGCCCCGCGACCAGCGAGAGCACGGCCAGGGCCAGCGGCGGGGCGACCAGCGACCGCCCGATCCGGCCGGTGACCGCGTCGGTGGCCGGCTCACCGGTGAACAACGCGCTCCAGATCTTCAGCATGGAGAGCAGGGTGACCAGGCTGACCAGCACCGCCACCGTCATCGCCCACCACGCGTCGACCTCGGCGGCGGCCCGCAGCAACAGGAACTTCGCCAGGAAGCCGGAGAACGGCGGCAGTCCGGCCAGCGATAGCGCCGCACCGGCGAAGGCCAGGGCCAACGCGGGGCGCTGCACGGCGAGGCCACCGGTGCCGTCCAGCCGGTCGGTGCCCCGGCCGGCGCGTACCGCCGCCGCGCAGAGCAGCAGCGCCGCCTTCACCAGCACGTACTGGGCCAGGTAGTACACCGCCGCGGCCAGGCTCGCGGCGGTGAACAGCGCCACGCCGAGCAGCACGTAGCCGATCTGGCTGACCATGTGGAAGACGAGGATCCGGCGCATCGAGCCCTCGCCGACCGCGCCGAGCACGCCGACCACCATCGACAGCAGCGCCACCACGCCGAGCAGCCAGTGGTACGCCGGGTCGCCGCCGTACACCACCGCGTAGATCCGGATGACGGCGTAGAGACCCACCTTGGTCAGCAGGCCGGAGAAGAGCGCCACCACCACCGGCGAGGCCACCGGATAGGTGCGGGGCAGCCAGTCGTGCACCGGGACCAGCGCGCTCTTGACGCCCAGGGCGAGCAGCACCACGCCGCCGGCCACCGCCACGGCCGGCTCGTCGCGGGCCGCCCCGGCGAGGTCTCCCAGTCCGACCGCTCCGGTGGTGCCGTAGACCAGCGCGACTCCGCCCAGCAGCAGGGTGGAGCCGAGCAGGTTCGTCGACACGTACACCCGGCCCGCACCGCCGCGCCCGATGCCCCCGGCGAGGCTCAACAGCACGTACGAGGGCACCAGCATGACCTCGATCAGCACGAACAGGTTGAACAGGTCGGTGGTGAGGAACGCGCCGTACGCCCCGGCCGAGAGCACCAGCACCAGCGGCAGGAAGTACGGGCGGCGGTCGTCGCCGGAGCCCACGGCCGACACCAGACAGCCGAGCACCACCACCGCCGACACGGTGACCAGCAGGGCGCCGAACGCGTCGGCGGCGAGGCTGATGGCCACCGGTGGCGGCCAGCCGCCGACCCTCAGCACCGGGATGTCCCCGGCGACGGTGGTGGTCACCAGCAGCGCCACGCCCGCCGACAGCACGGCGACGGTGGTGACCAGTGCGGCGACCCGGTGCGTCCGGAGCCGCCCCGGCAGGGCGAGCAGCCCACCGGCCACCAGCAGGGGCCCGGCGACGGGGAACAGGAGCAGCAGGGTCACCGCCGTACCCCGTCCGGTCCGGTCGGTGCCGGACCACTCTCGGGATCGCCGTCCCCGGCACGCTCGTCGGCGTCGGTCTCGCCCGGGCCGTCCGGGTCGGTGACGCCGCCGGGGCCGTCGGCGTCGGCGTCCGGGTCCGCGGAGCCCCGACGCAGCAGGCCGAGCAGGTGCACGGTGACCCCGAAGGTGATCACGATCGCGGTCAGCACGAACGCCTGCGGCAGCGGGTCCGCCGTGTCCGGGCCCACCTCACGGACCGGCGCCGTGCGGCGGCCGAGCCCGCCGGCGGCCAGCAGCACCACGTTGACCGCGTGGCCGAGCAGGACGAAACCCAGTACCACGCGCAGGTGTCCGGGCCGGACCAGCAGGAACACCCCGGCGGCGACCAGCGTGCCGACGAGCACGGCGGCGCTCATCGGGCGGCGCCGACGGGCGGGGCGGCGGCGGGCGGGGCGCCCGAGGGCAGCCCGAGCCGCCGGACGGCGGCCACCACCAGCGCCAGGACCATCAGGTAGACGCCGAGGTCGAACACCAGCGCGGTGGAGAGCGTCGGCAGCGGGTCGGGCGTGCTCAGGCCGAGCGGGGCGAGCAGGGGTTCGCCGACGGCCAGCGGGGCCGCCCCGGCGCCGACGGCGATCAGCAACCCGGCGGCCACCAGCGGCACCGCCGGCACCCGGCCCAGCAGGGGCGCCCCGCCGGGATGGGCCAGTTGCCCGAGCCCGACCGCCGTACCGGCCAGCAACGCCCCGATGAATCCGCCGCCGGTGGCCTCGTGCCCGCGTAGGAACAGCAGCGCCGAGACGACCAGCATCACCGGTGCCAGCATCCGGTAGGCGAACGCGAGCACCACGTCGTCGTCGGCCGGGTCGCCGACGTCGGGCCGGGCCGGGCGGTCAGCGCCGAGCCGGACCAGCCCGAGGGCCACCACCGCGAGCACCACCGCCTCGCCCAGGGTGTCCAGGGCGCGGAAGTCGACCAGGATGGTGTTGACCACGTTCGCGCCGCCGGTCAACTCCTCCGCCCGGTCGAGGTACCACCGTCCCGGACCGGACGGTTCGCCCCGGCCGGTCAGCACGGCGGTGCCGGCCGCCGCGGCGACACCGGTCACCACCGCGAGCGCGGCGGCGGCGGTCACCGACCAGCGCCGCCCGACCGGGGCCAGCCGGTCCGGCTGCTGGCGCAGGGCCAGCATCACGACGACCGCGGTCAGCACCTCGACCAACATCAGGGTCAGTGCCACGTCCGGCGCGCCGACCGTCAGGAACCAGGCCGACAGCAGCAGACCCACCACCCCGGTCAGCCCGATCGCGGCCAGCGCGGACCGCGCCGCCAGCAGACCGGCGAGCGTCGTGACGAGCAGGCCGACCAGCAGCCAGTCGCCGGGGCGGGCCGGGTCGACGTGCGGCAGGGGCGCGACGTCGGCCAGCAACGCGGCGCCCGCCGCCAGCACCACCACCGCCACCAGCGGGCGGACCAGGAAAGGCGCCGGGCCGGTGGCGTGCGCCGGGCGGGCCACCAGCGCGCCGACCCGGAGCAGCCGTCGCCGGCCGCGTTCGACCAGCTCGGCGAAGGGCGGTGTGGTGGGTACGGCCCGCAGCAGCCGGTCCACCCGGACCCGGCCGAGGAACATCAGCGTGCCCAGCAGCACGGTGGCGGCGCTGAGGCCCAGTGCGGGCGTGAAGCCGTGCCAGAACGCCAGGTACGGCGGTGTGCCCTCCGGCCGGGCCGCGTCGGCGGCGCGTTCCACCAGTGGACTCAGCACCGACACCGCCGGACCGAGCACGGTCGCCGTCACCGCGGCGACCGCCGCCGGGGCGAGGAACGCCCAGGAGGGTTCGCGCAGTCGCCGCTGCCGGGTCGGCCCCTCGACCATCCCGTGCACCAGGCGGGCCGCGTACGCGAAGGTGAGCACGGAGGCGAGGACACCGAGCCCGGCGGCGACCCAGCCCAGCCGGCCGACGCCGTGCGCATCGCCGAATGCCTCGAAGATCGCCTCCTTGCCGACGAACCCGATGGTGGGCGGTAACCCCGCCATCGACATCGCGGCCAGCACGGTGAGCCAGACCGTCACCGGCATCACCCGGTGCAGACCGGACAGCTCCCGGACGTCCCGGCTGCCCGCCTGGTGGTCGATGATGCCGACCAGCATGAACAGCGTCGCCTTGAACAACGCGTGCGCGACGGTGTACAGGATCGCCGCCGCGTCGGCCGCCGGGGTGCCCACGCCGATCACGCCGACCAGCAGCCCGAGCTGGCTGACGGTCGAGTACGCCAGCAGCGCCTTGAGGTCGTACTGCCGCAGCGCCAACAGCGCGCCGACGATCGCGGTGAGCAGCCCGACCGACATCAGTGTGACGTCCCACACCACCGTGCCGCCGAACACGGCGGAGAAGCGCATCAGCAGGTAGATGCCGGCCTTGACCATCGTCGCCGCGTGCAGGTACGCGCTCACCGGGGTGATCGCCACCATCGCGCCGGGCAGCCAGAAGTGGAACGGCAACTGGGCCGACTTGGTGATCGCGGCGAGCACGATCAGGGCCCCGGCCGCCCAGGCGGTGCCGCCGCGCAGCCGCTCCGGCTCGGCGACGATCGTCTCCAGGCTGGTGGTGCCGGTCTGCACCGCCAGCAGCACGATCGCGGTCAGCAGGGCGAGCCCGCCGGCCACGGTGACCAGCAGCGCCTGCACGGCCGGGCCGGTGGCCGCCGGACGTCCGCCCTGTCCGATCAGGACGAACGAGAGGATGGAGGTCAGCTCCCAGAAGACGAAGAGGACCAGCAGGTCGTCGGCGAGCACCAGGCCCAGCATCGCGGCGGCGAACAGGGTCATGGTGACGTACACCCGCTCCTGCCCGTCGTCGTCGACGCTGAGGTAGCGGGGGCAGTAGGCCATGATCAGCGCGCCGACGCCGAGCGCCAGCAGCGCGAAGACCAGACCGAGCGCGTCCATCCGCAACGCGGCGTCGACTCCGAGGCCGGGCAGCCACCGCCAGCCGAGGGTGACGTACCGGTCGTCCAGGATCGTCGGCAGCCGGGTGAGCAGCAGACCGGCCGCGACCAGGTAGCCGACGGCCAGTGGGTAGCCGGCGTTCCGCCCGAGGCGCCGGGTCAGCAGCGGTACGCAGGCCGCCAGCCCGAGCTGCCAGGCGAGCGCCACGGCGAGGATCACGACGCCGCCCGCCCGGCCGGGAGCACCTCGGATGCCGGTGCCGTCGCCATGTCAACGCCCGGTGGCACGGTCGCCGGACGCCCCCGGGCCGGGGCGGCCCCACGGGGTCTGCGTCCGGTCGCGCATGTCCCTCCTCGGTCAGGTGTCGGGGCGTCCGGCGCCGCTTACCCGGCAGAACCGACGACATGCGCTGCGTGAACCACAAATCAGTCAGTAAGCACCCAAACACCTGCGCCAGTCGGCGTTGGCGAGAAACATGGTTAGCCTGAGAGGCCAGTGAGATTGTTGCGGCAGACGAGGCTCGCACGTCGCGAACCCAACGGCGGGTCCAGGTGCTCCGTACAGAGCTGCCGTGACGGCGACGAGGAGGAGGCCCGTGACTCAACAGACCTGGGACGAAGTTGGCGGATTGCTGCCGCACGACGAGTTCCGCGCAGCGAGCGACGCCATCGTGGCCAACATCGAACAGGTCATCGAGGGCAAGACCGCCACCGTGCGGCTTGCTCTGGCCGTCCTGCTCGCCGAAGGGCATCTGCTCATCGAGGATGTGCCCGGCGTCGGCAAGACCAAGCTGGCCAAGGCCCTCGCGCGCTCCATCGACTGCTCCGTCCGCCGCATCCAGTTCACCCCCGACCTGCTGCCCAGCGACGTCACCGGCGTCAGCGTCTACAACCAGGAGACGCACGACTTCGAGTTCCGGCCGGGTGCCGTCTTCGCCAACCTGGTCGTCGGCGACGAGATCAACCGGGCCTCGCCGAAGACCCAGTCCGCGCTGCTGGAGTGCATGGAGGAACGGCAGGTCACCGTCGACGGGGTGACGTACCAGTTGCAGACCCCGTTCATGGTGATCGCCACCCAGAACCCGATCGAGATGGAGGGCACGTACCCCCTGCCGGAGGCGCAGCGGGACCGCTTCACCGCCCGGATCGCGATGGGCTACCCCGACCCCAGTGCCGAGCTGGCGATGCTCGACGCCCACGGCGCGGTGGACCCGCTGCCGGCACTGCGCCCGGTCTCCGACGCCGACACCGTGCGCCGGCTGATCGGTCACGTCCGGCAGGTGCACGTCGCCGACGCGGTCAAGCAGTACGCGATCGACCTGGTCACCGCCACCCGCGAGGCACCCGAACTGCGGCTCGGCGCGTCCCCGCGATGCACCCTGCAACTGCTGCGCACCGCCCGCGCGGTGGCCGCCCTCGACGGGCGCGACTACGTCCTCCCCGACGATCTCCAGGTACTCGCCGTACCGGTCCTGGCGCACCGGCTCATCCCCACCGCCGACGCCCAGCTCGCCCGGCGTACCACCGACGCGATCGTGGCGGACCTGGTGCACCGGCTGCCGCTGCCGCACGACCGCCAGCGTTCGCCGTACGACAGCCGCCCGCCGGCCGGCAACGGTCGCGCCCCGTTCGAACCCCGGAGGCCGTGACGTGCGTGACGGCTTACGCGGCCTGACCACCCGCGGTCGCTCCTTCCTGGCCGCCGCGCTGGCGGCCGCCGTCTCCGCCGGCATCCTCGGCGAGAAGGACCTGCTGCGAGTGGCCGTGCTGCTGGCCGTCCTCCCGCTGCTCGCCGCGCTCTACGTCGGCCGCAGCCGTTACAAGCTCGCCTGTCACCGCTCGCTGGACCCGCACCGGGTGCCGGTCGGCGCCACCGCCCGGATGGTGCTGCGGTTGCAGAACCTGTCCCGGTTGCCCACCGGAACCCTGCTGCTGGAGGACCGACTGCCGTACGCGCTCGGCAGCCGGCCCCGGGTGGTGCTGGAACGGCTCGGCGCGCACCAGGCCAGCTCGGTGGCGTACACCGTGCGGGCGGACGTGCGCGGCCGGTACGAGGTGGGGCCGCTGGTGGTCCGGATGACCGACCCGTTCGGTCTGTGCGAACTGAGCCGGGCCTTCCCGGGCACCGACTCGCTGACCGTGGTGCCGCAGGTGGTGCCGCTGCCGGCGGTGCGGCTGCCCGGTGAGTACGCCGGCAGCGGCGAGAGCCGGGCCCGCTCGGTGGCGGTGCACGGCGAGGACGACGCGGCGACCCGCGAGTACCGGCGCGGCGACGACCTGCGCCGGGTGCACTGGAAGTCGACCGCGCGCACCGGGGAGCTGATGGTGCGCCGGGAGGAACAGCCCTGGGAGAGCCGCGCGACGGTCCTGCTGGACACCCGGGCGTACGGCCACCAGGGCGACGGCCCGACGGCCAGTTTCGAGTGGGCCGTCTCGGCCGCCGCCAGCATCGCCGTGCACCTGCGTCAGGCCGGCTACAAGCTGCGCCTGGTCACCGGCTCCGGCGCGGACGTGAACGCGACCGAGGGCGCCGGTGACGGTCTGCTCCTCGACCAGCTCGCGGAGGTCCGGCTGGACGAACGCGTCGAGATCACCGCCCTGGTGCAACACGTCCGGCAGCGCTCCGACGGCGGTCTGATCATCGGCGTCTTCGGGTCGCTGAGCACCGCCGAGGCGGAGGTGCTGTCCGGGCTGCGGGCCAACGGCGCCACCTGCGTCTGCTTCCTGCTGGACAGCTCTGCCTGGCTGAACCTGCCGGCGCAGGCCCGGACCGAGGCCGACCAGGCACACGACACCGCCGCGCTGGCCCTGATGCAGTCCGGCTGGCGGGTGATCGGCGTCGACCACGGCGGCCGGTTGCCGGCGCTCTGGCCGCAGGCCGGCCGGGGCTCGCAGGGTTTCGCCCTGCGGGCCGCGATGGCCGAGACGGTGGCCGGCGGCGTGCGATGAACGGAAGGTCCCTCTCATGATCGCCCATCGGAACCTGGGTCTGGTGGCCGCCGCCGCGACCCTGCTCGCCGCCGCGCCCCTGTCGGCCATCTTCGAACAGTGGACCTGGCTGGTGCAGTCGGTCATCGCGGTGGCCGCGGTGGCCGCCGCGGCGGCCCTGTCCCGGCTCGGCCGGACCCCGCTGTGGGCCCAGATCCTGGCCATGGTCGCCGGCCTCACCCTGGCCCTGACCTGGCTCTTCCCCAGCGGCGAGGAACTGCTCGCGGTGCTGCCCACGCCGGCCACCTTCGGGCACTTCGCCGAGTTGCTCAGCTCCTCGGTCGACGACATGCGCTCGCACGGCGTGAAGGTGCCGGACACCGACCCGCTGCTGTTCATCACCGTGCTCGGCGTCGGCGGCGTCGCGGTCCTGGTCGACGTGCTCTGCGTCGGGCTGCGCCGGCCCGCCCTGGCCGGCCTGCCGATGCTGGCCATCTACTCGGTGCCGGTGGCGGTCTACGTGGACAGCGTGCCGCCGCTGCCGTTCGCCATCGGGGCCGCCGGCTTCCTCTGGCTGCTGGTCACCGACAACGTCGACCGGGTCCGGCGGTTCGGCCGGCGGTTCACCGGGGACGGCCGCGACGTCGACGTCTGGGAGGCGTCCCCGCTGGCCGCCGCCGGACGGCGGCTGGCCGTGGTGGGCCTGGCGCTGGCCGTCCTGGTGCCGCTGGCCGTACCGGGCATGACCTCCGGCCTGATGAACAACCTGAACTCCGGCGTCGGCAGCGGTCTGGGCGGGCAGGGCTTCGGCGGCGCGCCCGGCCGCGTCGACCTGTTCGCCGCGCTCAGCGGCACGCTGAACCAGTCCGAGACCACCGACCTGGTCACCGTGACCACCACCGAGGAGGAGCCGTTCTATCTGCGCTTCGGCGTCGCCGACGAGCTGCGCGGCGACGGCTTCCGGGTACGCGGACCGAACGGCAGCCGGGTCACCGGTGAGCTGCCCGACCCGTCGGAGCAGCAGGTACGGGGGGTCGAGCGGACCCGGCACCGGGCCACCGTCGAGGTGACCCGGGCCCTGGCCATGCCGCTGATGCCGGTGTACGCCGAGCCGGTCGACTTCACCGACCTGAACCGGAACTGGTTCTACGACCAGGACCTGCAGGTGGTCTTCTCGAACCGGGAGAACTCCCGGGAGAAGTCGTACTCGTTCGACTACGTCCGTTCGACGTACACGCCGCAGGCCCTGCGCGCGGCCCGGGCGCTGTCCGCCGACGACCCCCGCCGGGTCCAGCAGACCGTCACCCCCGACGTGCCCGAGGTGCGGACCCTGGTCGCCGACCTGATCCGGGGCAAGCGCACCGAGTACGACAAGGTGCGCGCGATCTACGACTACTTCTCAGAGGAGAACGGCTTCACCTACCAGCTCAGCACCGAACAGGGCACCAGCGGGCAGGAGATCCTCGACTTCCTGGAGAACAAGGCCGGCTACTGCCAGCAGTACGCGGCGGCGCTGGCCTGGATGGTCCGCGACGCCGGCATCCCCGCCCGGGTGGCCTTCGGGTTCACCAACGGCAGTCGGCGTACCGCCGACACCCTCACCCTGACCAACCGGAACCTGCACGCCTGGACCGAGGTGTACTTCGACCAGATCGGGTGGGTGCCCTTCGACGCCACCCCGACCTACGGCGTGCCGGGCTCGGCCCGTTCCGCGTGGGCGCCGGACGTCGACGCCCCGGAGGACAACACCCCGCAGACCGACGCCACGGAGGCGCCCGACGCGGATGACCCGTCAGCCGGGCCGGACGCCGGACCGGACCAGTTCCAGGAGGGCGACGACCCGGCCGTCGGTGCCGCCCCGGGCGCGCCCACCCAGCAGGCGCCGCGCTGGCCGTGGCTGCTCGCCGTGGGCGTACTCGCCCTGCTGGCGCTGCTCGCCGTGCCGGCGCTGCGCCGGCTCGCGCTACGCCACCGCCGAGGTCGGCCGGCACCGGTGATCCGGACGGTCGACGCGACGGAGGCCACCGCCACCGGAGAGCACCGACCGGCGGTGTCGGTCGGCGCCGACCCGGACCGGGCACGGGCGGACGCGCACGCCGCCTGGGACGAACTGCTCGACACGCTTGTCGACTACCGGATCCGGGTGGACCGGACGGAGACCCCCCGGGCGACCGCCGACCGGCTGGTCCGGGAGGCCCTCGCACCGGACACCGGGGCGGGGACGGCGGCCCGTCTGCTCGGTCGCGCCGAGGAGCGGGCCCGGTACGCGCGCGACCCGCTGACCGGGGAGCCGCTGCCCACGGCCCTGCGCACGGTACGCGGTGCGCTGGCCGAGCGGGCCGACCGGCGAACCCGCCTGATGGCGACCGTGTTGCCGCCGTCGGTGCTGCAACGCTGGCGCACCACCGTCGCGGACACCTCGTCGCGGCTGGTGAACTCCGGCGGTCAGGTACGCCACCGGCTGCTGCGGTTCAGTCCGCGCCGGCTGATCGCGAACCGCGCGAGTCGCTGACCGCCCACCCGGTCCGGGCACGACAGGGCACGGTCCGGGCACGACGACACGGGCCGGGTGCCGGTGGACATCCACCGGTACCCGGCCCGTCGTGGTCTGCTGTCGCTCGCCGCCTGCTGGGGGTCGTGCTCTTCTCTCGGCCGCTCGCTGGGCAGCACGGAGCGCGCCACGTCACCGCCTTCGCCCTGGGCGCCCGAAGGACACCCGGAGCACACATCCGTCGTCGCACGCCGCTACGCCCCGGACCGATCAGGTCCGGGACGAATGCCCCGCCGTCAGGAACAGCGGGTCAGCGGTGCCCCTCCGGGCGCTGACGCCACCGGTCCTCCATCCGGTCGAGGAAACCCCCCGACCGGCGACCGGACCGTCCCCGGGACCGGCGACGACTCGCCGTGCCTCCGACGACGTGCAGGTCCGGTGACTGCGCCCGGCGGTGCGACTGCACCGCGAACGCCGCCGAGGCCAACATGACAACGAATCCCGCCACTGCCAACGGCGGAGTTTTGATCACCGCGCCATAGACCAACAACGCCAGGCCAGCGACGATCACGCCGGCAGCGACGAGCAGGCGACGCCGCGCGTGGAAACGCGGGTCGCTGGCGCGCACGGCCGAGGCGAACTTGGGGTCCTCGGCAAGCGACCGCTCGATCTGCTCGAACAGCCGCTGCTCGTGCTCCGAGAGCGGCACGGCACTCCTCCCCGGTCACGTTGGTCGGTCCGGTCGGACCGACAGACCGTGGCAGCCAACCGGCTGCTTACCCGCAAGTCTACGAGGGCCCTCGCGCGTCGGAAAGCGGGACGACCTACGGCCGCGTCGGATTTTCATTTCGTCGGGGATCACGCCCCCCGAGAAGACTGGCCGGTCCTATGACGGACCGCCCGAATCGGGCAGCCGCAGCGTCCGCCGCGACCTCCGCCTCGCGCCATCCCCGCTCGGGCGCACCGAGCGCGAGCTGCCGGGGCGTCTCGTCCGCGGAGGTCAGACCCTCCGCGCGTACGCCGACGAGGCGGATCCGCTCACCAGGCGCCAGAGCGGTGTAGAGGGACCAGGCCGTGTCGAACATCTCCCGCGCCACGTCGGTGGGCACGTCCAGGGTGCGCGACCGGCTCACCGTGCGGAAATCGGCCATCCGCACCTTGAGCGACACGGTGCGCCCCACCAGCCCACCGGCACGCAACCGGCCACCGACCTTCTCGGCGAGCGCCAACAGGGTGCGCCGGATCTCGGTCGGATCATTGACATCGACGTCGAAGGTGACCTCCGCGCCGACCGACTTCTCCGCGTGCTCGGGGCTGACCCGACGCGGATCGCGTCCCCACGCCAACTCGTGCAGGTGCCCGGCCGCCGCCGCGCCGACGGCGGTCCGCACCAACCCCAGCGGGGCCTGGGCCAGGTCGCCCACCGTGCGCAGCCCGAGCCGCAGGAGGTGCTGCTCGGCCCGCTCCCCCACTCCCCAGAGGGCGGCGACCGGCAGCGGATGGAGGAAGTCGAGGACCTGGGCGGCCGGGACCACGAGCAGGCCGTCCGGCTTGGCCCGGGTCGACCCGAGCTTGGCCACGTACTTGCTCGACGCCACCCCCACCGAACAGGTCAGCTCCTGCTCGGCGGCGACCCGCTCGCGGATCCGGCGGGCGATCGCGGCCGGCGGCCCGAACAGTCGCCGGGCACCCGCGACGTCCAGGAACGCCTCGTCCAGGGAGAGCGGCTCGACCAGCGGCGTGACGTCCCGGAAGATCTGCATGACCGCCCGCGAGGCGGCCGAGTAGCGGCTGAAGTCCGGTGGCAGGAACACCGCGTGCGGGCAGAGCGCCCGGGCCCGCATCGTCGGCATCGCGCTGCGGACGCCGTACCGCCGGGCCTCGTAGCTGGCCGAACTGACCACCCCGCGTGCGCCGACCCCGCCGACCACGACGGCCCGGCCGCGCAACTCCGGTCGGTGCCGCACCTCCACCGAGGCGAAGAAGGCGTCCATGTCGACGTGCAGGATCGAACAACCGGCGTCGTCGGCGTCCGGCCCGAACCGGGGATCGCCACCCCGGGGCAACGACTGGCTGCGTCCCACCCCGGCAGGTTAACCCCGGGGTGGGACAGGACGTCCGGTCAGCCCCGCAGCACCAGCAGCGGAATCGTCATCTCGGCCGCGGTGTCCGCGCCGTGGAAGGCCACCAGCCGGGAGACCATCGGGCTCTCCGACCGGCTGGCCAGCACGGCGTACGTGTCGTTGCAGACCACCACCACGTCGCCGACCCGCTCCAGGTGCGCCTCGGGCACCGGCCCGAACCAGCCGGCGGCCACCGCCTCGTCGCGCACCAGCACCCGGGCGGCGTCACCGAGCACAGCCGACCAGGCCGCCACCACGTCGGCGGTGGCACCCGGCGCGGTGTGCAGATACCGCACCCGGGGCTCGCCCGCGACGACCCGCACCCCGTCGGTCAGCCGAGGGTCGGTGTCCAGGTCGAACCGGTGCGCGGCGGGCACGTCGAGCTGGCCGTGGTCGGCGGTGACCAGCAACGCCCCGTCCGGCGGCAACCCGTCGACCAACCGGGCCAGCATCCCGTCCACCTCGGCCACCGAGGCCCGCCAGGGTGCCGAGTCGACGCCGCTGAGGTGCCCGTCGCGGTCCACGTCCGGGTGGTACCCGGAGACCAGGGTGGGGCCTCGGCCGGCGGTCAGCGCGGCCAACATCGTGGTGGCCACCGCGTCGACCCCGGCCGCGCCCCGGTAGTCGCCGCCCCGGTTCGCGGCCAACGTCAGGCCACTGCCGCCGAACTCCGGCCGGCTGACCACGGTCACCGCCACCCCGGCGGCCCGGGCCCGCTCCAACTGGGTGGCGACCGGCTGCCAGCGCAGCGGCGACGGGTCGCCGGACCACTCGATGTGGTTGAGCACCCGCTCGGTGCCGGGCACCCGCAGCGTGAACCCGAGCACCCCGTGCGCGCCGGGTGCCGCCCCGGTGCCCAGGGTGACCAGGCTGACCGGGGTGGTGGAAGGGAAGCCGCAGGTGAGCGGCCGACCGGCCGCCGCGGTCAACCCGGCCAGGGTCGGCGCGTACGGCGCGGCGGTCGGGATCTGGTACCACCCGAGCCCGTCGACCAGCAGCACCGCGATCCGGCGTACGCCGGAGAGGTCGGCACCGAGGTCGAGCAGATCGGCGGCACCGGGCACACCGAGCACCGCGAGCGCGCTGGGCAGCACGTCGGCGATGCTCCCCCCGCCGTACTCCGGCGTGACAGGTGCAAGGAAGGGCACCTTGTTAACGCCTGGTGCATAGGAAGGGCCCCCTCCTAACACCGGGGGGCGCACGGCTGCTCCCTCCGGGCCGGTCATGCCGGACGGCGGGCGAACAGGTGCAGTTGCGCCGCCAGATCCCGCCAGGGCGGCCGGGCGGCCAGCGCCCGTTCCAGCTCCAACAGGGCGCCCGGCTGGCCATCCGCCACGGCTGCGGGCAGCAGGTCGGCGAGCACGCGTACGCCGTGGATCTCCTCGACGGCGAGCCCGGCGGCGGCCAGCAGCGCGGTGGCGCCGTCGGCGTCGAAACGTCGCCGCAGCGTGTCCCGGGAACCGGCGGTGCCGTCGGGGTCGGCGGCGAGCGTCGTCGCCACGTCCAGGTGGCCGTTCATCGCCCGGCCGAGCACCGCCGCCGCCCGCCCGGCGACCAGCACGCTGGCCGCACCGCCCGGCCGCAGCGCCCCGGCCAGCGCGGCCACCACCGGCGCCGGATCGTCGACGACCTCCAGGACGGCGTGGCAGAGCACCAGGTCCACGCTGGCCGGCTCGACCAGTCCGGCGAGCGCGTCACCGTCGCCCTGCACGGCGCGTACCCGCTGCGCCACCCCGGCCTCGGCGGCCCGGCGGCTGAGCGCGGCCAGCGCGTCGGGGCTGGCGTCGACCACGGTGACCCGGTGCCCGGCCCGGGCCAGCGGCACGGCGAAGCCACCGGTGCCACCGCCGACGTCGAGCACGGTCAGCTCGGCGGCGGGTCGGCGGTCCAATTCGGCGCGGAGCACCGACCAGACCACGGCGGTACGGGGGGTGAGCGGCGGCCCGGCCGGATTCGGGGTCTGTTCCACCCGGTCGAGCCTAGGGCCTGCCCGGCCGGTCATGTGCGGCGAGGCACGCCGTCGGGGCGGCGCGGGCCGACGACGGGACACGCGGCCGGCGACGCGCGGGCCCGACGGCGAGACGCACCGCCGGCGGCGGATCGGTCAGCGGAAGTCGCGGGACGCGGGGCTGACCGGTGGCTCGATCGCGTCCAGCCGGTCGGCGACCAGGTTGACCACTCCCTCGTGCCGCTGCAACAGCCCGCGCACCACCAGCGCGGCGCTGGTCCGGGCCACCCGCCGGTGCCGCTGCCACAGCCCCGGGGAGCAGGTGACGTTGAGCATGCCGGTCTCGTCCTCCAGGTTGAGAAAGGTGACCCCACCTGCGGTCGCCGGGCGCTGCCGGTGGGTGACGATGCCGCCGACCCGGATCCGTCGGCCCGGCTCCACCCGCCCCAGCCGGTCGATCGGCACCGCGCCCAGGGCCTCCAGCCGGGGACGGATGAACCGGGCCGGGTGGTGCTCCGGGGACAGGCCGGTGGCCCACACGTCGGCGACCAGCCGGTCCACCTCCTCCATGCCGGGCAGGGTGGGCGCCGTCGCGCCGGTCACCGTGCCGGGCAGGCGATCCGGCCGGTCCTGCGCCGCCGCGCCGGCCGCCCAGAGCGCCTGCCGCCGACTCAGTCCGAAACAGGCGAAGGCGTCCGCGGTGGCCAGCGCCTCCAGGTGAGCCGAGGTCAGCCCCACCCGCCGGGCCAGATCCGGCATGTCGCGGTACGGCCCGTGCGCCGTCCGCTCCGCCTCGATCCGCTCGGCCACCGGATCACCGAGCGTACGCACGCTGGACAGCCCCAGCCGTACGGCCGGACCGCCCAGCCCCCAGGCGTGCGGCGGCTCACCGGGCCGGCTGCCCCAGCGGGTCTGCGGGGTCGACTCCAGCACCGGCTTCGCGCCGCTGGCGTTGACGTCCGGACGGCGTACCTCCACACCGTGCCGACGGGCGTCGTCGACCAGGGTCTGCGGCGAGTAGAAGCCCATCGGTTGGGCGCTGAGCAGCGCGGCCAGGAACGGACCCGGGTGGTAGCGCTTGAGCCAGGAACTGGCGTAGACCAGATAGGCGAAGCTCATCGCGTGGCTCTCCGGGAAACCGTAGCTGGCGAACGCGGTGAGCTTGCGGTAGACGTCGTCGGCCAGCTCGCCGGTGATGCCGCGCTCGGCCATGCCGCGATAGAGCCGGTCGGCGATCTTTGCCATCCGCTCCACCGACCGTTTGGCCCCCATCGCCCGGCGCAACTCGTCGGCCCCGGCCGCGTCGAACCCGGCCAGGTCGATGGCGAGCTGCATCAACTGCTCCTGGAACAGCGGTACGCCGAGCGTCTTCTCCAACGCGTTGCGCATCAGCGGATGCGGGAAGGTCACCGGCTCCTGCCCGCTCTTGCGCCGGATGTACGGGTGCACCGAGCCGCCCTGGATCGGGCCGGGACGGATCAGTGCCACCTCGACCACCAGGTCGTAGAACGTCCGGGGCCGCAGCCGGGGCAGCGTGGCCATCTGGGCGCGGCTCTCCACCTGGAACACCCCGACCGAGTCGGCCCGGCAGAGCATGTCGTAGACCTCCGGATCCTCCAGCGACATGTCGCCGAGGTCCAGACTCATCCCGATCATGTCGTACCCGTAGTGCAACGCGGAGAGCATGCCCAGGCCGAGCAGGTCGAACTTGACCAGGCCGACGGCGGCGCAGTCGTCCTTGTCCCACTGGAGCACGCTGCGGCCGGGCATCCGGCCCCACTCCACCGGACAGACCTCGATCACCGGCCGGTCGCAGATCACCATGCCGCCGGAGTGGATGCCGAGGTGCCGGGGGAAGCCCGCCCACCTCCCCGAGCCACCAGTCAGTTCGTTGGCGTACGCGATCACCTGCTCGGGGATCTCCGGCACGTCCACCGTGGCCACGTCGCCCCACCGGTCGATCTGCTTGCTCCACGCGTCCTGCTGCCCCGGCGAGAAACCGAACGCCTTGGCCACGTCCCGCACCGCCGACCGGGGTCGATAGGAGATCACGTTGGCCACCTGGGCGGTGTGCTCCCGCCCGTACCGGGCGTAGACGTGCTGGATGACCTCCTCCCGACGGTCGGACTCGATGTCCACGTCGATGTCGGGCGGGCCGTCGCGTTCCGGGGCCAGGAAACGCTCGAACAGCAGCCGGTGCCGCACCGCGTCCACGTTGGTGATCCGCAGGGCGTAGCAGACCGCCGAGTTCGCCGCCGAGCCCCGGCCCTGGCAGTAGATGTCCGCCCGCCGGCAGAAGTCGACGATGTCGTAGACCACCAGGAAGTAGCCGGGAAAACCCAACTCCTCGATCATGTTCAGCTCGTGGTCGAGCTGCGCGTACGCCTGCGGGTGCGCCTCGCGCGGGCCGTAGCGTTCCCGCGCCCCCTCGTCGGTGAGGTGCCGCAGCCAGCTCATCTCGGTGTGCCCCGGCGGCACCGGGTACGCCGGCAGCCGGGGCGCGACGAGCTGGAGGTCGAAGGCGAGTTCCGCGCCGAACTCGGCGGCCCGGGCCACCGCCCCCGGGTACGCGGCGAAGCGCGCCGCCATCTCGGCACCGCTGCGCAGGTGGGCGGTGCCGGCGGCGGGCAGCCAACCGTCGATCTCGTCCAGGCTGCGCCGGGCCCGCACGGCGGCGACGGTGGTGGCCAGCCGACGCCGCCCGGGGGTGGCGTAGTGCACGTTGTTCGTGGCGACCGTGGGCAGCCCGGCGGCGGCGGCCAGCTCGGCCAGCGCGTCGTTGCGGTCGCCGTCGACCGGGTGCCCGTGGTCGGTCAGCTCCACCGCCACCGTCTCCGCGCCGAACAGCGCGGTGAGCCGGTCCAGCTCCCGGGCCGCCGCGTCCACCCCCTCGGTGAGCAGGGCGGACGGCACGTGTCCCTTGCGGCAACCGGTCAGCACCAACACGTGGTCGCGCAGGTCGGCGGCCACCTCCTCCAGTTCCCCGTAGACCGGGCGTCCCTTCTCCCCGCCCCGCAACTGGGCGCGGGCGATGGTCGTGGCCAGCCGCGCGTACCCCTCGTGGCCGTGCGCCAGCACCAGCAGGTGGTTGCCGTGCGGGTCGGGTACGCCCTGCTGCGGGCCGGGCAGACCGAGGGACAGCTCCGCCCCGAAGATCGTCGGCAGGTCCAGCGTGCGGGCTGCCTCGGCGAAGCGCACCACGCCGTAGAAGCCGTCGTGATCGGTGACGGCGAGCGCGGTCAGCCCCAGCCGGACGGCCTCCTCGGCCAGTTCCTCCGGGTGGCTGGCCCCGTCGAGGAAGCTGAAGTTGGTGTGCGCGTGCAGCTCGGCGTACGGCACCACACCGTCGGGGCGGGCCAGCTCGGGCGGACGGTACTGCTCCCGGCTCCGACTCCAGGCCGGCGAGTCACCCCCGTCGGCGTCGACCGCGAGGGGATCCACCACCCGCAGGTGCCGTTCACCCTCCCCGGTACGCCCGGAGAGCACCCGCTCCAGCTCCGACCAGGGCAGCCGAGGATTGTGGAAACTCACCGCCCCACCCGGCCCACCGAGATCCCGGTGCGTTCCGGCCCTCCCCGGGGACGGAACGCACCACGATTCACTTCCGCCTCAGTCATAGACCGCCTCCACGAGCCACCGACCGGCGTCGACGGCGAGCAGCAGGGCGCTGCCGTCGGCCAGGCTGACCTGGAAACGGGCCCGCCGACACGCCTCGACCGGGTCCCACCACCGCTCGTCGACCGGCCACGGGCCCGCCCAGCCGACGATCTCGACCGGCACCCCGGCCCGGCCGGAGATCCCGGCCCACGCACCCCCCCGGCCGGCGCCCCCGGCTGACCCGCCACCCCGACCGGTGCCGTCCGCCGTACCACCCGCACCGGCGGTCCCGGCCGGTGCGCTGATCCGGCCGACCTGGGCACCGCCCTCCACCGCGATGATCAACTGGGTCGGCGGGGCGCTCACCGCCAGTCGCGCGCTCACCACGACCGGTACGCCGGTGGCGTCCAGCACGCTCGCGGCGAGCGGGGTGGTCAGCACCACCGCCGGCGACGGCGGCGGCAGCCGCCCCGGCCAGGACGGTACGGCCGCACCGGCGCCGGGACCGGCCGGTGACCGCTCGTCGCCCCAGGGCACCAGCCGCGTCTGGTCGGCCGGTGACCGACCTCCACCGAGCACGGCGGTGACCACCGCCTCCGGGCCGAGCAGACCCTGCACCCGGCTCAGGGCCCGATGTGCCCGCTCGCGTTCCGCACCGGTCTCGCCCCACAGCCCCGGTTGCAGACCGGCCTGGGCCAGCACCCCGTCCGGCACCAGCCGCAGCCGGACGATCCCCGCAGTGGGCCGGGGCGGTCGGTCGCCACCGCGCCGGCCACCGCCGGAGAGCCAGCCGTCCAGTTGCCAGCGGACCCGGTCGGCGATCGCCGCCGCGCTGAGCAGGCCGTCGTGCCGCCAGACCCGGTGCAACTCCTGACCGTGCGCGGTCACCGCCTCGATGCCGAGCCGGGTGCAGGCCAGCCCGTGCCCGGCGAGCCGCTCGTGCAGCCGTTCGGCCAGCGTCCGGGCCGCGAACGCCGCCACGTCGACGCGCTCGATCGGCTCGTCCAGGTCGGCGGCGACCGTCAGGTCCACGGGCGGGCGCCGGACCGCCAACGGCCGGTCGTCGCCACCGCTGGCCCACCGGTGGGCCAGCGCACCGTCGAACCCGAACCGGGCGAGTACGTCACCGGCGGCCAGTGCGGCGAAGTCCCCGAGCGTACGCACTCCGAGCCGGCGCAACAGGTCAGCCAGGGCGGGCCGCCCGAGTGCCTCGACCGGCTGGGCGGCCAGGAACTCCGGCGTCCCACCGGGCGGCACGATCCGCCCCTCCCGCGCGGCCAGCCCGGCGGCGAACACCCCGTCGGCGATACCGACCTGGCTCTCCACCGCGCAACTCTGGGCGACGTGCTCGACGATCCGTTCGGCGGCCGCCTCCTCACCGCCGAAGTACCGGACCGGACCCCGGGCGGCCAGCGCGCAGGCCCCGGGGCGGACCACCTCGACCCCGACCGCCACCTCCTCGACCGCGGCCACCACCGGCTCGAACGCCCGCGCGTCCCGACCGGGATCGTGGTCGACGACGGTGAGCCCCGGGCAGCGTCCCTGCGCCTCCCGTCGGCGCAGCCCCCGGCGGATCCCCTCGGCCCGGGCCTGCTCGGAGCAGGCGACCACCCGGTTGCCGTGCAGCACCGCGACCGGCCCGGTGGCGGGCACCCCGTCGACGATCTCGGCGGCGAGCACCGGCCAGTCCGGGCACCAGAGCAGCAACGTCCGAGCAGGCGCGCTCATGTCGACGCTCCGCGCCGCCATGAGTCACCACGGAGCCGATGACTCACTCGCTGACGCTCGCTCATGTCGCGTGCTCCGCCGGGTGGGGGGAGGCCAGCACGCGGAACCGGGCGGGAGGTGACCGGTCGGCGGTGGTGGCGGAGCGGGGGATGACGCGGGTCAGCTCGTCACCGGGCAACCACACCGTGAGCTCCTTGGCGCGGGCGGCCGCGCCCCGCCCGTGTGCCGAGATGGTCACCTCCCGGCGGCGCAGCCGCCCCCGCCCCGCCCCGAGTCCCTCCCAGGTGCCCCGGACCACCTGGAGTGTCAGGTCCGCCCCGTCCCACCGGCCGTACGGCACGAGCACGCTGCCGCGTTGGCGGGCCCGTGCGGCCAACCGGGCGGCGACCGAGGCGGAGACGGTGGCGGGTACCGCGGTGACCACCACGTCGACCCCGTCGATGAGCGCGGCGACGACGGTGGGCCACTCGGGGCCGGGCTGCGGCACCAGGGCGAGCCGGTCCAGGGCGATCCCGGCCTCGGCCGCCGCACCCGCGCCGAAGGTCGGCATCCCGACCACGGCACACCACGAACCGGCCCGGGACGCCTCGGCGAGCAGGGCGAGCAGCAGCGAGGTGGTGCCGCTGTGCCGGGGCTGCCCGAGACCGACCGCGATGGTGCTGCCCCGCCGCAGTCCACGACCGGGCAGCAGCCCGGTCAGCTCGGGCCGGACGGGGAGTATCCGGTGACCACCCACCGGGTCGGGTGCGCTGGCCGGACGCACCAACCCGGCCAGCGCGGCGGAACCGACCACCATGCGGCCCGCCATCGGACCTACCCCCCGTCGTGTCGCCACCGGGTGCCGCCGGTGGATGGTGCTGATCAGGCGACGAGACCGTCGATCGCCGGCTGATGTGCCAGGCCGAGCGCGGCCTCCACCACCGTCACGAACTCCTCGGCGGCACGGAGCAGGTCGTCGGCCTCCCGGGCGGTGACCACCCGGGGTATGCCGGCCTCGGCGGCGGCGCGCTTGCCGGCGCCGAGGGCGAAGTAGGCGGCCCACTCGTCGAGTTCGGGGGCGACGACGGCGAGCAGCACCCAGACGCTGGTGATCCGGTTGCGGCGGGTGGGTGCGGGACGGGCACGGGCGGCGAGCACCGCGGCGGCGGCGCGCAGCGCCGCGAGGTGGGCGGCGGCGTACCGGAGGCCGTCGGGGCCGGTCCGGCCGGCCTCGGCGAGGCCCTGCCGGGCCACGGTGAGCAGTTGGGCGGGAGTGCGGTGCGGCAACACGTGCGCGGGCACCGTCGGCGCCTGGGCCGGACTGGTCGGCATGGTCTCCTCCACGTGGGCCGGAGCGGGGCGGTCGCGCGACGGGTGGACCCGTCGGCGCGGTACGCGCCCGCGGCGGGCGGTGCGGAGGAAGACGCACCAGGTAGGTGGCCGGCCGGGTGCGGAGCTTCCCCACACCCCACCCGGCCGGCGTTACCGGCGGGTCCGTCGGCCGCCGCCCGGGGGTCGTGGGCGGCGGCCGACGGCCTGCCTGACGGGTCCGGACTCGCGACTGCCCGGAGCCCAGGTGCGATCCGCGGCACCGCACCTGTCCGGGAGCCGGTGCCGCGAAACACCCGCCCCCGAGGGGTTGGAACGAACGTTCGATTTAGCTGGCGACACCAGCAATCGAACACTCGTTCTAACTACTGCTGACAGTACACCCTCCCTCTGACGAAAACGCAACGTGTGACGCGCCGGGCCAGCCACGTCACCCGCCTGGTCAGGGCGACCGGTTCCGCATGCTGTGGCCGGGTGCGCCGGCCGTCGGCGTACCGGGAAGAATGGCGGGATGCAGTCACACCCGAACGTCGAGGCGGTGCAGGACGCGCTCGACGGTCCGTACACCCGCAACGGCTCCGGCAAGCGGGCCCTGGTCCGGTTGCTGCCCGACGCGGTGCACACCGCCGCGGCCGCCGCCGAGGCGCTCGGTGTCGACGTGGGCGCCATCGCCAACTCGCTCGTCTTCGACGCCGACGGTGAACCCCTGCTGGTACTCACCTCCGGCGCGCACCGGGTGGACACCGACGCCCTGGCCGCCCGGCTCGGGGTCACCCGGCTGCGCCGGGCCACCCCGCAGTTCGTCAAGGAGCACACCGGACAGGTGATCGGCGGGGTCGCCCCGGTCGGCCACCCGCGCCCGCTGCGTACGCTCGTCGACACCGCGCTGGAGAAGTACGACGAGGTCTGGGCCGCCGGTGGCGTGCCGCAGGCGGTCTTCCCCACCACGTACGCCGAGCTGCTGCGGGTCACCTACGGGACCCCGACCGACGTGGCGTGAGTACCACCGAGACCGTTCCCGGACTGGTCACCCTGCACGTGTGGCGGATCCCCCGGGCCGCCCTGGGCCGGGCGCTGGGCCGGATGGCGCTCGACCCGCGCCGGTTGCGCGCGCTGCCCGGCGTACGGTTCGGCAAGCTGCTCGGCACCGGGACCGGCACCGGCTTCGGGCCGGGCGACGCCGACCTCACCCGCTGGGCCGCGCTGACGGTGTGGGACTCCCCCGCCGAGGCGGCCCGGTTCACCGGCTCGCGGGTGGATCGGGCCTGGGCCGACATAGCCCGGTCCGGCGTCCGGCTCGACCTGCGTCCGCTGACCAGCCGGGGTGAGTGGTCCGGTCGGCGACCGTTCGGCGAGCCCGCCGGCGGGCCGGTCCACGGCCCGGTGCTGGCACTGACCCGGGCCCGGCTGCGTCCGGCGCGGGCGCTCACCTTCTGGCGGGCCGTCCCACCGGTGGCCGCCGCCCTGCACGCCGCGCCCGGCCTGCTGGCCCGTTTCGGCGTCGGCGAGGCGCCCCTGGGCTGGCAGGGCACGGTGAGCGTGTGGCGGGATCCGGCGGATCTGGTGGCGTTCGCGTACCGTCACCCGGAGCACCGGGCCGCGATCACCCGCACCCCGACCGAGCGGTGGTACGCCGAGGAACTCTTCGCGCGATTCGAGGTACGTGACGTGGTCGGTGACCGGACGGTACTGGGGTGGGTCGGCGACGCGGACGACCCGGCGAAGGGTGGACAGGCGTGAGGTTGGTGCGGTGGACACCGGACGATCTCCTCCGGCGGCTGGACGACGTGGTCGCCGTCTACGGCGAGGCGATGGGATACCGCGCCGACCTGCTGGAGGCCCGTCGTGGCTACATCGCCACCCACGTACGCCGACCCGGTTTCCGTGCCGTGGCCAGCCTGACCAGCGAGGGTCACCTGGCCGGTTTCGGCTACGGCTACGTCGGCGGGCCCGGCCAGTGGTGGCACGACCAGGTCTGGCGGGCACTGGAGCAGGGCGACCGGAAGCGCTGGCTGACCGACTGCTTCGAGGTGGTCGAGCTGCACGTCCGGCCCCCGGCGCAGGGGCACGGCCTGGGCGCCGGTCAACTGCGTGCCCTGCTCACCATGGCCGAGGGCAGCACCACGCTGCTCTCCACCCCGGAGGCCGACGAGAACACCTCGCGCGCCTGGCGGCTGTACCGCCGGTTCGGCTTCGTCGACGTGCTGCGCGACTTCCGGTTCCCCGGCGACGAGCGCCCGTTCGGCGTACTCGGTCGGGACCTGCCCCTGCCGGCACCGACGCCGCCGGCCCGTCCCGGACAGCCATGACGCCGTCCGCCCGCCGGGCCCGGGTCTACGCCTGGGCGATGCTCGCCCTGCTGGTGCTGGCCCAGATCGGCTACCCGCTGACCGACGGGACGACCCGCGCCCGGCTGACCGTGGCCACCGTCGTCCTCGGCTACCTGCTCTCGGTCGGCCACGCGCTGCTGTCGCGTGGGCCGCGTACGGCTGCGGCGCTGATCGCCACGGCGACCGGGGGCGGGTTCGCCATCGAGGCGCTCGGCGTCGCCACCGGATTTCCGTTCGGCAGCTACGACTACTCGGGGCAGCTCGGCCCGAAGCTGGCCGGCGTACCGCTGATCATCCCGCTGGCCTGGACCTGGATGGCCTGGCCGGCGTGGCTGGTGGCGACCCGGCTCACCACGCGGATCACGGTGGCGGCGGGTCGCTGGCGGTGGCCGACCCGGATCGCGCTGGCCACCCTCGGCCTGGCCACCTGGGACCTCTTCCTCGACCCGCAGATGGTGGCCGAGGGGCACTGGGTGTGGCGGGACCCGACCCCGGCACTGCCCGGCCTGCCCGGCATCCCGATCAGCAACTACCTCGGCTGGCTGCTGTTCGCGGTGCTCATGATGAGCGCGCTGCGCCCGCTCGCCGGACCGGCCGTGGACACCACCGACGCCACCGACACTCCGCTGTACGCGCTCTACCTGTGGACGTACGGCTCCAGCGTGCTGGCTCACGCGGTCTTCCTCGACCTGCCCGCCTCGGCACTGTGGGGTGCGGCCGGCATGGCGGTCGTCGCGGTGCCGCTGGCGGTCAGCCTGCTGCGGCAGCGCCGCACGGGACGCGCCGACACCGCGCCCCGCCTCCGGGCCGACGTCCCGACATGAGCGAGCCCCGGCGAGCGAATCGTCAATACAGTGCGGACGTGCCTCATGGCGGCGCGCAGCGAAGCGAAGCACCGACATGAGCGAGCGCCAGCGAGCGAATCATCGACGCAGTGCGAAAGTGCCTCATGGCGGCGCGCAGCGAAGCGAAGCGCCGACATGAGCGAGCCCCGGCGAGCGAATCATCGACGCAGTGCGAAAGTGCCTCATGGCGGCGCGCAGCGAAGCGAAGCGCCGACATGAGCGAGCTGTCGCTCGCCGTGTTCGGGGTGCTCGTCGTGTTGACCGGGCACACCCTGGTCAACGCCGGCCGCTGGTTGCGCCGTCCCGCGTCGGGGCCGGTCGAGGTCACCGAAGCGGTGACGGTGCTGCTGCCGCTGCGCGACGAGGCCGCCCGGGTGACCCCGTGCCTGCGGTCCCTGCTCGCCCAGCGTGGCGTACCCGGGCTGCGGGTCGTGGTGCTCGACGACGGCTCCACCGACGGCACCGCCGACGTGGTCCGCGCGGTGGTCGGCGACGATCCCCGGGTCACCCTGGTCACCGGGATCGCGCCGCCACCGGGCTGGTTGGGCAAGCCGCACGCCTGCTGGCAACTGGCCGACCGCGCCGACGCGTCGACCACCGCGCTGGTCTTCGTCGACGCCGACGTGGTGCTCGACCGGTACGCGGTGGCGGCGGCGGTGACCGAGCTGCGGGCCGCCGGGGCGGCGCTGCTGTCGCCGTACCCGCGGATCGTGGTGCGCACGGCGGCGGACCGGCTGGTGCAGCCGTTGTTGCAGTGGTTGTGGCTGACCTTCCTGCCGCTGCGCGCGATGGAGCGCTCGCCCCGGCCGTCGCTGGCCGCGGCGGGCGGTCAGTTCCTGGTCGTGGACCGCGCCGGTTACCTGCGCGCCGGTGGGCACGCGGCGGTGGCCGACCGGGTGCTGGAGGACATCGAGCTGGCCCGGGCGGTGAAACGGTCCGGCGGCCGGATCGCCCTCGCCGACGGTTCCCGGCTGGCCGTCTGCCGGATGTACGACGACTGGCCGCAACTGCGCGACGGTTACACCAAGTCGCTCTGGGCCTCGTTCGGGCATCCGCTCGCCGCCGCCGTGGTCATGTCCCTGCTGCTCCTGCTCTACACCGCGCCGCCGCTGGTCGCCGTCGGCGCGCTGCTGGCCGGTGCGCCGGTGGTGGCCGCGCTCGCGCTGTCGGCGTACCTGCTGGGGGTGGTCGGGCGGGTGGTCAGCGCACGCGCCACCGGTGGGCGGGCCTGGCCCGACGCGCTGGGCCACCCCGTGTCGGTCGCGGTCCTCGGTTGGTTGACCGTACGGTCGTACCATCTGCGCAAGCGGCGGCGCCTGTCCTGGCGCGGCCGACCGGTCGGCTAGGCCCTGGTAGGCCCACTCTGGGAGGACATCGCATGGCGCGGATCGTGGTCGTCGGCGCCGGAGTGGGTGGACTGGCGGTCGCCGCCCGGCTGGCCGTCACCGGCCACCAGGTGACCGTCCTCGAACGGGCCGACACGGTCGGCGGCAAACTCGGGCGGTACACGCACGACACCGCCTCCGGGCCGTTCCACTTCGACACCGGTCCCAGCCTGCTCACCCTGCCCGGGATCTTCCACGAGCTGTTCGAGGCGACCGGGGCCAAGCTCGACGAGTACCTCGACCTGGTCCCGTTGGACCCGATCGTGCGGCACGTCTTCCCCGGCGGCGGGCCGGTGCTGGACTCCTGCGCCGACCCGACCGAGTTCGCCGCCCGCATCGGCGCCGTCCTCGGCGATCGGGCGGCGACCGACTGGCAGCGGCTGTGGCGACGCGCCGGCCGGGTGTGGCGGGCCTCCGAGCACGACATCCTGCGCCGCCGCGTCGACTCGCCCCGGGACCTGACCCGGCTGGCCTGGCGGCTCGGTGACCTGGCCGCCATCCGGCCCGGTCAGAGCCTGCGCGGGCTGGGTCGCGCCCACCTGTCCGACCCCCGGCTGCGGATGCTGCTGGACCGGTACGCCACCTACACCGGTGCCGATCCACGCCGCGCGCCGGCCGCGCTGGTCGCGGTCCCCTACGCGGAGCTGGCCTTCGGCGGCTGGTATCTGCGCGGCGGGCTGGGCAGCCTCGCCGACGCGCTGCTGTCGCGCTGTCTGGACCTCGGCGTGGTGATCCGCACCGGCGCCACGGTCACCCGGATCGACGCGGCGGGCGGGCGGGCACACGGCGTACGCGTCGCCGGGCAGGCCGCCCCGGTGCCGGCCGACGTGGTGGTGGCCAACGTCGACGCGCTCACCGTCTACCGGGACCTGCTGCCCGACCCGCGTCGGCTGGCCGGGCTCACCGACCGCAGCCTGGCCGGTTTCGTGCTGCTGCTCGGCGTACGCGGCAACTCCGGGCTGGCCCACCACACCGTTTTCTTCCCGCGCGACTACGACGCCGAGTTCGACGCGATCTTCGGTGCCCCGGGGCGGGGAGTACGCGCCCGTCCGGCCACCGACCCGACGGTCTTCGTCACGGCGGCCGACGATCCGGCGGTCCGCCCGACCGGACACGAGGCATGGTTCGTGCTGGTCAACGCCGCCCGTCACGGCACCGCGCCCGGGGCGGTGGACTGGCGGCGACCGGGGCTGGCGGCGGCGTACGCCGACCGGATCCTGGACGTGCTGGCCGAACGGGGCATGGATGTCCGGGACCGGCTGGTGTTCCGCGAGATCCGCACCCCGGCCGACCTGGCCGACTCCACCGGCGCGCCGGGCGGGACCATCTACGGCACGGCCGGCGGTCTGCTCCGCCCGGCCAACCGGGGGGCGGCGCACGGCCTGTGGCTGGTCGGCGGCTCCAGCCACCCGGGGGGCGGCCTGCCGATGGTGGCCCTGTCCGCGCAGATCGTCGCCGACGAGATCGGCCCCGCCTGGTAGGGGGCGGGATGTAAGGAAGGGCACCTTCTTAACGCCTGCGGTAGAGAAAGGGCCCCTTGTTAACACCCGCAGGCCGACGCACCCGGCGGGCCGACGCGCACACCGGCGGGCCGACGCGCACACCGGCGGGCCGACGCGCACACCGGCGGGCCGACGACTCAGTCGGCGTCGATCAGGGCCCGGCGGACGGCGGAGAGCAACTGCCCCAGGCCGAAGGCAGCCAGCAGCACCCACACCGCCGTCGCCATGGTGATCGTGCCGGCCGCCAGGTCCAGGTCGATCAGCCCGGTCAGGCCGGCCAGCAGCAGCCCGGCGACGGCCACGCAGACCCGGGTGGGACGCTCCCCCACCGTCACCGCGCCGATGTCGCGCATCCCGGCGGCGACCGCCCGGGCCCGGACGTACTCGTGCAGCCAGGACAGCGCGCCCGCCGCGGCGACCAGCCCACCCGGCGCGCCGACCAGCCAGAACGCCACCAGCCAGGCGGCCTCGCCGATCCGATCGGCCAGCGAGTCGTAGACGTAGCCGAGCCGGGTGGTGCGGCCGGTGGCCACCGCCACCGCGCCGTCGACGCTGTCCGCCACCGAGGCGAGCAGCACGAACAGCGCGGCCAGGAACGGTCCGTCGCCCGGTCGCCCGGCGAACAGTGGCACGCAGAGGCAGAGCAGTACGCCGAAGACGGTGACCGCGGTCGGGCCGACCCGGAGCCGGCCCAGCAGGAAACCGACCTGGTAGGCGAAACGGAGCCAGCCGCGTACCACGGGGGTGGCCGCCCGGGGGTCGAACCCGCCGTGCAGCCGGGCCCACGCGACGGCGTACTCGTTCCAGTTCAGCTGTCTGCCCACCACGGTTCAACCGACCCGACGGCGCTGAGGTGTCGCGCCCGCCGCGTCACGTCGCGGCGCCCACCCGCAGGTTCTGCCAGATCTCCCGGGTCGCGGTGGAACGGTTGAAGGTGATGAAGTGGATCCCGGGGACGCCCTCGTCGAGCAGTCGCCGGCACATTTCGCTGGTCTGCTCGATGCCGAGCCGACGGACCGCTTCCGGGTCGTCGGCGACCCGCTCGAACCGCGCCGCCAGGGCCGGCGGGAACGGCGCCCCGGAGAGCTGCACGGAGCGTTCGATCGTGCCGATCTTGGTCACCGGCATCACGCCGGCCAGGATCGGCGTGTCGCAGCCGGCGGCGGCCACCCGGTCGCGCAGGCGAAGGTACTCGTCGGCGTCGAAGAACATCTGGGTGATCGCGAACTCGGCACCGGCCCGGCACTTGCGGACGAAGTACTCGGTGTCGGTCTGGACGTCCACCGAGCGCGGATGACGGTACGGGAAGGCGGCGACGCCGACACTGAAGTCACCGGAGCGGCGGACCAGGCGGACCAGGTCCTCGGCGTAGTCCACGCCGTCCGGGTGCGGCACCCACTCGCCGTTGGGATCTCCGGGCGGGTCTCCCCGGACCGCCAGCACGTTGCGCACCCCGACACTGGCCAGCCGACCGATCACGTGCCGCAATTCGGCCACCGAGTGGTTGACCGCGGTCAGGTGCGCCATCGGCAGCAGGGTCGTCTCGGTGGCCACCCGCTCGGTGACCGCGACCGTGGTGTCCCGGGTCGTCCCGCCGGCACCGTAGGTGATCGAGACGAACGAGGGGCGCAACGGCTCCAACTCACGGATGGCCTGCCAGAGCTGCCGCTCGCCCTGCTCGGTCCTGGGCGGCCCGAACTCGAAGGAGAAGGTCGGCTGGCAGTCGCGGACCAACTCCCCGATCGCCGGTTGCGAATTCGGGAGGATCGAGGGAAGTCCGAGCGCCACGTACCGACTCTAGCGGCCGGTCCCCCGTACCCCCAGCACCTTCCCAGGGGTGGGGACGTGACCGATGCCCACCCCGGGCGGCCGGTACGCAGGTGAGCCACGGCGCGCCGGACGGTGGGTGGGTCGCCGTGTCCGGCCCCGACCCATTAGCGTCGGGAACGTGACCCACGCTGCTCCTGTCTCCCCCGTCGACCGTGCCGGCCTGCGCCAACGCGTCGACAAGGCACTGGCCGACTTCCTCGCCGCCCGCCGCACCTGGATGACCGGTGTCGACGACGCGCTGGTGCCGGTGGCCGAGGCGATCGAGGCGTTCGTGCTCGGCGGCGGCAAGCGGCTGCGGCCCGCCTTCGCCTACTGGGGGTTCCGGGGCGCCGGTGGGGTGGACACGGACCCGGTGGTGACCGCCCTCGCCGCGCTGGAGTTCGTCCAGGCCAGCGCCCTGATCCACGACGACCTGATGGACCGGTCGGACACCCGACGGGGTGAGCCGGCGGTGCACCGGCGGTTCGCCGCCCGGCACCGGTCGGCCGGCTGGGGTGGCGATCCCGACGGGTTCGGCGACGCGGCGGCGATCCTGCTGGGTGACCTCTGCCTGGTCTGGTCCGACGAGCTGCTGCACTCCGCCGGGCTCGACCCGCGGACGGTGGCCCGCGCCCGCCCGGACTTCGACGAGATGCGCACCGAGGTCACCGTCGGGCAGTACCTGGACGTGGTCACCCAGGCCACCGGCGACACGTCGCTGGAACGGGCCGGCAAGGTCGCCCGGTACAAGTCGGCCAAGTACACGGTGGAGCGGCCGCTGCTGCTCGGCGCGGCGCTGGCCGACGCGCCCGCCGACGTCCGCATCGCCTACTCGGCGTACGGGCTGCCGCTGGGCGAGGCGTTCCAGTTGCGCGACGACGTACTCGGCGTCTTCGGCGACCCCGCGCAGACCGGCAAGCCGGCCGGTGACGACCTGCGCGAGGGCAAGCGGACCTACCTGGTCGCGGCGACGATGGAGGCGGCCGACGAGGCCGGGCGCGCGCTGCTGCTGGCCGGGCTCGGCGACGCCGAGCTGGACACCGAGGGCGTGGCCCGGCTGCGTGAGCTGATCTCCTCGACCGGGGCGCTCGCCCGCACCGAGCAGCGCATCGTCACGCTCACCGACGCGGCGCTCGCCGCGCTGGTCGCCGTGGACCTGGACACCGAGGCCCGGCAGGCCCTGGTGGACCTGGCCATCGCCGCCACCCGCCGGGCCGACTGAACGGCGCGACCCCGCGACCGATCCGGCCGTCCGGGCGCGGATGGTCCGGGCGCAGGCCGGTCCCGGTCGCACCCGGGTCGGAAGCCGAAGGGCGGCCCGGCCCGGCCCGGGTGACGGGTCGACTGCGGGTCAGAAGCCGAGAGCCTGCGCGCGGCGCTTGATCTCGCGGGCCTGGTCGCCGCCGAGGGCGGTGGCGGGGGTGCCGCCGGGTAGCGACGGGTCGGGCTCGTAGAGCCAGCGCAGCGCGGCCTCGTCGTCGTAGCCGGCGTCGTCCAGCAGGGTGAGCACGCCGGGCAGATGCTTGAGCACGGTGCGGTTGGCCACCAGGTCGGCGGGGATCCGCCGGACGCCGTCGCGGCGTACCGCGATCAGCTCACGATCCCGGATCAGCTGGTGCACCTTGCTGATCGTCAGGTCGAGCCGTTCGGCGACGTCCGGCAGGGTCAGCCAGTCGGCGGGGCCGGCCTCGGGCGCGGTGCCCTCGGCGGGTACGGAGTCGGTCACCGGACCACCCTGCCATGCCACCCTCCCCCCGGGTCAACGACCTCCCGTCAGTGCACTGAGCAGGGGCGGCGACAGCCGGAGTACGCAGGGTGGCCCCACGGGGGCGGTTGCGGCGGTAGCATCCAGTTCTATCTCCACCTGGACACAGAAATTCTATCTTCTTCCCCCGGACACATAGACTCCCTGCCGATGGACACACAGGTCGCCGACACGTTGCTGGGCTCGCTGATCGACGGGCGCTACCGCATCCGCGGTCGCGTGGCTCGTGGCGGCATGGCGACCGTGTACACCGCCACCGACGAGCGGCTCGAACGCACCGTCGCGCTGAAGACCATTCACGCCACCGCCGGCGCGCCGGCACGCCCCGGACTGGCCGGTTTCGTCGACCGCTTCACCGACGAGGCCAAGGCCATCGCCCGGCTCACCCACCCCAACGTGGTGGCGGTCTACGACCAGGGCACCCACGACGGCATGCCCTACCTGGTGATGGAGTACGTGCGCGGTCGCACGCTGCGCGAGGTGCTGGCCGAGCGCCGCCGACTCAACCCGGACGAGGCGCTGGCCATCACCGAGCAGATGCTCGCGGCGATCGCCGCCGCCCACCGGGCCGGGCTGGTGCACCGCGACATCAAGCCGGAGAACGTGCTGGTCGCCGAGGCACCCAGCGGCGGTCCGGCCAACCTCGTCGACGGGGTTGTCAAGGTCACCGACTTCGGACTGGCCCGCGCCGTCGAGGCCAGCACCGACCACGACAACGGCAACCAGCTGATGGCCACCGTGGCGTACGTCGCGCCGGAACTGGTCAGCGACGGTCGCGCGGACGCCCGTACCGACGTCTACTCGGCGGGCATCGTGCTGTTCGAGATGCTCACCGGCCGGGTGCCGTACGAAGGTGACCGGCCGATCGACATCGCCTGGCAGCACGTCGACCGGGACGTCCCGGCACCGTCGACGCTGGTCCCCGGCCTGCCCAGGGTGCTCGACGACCTGGTGGCCCGGGCCACCCGGCGTGACCCGGCGGCCCGCCCCTCCGACGCCGCCGCCCTGCTGGCCGAGGTGCAGGTGGCCCGGGACGGGCTCGGCACCGCGAACAGCCACACCACCATGCTGCCGTCGCTCGCCGACGGGCCGGTGGTCTCCCAGCCCACGATGGTGGTCTCGACGGTCCGCCCGCCCGAGCGGCCGCCCTGGGCCCGGCTGCCCGAGGGCAGCCCCCCGCCCCGGGGCCGGCGCCGGGCCGCGCCGAGCGGCGGCAGCGGACTGCCCGCCCAGGTGGCCGCGCTGCGGGCCCGCCTGTTCGGCGGGGACTCCGGCGGACGTCTGGCCATCGCCGCCGTCGTGGTGGTGCTCGGGCTGGTCGCCGCGCTCGGTGGCTGGTGGTTCGGGGTCGGCCGGTACACCACCGCCCCGGAACTGGTGAGCATGAGCAAGGCCGAGGCGGAGTCCCAGGCGTCCCAGGGCGGCTTCACGGTGCGCTACGCCGAGCCACGGCACGACGGCGAGGTCCCGCGCGACGGTGTGCTGGCGCAGGAGCCGGCCTCCGCCGCCCGGATCCTCAAGGGCGGCACCCTGACCCTGACCCTGTCGTTGGGACCGGACCGGTTCCCGATGCCGGACGTCGTCGGCAAGGACTTCGACCTGGCCGAGGCGGACCTGGCCAACGCACAACTCGAGGTCGTCAAGGGCGCGGCCCGGTTCGACGACGGCCTGCCCGAGGGCATGGTGGTGGCCACCAAGCCGGAGGCCGGCGAGGAGGTCAAACCGGGGCAGGAGATCACCGTCTTCCTCAGCAAGGGACGGGCCCCGATCACCGTGCCGAACCTGGTCGGCAAGAGCCTCAACGAGGCTCGCGGGATCATCGGCCAGCTCGGTCTGGTGCTGGTCGAGCCCACCTACAAGGATTCCGACAAGCCCCGTGACGAGGTGCTCGGGCAGAGTCCGGCCGACGGCAGCGGAGTGGAGAAGGGCGCCCAGGTCCGGCTGGAGGTCAGCAAGGGACCACCGCAGGTGACCGTCCCCCGCGTCGTCGACCTGCCCTGCCAGCAGGCCAAGCAGGTGCTGGAGAGCCAGGGCTTCCAGGTGTCCGTGCAGTTCAACCCGAACGCCGTCGCCCGGTTCCAGAACCCGAGCGAGAACGCCCAGGTGCCGCCCGGCAGCCAGATCACCATCGGGTGCTTCTGATGACGGCCGCACACCCCGGCCACCGGCCGCTCGGCTCGCACACGCCCGCCTCCGGTGGGCTGGCGAAGGCGGCACTGCCGTACGTCGACGCGGCCGGCTCCGAGGTGGCGCAGGTCTACGTCGGCAACTCCCGGGGTTGGGCGACACCGACCGGTGACCCGGTGCAGGACGCGCTGTTCCGCGACGGTTGTGCCGAACGCGGCGTGGCCGCGTACATCCACGCGTCGTTGCTGGTCAACCTGGGGTCGCCGACGCAGGCCACGGTCGAGCGCTCGGTGCAGACCCTCGCCCACGCGTTGCGCCGGGGTGCCGCGATCGGCGCGCGAGCGGTGGTGTTCCACGCCGGCAGCGCGGTCGACGCCGGACACACCGAGACAGCCATGCGGCAGGTACGCGAGTCGCTGCTGCCGCTGCTGGACTCGGCCGCCGCCAGTGGCGGGCCGATGCTGCTGGTGGAACCGAGTGCCGGTGGCGGCCGGTCCCTGGCCAGCCGCGTGGAGCATCTCGGGCCCTACCTCGACGCGGTGGACCGCCACCCCGGGCTCGGCGTCTGCTTCGACACCTGCCACGCCTGGGCGGCCGGGCACGACCTGGCCGCCGAGGGCGGGATGACCGAGACGCTCGACGTCCTGGTGGCCACCGTCGGCGCGGACCGGCTGCGGCTGGTGCACGCCAACGACTCGAAGGACCTGTGCGGATCCACCCGCGACCGACACGAGACCATCGGCAAGGGCACGATCGGCGAGCCCGCCTTCGCCGAGCTGATGCGGCACCCGGCCACCGCAGGCGTGCCGATCCTGGTGGAGACCCCCACCGAGGGGTACGAAGGCCACGCCGCCGACATCGCCACGCTGCGCCGCCTCGCCCCCGCCTGACCGGCTCCCCCGGTCTCCGGCCGTACCCGCCGCTTCGCCCCGCGCGAACGCGGCGGCGGGCGGGTCAGCGACGCAGGATGCGGGTGAGCACGGTGGCCGCCTGGTCCACGGCGTCGTCGCTCACGTCCAGGTGGGTCACCAGCCGGGCGGTACGCGGGCCGAGGACCGAGATCAACACACCGTCGGCACGGGCCGCGGCGGCCAGCGTCGGCGCGTCCAGGGACGCCTTGGTCAGATCCAACGGCACCAGGTTGGTCCGCGCGACATTCGCCAGCACCCCGAACGGGGCGATCGCCTCGGCCAGCCGGGCCGCCTTCGCGTGGTCCTCGGCGAGCCGCTCGACATGATGGGCCAGGGCGTACCGTCCGGCGGCGGCCAGAATGCCGGCCTGGCGCATCCCGCCACCCATCCGCTTCCGGATCGACCGGGCCCGGTCGATCCGCTCGGCACTGCCGATCACCAGCGAGCCGACCGGTGCGCCGAGCCCCTTGGAGAGACAGACGGACAGCGTCTCGAACAGCGCACCGTACCCGGCCAGCGGCACCCCGTCGGCGACGTGCGCGTGCCAGATCCGGGCGCCGTCGCAGTGCAGCGCCGCCTGCGCCGAGTCGGCCACCTCCCGCAGCGCGCGGAGCGTGTCCAGGGGGAGCACCCCGCCGCCACTCCGGTTGTGGGTCTGCTCCACGGCGATCGCCCGGGTGGGCACCGCCCAGTAGCCGTCCGGACGGACCATGCCGGCGACCACGTCGGGGTCGATCTCCGCGCCCACCGCAGGCCAGGTCCGCGAGGTGATCCCACCGTACGCGGCAGCCGCACCCATCTCGTACGTGATGACGTGCGCGTCGGCGTCGCAGAGCAACTCCGCACCGGGCGGCACCACCAGTTGCAGGGCGATCTGGTTGGCCATCGAGCCGCTCGGGCAGTACAGCGCCGCCTCGTGCCCGAACAGCGCGGCGACCTCCGCCTCCAGCGCGTTGACCGTCGGGTCCTCACCGTAGACGTCGTCACCGACCTCGGCGGTGGCCATCGCCTCCCGCATCCCGGCGGTCGGCCGGGTCACCGTGTCCGACCGCAGGTCGATCACACTAGCCACGGTTCTCCCTTCGGCCGCCGAC